>NZ_CP067112.1:2400000-3020716 GCF_016615815.1 Luteimonas sp. MC1572 | reverse complement strand
GCCGCGTCAGCTAGAGCGACCGACACCATGGCCACCAAGCGCACCTTCCAACCCAGCAACCTCAAGCGCAAGCGCGACCACGGTTTCCGTGCCCGCATGGCGACTGCCGACGGCCGCAAGATCCTTGCCCGCCGCCGCGCCAAGGGCCGCGCTCGCCTCACGGCCTGATGCTGCCTGGCGGCCGCTTCCCGCTGGCCGCCAACCTTCCGCTTCGCATGAACCTCCGCTTGCCCCGCCAAGCGCGTGTACGCGTGCGTGCGGAATTCGACCGGGTTTTCCAGGACGGCCGCCGCACGGCGACGCCGCTGTTGGCCCTGCATGTCCTGCGTGATGGCGCGCCCGCGCGCCTGGGCCTTGCCGTGTCACGCAAGGTCGATCGTCGCGCGGTGGCGCGCAACCGCATCAAGCGCGCGCTGCGCGACGAATTCCGCCATGTCCGCGCTGCATTGCCGGACGCGGCGTTCGTCGTGGTCGTGCGCCACGGTGCCTCCAGTGCGGCGCCCGAAGCGCTGCGCGTAGCCTTCCGCGATGCGTTGCGCCGCGCTGGCGCGTTGCCCGCACCGGACGTGACCGGCACAATGCCCGCCGCCCCCCTTTCCGCCATCCCAGCGCCGCGTCCTGCCGGCCAATGAGCATTCCTGCCCGATGAACCAGACCCGCACCTTCCTGATCTTCGCCTGGCTGATGGTGGCGACCCTGTTGTGGATGGAGTGGGGCAAGGAGCAGCGCGCACCCGTTCCGGTGGCGGATACCGCCGCCGCGATCGCCGGTCCCGATGCCAGCATTCCCGGCGCGCCGGCCAGCGCAGCGGTTCCCGGCGCGGTGCCGGTGGCGCCCGCCGCGCCTGCCGTCGGAGCGATTCCCGGCATGGGCGCCACCCCGGCGCCGGCGGTCGATGGCCTGCTGCAGGTGCGCACCGACGTGCTCGACCTGGCGCTGCGCGGCGGCGTGGTCGCCCGCGTCGACCTGCTGCGTTTCCCGCAGACCCGCGACGACGGCAGCGCGCCGGTGCGCCTGTTCGACGACGCGCCGGCACGGTTCTTCGCCGCGCAGAGCGGCTGGGTCAGCCAGGGCAACGCCGCGCCGACGCACGAGGCCGGTTTCCAGCCGGAGTCGGCGCAGCAGCAGTACCAGCTGGCGGCGGGCAGCGACACGCTCGAGGTGCCGTTCGTGTGGCATGGGCCCGACGGGGTCAGCATCCGCCGCGTGTACGTGTTCACCCGTGGCAGCTATGCGATCGATGTGCGCGACACCGTCTACAACAAGAGCGATGCGCTGTGGCAGGGCCACGTCTACCGCCAGCTGATCCGCCTGCCGCTCGCGGTCAAGTCCGGCTGGACCAACCCGGAGTCCTTCAGCTTCAACGGCGCTACCTGGTTCAGCGCCGTCGACGGCTACAGCCGCCGCAAGTACGACGACTTCGTCGGCGACGGCCCGCTCAACCAGGTGCAGACCGGCGGCTGGCTGGCGATGCTCCAGCACCACTTCTTCAGCGCCTGGATCCCGGCGCCGACCGACGAGGTCACCGTGTCGCTGCAGTCCACGCCGGGCGCCGGCGGCGCGCCGCTGTACCTGGTCCGCGAAGTCGGCCCCGGCGTCAGCGTGGCGCCCGACGGCCAGGCCAGCACCAGCGCCCGTCTGTGGGTCGGTCCCAAGCTGGTCGGCCAGATCAAGGCCCAGGGCGTCCCCGGCCTGGACCGCGCGGTCGACTACAGCCGCTTCTCGGTGTTCGCCTTCCTCGGCGAAGGCCTGTTCTGGATCCTCAACAAGCTGCACGGCCTGTTCCAGAACTGGGGCTGGTCGATCATCGGCCTGGTGATGCTGGTGAAGCTGGTGCTGTTCCCGCTGTCCAAGGCGCAGTACCAGTCGATGGCCAAGATGCGCAAGTTCCAGCCGCGCATCGCGCAGCTCAAGGAACGCTACGGCGACGACAAGCAGAAGTTCCAGGTCGCCATGATGGAGCTCTACAAGAAAGAGAAGATCAATCCGGTCGGCGGCTGCCTGCCGGTGCTGCTGCAGATGCCGATCTTCCTCGCCCTGTACTGGGTGCTGCTGGAGTCGGTGGAGCTGCGCCACGCGCCGTGGATGCTGTGGATCCAGGACCTGACCGCGCGCGACCCGTACTTCATCCTGCCGGTGGTCAACATCGCGGTGATGTGGGCGACGCAGAAGCTGACGCCGATGGTCGGCATGGACCCGATGCAGCAGAAGATGATGCAGCTTATGCCGCTCGTGTTCGGCGTGTTCATGGTGTTCTTCCCGGCCGGCCTGGTGCTGTACTGGGTCACCAACGGCTCGCTCGGCCTGCTGCAGCAGTGGTGGCTGATCCGCCGCTATGCCGACACGCCAGCCAAGCCCGGCGACACCGGGACCGCGGTCGCGAAGAAGTGATGCCGGCGGCCGGACCACGCGGCCATGCCTGACCGCGCCACCGACACCATCGTCGCCGTCGCCACCGCGCCCGGCGCCGGCGGCATCGGCATCGTGCGGCTGTCGGGTCCGGCGTCGTCCGCGATCGCGGCCACCCTCTGCGGGCGCAGGCTGCGCCCGCGCCATGCCCACCACGCGCGCTTCCGCGACGCCGCCGGCGAGGTGCTCGACGACGGCATCGCGCTGCTGTTCCCGGGTCCGGCCAGCTACACCGGCGAGGACGTCGCCGAACTGCAGGCGCACGGCAACCCGGCGCTGCTGCAGGCGCTGGTGGCGCGCTGCTGCGTGCTGGGCGCGCGCATGGCGCGGCCCGGCGAATTCACCGAACGCGCGTTCCTCAACGGTCGCCTGGACCTGGCACAGGCCGAAGCCGTCGCCGACCTGATCGCCGCCGGCGACATGCTTGCCGCGCGTGCGGCGCGGCGCGCGCTCGACGGCGCGTTCTCGCACCGGGTCGAGGCGCTGGCCGACGCGCTGGTCGCGATCCGCGTTCACGCCGAAGCCGCCATCGATTTCGCCGACGAGCCCCTCGATACCCTCGGTGGCGACCTGCTGGCGGCGCGCCTGGGCGAGGCCCGCGCCGACCTTGCCGCGCTGCTCGCCGCAGCCGAACGCGGGCGGCGCCTGCGCGACGGCCTGCATGCGGTGATCGTCGGCCCGCCCAACGCCGGCAAGAGTTCGCTGCTGAACGCGCTTGCGGGCAGCGAGCGCGCCATCGTCACCGACGTCGCCGGCACCACCCGCGACCTGCTGCGCGAATCGCTGCACATCGACGGCGCCGAGCTGGTCCTGGTCGACACCGCCGGCCTGCGCGAAGGCGGCGATGCGATCGAACGCGAGGGCATGCGCCGCGCGCACGACGAACTGAAGCGCGCCGGGCTGGCGGTGGTGGTGCTGGATGCCCGTGACCCGGATGCCGGCCGCGCCGCGCTCGATATCGCCCTGGCCGGCGTTCCCGAAATCCTCTGGCTGCACAACAAGGCCGACCTGCTGCCCGTCGATGCCCCGGCCGCGGCACCCGGTGTGTTGCGCGTTTCGGCACGCTCCGGCGCGGGGCTGGACGCCCTGCACGCGCGCCTGCGCGCGGCGGTGCTGGGCGAGCCGGCCGCGGGCGAAGGCGAGTTCACCGCGCGCGCGCGCCATGTCGAAGCGCTGGCACGCGCGGCCGGCCACCTCGAGATCGCGGCGGACGCGCTTGCAACCGAAACCCTGGACCTGGCCGCCGAGGCGCTGCGTGCCGCGCATCGCGCGCTGGGCGAGGTCACCGGGCAGGTGGGCGCGGACGAACTACTCGGTCACATTTTTTCGCGCTTCTGCATCGGCAAGTAGCGCAGGCGCCGCCGACGGCGCCCGGGTGTTGACAAACGGCCGCGCCTGTCGCGTCCTACGCACACGTGCGCGCCCGCGCACCAAGGGGGAGTTGAACCGATGTCTGTGACAAAACATGCGTTCCCGCGCCCGGTGGTCTACCGGCTCGCGCTGGGCGTGGCGCTGATCTGCGCCCTGTCGGCCTGCAAGAACGACGAGGCCACCACCACCCAGCCGGCCGCCGAGGCGGTGACCGGCGAGCAGGCCGCCGCCGCCGCGGCTGCCGCCACCGAAGGGACCGCCGCGGCACTTGCCGCGCTCAGCCCCGATGAACTGCGCGCCAAGGCACGCGCGGCCTATGCCGAGAGCAAGCTGTACGCACCGGCTGGCGACAACGCCATGGAGTACTACCTCGCCCTGCGCGAGAAGTCCCCCGGCGACGCGGCGGTGTCCAGCGCGCTCACCGACCTGATGCCGATGGTGGTCATCGCCACCGAGCAGGGGCGTGACCGCGAAGACTTCCTCGAGGCCCGGCGCCTGTCCGCCCTGATCGAGAAGGCCGACGCCAACCATCCGTCGCTGGCACGCCTGAAGGCCTCGATCACCGGCGCCGAGGAGGCCGCCGGCCGGCGCGTCGCCCAGCAGGCACTGACCGCCGAGCAGGAGGCCGCGCGCCAGGAACAGCTGGCCGCCGATCGCGTCCGCGCCCAGGCCGACGAACAGCGCGCCGCCGCGCAGCAGCTGGTGGAGCAGCAGGCTGTCGCCGCACGCGCCGCAACCGAGGAAGCCGCCGCAGCCGCGCGTCGCGAGGAGCAGCGCGTGGCCGAGCAGCGCGCCGCCGAACAGCGCGCGGCCGAGGAACGTGCCGCCGCCGCGCGGCCCGCCGCGGCCACCACGCCGGCCGTCGGCACCGCCCTGCGCGCGCTGAGCACGCCGGCACCGCGTTACCCGGCGGAAGCGCTGCGTGCTGCGCAGTCCGGCGAGGTGCAGGTGGAGTTCACCGTGTCGCCCGACGGCAGCGTCAGCGATGCACGCGTGGTGCGTGCCAATCCGCCGCGGGTGTTCGACCGCGAGGCGGTCGCCGCGGTACGCCGCTGGCGCTTCGAGCCCGTGGCCGAGGCGGTCACCACCCGGCGCACCATCGCGTTCAATCCCGGCGAGTGACGCGGGAGGCAAGGCGAAGAAGAGCCCGGCGCAAGCCGGGTTTTTTTGTGGTTCTTTCCCGACCTGCGGAAAAAAAGGCGCGGGGCTGGTGTTGGCGGCGGGTACCAAGGCCCTTGAGGGCTCATGTCCCCCGGCGCTGGCCTTGCGGCCAGCGCCTCCTCCTTGACTTCCCCCTCAACGGCCTTGGCACCCGCTCCGCCGCACTACGCGGTGTATCGAGGAGCAAAAAGCCACAGCCCGCGATCCCGCGCGTGCTCTGTCCTGCGAGCCAGTGCAGCCCCCCGAAGTGGCCGGGAGGCCGTCGCGGGGAAGTCAAGGAGGAGGCATCCGCCGCCAGGCGGGTGCCGGGGGACATGAGCCGCGACGGCCTCACGGCCACCACAGGGGCCGAACGAAAAAAGCCCGGCAAGAGCCGGGCTTTTCAGGGGGCGCCGAGGCCGGCGTCAGGCAGAGATCGCCAGCTTCTCGCGGTGGTACAGCCGCGCGGCCAGCAGCCACAGCACCACCCCCAACCCGAAGCCTGCGGCAAGGTAGGTGCCCCATTCCAGCGGCGTGATCCACTCGCTGCGCACCAGCTTCAGCAGCATCTGGTTCTGCGCCAGGAACGGCACCGTGAACTGCCACAGCGCGTTCTTCACCGGATTCACCATCAGCACCACCGTCGGCACGATCGGCAGCAGCATCAGGATGCTCATGTAGCTCTGCGCTTCCTTCACCGACTTCACGCTGGCCGCGATCAGGGTCAGCAGCGTGGTGCCGATCAGCACCATCGGCAGCAGCACCAGCAGCATCTGCAGCATCATCGGCGCCGAGACCGAGACCAGCTGCATCGCCCTGGGTGCCAGCGCGAAGCTCAGCTTGAACGCCACCAGGATCAGCGCCAGGCTGAGCATCCCGAACAGGCACGCGGCGAGGATCTTGCCGCTCATCAGCGCGCTGCGCGATGCCGGCGTGGCCAGCAGCGGCTCGAGCGACTGACGTTCGCGCTCGCCCGCGGTGACGTCGATCACCAGGTAGGCGCCGCCGAGGAACGCGCTCAGGATCAGCAGGTACGGCAGGAACGCCAGCAGCATGCCGCGCCGCGCCTCGGGCGTGGCCACGTCGCGCTGCGCGACCAGCACCGGCGTCGCCACCTCCGGGCTCAGACCGCGGCTGACCACGCGCAGCGCGCCGAGCTGCTGCCCGTACTGGGCGATCGCGGTCTGCAGGCGCTCGACCGGGATCCGCGAATCCTGGCGGGACGAGTCGTAGATGAGCTCGACCATCGCGCCGCGGCTCTCGCGCCAGCGCTCGGGGTAGTCGGCCGGGATGCGCAGCACCACGTCGTGCTCCTGCTGGCGCACCGCGGTGTCCGGGTCGGCCGGCGGCGGCAGGGTGGCGATGTTGCGCGTGCCGAGGTGGCGCACCAGGTTGGGCGCGTGCTCGGCGCCGATCACCGGCAG
This sequence comes from Luteimonas sp. MC1572, assembly GCF_016615815.1. Taxonomy (NCBI): domain Bacteria; kingdom Pseudomonadati; phylum Pseudomonadota; class Gammaproteobacteria; order Lysobacterales; family Lysobacteraceae; genus Luteimonas; species Luteimonas sp. MC1572. Next base: position 3,014,372 of record NZ_CP067112.1, on the reverse strand, counting down.
CTCCAGGGTGGATTCGAGCTGGGTGCGCGCGCGCTTCTCGGCCATCGAGCCGATGCCGAGGATCAGCACCGGGAACAGGATCGGACCCATCAGCAGGCCCAGCATCACCGTGCGCCGGTCGCGGAACAGGTCCATCAGTTCCTTGCGCGCGACGGTGAACAACGCGTTGTTGGTCAGGCTCATGCGGACAGGCCCTCCTCGGTGCCGATCAGTTGGACGAAGGCGTCCTCCAGGTTGTCTTCGCCCGCCTGCGCGCGCAGCTCGTCGGGCGTGCCGTGGGCACGCACCTCGCCGTTGGCGATGATGACGATGCGGTCACAGAGCGCCGCGACCTCCTGCATGATGTGGCTGGAGAAGATCACGCAGCGGCCCTCGCCGCGCAGCTGCTGCAGGAACGCACGCAGCCCGCGGGTGGTCATCACGTCCAGCCCGTTGGTGGGCTCGTCGAGGATCACGTTGCGCGGGTCGTGCACCAGCGCGCGCGCGATCGCGGTCTTGGTGCGCTGGCCCTGCGAAAACCCTTCGGTGCGACGGTCGAGGAAATCGACCATGCCCAGCGTCTCCGCCATGGCCGCGGTGCGCGCGGCGATGGTGGCGTCGTCGAGGCCGTGCAGGCGCCCGAAGTAGGCGATGTTCTCGCGCGCGGTGAGGCGCTTGTACACGCCACGCGCGTCAGGGAGCACGCCGAGGCGACGACGCACCGCGGCGGCATCGCGCCGCGTGTCGAGGCCGTCGATGCGCACCTCGCCGCGCTCGGGCGTCATCAGCGTGTACAGCATGCGCAGGGTGGTGGTCTTGCCGGCGCCGTTGGGGCCGAGCAGGCCGGTGATCTCGCCGTCGCGGGCGGTGAAGCTGACCCCGCGCACCGCGTGCACCGGGCCGGTCTTGGACGGGAAGCTCTTGTGCAGGTCGTGGACTTCGATCATCTCAAGGCTCCCAGCCATAGTTGCCGGCAAACGGCGGCTCGGCGGCCAGGCGCTCGAGGCAGGTGGCGTCGATGCCGGCGGCATCGGCGCGTTCGATGAACTGCGCGAACAGCTTGGGCATGCAGCCGACGCCGAGCACCGCATGGCCCTGGCCGGGAGCGACCAGGTGGCGACCATTGGCGAGGTGCTTCACGACCTCTTCGCCATAGCGCGGCGGCGTGACCGGGTCGTACTCGCCGCTGATCGCCAGCACCGGCACGTCGCCGTCCAGCGGCGCGCGGAAGCCGGCCGCCCGCGGGGCCACGGGCCAGGCTTCGCACTGCGTCTGCATCAGTTCGACCATGTCGTTGCCGAGCACGCTGGTGCTGTCGCGCGGGTCGCTCTTGAGGTCGGACGCATCCTCGGTGCACATCACCGACAGCTGCATGCCGTGCGCGATCATGTCGCCGAGCGACGACGCCAGCAGCCGCGACTGCGCCATCAGCGGCTCGTAGCGGCCGTTGGCGGCCTCGTGCAGCAGCAGCGGCAAGGTCGACGCCGTGGCCGGCTGGTAGGAGAACATCCGCAGCAGCGCGGCGAGGTCGCCGAACTGCGGCGCCTGCGTGTGCCAAGCGCCGTTCACCGGATCGCGGAAGCGCACTTCGGCGAGGTTGCCGGCCTGCAGCGCGGTGCGCACCGCGGCCAGCTGCGCGGTCGGGTCGCCGAGGTTGGCCAGGCAGGCCTTGTCGGCGCGGCAGCGCGCGAACTGCGCGGCCAGCGCGTCTTCCAGGTTGCGCGCGTGCTCCTGGCCCAGCGCCAGGGTGTTGGGCACCACGCCGTCGATCACCACCGTGCGCACCTGGGCCGGGAACGCCTTGGCGTACTGCTGCGCGACGCGGGTGCCGTACGACACGCCGACCAGGTTGGCCTGCGGTGCGCCGAACGCCGCGCGCACCAGGTCGAGGTCGCGCACGTGGTCCATGGTGCCGTAGCGGCGCAGGTCGCTGTCCTTGGCCAGCGTGTCGCGGCACTGCGCGGCGAACGCGCGCATCGCGTCCGGGCTCATGTCGTCCGCCGGCCCGAACGCGTTGTCGCCCTCGCCGTCGCTGCAACGCAGCGGGTGCGACCCGCCGGTGCCGCGCGCATCGACCAGCAGCACGTGGCGGTTGCGGCGCACGTCGGAGAACGCCGGCGCCACGCTCGGGTAGGACTCGAGCGCGGACTGCCCGGGTCCGCCGGCGATCATGAACACCGGGTCGGGTTCGGCCTGGCCCTTGGCCGGGATCCACGCCACCGCCAGCTCGATGCGCCGGCCGTCGGGTGCGTCATGGTCCTCGGGAACTTCGAAGCGCGTGCACTGCGCCTCCACGGCGGACGCGCCGACCGCGCTCAGCGAACAGGGCTCGAACGCCAGCGTGCCGTGGCGCATGCGCCCGTCGGCCAGCGCGCCCTCGACGCCCTCGCCGGTCTGCGCCGCACAGCCGGCGGCGAGCGCCGCGGCCAGCAGCGTGGCGATGGTGGTTCCACGTGTACTCATGCAGGATCCTCGGGGAAAAAAATGGCTTCGATGGGCGATGCGAACAGGCCGGCGATGCGGAACGCCAGCGGCAGGCTTGGATCGTACTTGCCGGTCTCGATCGCGTTCACGGTCTGCCTGGAGACATCCAGACGTTCGCCGAGCTGCGCCTGTGACCAGCCGCGCGCCTCGCGCAGTTCGCGGACGCGGCTCTTCACCGGTAGCGACGCGCAGTGATGCACGCGAACACGCCGTACAGCAGCGAATACGCCGGCAGCACCAGGATCAGCGCCAGGCCGGTGTCGACCCGCAGGACGCCGGCCAGCGCGAGCAGTCCGAGCGAGAAGCTGCCGAGCGTCAGCACCAGCGACGCCTGGGCGAAGGATTCAAGCTGGATCCTGCGCTGCATTTCATCGCTGTCGCGCACGAAGCGCAGCACCGCGCGTGCAACGAACACGATCGGCACCGCCGGCAGCAGTGCCAGGGCGGCGCGCGCCCAGGTGGCATCGACCGCGCGCAGCGCGTACATCGACAGGAACAGCACCACGACGTAGGCCGCCATGGCGGGGATGAACTCGCGCTGGTAACGCCGTTGGATCGACTGCATGGTGGACTCCGTGTCAAGTTTGCTTGACACAAGAGTGCAGCGCCCGGAATCCGGTGTCAAGCGAGCTTTACACAGCGGCGCCGCGCGCCGCGCACTCACTTGCTGCTGACGTACTTCTCGCGGCGGATGCGCGGCACCGGCAGGCCATGGACCTTGAGCGCCTCGAAGCAGGCGTCGACCATGTCCGGGTTGCCGCACAGGTAGGCGATGTCGCCATCGGCCGAGGGCGCGAACTCGTCGATGAACTGCTGAACATAGCCGTGGCGCACATCGGCGTGCGCCTGCGCCGAGCCCGGCGCGGGCAGCTCGCGCGAGAAGCACGGCACGAAGCGGAACGCGGGGTGGCGCGCGGCGAACGCGCGGAACTCGTCGCCGTACAGCAGCTCGGCGGGCGTGCGCGCACCGAACAGCAGCACCACCTCGATGCCGCGCGCCGCCATCGCCTCGGCCAGCTGCGGCAGCATCGCGCGGTACGGGGTCACGCCGGTGCCGGTGGCGATCAGCAGGTAGCGGTGGTTGTCGTCGGCCGGCTGCAGGCAGAAGCGCCCGAACGGGCCGCTGGCCTGCACCGTGCCGCCCTCCTCCAGGCCCTCGAACAGCGCGGTCGCGGCGCCGCCGGGCACGTAGCTCACCGCGATCTCCACGCTCTCGCCGGCATCCGGTACGTGGTCGCGGATGGTGGCCAGCGAATAGCTGCGCTTGGTGGCGGTGCCGTCCGCGTAATGGAAGTGCACCTGCACGAACTGGCCGGGGATGTAGTCCAGCGGCGCGCCGTCGTCGCGGACGAAGGTCAGGTGCGCCACCGAAGGCGCCAGCATGCGGCGGGAAACGAGCTTGAGCGGGAATTGTGCGGGCACAGCGGAACAGACCATTGCCGGGCCTCGACCCGCAGGGCTCCTATAATACCGCCCCCGCTGCACCCGGCCGCGGCCAGGACCCACGATGACCCAGTCCACCATGCCCGCCGGCGACCACGCCGCGCTTTCGGTACGCGACCTGCGCAAGACCTACGACACCGGTGTCGAGGCGCTCAAGGGCGTGTCGCTGGATGTCGCGCCCGGCGATTTCCACGCCCTGCTCGGCCCGAACGGCGCCGGCAAGTCGACGCTCATCGGCATCGTCTCGTCGCTGGTCAACCGCACGTCGGGCGAGGTGCGCGTGTTCGGCGTGGACCAGCAGGTCGAGCGCGCGCGCGCGATGCGCCTGATCGGCCTGGTGCCGCAGGAACTCAACTTCAACATGTTCGAGCGTCCGCTCGACATCCTGGTGAACTACGCCGGCTTCTACGGCATCCCGCGCCGCGAGGCGCTGCCGCGCGCGCAGCGAGAACTCGACCGCGCGCACCTCGGCGGCAAGTCGAAGTCGATGGCGCGCACGCTGTCGGGCGGCATGAAGCGGCGGCTGATGATTGCGCGCGCCATGATGACCAACCCGCGGCTGCTGATCCTCGACGAGCCCAGCGCCGGCGTGGACATCGAGATCCGCCGCGGCATGTGGCAGTCGCTGCGCGAGATCAACGCCGCCGGCACGACCATCATCCTCACCACGCACTACCTGGAGGAAGCGGAGAACCTGTGCCGCAACCTGGCGATCATCGACCACGGCCGGATCATCGAGCACGGGCCGATGCGCACGCTGCTGTCGAAGCTCGACGTGGAAGGGTTCCTGTTCGACGTCGACGGCATGCTGCCCACGCAGCTCCCGGACATCCCCGGCGCGGCGGTCACCGCGATCGACGCACACACCCTGGACATCGACATGCCGCGCGCCATGGACCTCAATCGCGTGTTCGCCGCGCTGGATTCCGCCGGCATCCGCGTGCGTTCGATGCGCACCAAGTCGAACCGGCTGGAAGAGCTCTTCGTGCGCCTCACCGGTGACCCGGCGCGGCCGGCCGCGGCCCCGGGAGCGGCGGCATGAACGCCCTCGACCCCGCCGTGGCCGAGGCCGGCACCCTGCGCCCGAACATGGTGGCGCTGGGCACCATCGCCCGCCGCGAGGTGATGCGCATCCTGCGCATCTGGAGCCAGACCCTGGTGCCGCCGGCGATCACCATGACCCTGTACTTCCTGATCTTCGGCGGCCTGATCGGCTCGCGGATCGGGACCATGGACGGCATCGCCTACATGGACTTCATCGTGCCGGGCTTGGTGATGATGAGCGTGATCCAGAACAGCTACGGCAACATCTCGTCGAGCTTCTTCGGCGCCAAGTTCGGCCGCCACGTCGAGGAGCTGCTGGTCAGCCCGATGCCGCCGTGGGTGATCCTCGGCGGCTACGTCGCCGGCGCGGTGCTGCGCGGGGTGATGGTGGGCGTGATCGTGCTGGCCATCGCCATGCTGTTCACCACCGTGCGCATCCCGCACCCGTGGGTGACGCTGAGCACGGTGCTGCTGGGCGCGACGATCTTCTCGCTGGCCGGCTTCGTCAACGCGGTGTACGCCAAGAAGTTCGATGACGTGGCGATCGTGCCGATCTTCATCCTCACCCCGCTGACCTATCTCGGCGGCGTGTTCTATTCGGTGCGGCTGCTGCCGGACTGGGCCGAGGCCGCCACCCACGCCAACCCGATCTTCTACATGGTCAACGCGTTCCGCTACGGCCTGCTCGGGCAAAGCGACGTCTCGCTGTGGCTGGCGTATGCGCTGATGCTGGGCTTCGTGGTGGCGCTCGGCGCGCTCAGCCTGTGGCTGCTGAAGCGCGGGGTCGGATTGCGTTCCTGAGTCGCGCGCTGGCGGCGCCGGGCGTGCCGGCGCGGCGCGCCGTTCAGGCGCAGGCGGCGCCTTCTCCCACCGGGCGGCACTGCTGCGGGAAGCCGTGCCTGCGCCAGTAGGCAAGGATGCCGGTGTCGCGCAGGTAGTCCTGGAATGCCGGGTCGCGGCGCAGCCAGGCCAGGTCCTTCGTCCATAGCAGCAGATCCCAGCTCGAATAGTTGCGGCGCCGCATCTCGTTGAGCCTGGCGATGAACTCGGGCGCATGCGCGGGGGCGTCGGGCGCCAGGACGCGGGAAAAATTCCAGAAGACGGCGTTGCGTTCGTACGTGTCGAACTCGGCCAGCGCCTGCGGCCACCGCTCCGGGTCGATCAGCGCGTGGGAGACCGCGACATAGCCGGGCACGAGCAGCGCGGCATTGGGATCGTCATTGTCCGGTGCGCCGATCTGCGTGGTCGCGATGCGCAGTGCCTGCGCATGGTCGCGACGCCAGACGGCGTTGAACCAGCGTGCATAGGCGCCACCTGCCCCGGCTTTCTCGAGTTCCGCACGGGCTTCGTCATGCCGGCCCCGGGTGTCGAGAAGACGGCCGAGGATGAAACGCGGGCTGGTGTTGATCGGGTCGCGCACGGCAAGTTCGCGGGCTGCCGCCTCGGCGCGATCCAGGTAGCCGAGCCGCGCCAGGATGAACTGGTATCCGACCACGGTCCGTACATCACTGGGCGCCACCCGTGCCGCCTCGGCCTGCAAGGCCAGGCAACGTTCCCACGCGTCCCTGGCGCAGGCGTCGCGGGCCAGCAGCACGTACGGCTCGGGCAGCGACGGATCCAGCCGCCGGGCGATGCCCGCTTCGTGCAGCACTTCCGCGCGCAGGGCCGATGCCAACGCAGGCGTGCGTATTTCACGGATGGTCAGCGCCATCGCCAGGCCGGCGTGCGAGTGGGCGTCCTCCTCGCGCTCGCGCAGCAGTGCGCGGAACTCGGATTCCGCCCGCTCGGCATCTTCGAGCGGCAACCAGAAGCTGCCCGACGCCAGCAACCTGCGGGCCGCCAGGGAGCGGCGCAGGAATTCCGCATCGCCGCTCTCCCTGGGCGTGCCCGCCAGACCCAGCTTCAGCGTCAATGCGGCGGCCACCGCCTCGGCGATCTCCCGCTGCAGCGGCAGCACTTCATTGGCGTGGCGGTCGAAATCGCGCGTCCAGAGCGCGCTGCCGCTGCCGGCATCGACCAGGCGCAGGCGGATGCGCAGGGACTGCCCGTCCTGCTGCAGGCTGCCTTCAAGCGAATGGGTGACGTCCAGCCGTTGCGCCAGCTGTGCGGGATCGCGGGTTTCGGCCGCGGCCAGCCGGGTCGACTCGCGCGCGATCACGCGCAAACCGTCGATCCGGGCCAGGCTGCCGATCATTTCCTCGCTCAGGCCATCGGCAAGAATGCGCACGCCCTCGCCCAGGCCGATCGGCTTGAGCGGCATCACCACCAGGACGGGCATTGGCGCAGGCCTCGCCGCGGACGACACGGGCATTGCCGCCACGGGTTCCGCACGCGGCCGCAAATACCACGCAGCGGCCAGCATCAGCGCAAGCAGCGGCAGCAGCAGCCAGCCAAGCCTGCGCCAGGGCGCACCGGGCGCACCGGGCGGCCGCGGGGGTGCTGCGCGAGCGCCGGGATCGAAGCGATAGCCGACGCCATGCAAGGTATGCAGGTAATGCGGCGCGTGCGCGTCTTCGCCCAGCGCATGCCGCAGCAGGGTCACCACCCGATTCAACACGCCTGGAGTGACGTAGCGGTGGCCCCAGACCGCGTCGAGGATTTCGTCGCGCGTGAACACCCGGCCGGGCGCCTGCGCGAGCAGGGCAAGCACGTCGAAGGCCTTGGGTTCCAGCGCCTGCGGCCGGCCACCGCGCAACAGGCGACGACCGGCGAAGTCGATCACCACATCGTCGAACGCCAGCGGGATCGGGTCGGGTCGGTCCAATGCGCACCATTCGCGGGCGGCCGCATACAGGCATACGGAAAACGCCGGCCGGAGCGGTCCCCAAGCATTCCCCAAGCTTTGCAAACGATTGCCTCAGCAAGCCCGGGCGAGCCCCTCAAGACTTGCGGGACCGGTCGCGGGAGCCTTGCTTGCACCGGGAATCGCCCGGCATGTTCGCCCTGGAGAGCACCATGAACGTCCGCACCAGCATCGCCCTGGCCCTGGCCGCCTTCATCGCCCCGGCCGCTGCGCAGGAGTCGATCCAGTCGCTGCCGGCGGTCCAGGCCGAAGCCGTCCTCTACGTGGCCGATTGCGAGCATCGCGTCCTGCCCACCCAGCGCGAGGTCGGTGAATGGACGGGACAGCACAACTTCAGCCAGGTCTACGACACGCGCCTGCGCCTGATGGCCGAAATCGGCCGCTCCTGCCAGGAGCCCGGCATCGAGCAGGTGCAGCTGGTGGCGCGTGATGACCCCGCCCCGCGCCGGCTGGACCTGGTTGCGATCAACACCCGTCGCCCGGACTGACAGCCGAAGGCGGTCTCCATGATCTGGTAGCTTGCCCGCTGCCGCGCGCGGCATGACCAGACCACGGAGATCGCCATGAAGGGAACCAGCCGCACCACCCGCACCACGTTGCTGTTCGCGATGCTCGCGTTGTCCGCGACCGCGTGCGATCGCTCCACCGCCGCCGCCGCCGGCGATGCCGCGCAGCAGGCGCAGGCCACGGCTCCCGGCGACAGCCTGGCCATCAGCGGGACCGCCGAGTCCGCCGCCAGCGCGGACCTGCCCGCGGCCGATGTGGCGGATGCCGTTGCCGCCGGCTTCGACATCGCCGCGCTGCCCGCGTCGACCGCCGAGCTCGGTGCGCTCCCCTACTTCTCCATTCCCGACGGTTACAGCGAAACGCCGCGCCAGGGTCGACGCCTGGAGCATGGCGAAGCCGCGTTCTGGGTCGGCGACCGCTTCGAGACGGTCGAGGGCCAGGTGCATGCGCTCGGCATGCGCGTGGCGCGGGATGCGGGCAAGGATTTCTCCGCCACCGAGATCGCGCGCAACATCGAGCACGCGGTGACGGCAGCGGGCGGAGTGAAGGTGTACAGCGGCGAGGAGCCGTCCGACGCGCGCCAGGACAAGGCGATCCAGGCCGTGATGCGCGACTACCCGCCCGAGGCCAAGTGCCTGGTGATGCACCCGGTCGATGTGTACGTGCTGCGCCGCGACGACGGCAACGTGTGGGTGCGCGCGTGTTCAGGCCGCCACTTCTCCGGCCTGATCGTGCTGCGCGAGCGCGCGCTGGTGCCGACGTCGGCGCTGCTGCCGGCCGACGCGCTGCGCGCGAAGATCGATGCCGACGGCCGGGTGGCGATCCAGGTGAACTTCGCCGTGGACAAGGCCGACATCCTCCCTGCTTCGCAGCCGCAGGTGGACCAGGTTCTGCAGCTGCTGCGCGACGACCCGGCGCTGCGCCTGTCGATCGACGGCCATACCGACGCCAGCGGCGACGCCGCGCACAACCAGCGCCTGTCCGAGGCACGCGCGAAAGCGGTGGTTGCCGCGCTGACGACGCAGGGCATCGCCGCCGAGCGCCTGCAGGCGAAGGGCCACGGCCAGGCGCAGCCGGTGGCCGACAACGCGACCGAGGAAGGCAAGGCCAGGAACCGCCGCGTCGAACTCGTGAAGCGCTGAGTCGCTCTCGATCGCAGGCGGCACCGGCGCCTTGCCGGATCAGCGTGCGTCGTGTCAGACGCGAAAGGCGGCCCACGCCAGTCAGTGCGGATCGCGACGGCCGCGACGCATGAAGTATGGACATGCGGCCAATACGCAGCCGCCGTGGTTCAGCCGGACGTGGGCAGCCGGAAGAACGCGCGCGTGGTCGCGGTGGCGTTGGCCGCGGCCGATGCCACGTCCTCGCCGCGGTCGCGCGCGAGTTCCTCGACGATATGCGGCAGGTGCATCGGCTCGTTGCGGCGGTCCTTCGGCATCGGCTTGAGCGAGCGCGGCAGCAGGTACGGCGCGTCGGTCTCGACCATCAGCCGGTTTGCGGGGATGTTGGCGACGATCTCGCGCAGGTGCTGGCCGCGGCGTTCGTCGCACAGCCAGCCGGTGATGCCGATGTGCCAGTCGCGGTCGATGCAGTCGAAGAGCTCCGCGCGCGTGCCGGTGAAGCAGTGCACGACCGCGGGGCCGATGCGGCCCTCGAACTCTTTCATGATCGCGACGAAATCGGCGTGCGCGTCGCGCTGGTGCAGGAACAGCGGCTTGCCGGTATCCACCGCGATCTCCAGCTGGCGCTCGAACGCCTTGCGCTGGGCGGGGCGCGGCGAGAAGTCGCGGAAATAGTCGAGGCCGGTTTCGCCCACGGCCACCACTTCGGGATGCGCGACGAGCGCGCGCATCTCCGCGTCGCACTCGGCGGTGTAGTCGCTGGCGTGGTGCGGATGCACGCCGGCGGTGGCGAACAGTTCGCCGGGGTGGGCGCGGGCGAGTTCCAGCGCCATCGGCGAGTGTTCGCGGCTGGCGCCGGTGACGATCATCTGCACGACGCCGGCGGCGCGGGCGCGCGCCATGACCTGGTCGCGGTCGTGGTCGAAGCTGTCGTGGGTGAGGTTGGCGCCGATGTCGATCAGTTGCATGACGGCATTGTAGGCGAGGCGAATTGCGTGATGGCCGAGCGCGGCAGGCCCTATCCTTTGCGGGTGGACAAGGCTTCGTTTCCCATCGATGAGCTGCTGCCGGCGATACGCGCGAGCCTGGCGGAGCATGCGCGGCTGGTGCTCGAGGCGCCGCCGGGCGCGGGCAAGACCACGCGCGTGCCGTTGGCGCTGCTCGATGCGCCGTGGCTCGCCGGGCAGCGCATCGTGATGCTGGAGCCGCGGCGTGTCGCCGCGCGCGCGGCGGCGACGTTCATGGCGGCGTCGCTGGGCGAGGAGGTCGGGCAGACCGTCGGCTATCGCATCCGTTTCGAGAACCGGGTGTCGGCGGCGACGCGGGTCGAAGTGGTCACCGAGGGCATCCTCACGCGGATGCTGCAGGACGATCCGATGCTGGCCGGCGTCGGCGCGCTGCTGTTCGATGAATTCCACGAGCGCCACCTCGCCGCCGATCTCGGCCTGGCGCTGGCGCTCGACGTGCAGGCTGGGCTGCGCGAGGACCTGCGCATCGTGGTGATGTCGGCGACGCTCGACGGCGAGCGGCTGGCAGCGTTCCTCGACGCTCCACGGCTGTCGAGCGCCGGGCGAAGCTATCCGGTCGACATCGCGCACTTCCCGGCGCGGCGCGACGAGGTGCTCGAACACCACGCGCGGCGCGCCATCGAGCACGCGCTCGAGCGCCATCCCGGCGACGTGCTGGCGTTCCTGCCCGGGCGCCGCGAGATCGCGCGCTGTGCGGCGGCGCTGGAATCAGGCACCGCGGTCGCGGCGGCCGGTGCCGACGTGCTGGCGCTGCACGGCGAACTCGCGGTCGAGGAGCAGGCGCGGCTGCTGCGCCCGTCGACCGACGGCCGGCGCCGGGTGGTGCTGGCGACGAACATCGCCGAATCCAGCGTCACCCTGCCCGGCGTGCGCGTGGTGGTGGACAGCGGGCAGGCGCGCGAGCCGCGCTACGACCCCAACAGCGGCTTCAGCCGGCTCGACGTGGTGCGCATCGCACAGGCCTCGGCCGACCAGCGCGCGGGCCGCGCGGGGCGCGTCGCCGAGGGCTGGGCGTACCGGCTGTGGCCGGAATCGCTGCGCCTGGAAGCGCAGCGCCGCCCGGAGATCGCGCAGGTCGAACTGGCCGCGCTGGCGCTGGAGCTGGCCGCCTGGGGCAGCGACGCGCTGCGCTTCGTCGACCCGCCGCCGAGCGGCGCGATGGCGGCGGCGCGCGACCTGCTGCGCCGGCTCGGTGCGCTGGAGGGTGATGCGATCACAGCCGCCGGGCGGCGCATGATCGCCCTCGGCACGCATCCGCGGCTGGCGGCAATGCTGCTCGCCGCGCCCGACGCGGCGGCGCGCGCGCTGGCCTGCGACCTGGCGGCGCTGGTCGAGGCGCGCGACCCGCTGCGCGCGCGCAGCGATGCGATCGCGGCGCGCTGGCGTGCATTGGCGGCGTTCCGCGAGCGCCGCGTGCCGGCCGACGCCAACCGTGGCGCGCTGGCCGCGATCGATGCCGCGGCCAAGCAGTGGCGCCGGCGCCTGCGCTGCGATGCCGCGCCGCCCCGCGACGTGCCGGCGCATGCACTCGGCGACCTGCTCGCACACGCGTTCACGGACCGCGTCGCGGCGCGCCACGGCACTGACCTGCGCCGCTACCAGCTGGCCAACGGGCGCATGGCGCGGCTTGCCGACGACAGCGCGCTGGTCGGCGAGCCGTGGCTGGTCGCCAGCGAGCTGCGCTTCGAGGCGCGCGATGCGCTGCTGCTGCTCGCCGCCCCGGTCGACGAGGCGCTGCTTCGGCGCGATTTCGCCGCGCGCTTCAGCGACCGCGACGAAACCCGCTGGGATCCGGCGCGCCTGGCGCTGGTCGGCGAGCGCGTGCGCCGCTTCGACGGCATCGTGCTCGACAGCCGCGTGACCGGTCGCGTCGATCCCGCGGCCGCCGCGCAGGCGCTGACCGATGCGGTGCGCGCGCTCGGCCTCGACGCCCTGCCCTGGAGCCCCGGGTTGCAACAGTGGCGCGCGCGGGTGCGCGCGCTCCACGCCTGGCAGCGCCAATTCGAACTGCCCGGTTCCGGCCTGCCCGATCTGCACGATGCAGCGCTGCTGGCCAGCCTGGACAGCTGGCTGCGGCCGGCGTTCGCCGGCAAGTCCAGGCTCGATGCGCTCGGCACGGAGGAATTCGCGGGCGCGCTGCGCAGCCTGCTCGACTGGCCCGCGCAGCAGCGCCTCGAGGCGCTCGCCCCGACGCGCATCGTGGTGCCGTCGGGACAGGCGCGCGCGATCGAGTACGCGGTCGACGACGACGGCACGCCGCAGGCGCCGGTGCTGGCAGTGAAGCTGCAGGAACTGTTCGGGCTGGCGGATACGCCGCGCATCGTCGACGGCCGCGTGCCGCTGCTGCTGCACCTGTTGTCGCCGGCCGGACGCCCGCTGCAGGTGACCGGCGACCTGCGCGGCTTCTGGGATCGCACCTGGCCGGAAGTGCGTCGCGAAATGAAGGGCCGTTACCCGCGGCATCCGTGGCCCGAGGATCCGTGGAACGCCACGCCCACCCACCGCGCGCGGCCCCGCCAAGGCTGAATCAACGTTGTTCCGATCACGCCGGCGCGACGCGCGCGGCAACAGACTTGTTGCATCCTGTCACGCCGCCGGACCACTCCGGCGAACTACGCCAAGAGGCCCCCGCATGCGCAAGCGCCAGCATCTCCGCGACACCTTCCCCGACAAGGCCATGGAGCTGGTCGGCCAGCTCGGCGACGGGCTCCGCAACGTCGTGCCGGCCGGTGCCGGCAAGTGGCTGCAGACCGGCGCCGCGATCGGCGTCGCACGGACCGGCACCCGCGTGGTGGGCCAGGTCGTGCGTCGCAACCCGGTGGCGGTCGCTGCCGCAGCCGCAGGCATCGGCCTGGTGCTGTACGCGGTGCGCAGGCACCGCAGGAAGGCAGAAGCCGAGGCCGCCATCGAAGGCAAGTCGCGGCGTATCGAAGCCCGCCGTGGTGTGCCGCGCAAGCGCGCGTCCGCCCAGGATGGGGTGGTCGCCGCCAGCGGTGCCGACGGCGACTGAGGCCTCACCGCACGATCAGAGGGCGGCGGCTTCCGGCAGTTCGATCACGAAGCACGCGCCGCCACCCTCGCGGTCTTCGTACCAGAGTTGCCCGCCGGCGCCACTGACGATCTGCTGCGCCAGCGACAGGCCAAGCCCGCTCGAGGCGCCGGCAATCGCCGGGTCGTCGTTGGCCAGGCGCACGAATGGCCGGAACAGCTCGCGCTGGCGATGGCCCGGAATACCCGGGCCGCGGTCCTCCACGCGCAGCTGCCAGTAGCCCGGCGCGCTGGCCGGCGCCGACAGTTCGACATCGCTGCCGGGCGCGTACTTCATGGCGTTGCTGATCAGGTTCTCGGCGACCTGGCGCAGCACCACGGCGTCCATCGCCACCACCGCCGGTCCCACGGGCGCCGCCTGCAGCCGGCAGCCACGGTCTTCGAACTGCAGGCTGTAGCGGCCCATGATCCACTCCACCACGTCGCCGAGCGACGCGCGCGCGTCCGCCTGGGTGTCCTGCCTGCGCGCCTGGGCCTGGGTTTCCAGGTAGCGGCGGATGTAGCCCAGTCCGTCCTCCGCGCTGTCGCGGATCATCTGCAGGTAACGCGGCACGCGCTCGGCGCGCACGCTGTCGGCGAGCAGCATGTCGCTGGCGAACACGACGCTGGACAGCGGGTTCTTCAGGTCATGCGCGACCAGGTTGACCAGCTCCTGGCGCTCGCGTGCCACGCGTTCGAGGCGGTCGCGGGCCAGCTTCAGGCCGACGTGCGCGTTGACGCGCGCCATCAGCTCCTCGGGAATGAACGGCTTGGTCACGTAGTCCACCGCGCCGGCGCCGAATGCGCGCAGCAGCAGCTCACGGTCCTGGGCGGCGGTCAGGAACACGACGGGCACGCGCAGCAGCGCGCGCTCGCGGATCTCGGCCATCACCCCGAACCCGTCCATGCCCGGCATCATCATGTCCAGCAGGATCAGGTCGGGCACCTGCGCCTCGACCATGGCCAGCGCGGCCGGCCCGTTGTCGGCCACGGCGACGTCGTAGCCGTGGCGTGCCAGCAGCGCACTGACGACGCGGAGGTTGGCCTGCTGGTCGTCCACGACCAGCACGCGGCCCTGTGCGGTGATGCCTGATGCCATGACCTTCCGTGCCTGGGTTGCCATCCGGCGGCGTGAATACGCTGCGGATGGTGGACGTGAAGGTAGCAGAATCACCGGGGGGCGCTGCAAGCACCCCGGTGCATTGCATGGCGTCGCCGATGCGCGCCCTGAACCGTTCAGCCAAACGGCGTCGCCATCGGGATTTCGCGCCAGGCGCCAGGCGCGATGCCATCCAGCGCACACCCGCCAATCGCGATCCGCACCAGGCGCAGGGTGGGCAGCCCGACCGCCGCGGTCATGCGCCGCACCTGGCGGTTGCGGCCTTCGCGGATCTCCAGTTCCAGCCACGCATCCGGCACGGTCTTGCGCATGCGCACCGGCGGGTCGCGTGGCCAGAGCGGCGGGGGCATGTCGAGCAGGCGCGCGCGCGCCGGGCGCGACGGTCCGTCGCTGAGCGTCACGCCTGCGCGCAGGGCATCCAGCTGCGCGGGCGACGGCGCGCCCTCGACCTGCACCAGGTAGGTCTTGGCAAGCTTGTGCCGCGGGTCGGTGATGCGGTGCGCGAGCGCGCCGTCGTCGGTCAGCAGCAGCAGGCCTTCGCTGTCATGGTCGAGTCGGCCGGCGGGGTACACCGCCGCCGGCAGCCCGAAGCCGGCCAGCGTCGGCCGCGGCGGCGCGCTGCGGTCGGTGAACTGGCACAGCACGCCGTGCGGCTTGTTGAACGCGACCAGCACTACTTCACGAAGCGCAGGGTCATCCGGTCGCTTTCGCCGATCGCCTGGTACTGCTGGCGGTCCTCGGCGTCGTGGCGGTTGGTCGGCGGCAGCGTCCAGACGCCATTGGGATGATCGCGGTCGTCGCGCGGATTGGCGTTGATCTCGCTGGCGGCGTCGAGGCGGAACCCGGCGGCTTCGGCCATCGCGATCACCTGCGCCTGCCCGACATAACCGGACTTGTCGTCGGCGGGGACGTCGGCGCGCGCGCGGTGCTCGACCACGCCCAGCACGCCGCCCGGCTTCAGCACCGCATGGAAGGCCTTGAACATGCCTTCGGCCTGGCCCGCGCTGCGCCAGTTGTGCACGTTGCGGAAGGTCAGCACCGCGTCGGCCGAACCCGGGGCGCCCAGCACCGGCGCGGCGGGATCGTAGGCCACGATGCGGGCACGCGAGAACTGTGCGGGCGCGGCCGCGAAGCGCGCCTCGAGCCGGCCACGCGCGGTGTCCTGGTACGTGCGTCCGGAGCCCGCCGGCAGGGCGGCGGGATCGACCACCGCGGCGATGTAGCCGTCCGCAAGCCAGGGCGCGAGGATCTCGGCATACCAGCCCGCGCCGGGCGTGATCTCGATGACGGTCTGCCCGGTTTCGATGCCGAAGAAGGTGAGGGTTTCGCGCGGGTGGCGGTACTGGTCGCGGGCGACGTTAGCGGGCGAACGCCAGCTGCCGCCGAGCGCCGCGTCGAGCAACGGGTCGGGCGCGTGTTCGCCCACCCCGGCCGACCGTGCGCCGGGGCTGGTGCCGGCGGGCTGGGCCGAGGCGCAGGCGGCGAGCAGCAGCAGCGGCAGCAGGGCGCTGCTCTTGCGGAGGATGGACATCGGCGTGCTCCAGGGGATGGTGTCGCAAGCCTAACCGGAAACCATGCGCCTCCCTTGCACGCCACGCTGGATCGCGGTGTGTTCCCGCCCCGCCAACGAAAAGGCCCGGCGCAGGGCCGGGCCTTGTTTCACGCGGGTGTATCGATCAACGCACTTCGTACTCGCGCGTCTGCACGACGGCACCGTTGAGCAGGATCTCCACCTTGTAGCGGCCCACCGGCCAGCCGTCCGGCTTGCTGACCTGGAACGCGGTGTTGCCGGTGCCGGTGAAGTCGAAGTCGCGGCTCAGTTCGTCGACCAGCTGGCCATCCTCGAACGACCAGCGCGCGGTCAGCTGGCCGCGCTGTGGCATGGCCGGGTCCGACGACGTGGTGGCCACCGAGGCATGGATCGTGTCGCCTCTCGCGAACGTGGTGGCCGGCGCTGTGACGCGGTTGTTGGCGTCGACCGCGGTGCCGAGGTCGACCGACGTCACGCTGACCGCGGCTGCGGGGGCGGGAGCCGGCATGGGGGCCGGGGTCGGGGCCGGCGCGGCCGGAGGCGGGGTGACGACGGCGGGCTCGTCCTTCTTGCAGCCGGCCAGGGCCAGGGTGCCCAGCAGCGCCGCGGCCAGTGCGGCATGGATCGGGGTGCGCATCATGTGGTGGTTCTCCATGGGGTTCAGGGCGGGGGCGAACGTCGAGCGGGTCAGCTGTCGGCTTCGGCCGGGGGGATCTTCAGCACCTGGCCCGGCTGGATGCGGTCGGGATCGTCGAGCTGGTCGCGGTTGGCATCGAAGATGCGCCGCCACTGGCTGGCCTTGCCGTATTGCGCCTTGGCGATGTGCGAGAGCGTGTCGCCCTTCTGCACCGTGTAGCTGGTCGCGCCCGCCATGTCCTCGGTGGAGGACACCGAGGACTGCACATTGCCGAAATCGGCGCCGCGCGGGGCCGCCGCCTCGGTGCTGTCGACCGCGCTGCGGACATTGGAAAAGTCGGCCTTGCCCGGCTTGTTGCCGGTTTCCGCCTTGCGGTCGGATTGCAGCGACAGCGATGCCGGATCGTTGGGATTCTGCGGATTGCTCATGCTGGCCTCCTGTGCCTTGCAGCGCGGAGGTTCACACGGCCCTTGTTAAGGAAACATCGCGTCACCGTGAGCGACCAGGCGCGCGCCGCTTGGTGCGCGCGGCGTTGCCCCTGCGCTCACTGCCGCACGTCGCGCCGCGCCGCAGGCGGCGGCAGGCCTGGCGTGGCCCGCCAGGGATTGATGTCCAGGCCGCCGCGGCGCGTGTAGCGGGCTTCGACCGACAGCCACTCCGGGCGGCACTGCGCCATCAGGTCCACGAACACCTGCTCCACGCACTGCTCGTGGAACCCGGCGTGCTCGCGGAACGACACCAGGTAGCGCAGCAGCGCGGCGCGGTCGATGCGCGGGCCGCGGTAGGCGATGCGCAGGCTGGCCCAGTCCGGCTGGCCGGTGACCGGGCAGTTGGACTTCAGCAGCTGCGAGCGCAGGGTTTCCTCCACTTCCGCCGCCGGGTCGCAGGCGAGCAGTTCGGGCGCCGGGTGGTCGTAGGCGTCGATGGCGACGTCAACGCCGTCGATGTCGATGCTGCCTGCATCGTCGTCGACGCCGGCCATCGGCGGCAGGCCGAAGTCGACCGCCACCGTGGCGCCGGCCGCGCCCGAGAGGTCGGCGGCGATGCGCGCCCGCACATCCGCGGCATCCGCGAAACGCGTGCCGTTGAAGGAGTTCAGGTACAGCTTGAGCGACTTCGATTCGATCAGCCGCGGCGACGCGGCCGGCACCAGGAAGGTCGCGGTGGCCACCGCCGGCTTGCCGCGCGCGTCCAGCCAGGAGAGCTCGTAGGCCTGCCAGCGGTCGTGGCCGTCGAACGGCAGGGCGGCGCCGATGCCGAGCGTGTCGCGGCCGGCGTCGCGCGCGATCGGGAACAGCAGCGAGGCGTCGTAGGCGCGCGGGTAGGCGACTTCGCGGCCGAGGGGGAGTTCGGTGGTCATGGGCGCATTATCGCGCCTGCGCTCAGCCGCCGCTTGTGGGCGCGTCGTCGCCGTGCAGGTAGTCCAGCGTCAGCTGCAGCATCGCGCGCATTCCCAGGTCGAGCGCGGACTCGTCGAGGAAGAACGCCGGCGAGTGGTTGCTGGGCGCGGTCGCCGGGTCCTGCCCGACGGGCGTGGCGCCGACGAAAAAGAGCAGGCCTGGCACCTCGCGGGCGAAGAACGAGAAATCCTCGGCGCCCATGTTGAGCGGCATGTCCAGCAGGTTGCCCGGGCCGGCCACCTTCGCGAGGCTCGGGCGCATGCGCGCGGTCAGCGCCGCGTCGTTGGCGGTCACCGGGTTGCCGTCCTGGTCGGGCACGTTGGCCTCGACGGTCGCGCCGTGCGCGGCGGCCACCTTTTCCGCGACGTTCTTCAGGTCGGCGAACACCGCGTCGCGCATGCCGTCGTCGAACGTGCGGATGGTGCCGACCAGCTCCACCTGCTCGGGAATGATGTTGTAGCGGATCCCGCCCTTGATGGCGCCGAAGCTGACCACCACCGGCTGGCTGGAGATGTCCTGGCGGCGGCTGACGATGGTCTGCGCGGTGCCGATGATGTCCGCCGCGGCGACGATCGGGTCCACGCCGCCCCACGGCCGGGAGCCGTGCGTCTGGCGGCCCTTGACCACGATGTTGAAGCGGTCGGACGCGGCCATCGTCGGCCCGCTGCGCACGCCGAGCTTGCCGGCCTGCAGCGTGGAGAACACATGCAGGCCGAATACCGCATCCGGCTTGAAGTCGCGGAACACACCCTGCGCCAGCATCTCCTTCGCGCCGCCCTTCTCGTCGTCCGGCGGGCCTTCCTCGGCGGGCTGGAACACGAACAGCACCTCGCCCGGCAGTTCGTCGCGCATCGCCACCAGCGCCTCGGCGACGCCCATCAGCACCGAGGTGTGGGCGTCGTGGCCGCAGGCGTGCATCACGCCGACGGTCTCGCCGCGGTAGGTGGAGGTGGCCGTCGACGCGAACGGCAGGCCGCTGGTCTCGGTGACCGGCAGCGCATCCATGTCGGCGCGCAGCGCGAGGCGCGGCCCCGGCTTGCCGCCCTTGAGCACGGCGGTAACGCCGGTGGTGGCGATGCCGGTCACAGGCTCCAGGCCGAGCGCGCGCAGGTGCTCGGCGACCAGCGCCGCGGTGCGCGTCTCGCGGTTGCCGAGCTCCGGGTACTGGTGCAGGTCGCGGCGCCAGGCCACGACCTTGGCGCCGAGTTCCGACGCGGCCGCGGCCACTTCCGGGCGCTGCCCGTCCCGGGCATGCAGCGGCAGCGCCAGGCCGGCGAGGACGAACGACGACAGCAGGATGCAGGCGTTGCGTGACATGGCGCGTTCTCCCCGGGCAGTGCGCCGATGGTAACCGGCGGACGGCAGCCGTCAGAACGCCTCGTCGAAGGCCACTTCGCCCTCCACGCCCACCTGGTAGGCCGAGACCCGACGCTCGAAGAAGTTGGTCAGTTCCTGCACGTCCTGCAGCTCCATGAACGCGAACGGGTTGCGCGCGCCGAAATGCCGCGGCATGCCCAGCTGGGCCATGCGCTGGTCGGCGCAGTACTCCAGGTACTGGCGCATGTCCTTCAGCGACAGCCCGGCCACGCCGCCCGACAGCGTGTCCTCGGCGAACGCGTACTCGCACTCCACCGCCTCGGTCATCATTTCCACCACCTGCGCGCGGAACGCGTCGTCGACCAGGTCCGGTTCCTCCTCGCGCGCGGTGCGGATGACCTCGAACGCGAATGCCATGTGGCAGCTCTCGTCGCGGAATACCCAGTTGGTGCCGCTGGCCAGGCCGTGCAGCAGCCCGCGCGAGCGCAGGTAGTACACGTAGGCGAACGCGCCGAAGAAGAACAGGCCCTCGATGCAGCCGGCGAAACACACCAGGTTGAGCAGGAACTGGCGGCGCTGCGCGCGGGTCTCGATGCGGGTGACGCCCTGCAGCGAGTCGATCCACTTGAAGCAGAATTCGGCCTTGCGGCGGATCGAGGGGATGTTCTCGACCGCGGCGAAGGCACGCGTGCGGTCGGCGGGGTCGGGCAGGTAGGTGTCGAGCAGGGTGAGGTAGAACTGCACGTGCAGCGCCTCTTCGTACAGCTGCCGCGACAGGTACATGCGCGCTTCCGGCGCGTTGATGTGCTGGTAGAGGTTGAGCACCAGGTTGTTGGACACGATGGAATCGCCGGTGGCGAAGAACGCGATCAGGCGCTCGATCAGATGGCGCTCGGCGGGGCCGACTTTGGTCTTGAGGTCGGTGGTGTCGAGCGAGAAGTCGACCTCCTCCACCGTCCAGGTGTTGCGGATCGCGTCGCGGTACATCTCGTAGAAGCGCGGGTAGCGCATCGGCCGCAGGGTGAGTTCGAAGCCGGGGTCGAGCAGCAGCCGGGCGTGGTGCGTGGACATCATGGTGTTCCTCGGGATAGGGGCGGGCTTGCGGAGTCGCGTCTGCACGGCCTACTGGCAGGCCTCGCAGCTCTCCGGGTTCTCCAGCGAGCAGGCCACCGCCTCGGCCGGTGCGTACTCCCGCGGGGCCGGCGCCTCCGCGTCCATGCCAGCCAGCGTCGCCTTGGCGATCTTCGTGGCCGGCCGCGAGCGCAGGTAGTACGTGGTCTTGATGCCGCGCTTCCAGGCATGCATGTACATCGACGACATCGCGCCGATCGACGGGCTTTCCATGAACAGGTTGAGCGACGCGGACTGGTCGATGAACGCGCCGCGGTCGGCGGCCATGTCGATCAGCGAACGCATCGGCACTTCCCAGGCGGTGCGGTAGATCGCGCGCAGCGCCTCCGGGACCTGCGCCAGGCCCTGCACCGAACCCTCGGCGCGCTTGATCGCGTCGCGCACCTCCGGCGTCCACAGGCCGAGCTTCTTGAGTTCCAGCACCAGGTGGCGGTTGACCTGCAGGAAGTCGCCGGACAGCGTCTCGCGCTTGAACAGGTTGGACACCTGCGGCTCCACGCATTCGTAGCAGCCGGCGATCGAGGCGATGGTGGCAGTGGGCGCGATGGCGATCAGCAGCGAGTTGCGCAGGCCGTGCTCGCGGATGCGCGCGCGCAGCGCGTCCCAGCGCACGGTGTCGGCCGGGATCACGCCCCAGGCGTCGAATTGCAGCTCGCCGGCCGCGGCGCGGGTGTCGGCGAACGCCGGATGGCGGCCGCGTTCGATCGCCAGCTCGCAGGACGCTTCAAGCGCGTGGAAATAGATCGCTTCGGCGATGCGCGCCGACAGCGTGCGCGCCTCGTCGCCGTCGAACGGCAGGCGCAGCTGGAAGAACACGTCCTGCAGGCCCATCACGCCCAGCCCGACCGGCCGCCAGCGCAGGTTGCCGCTGCGCGCGGAGTCGATCGGATAGAAGTTGAGGTCGATCACCCGGTCGAGCTGGCGCACCGCGAGGCGAACGGTCTCGCCGAGCTTGTCGAAATCGAAGCGCGTGCCGTGCCCGGCATCGGCCTCCAGGTGGTGTGCAAGGTTGATCGAACCCAGGTTGCAGACCGCGGTCTCGCTGTCGGATGTGACCTCGAGGATCTCGGTGCACAGGTTGGACAGATGGATGACGTTGCCGGCCCGCGCGGTCTGGTTGCTGGCGCGGTTGCACGCGTCCTTGAACGTCATCCAGCCGTTGCCGGTCTGCGCCAGCGTGCGCATCATCCGCGCGTACAGCTCGCGCGCCTTCAGCGTGCGCACCGCCTTGCCGTCGGCCTCGGCCTGCGCGTAGGCGCGATCGAACGCGTCGCCATGGAGGTCGGTGAAGTCGGGCACCACGCGCGGATCGAACAGTGACCAGTCGCCATCCGCCTCCACGCGGCGCATGAACAGGTCCGGGATCCAGTTCGCCAGGTTGAGGTTGTGGGTGCGCCGCGCGTCGTCGCCGGTGTTGTCGCGCAGTTCCAGGAACTCCTCGACGTCGGCATGCCACGGCTCCAGGTACACGCAGGCCGCGCCCTTGCGCTTGCCGCCCTGGTTGACCGCCGCCACCGAGGAATCCAGGGTCTTCAACCACGGCACGATGCCGTTGGAATGGCCGTTGGTGGACGTGATCAGCGAACCGCGCGAGCGCACGCGGGTGAAGCTCACGCCGATGCCGCCGCTGAACTTGGAGAGCTGCGCGATCTCGCCGTACCTGCGGTAGATGGACTCCAGCGAATCCCGTGGCGAGTCGAGCAGGAAGCACGACGACAGCTGCTCGTGGGTGGTGCCGGCGTTGAACAGCGTGGGCGACGACGGCAGGTAGTCCAGGCGGCCCATGCGCCGGTACAGCGCCAGTGCCTCGGGCACGTCCTCGCTGAGCGCGCAGGCGATGCGCAGGAAGAACTGCTGCGGCGATTCGACCACCTTGCGCGTGTGCGGGTGGCGCAGCAGGTAGCGGTCGTAGAGCGTGCGCAGGCCGAAGTAGTCGAAGCGCAGGTCCAGCGACGCATCGATCGCGTCGTTGAGCTTGCGCGCGTTGGCCTGCACGAAGCCGAGCAGGCGCGCGTTGATCAGGCCGAGTTCGTGGCCGCGTGCGACCGACTGCGAGAACGCGTGGATCTCCTGGCCGGCGACCTCCTTGGCGATCACGCCGGCCAGCAGGCGCGCGGCGAGGCGGCTGTACTCGGGCTCTTCCGCGGTCAGCATGGCCGCGGTGCGGATCGACAGTTCGTCGAGTTCGCGGGTGCTGGCGCCGTCGTACAGGCCGGAGATGGTGCGCGTGGCGACGCGCATCGGGTCGACGGCGTGCAGGCCGTCGGCGCAGCGCTGCACGGCGCGGACGATCTTGTTGAGGTCGACGGCCTCGTCGCAGCCGTTGCGCTTGAGCACGCGCATCGTGGTGGCGGTGGGCGGCGGGGTGAGCAGGAAGCCGTCGGGGCTGCCGGCCGGTGCCGCGGGCGCGGCGCCGGAGTGGTCGTGTTCGGTCATGGCGTTCGCCTTGTACAGGGTGGCGCACCTGGCCATCGCTCCCTCGGGCGGCGGCCGGAGGCCTGGCGTCGCCAAGGGTCTGGTGTCGGTGTCGCAACGGCCGCGACGCACCCGCGCGAGCGGATGGGCGGAGCTGCGTCACCGGCCACCTCCCCCCGGAGATTCCACGGCCGGCACCGCGCGGCGTGCTTCGCGCGGCTGTCGGCAGGTCTTCGGACTCGTGGACACGGCGACGGAGGTCCGTCGCCACCTACTTGCCGCTGCTTCCCGGGGCGCGTGCCCCAGTGCATGTCGCGACTTCGTTTCCACCTACCGCTGCGGGGCAGTGCCGGCCTTGGCACACGTTCGAAGAACGCGCGCCGCACCGGCTTCCCTTTTCATCCCGTGGCGCAGGCCGCGGGAACCGACCGGCACAACATAGTGGGGTCGATGAGGTAGGTCAATACAATATGTCGTGGCCTAGTCGCGGTGCTCGCGCGCGAGGTATTCGGCGCTGCGCATCTCCACCAGCCGCGATGCGGTGCGCTCGAAGGCACCGCGCAGGCGCTCGCCGGAGTACAGCGCGTGCGGCGCGTCCGCGGCGGTGCACACCAGGTTGACGTTGCGGTCGTAGAGCTCGTC
Source organism: Luteimonas sp. MC1572 (assembly GCF_016615815.1). Lineage (NCBI taxonomy): Bacteria > Pseudomonadati > Pseudomonadota > Gammaproteobacteria > Lysobacterales > Lysobacteraceae > Luteimonas > Luteimonas sp. MC1572. The sequence goes on along the minus strand of NZ_CP067112.1, from coordinate 2,990,743 downwards.
GACCAGGGTGACGAAGCGCCGTGCGGCGTCGTCGCGCGTGGCGTCCATGAGCGGGATGCCGCCGAGCAGCACGGTGTGGAACTCGCGCGCGATCTCGATGTAGTCGGCGGCCGCTCGCGGGCCTTCGCACAGCGCCGCGAAGTCGAACCAGGCCATGCCCTTGCAGCGTGCGCGGGTGGCGATCTTGCGGCCCTCGAGTTCGATCGAGCCGTCGCGGTGGGCATCGTCGCCGCCAAGCGCATGCCAGCGCGTCTCCAGCCAGGCGTCGCCGCCGTCGTCGAGCGGCGCGCGATACACCGGCGAGCGGGTCAGCTCGCGCAGGCGGTAGTCGGTGTCGCTGACCAGTTCCAGCACGTCGCAGTGCTGTTCGAGCAGTGCGATCGCCGGCAGGAACCGCGCGCGCTGCAGGCCGTCGGCGTACAGCGCGGAGGGCGGCGCATTCGACGTGGTCACCAGCACGATGCCTTCGGCGAACATCCGCTCCAGCACGCGCGCCAGCAGCATCGCGTCGCCGATGTCGCTGACGAAGAACTCGTCCAGCACCAGCACGCGCAGCGAGCGCCGCCATTCGGCCACGATCGTGGCCAACGGGTCGCGTTCGCCGGCGTGCTCGCGCAGGCGCTGGTGGACCACGCGCATGAAGCGGTGGAAATGGGTGCGGCGCTTGCCGTTGCCGCCGCGGGCGCCGGCGTCGAGCTTGGCGACCGGCAGCGGCAGGTGCTCGTAGAACTGGTCGACCAGGAAGGTCTTGCCGCGGCCCACGCCGCCCCAGAGGTAGAGGCCCTGGGGCGCGCGCTCGCCGGCGCCGAGCAGGCGCGTGAGCAGGCTGCCGCGCCGCCGCGCGATCAGCGCCGCATGCACGCGGTCGAGCGCCGCGAGTGCCGGCTGCTGGGCCGGGTCATGGCCCCAGTCGCCGCGTTCAACGCCTGCGCGGTAGGCCTGCGACGGCGACATCCCGCCGCGGTCGTCAGTCATTGCCGCCCGGCAGGTGGCGTCGCACGCCACTCTTGATGGCGCCGCGCAGGTCGATCAGCTTGCGATGGAAGAAGTGCGAGGTGTCGGGCATGCGCACCAGTTCGGCCTTGGCCTTGCGCTTGGCCAGCCAGTCATAGACCGCCTGCGGGTCGACGATCTCGTCGGCCTCGCCCTGCACCACCAGCCACGGCATGGTCGGCAGGGTGATGGCATCGAAGTCCCAGCCGCGGCCGGCCGGCGGCGCGATCGACACCAGCATCGCCGGCTGCAGTTCGCTCGCCATTGCCAGGCTCACGTAGGCGCCAAAGCTGAAGCCGGCCAGCCACAGTTCGTCGGACGGCCGCTGCGCGCGCACCCAGCCGGCCACTGCGCGCAGGTCGTCGCGCTCGCCATCGCCCTGGTCGAACGACCCGGCCGACTGGCCGGTGCCGCGGAAGTTGAAGCGCACCGTGGTCACGCCCAGCTCGCGCAGGGCGCGCGCCGCCATGGTCACCACCTTGTTGTGCATGGTGCCGCCCTCGGTGGGCAGCGGATGGCAGACCACGGCCACCACCCGAACCCGCGCGACGTCGTCATCGGGAACGTCGACGGCCACCTCGAGCGCACCCGCCGGGCCCGGCAAGAGCAGCGCGCCGGAGGCGTCGGGGAACACGGGCAGGGGGGTGGTCATGGGGGAATGATAGGTCCTGGTGTTCAGGGCGTGCGCAGGCGCAGGTCGACGACGACCGGGTCGTGGTCGGAGCTGCGCCATGGCTTGACGGCCTGTTCGCCGCCATTGCCGGCCTGATCGGCGACGTTCGATGCCTCGTCTGCGTTGCTGTGCCAGGCGGAGGCCGCCTGCAGGCGCGCTGCCAGCGCCGGGCTCAGCAGGGCGTGGTCGAGGCGGCCGGCCTGGGCGTCATAGACATAGGTGTACGGCGGGCTGGCTGGCGCCGCGTGGCTGCTGGCGGCAAACGCGTCCTGCCAACCCGCGGCGATGAAGTCGCGCACCGGCTCCTCCATCGCGTAGGCATTGAGGTCGCCGAGCACCGCGACCAGCGTGCTGCCGCTTCCGGTGGGATCGCCGGACAGCCAGTCGCGGAGCAGCGCGCCGGATGCGCGGCGCGTCGGGTTCCAGCAGGACTGGCCATCGCCCTGGTCGGCATCGCCGGCGCTGGCGTCGCGGCAGCCCTTGGACTTGAAATGGTTGGCCACCACCACGAACGCGGGGCCGTCGCCGGCGCGGAAAGCCTGCGCCAGCGGCGCGCGGCTGAGCGTCGCAAAGGGGCCGTCGGCAAGGGTGGCCGGCGCACCCACGGGGTGCACCCGGTCGCTGCGGTACAGCAGGCCGACGCGGATCGGGTCGCTGCCCGGGCCCGTGCCGGCATCGACGAAGCGCCAGCGCGCGCCTGTAGGGTCCAGGGCGGCGACCAGTTGCGCAATGCTCGAGCGCGCGTCGTAGCCGTCGTTCTCGACCTCCAGTACCGCGACGATGTCCGCCTCCAGCGCCGCCAGCGCGGCCACCAGGCGCGCCTGCTGCGCCACGTGTTCGCCCGGGGTGCGCGCGCCGCGCTCGGTGGGGAAGCCGCCGCCGGCGCCGTCACCGTTGAAGAGGTTTTCAAGGTTGAGGCTGGCCAGCCGCAACTCGCCGGCCCGCGGTGGCGGTGCAGGCCGTGGCGCGGGGCGCAGCGCCGGCGCGGCCGTGACCTCCAGCCGCGCGCCGTATTCGCCCAGGCGCAGGATGCCTTCGGCGCCATCGACGATTCCGCCGGCGCGCCAGTCGGCGGCCGCCACCTGCGCGTCCTCGCCCAGCGCCAGCACCAGGCTGCGCCGCCGGTTGTGGGCGGCCAGCGCTATCGCGTCGGGGCCGGGTGCGGCGACTTCGGTCGGCGCGAACAGGCGGCCGTCGAAGGACAGCACGACCTCGCCGTTGCGCGCCAGGCGCTGGTTGCCGCTCACGACCAGCGGAGCGGCGATGCGGATCCGTTGGCCTTCGTGCACCCGCCAGTCCGCGGGCGGTGCGCCGAGCACGGCGACCGAGTCCGCGTCCGCGGGGCGCGATGTCGCGATGCTGCCGCAGCCCGCCGTGATCGCCAGCAGGGTGGCGGCGAACAGCACGCCAGGAAAGGGCTTGGACAAGCTGCGCATGGCGACTCCGGCGGGGTGGGCGAACGGCAAGCGGGGGGCGGAAATGACAACGCCGCCCGAAGGCGGCGTCGTTGGCAGGCGGGTGGCCGCTTACTCGAGGTTCGCGACCATCCAGTCCACGGTGGCGATGACCTGTTCGTCGGTCAGCGCCGGGTTGCCACCCTTGGCCGGCATCATGCCGGCGCTGCCGGTGAAGCCTTCGATGGCGTGGCGGTGCAGGGTGTCGGCGCCCTGGGCGATGCGCGCCGCCCATGCCGCGCGCTCCAGCTTGGGAGCGCCGCCGGCGCCGGAGACGTGGCAGCCGGCACACAGGTTCTGGTGGATCACCGCACCGTCGAGCGTGCCGCCGTACGCGACCTGCGCGGTCGCAGCGGCGGCCGCGGCAGCCGAGGCCGCGGCCTGCGCGGCGGCACCGGTGGAGCCCGCATAGACGGCGCTGATCGGCGCGATGCGATCCGCGGTGCGCTTTGAAATGCTCGGGTCGACGTCCACTTCGAGGCTGTGGTGCAGGAAGTACGCGCCCACCATCAGGCCGAAGGTGACCAGGGTCAGGAAGACCAGCACCAGGGAAAATTTCTTGAGGAAATCGAGGTCGTAATTGCGCACGGAGCACCTTTCGCGCGTGGCGGGCGGCCACAGCTGGGCCGGATTATAGAACAGAGCCCGCGGCATTGGCCCGCCTCGGCCACGCCTCATCCGTTCGCGAGCGCCAGCCATGCCGAGATGGTCGCCACCGAGAGCACGGTGGTCACCGCCGTCACCCGCGAGCTCAGGAGGACGCGCGTGCCGAGATGTTCGGCGAGCATAGACGGCCCCGTGCCCGTGGGCAGCATGGCCATCAGCACCACCAGCTGCGCGTGCATCGGCGGCAAGCGCAGCAACGGGACCGCAATCAACCAGGCCACCGCGGGCTGCACCAGCAGCTTGGCCACCGACAGGCCGAGCACCGCGCCGCGCCCGGCGCCGGCGCGAATGTGCGCGGCGACCGGCAGCGCAGCGGCTTCGCGTCGGCCCTGTGTCAGGAACAGCCCGATCGCCACCAGCGCGCAGGGGCTGGCGCAGGCGGCCAGCCGGTCCACCGGGGCCGCCAGCACGGCCGGCAGCCGCCACTGCGCCCACGTCATCGCGGCGCCCGCCGCCGGCGCCCACAGCAGCGGGTTGCGCGCGAGCATCGGCAAGGTGCGCCGCAGCGTGGCGATGATCCCGGCGCCGCGCTGGCGGTCGAACTCGATCACCGCGAGCGCCAGCGCGAACAGCACGCACGCCGTCACCACCACCGACAGGCCGGCGCCGGGCAGCGCGGCATCGCCGAGCGCAACCTGCGCCAGCGCGATGCCGATGAAGCCGGTGTTGGCGTAGGACGCGCACAGGCCATCGAGGCTGGCTCCGGTGAGCGTGGCGCCGCGGCGCCGGGACCACCACAGCACCGGCAGGTACAGCGCCAGGGCGGTCAACACGAACGCCGCGAGCAGCCGCGGCTGCGCCAGCGACGCGCGGTCGGCGCCCGCCATTACCGCGAACAGCATTGCCGGCAGCGCCAGCGACACCACGAAGCGGTTGAGGCCGGCGGCCGCGACCGCATCCAGCACGCCAATGCGGCGCAACAGCACGCCCAGCGCGACCAGGAGGAAAACAGGCAGGGCGGCGGTGATCGTGGACATCTGCTTCCTCTCAATCTGCGCAGCGAACGCGGTGGGGCCGGCATGCGCATGGGTACGGAACGTCGCCTGCGCAGGCGCTGTTGCCGCGCTGCAGCAACGCGCCGGACGCCTTGCCGCAAGGGGTCATGGCGCGCACGGCCGCCGGCTATGTTGCGATGCGACACAGTTGCAACAGCAACCTTTGTTGACAGCCTTCCGCGACGCCGATGAGCATCCGGTGGCCGCCAAGTTACAGACAGATTGGTCGGTTTGTTACTTCAACCACGAACGCAACCTGGACCGCCCGACCGGCGGCCACCCAAAGGGGACGAACGCAGATGTCAGCGCAACCAACCGCGGATACCGCCGCGCCGCAGAGCATCCGCAAGGTGCTGATCGCCGGCTGGCTCGGAACCACCGTCGAGTACTACGACTTCTTCATCTACGGCATGGCCGCCGCGCTGGTGTTCCCGAAGATCTTCTTCCCGGAGCTCGGTGCCGCGGCCGGCGTGGCCGCTTCGTTCGCGACGTTCGGCGTGGCGTTCGTGGCGCGTCCGGTGGGCGGCGTGCTGTTCGGCTATCTCGGTGACAAGCTCGGTCGCAAGACCACCCTGGTCGCAACGCTGGTGCTGATGGGCGCGGCCACCGTGGCCATCGGCCTGCTGCCGCCGGGTTCGATGATCGGCATCTGGGCGCCGATCCTGCTGGTGATCCTGCGCTTCGCGCAGGGCCTCGCGGTCGGTGGCGAATGGTCGAGCGCGGCCTTGTTCGTGGGCGAATACGCGCCGGCCGACAAGCGCGCCTGGTACGCGTTGTCGCCGACCCTCGGAACCTGCTCGGGCCTGCTGCTGGCCACGCTGACCTTCCTCGTCTCGGGCTACTTCATGTCGCAGGAGACGTTCGAGGCCTGGGGCTGGCGCATTCCGTTCCTGCTCAGCGTGCTGCTGGTCGCCGTGGGCCTGTACGTGCGCGTTGGCATCGCCGAAACGCCGGTGTTCCGCGCCGCCGCCGCGCGCGCCGACAAGATCGCCGCCGCGCGCGCGCCGGTGGTCGAACTGTTCCGCCACCAGTGGCGCGAAGTGCTGCTGGCCGCCGGCTCGGTGTCGATGTGGCTGGCGTTCTTCTATCTCGGCGCGGTCTACCTGACCAACTACGGCACCAGCGTGCTCGGCTTCAGCCGCAACGAGATGCTGGGCGTGAACCTGATCGCGGTGGTGGTCAACATCATCGCCACGGTGATCGGCGCGCGCCTGGCAGACCGGATCGGCCGGCGCACGGTGATGGGCTGGGCCAACGGCCTGGCCGTGATCTGGGCGTTCTGCCTGTTCCCGATGGTCAATACCGGCAACCTGCTGCTGGTCGGCATCGCGATGTCGGTGACGCTGACCCTGGTCGGCCTGGCCAACGGCCCGACCGCGGCGCTGATCCCGGAGACCTTCCGCACCGCGTACCGCTCCACCGCCACCGGCGTGTCGTTCAACCTCGGCAGCGTCATCGGTGGCGCAATCCCGCCGATCCTCGCGGCGCCGCTGCTGGCCGCGTACGGCAGCATCGGCATCGGCCTGATGATGGCGCTGATCGCCGCCATCGCCACCGTCTCGATCCTGCTGATGCGCGAAACCGTCGGCACCTCGCTGCACACCGCGGGCTACAAGGCGGGCGACGCGCGGTCGGTCGAGTCGGCGGCTTCGTTCGCCGCCGAACGCGCCTGACGCCACCACTTCCCACCCGTACACCGGACCGCGGCATCCGCAAGGGTGCCGCGCGCCGGGCAACACAGGAACACCCCACGCAATGAGCAAGACCAGCGTCCTCATCGTCGGAGCCGGCCCGGTCGGCATGATCAACGCCCTCGGCCTGGCGCGCGCCGGCGTCGACGTCACCGTCATCGAACGCAACGCCGGCATCGTGCCGGAGCCGCGTGCCATGACCTACCACTGGACGGTGCTGGCCGGCATGCAGCGCCTGGGGCTGCTGGACGACATGGTCGCCGAGGGCTTCAAGCTGCACGAGATGTGCTACCGCATCCTCGCCAGCGGCGAGGTCATCCGGCTCGACATCGATGCCGTGGCCGACGACACCGCGCATCCGTACGCGGTGGTGCTGGGCCAGGACCAGCTGGAGCAGATCGCGCTGCGCAAGCTGGCCGCGTATCCCAACGTGCGCATCGACTGGAACACGCGGATGACCGCGCTGGCGCAGGATGGCAACGGCGTCGACGTGGAGGCCGAGCGCGACGGCAACACGGTGCGCTATCGCGCCGACTGGGTGATTGGCGCCGACGGCGGCGGCAGCGGCGTGCGCAAGGCGATCGGCGCGACCTTCGACGGCATGACCTGGCCGCAGCGGTTCGTGGCCACGAACGTCGTCTGCGACCTCGAGGCGCATGGCTGGGACGCCTGCAACTACCTGGTGGATCCCGCCGACGGCGCGGTGATCGCCAAGGTCACCCGCTCCGGCATCTGGCGCGTCACCTTTTCCGAAGACACCAGCCTCCCGCTGGAAGGCCTCGAGCAGCGCATCCACGCCTACTACGCGCGCGTGCTCCCCAGGGACATGCCCTACGAGCTGAAGCTGTACTCGGCCTACAACATGCACCAGCGCATCGTCGACCGCATGCGCGTCGGCCGCGTGCTGCTCGCAGGTGACGCCGCGCACGTCACCAACCCCACCAACGGCTTCGGCCTGGTGTCGGGCATGCTGGATTCGCAGGTGCTGTCCGAGGCGCTGGCCGCCGTGGTGCAGGGACGCGCGCCGGAGTCGGTGCTCGACCGCTATGCCGAAGAGCGGCGCCGGGTGTTCGCCGAGACCGCCTCGCCGACGTCGGTGGAGACCAAGCGCCTGGTGTTCCACTCCGAAGATCCCGAGCGCCTGGAGCGCGACCTGGAACGGCTGCGCAAGCTCGCCCAGGACAAGGAGTTGCGCCGTGCGCAGTTCAACGTCGGCCACCGCCTGCAGACGCCGTCGGTGCTCGATGCGATCCAGCGCCCGGCGGCGCCGGCGGAGGCCGTGCCGGCGTGAACCAGGCGTACGAGGTGGTGATTTCCGGAGCCGGCCCTGCAGGCCTGACGCTGGCGATCGACCTGGGGCGCCGTGGCGTGCGCACGCTGCTGCTGGAGCGCAACGCCGAGCCGGGCCCGTGGCCGAAGATGGAGCGCACCAACGCGCGCTCCATGGAGATCTACCGCCGGCTCGGGCTTGCCGACGCCATCCGCGAAGTCGGCTACGGGCCGGACACGTCGATGGACGTGTTCACCGCGGTCGACCTGGCCACGCCGATCGCGCGCCTGCGCTACCAGACGGTGCGCGAGCAGCGCGAGTGGATCGCCGCCACCAACGACGGCAGCGCGCCGCTCGAGCCGTACCAACTGGTGTCGCAGTACGCACTGGAGCCGCTGCTCAAGGCGGCCGCCGAGGCCCTGCCTTCGGTCGACGTGCGCTTCGGCCACGAGACCGTGGGCTTCGAGCAGGATGATGGCGGCGTCTGCGTGCAGGTGCGCGGCCCGGGTGACGACACGCAGCGCGTGCGCGGCCAGTACCTGGTGGCCTGCGACGGCGGCGCCAGCTTCATCCGCAAGACGCTCGGCATCGCGCTCGAGGGCCGCGGCCGGCTGGCGCACATGGCACAGGTGCAGTTCCGCTCCGAGCAGTTGTACGACCGCATTCCGATCGGCAAGGGGCGCCACTACTACCTCGCCGATGGCGCGATCGTGGTGGTTCAGGGCAACCGCACCGACTTCACCCTGCATACCTCGCTGCCCGCCGACAGCGACTTCGTGCCGGTGATCCGCGGCTACATCCCCGGCGACTACGACCTGCAAGTGTTGCGCGTCAACGAATGGGACCTGCACCTGCTGGTCGCAGAGCGCTATCGCGAACGCCGCGTGTTCCTTGCCGGCGACGCGGTGCACCTGGTGATCCCGACCGGCGGCCTCGGCATGAATACCGCCGTGGGCGACGCCATCGACCTGGGCTGGAAGCTTGCAGGCGCAGTGCAGGGTTGGGGCGGGCCGGCGCTGCTCGATTCCTACGAACACGAGCGCCGGCGCGTCGGCCTGTTCAATCGCGATGCCTCGGGCTGGGCATCGCAGGGGCCGCAGCGCTGGCGCGCCGCGGTGACGCCGGCGATCCATGCAGCGGGCGACGAAGGTGTCGCCGCGCGCGCCGCGCTGGCGCCACTCGCCGACGTCGAACAGCGGCGCGTGCACGAGATGGCCGGCGCCGAGCTTGGCTACCACTACGCGGGCTCGCCGGTGATCGCCACCGAGCCGGGCCCGGAGCCCGCCTGGGAGCTCAACACCTACGTGCCCAGTGCGCAGCCCGGCGCGCGCCTGCCGCACATGTGGCTGCGCGACGGCCGTGCGCTGTTCGACCTCGTGGGCGATGGCTACACGCTGCTCGCGCTCCCCGCCGCGCCGGATATCGAAGCGCTCGTCGACGCGTTCGCCGCTCGCGACGTGCCGCTGCAGGCGCTGGTGCTCGATGAGCCGGCGCTGGCACGCGTGTACGGAGCGCCGCTGCTGCTGCTGCGCCCGGACCTGCACGTCGCATGGCGCGGCGAACACCTGCCGGCGGATGTCGAGGCGCTGGTCGCGCGTGTCACCGGGCATGGCACGGACAGCCAGCCGGTGTCCGCAAAAGATGAATGCGCGGGCATTCGCGAATTGATCATCGAAGCCGCCGCACCCGCGTTGGAAACCGCCTCCAGCGAAGGTTGACATCACGGTGCAAGGGCGGCAACGATGTCCCATCACTTACAGACAGTCTGGTCGGTTTGTTACTGACTGCCGGATCCGGGGATTGAACGCGTGGACATGCAGCTCGACAACAACGTGGTGATCGCAGGCGCAGGCCAGGCCGCGGCGACGGCAGCCGCCGAGCTGCGCCGTGCCGGCCACGCCGGCGCGATCGTCATCGTCGGCGACGAGGCGCACGCGCCGTACGAGCGCCCGCAGCTGTCCAAGGCGATGCTCAAGCCCGGCGCCGCGCCTGCGCGCCACATCCGCGACGTCGCGGCCTTCGCCGCCGACGGCATCGAACTGCGCCTCGGTCGCCGCGTGCAGGCGGTCGACGCGGCGGCGCGCCATGTCGAGCTCGACGACGGCTCCACCCTCGCCTGGTCGCGCCTGTTGATCGCCACCGGCGTGCGTCCGCGTCGCCTGCCCGGCGCCATGGACGTGCCCGGCCGCGTGCGCTACCTGCGCTCGCTGGAAGACGCCGCGCACCTCGCGCGCGACTTCGACGAAGGCCATGCACTGGCGATCGTCGGCGGCGGCGTGATCGGCCTCGAGGTCGCCGCGGCGGCCGCAGCCCGGGGCATCGCGGTGACCCTGGTCGAGGCCGCCGACCGGCTGATGCCGCGCAGCCTCGATGCGCCGGTTTCCGCGGCGCTGGCGCGCATCCATGCCGCGCGCGGGGTCGACATCCGCCTGGGCTGCCAGGCCGTCGCGCTGCACGACGACGGCAGCGTGGAGCTGTCCGACGGCAGCCGCGTGCCCGGTGCGCGCGTGCTGGTCGGTATTGGCGTAGAGCCGAACATCGAAGCCTTCGCCGGCCTCGGCATCAGCGATGCGCTCGGCATCCGCGTCGACGCCTGCGGGCGTACCGCGATCGAGGGCATCTACGCCGCCGGCGACGTCGCCTCGCAGCCGCTCGCCGCCGGCCATGGCCGCATCGAGACCTGGGCCAATGCGCAGGACCACGCCGTCGCCGTGGCCCGCAACCTCATCGGAGAGCCGGTCGCGTACACGGCGCCGACGTGGTTCTGGTCCGACCAGGGCGGCACCAACCTGCAGGTGCTCGGCGACGCCACGCAGGGCACGCGCGTGGTGCGCGGCAACGAGGGCAGCGACCGCTTCAGCGTGTTCCGCCTCGACGACGCGGGACGGATCAGCGGCTGCACGACCTTGAACAACCCGAAAGACATGGCCATGGCGCGTCGCTGGATGCGCCAGGCCACCCGGCTGGAGCCTTCGAAGCTCGCGGACCCGGCCACCAACCTGAGCGACTGCCAGTCCTGACACGGACCAGCAAGAAAGAGGAAGCGACATGAGCGACAAGCTGGACATCAAGCTGATCGACCGCGGCGACGAGCACTTCCGGGTGTCGCGCGAGGCCTTCGTGCGCGAAGACGTGATGGACGCGGAATACGCGCGCATCTTCGACAAGTGCTGGCTGTACGTCGGCCACGAGTCCGAGTTCAAGAAGCCCGGCGACTTCGTCGCCCGCACCGTGGCGCGCCGCAACCTGCTGGTCACCAAGAACAACGAAGGCGAGATCGGCGCGTTCTTCAACACCTGTCCGCATCGCGGCGCCACCGTCTGCCGCGAGCCGCGCGGCAACGCCAAGAACTTCCAGTGCTTCTACCACGGCTGGGTGTTCGGCTGCGACGGCAAGCTCAAGAGCCAGCCGGGCAAGGAAAGCTACTGCGAGGACTTCAACGCGGAGGGCCGCGGCAACCTGATGCCGGTGCCGCGCTTCGCGATCTATGCCGGCTTCTGCTTCGTCAGCTACGACGCCGACATCGTGCCGCTCGAGGACTACCTCGCCGGTGCCCGCGAGTACCTCGACCTGGTCTCGAAGTATTCCGAGGCCGGCATGGGCGTCAACGAGGGCATGCAGGAATACGCGATCCGTGCCAACTGGAAGCTGCTGGTCGAGAACAGCATCGACGGCTACCACGCGGTCAGCACCCACGCGACCTACCTCGACTACCTGAAGAACACCAACGGCAGCCTGAGCAGCACCAAGCTGGAAGGCATCAGCCGCGACCTCGGCAACGGCCACGCCGTGCTCGAGTACGCCGCGCCGTGGGGCCGCCCGATCGCGTCCTGGGTGCCGCTGTTCGGTGAGGACGGCAAGGGCGAGATCGAAGCGATCCATGCGCGCCTGGTGGAGCTGCACGGCCAGGAGATGGCCGACCGGATGGCGTTCAAGAACCGCAACATCCTGATTTTCCCGAACCTCGTGATCAACGACATCATGGCGATCACGGTGCGCACGTTCTATCCGCAATCGCCCGACTACATGCTGATCAACGGCTGGTCGCTGGCGCCGAACGAAGAATCGGAGTGGGCGCGCAAGTACCGCCTGAGCAACTTCCTCGAGTTCCTCGGCCCGGGCGGGTTCGCCACGCCTGACGACGTGGAAGCGCTGGAGTCGTGCCAGAACGGCTTCAAGAACCATCGCCAGGTGCCGTGGAGCGACATCTCCAAGGGCATGTCGAAGGACGTGCCGAGCTACGACGACGAGCTGCAGATGCGCGCGTTCTGGTCGCGCTGGAACCAGCACATCAACGGCCTGCTGCCGGAGCCCGCCACGCGCGGCGCCGACGCCGCTCCCGCCACCGACCGCGTCGTCGCCTGAGGAGACCGCACATGAATGCCGTACTGCCCGAAGGCCGCGCCGCGGCCGCCACCACCCGCGCCGAAGTCGAGGACCTGCTGTTCACCGAGGCCGAGCTGCTCGACACCTGGCAGCTCAACGAATGGCTGGCGCTCTACACCGAGGACTGCACGTACCTGGTGCCGTCCACCGACCTGCCGAAGGATGCGAACCCCGACCGCAGCCTGTTCTACATCGCCGACGACGCCACGCGCCTGAAAGAGCGCGTGGTGCGGCTGATGAAGAAGACCGCGCACTCCGAGTGGCCGCGTTCGCGCACCCGCCACCTGGTGGCCAACGTCCGCATCCTCGCCGATGACGGCGACGAGGTCGTGGCCGGTGCCGCGTTCATCACCGCGCGCATGAAGAACGGCAGCAACGACCAGTTCATCGGCTCGCTCCGCTACCGCCTGCGGCGGATCGACGGCGAACTGCGCATTGCGGAAAAGCGCATCACGCTCGACCTCGAGAACCTGCGCCCGCACGGCCGCATCAGCATCCTGCTCTGACCCGCGGCCGCCACCCAGGACATCGCCATGACCGTGCCATTCCGCTACAGCAAGCTCGCCTACGCCGCGCTCAACGTCACCGACCTCAAGCGGTCGGTGGCGTTCTACCGCGACATCGTCGGCCTCGACCTGGTCGAGGAAGCCGGCGGCGTGGCGTTCCTGCGCTGCAGCCGCGACCACCACAACATCGTGCTGTACCAGTCGCCGGCACGCGGCCTGAAGCGCGTGGCGTTCGAACTCGAGTCCGGCCACGACGTCGAGGCCGCGTTCGCGCACTTCGCCGCATTGGGCATGGCGCCGGAGCGCATCACCGATGCCGAAAGCGCGCAGCTCCGCCAGCAGGACGGCTTCCGCGTGCGCGAACGCCACAGCGGGCTGCTGATCGAGCTGTTCGCCGGCGCGCGCCAGCTGGCCAGGCCGTTCGTGCCTACCCAGGCCGACATCGCGCGCATCGGCCACGTGGTCATCGGCAGCGCGGATTTCCCGTCGAGCCTCGATGCGCTGGTGCGCGACTTCGGCTTTCGCGTGTCGGACCACATCGAGGACCGCATCGCCTTCCTGCGCTGCCATCCGAACCCGTTCCACCACACGTTCGCGGTCGGGCCGGCGGCGGGCAGCAACTTCCACCACGTCAACTTCATGGTCACCGACATCGACGACATCGGTCGTGCGCTGTACCGCATCAAGAAGAACGACATCAAGGTGGTGTACGGCCCGGGCCGCCATCCGCCGTCGAACAGCGTGTTCTTCTACTTCCTCGATCCGGACGGCATGACGGTCGAATACAGCTTCGGCATGGAGGAGTTCCCCGAGGACGACGCGCGCCAGCCGCGCTGGCTGGAGCCGGTGCCCGAATCGCTGGATACGTGGGGCGCGGTGCCGGATCCGCTGTTCGGCCGCAGCGGCCCGCTCGAGGGTGCGCTGTGCAACGCGGAAGAGCCCGCGCCGCGGAGCGCTGCAGGAGTGGCTGTTTGAGCGCGATGGCGCCCCCGCACGGCGGCCTGCACGGCCATGCCGCGGTGGTCACCGGCGCCGCGCACGGCATCGGCCTGGCGATCGCATCGCGGCTGCTGCGCGAGGGCGCGGCGGTGATGGTCACCGATCTCGACGCCGCCGCCGCCGCCACGGCAGCGGATGCGCTGCGCGCCGACTATCCGGGCGCGCGCGTGTCGAGCCGCGGTGGCGACCTGTCGTTCGAGGCGGAGGCCGTCGCGCTGCACGAGGCCGCGCGCCGCGAGCTCGGCGGCAGCATCGGCATCCTCGTCAACAACGCCGGTGGCGGCGTGATCCTGCCGTTCCTGGAGCACACCCCGGAAACGCTCAAGGCCACCATCGACCGCAACCTGTGGACCACGCTGTGGTGCTGCCGTGCGTTCCTGCCGGACATGATCGCGGCGGGCTGGGGCCGGATCATCAACATCGGCGCCGACTCGGTGCGCAACGGCCTGCTCGACCACGCCGGCTACAACGCCGCCAAGGGCGGCATGCACGGCCTGACCACCGGGCTCGCGCGCGAGTTCGCGCGCAGCGGCATCACCGTCAACACGGTGGCGCCGAGCACCATCCACACCGCGGCGCTGCAGCGCTTCATCGACGCCGACCCGGCCAAGGCGCAGCGCTTCATCGACCCCATCCCGGTCGGCCGTGCCGGCGCGATCGACGAGGTCGCATCCATGGTCGCCCATCTCGCCCTGCCGGAATCGGCGTTCGTCACCGGCCAGGTGATCAGCGTCAACGGCGGCAGCACGATGCTGTGAGGACACCACGATGACAGTCAGCTCGCTTGTCGACCTGTGCGCCATGGCCGAGGTCGAGGCCGGTGGCATCCGCCGCGCCGAACTCCCCGATGGCCACGCCGTGGCCGTGTACAACGTCGACGGCACCTACTACGTGACCGACGACATCTGTTCGCACGGCGAGGCCTCGCTGTCGGAGGACGGCATGCTCGAAGGCCACCAGGTCGAGTGCAGCTGGCACTTCGGCCGCTTCGACGTGCGCACCGGCGAAGCCTGCGCGATGCCGTGCGAAACGGCGCTGCGCACCTGGCCGGTGCGCATCGAGAACGGCCGCGTGCTGGTCGATGCCGGCGACGCCGCGGCGATCTCCGCCGCTGGCGGCGGCTGTCCGAAGGCGCACGCGGCATGACGCCGGTCCCGTCGCCGGCGCTGGAGCGCCGCGTCCGCGTCGCCGCCCGCGCGCTGTCGCGCCATGGCCTGGTCCAGGCCTGGGGCCACTGCAGCGCGCGCATCGACGACGAACATTTCCTGGTCTGCGCGCCGCGGCCGATGGGCCGCATCGCGGTCGGCGAGGCCGGCACCGTGGTGCATGTCGCGCAGCCGCTTCCGGACGGCGTACTCGGCGAGGTGCGCATCCACCAGCAGGTCTACCGCCAGCGCCCCGACGTCGGCGGCGTGTGCCGGGTCATGCCGCCGAAGCTGGTCGCGCTGTCGACGCTGGGCATCGTGCCCTCGCCGCGCCACGGCGTTGGCGCCTTCAACGCCGCCTGCCGCTTCTGGCAGGACCCGCGCCTGCTGCGTGACGACGGCCTGGCGGCGGAACTGGTCGCGCACCTCGGCGACGCGCCGGCGCTGGTGATGCGCGCCAACGGCGCGGTCACCGTGGGCGGCAGCATCGAAATGGCCGCCGGCTTTGCCTGGTGCCTGGAGGACGCGGCGCGCATCGAGCACGACGTGCGCGCGATCGGCGCCAGCGCCGAGGTCGACGCCTGCCGGCTCACGCGCGACGAGATCGGCCTGCGCCAGGTCAGCTCGGGCCGCGTGTTCGAGCGGCTCTGGGACCATATGTGCGGCTCCGATCCGGAGGCCATCGAGGCCGAGGCGCAGTTTCCGGCGCCGGCCTGGGGCACGGCGTGAGCCAGGCCCGGGCCGCGAACGCCGCGCGCTCCGCGTCGCCCCGTCATTGCCGCCGCGACCCGGCGCGCGGTACGGTTGCGGCGATCACGCTCTTTCGTGTGCAGGCAGGACGCAATGCCCAAGACAACGGTGCCGGATGGCGCCAAGCCCAGGATCAAGGCGCCGCCGCGCAGGACGCAGGCGGAACGGCGCGAGGAAACCCGAAACCGCATTCTGGCGGCGGCGGTGAGCGAGCTGACCACCAAGGGCTATGCCGGCTTCCGGGTCAACGAGGTCGCGACCGCGGCCCAGGTCTCGAAAGGCGCGCAGACCCATCACTTCCCGACCAAGCAGAGCCTGGTGATCGCGGCGGTGCGACGCGCGTACGAAGAGTCGCATGCCACCAGCACGCGGTTGATCGCCTCGGTCAAGCCGGGCAGCGACGTGTTCGCGGCGCTGATCAAGGACTCGGAGAAGTTCTACTTCGGCGCGAACTTCGCCATCTCGATCACCATGATGGGGCTCGGCGACCACGAGCCGGAGCTGCGCAAGCAGGTGCAGCTGATCTCGCGCAGGTTCCGCCTGCCGATCGAGGGCGAATGGTTCCGGGTGCTGTGCGAATCGGGTCTGCCCGAGGACACCGCGCGGACCGTCCTCTACCTCACCCAGAACATCTACCGCGGCATCGTGATCCGGCGCTTGATGCGCAACGAGCCGCAGTACTCCCGCTATTCGACCAGCGCCTGGGCGAAGCTCGCCCGCGGCCTGATCGAAGCACAGCTCGGCAAGACCGCCATCCCGGCCTGAGCCGCGGCGCCGGCACGGCGCCCACCCGTTCCCGCAACGCCATGCCCCTGCGCTTCCGCGCGGGCGGGCGGCGCCTGCCCGTCATTCCCCATTGGAGAACCCCATGAGTCTCTGGCTCGATCTGCTCGGTACTGAAATCCGCTACGTCACCACGAAGAACTTCGGCACCATCCGCGTCGCCGAAGCCGGCAAGGGCAACGGCGACACGATCATCTTCCAGCACGGCCTGAACGGCCATCTGGAGGCCTACGCCAAGAACATCGTGCCGCTGTCGAAGGACTTCCACGTGGTCGCCTTCGACTACGTCGGCCACGGCCTCTCGAGCAAGCCCGAGCGCGAGTACACGCCGATGATGCTGGCCGAGCAGCTCGGCGAGCTGATGGATGCGATGGGCATCGACAAGGCGCACCTGTCCGGCGAATCGCTGGGCGGCTGGGTGTCCGGGCACTTCGCCGCGAACCACCCCGAGCGCGTCGGCCGGCTGATGCTCAACACCGCCGGCGGCATTCCGATCGTCACCGACAAGGGCCGCCAGGACCTGGCGACCTTCATCGGCCTCAACAAGCGCAACATCGACAACACGCCGAGCTACGAGTCGGTGCAGGCGCGCATGCACTGGCTGATGCACGAGAACAACCGGCACCTCGTGGACGCCGAGCTGGTCGACCTGCGCCTGGGCATCTACCTGCGGCCCGAGAGCCGCAAGGTGCTGCCGCTGCTCAACCGCATCATCGAGAACCACGACGACTACCTGATCCCGCTGGACAAGCTGCCCGAGGGCACGCTGTTCCTGTGGACCCGCGACAATCCGATCCACGACACGCCGTCGGTCGAGGCCGCGCAGGCACGGGTGCCGGGCAGCACGCTGTACATGATGCGGGGCGACGCCGCGCACTGGCCGCAGTACGAAGCCATCGACGAGTTCAACACGCTGGCCACCAACTTCTTCAAGACCGGGCGCGTCGAAGGATGAGCGACGCCCGCGTCCAGGCGATTGCCGACCGCCTCTGGCAGGCGCAGCAGGCACGCACGCCGTGCGCGCCGGTGCGCGACCAGTTCGAAGGCGACGCGGCGGCGGTCGCTGCCGGCGCCTACGCCGTGCAGCAGGTCAACATCGCGCGCCAGCTGGCGGCCGGCCGGCGCGTGGTTGGTCGCAAGATCGGCCTGACCTCGCCGGCGGTGCAGCGCCAGCTCGGCGTCGACCGCCCCGACTTCGGCACCCTGCTCGACGACATGGCGGTGGTGGACGGCGAAGCGATCGACACCGCCACGCTGCTGCAGCCGAAGGCCGAGGCCGAGATCGCGCTGGTGCTTGAGCGCGACCTGGTGCACGAGCGCCACACCGTGGCCGACATCATCGGCGCCACCGGCTACGCGCTGGCGGCGATCGAGGTGGTGGCCAGCCGCATCGCCGGCTGGGACATCCGTTTCGAAGACACCGTGGCCGACAACGCTTCGTCCGGCCTGTTCGTGCTCGGCACCCAGCCGGTGCCGCTGCGCAAGCTGGATCTCGCCGGCGCGGCGATGCGCATGCGGCGCGGCGCCGATGTCGTGTCGGAAGGCGTCGGCGCGGCCTGCCTGGGCAACCCGCTCAACGCCGCCCGTTGGCTGGCCGACACCCTGGTGCGCACCGGCACGCCGCTGCGCGCCGGCGACGTGGTGCTCACCGGCGCGCTCGGGCCGATGGTGGCCGTGCAGCCAGGCGACACGCTGACCGCGCACATCGACGGCTTCGCGCCGGTGCGCGCAATTTTTTCCTGAGGATTCCGAAATGGGCGACATCCACGACGACCGCGCCGCGGTCGCAATCATCGGCTCGGGCAACATCGGCACCGACCTGATGGTCAAGATCCTGCGCAACGCACGGCACCTGCGCATGGGCGTGATGGTCGGCATCGACCCGGCGTCGGACGGCCTCAAGCGCGCCGCGGGCATG
The DNA here is from genome assembly GCF_016615815.1 of Luteimonas sp. MC1572. Taxonomy (NCBI): domain Bacteria; kingdom Pseudomonadati; phylum Pseudomonadota; class Gammaproteobacteria; order Lysobacterales; family Lysobacteraceae; genus Luteimonas; species Luteimonas sp. MC1572. Next base: position 2,972,514 of record NZ_CP067112.1, on the reverse strand, counting down.
GGCGTGGACGTGGTGGCCGACGGCATCGACGGCCTGCTGGCGCATCCGCGCTTCGCCGACATCCGCTTCGTGTTCGACGCCACCAGCGCCGGCGCGCATGCGCGCCATGACGCGCTGCTGCGCCCGCACGGGGTGCGCGTGATCGACCTGACGCCGGCGGCGATCGGCCCGTTCGTGGTGCCGCCGGTCAACCTCGACCAGCACCTCGATGCACCGAACCTCAACATGGTCACCTGCGGCGGCCAGGCGACCATCCCGATGGTGCATGCGGTGGCGCGCGTGGCGCCGGTGGCCTACGCCGAGATCGTCGCCTCGATCTCCAGCCGCTCGGCCGGGCCCGGCACGCGCGCCAACATCGACGAGTTCACCGAGACCACCTCGCGCGCGATCGTCGAAGTGGGCGGTGCGGCGCGCGGCAAGGCGATCATCGTGCTCAATCCGGCCGAGCCGCCGCTGATCATGCGCGACACCGTCTACTGCCTGGTCGCAGGCGACGCCGACCGCGCCGCGATCGCGGCATCGGTGGCGTCGATGGCCGCCGAAGTGCAGCGCTACGTGCCCGGCTACCGCCTCAAGCAGGAGGTGCAGTTCGACGCCTTGGACGGCCGCATGCCGGAAGAAGACGCCACGGCCGACATCGCGCCGCGGCTCAAGGTCTCGGTGTTCCTCGAGGTCGAGGGCGCCGGCCACTACCTGCCGAGCTACGCCGGCAACCTCGACATCATGACCAGCGCCGCGCTGGCCACGGCCGAGCGCATCGCCGCGGCCGCACGCGTCGTGGAAGGAGAACCCGCATGAGCGACCAGACCGCCGCCACCGGCATCACGCCGCGGCCGTTCGATGCCGCCCGCGCCATCCATGTCTCCGACGTCACCCTGCGTGACGGCATGCATGCCATCCGCCACCAGTACAGCCTGGATGACGTCGAGCGCATCGCACGCGCGCTGGACGGCGCCGGCGTCGACAGCATCGAGGTGGCGCACGGCGACGGCCTGCGCGGCTCCAGCTTCAACTACGGCTTCGGCGCGCACACCGACCTCGCCTGGATCGAACGCGCGGCATCGGTGGTCAAGCGCGCGCGCATCGCCACCCTGCTGCTGCCCGGCATCGGCACCGTGCACGACCTCGAGGCCGCGCATGGCGCCGGCGCCAGCGTGGTGCGCGTGGCCACCCACTGCACCGAGGCCGATGTCTCGCGCCAGCACATCGAGCACGCGCGCAAGCTGGGCATGGACACCGTCGGCTTCCTGATGATGAGCCACATGTCGGCGCCGGCGGCGCTGGCCGCGCAGGCGAAGTTGATGGAGTCGTACGGCGCGCAGTGCGTGTACGTGGTCGATTCCGGCGGCGCGATGAACATGTACGACATCGCCGACCGCTTCAAGGCGTTCAAGGACGTGCTCGATCCGGCCACCCAGACCGGCATGCACGCGCACCACAACCTGTCGCTGGGCGTGGCCAACTCGCTGGTCGCGCTGGAGCATGGCTGCGACCGGGTCGACGCCAGCCTCACCGGCATGGGCGCCGGCGCCGGCAATGCGCCGCTGGAGGTGTTCATCGCCGCGGCGGATCGCCTCGGCCTGGACCACGGCTGCGACGTGCGCGCGCTGATCGATGCCGCCGAGGACATAGTGCGCCCGCTGCAGGAGCGTCCGGTGCGCGTGGACCGCGAGACCCTCGCGCTCGGCTACGCCGGCGTGTACTCGAGCTTCCTGCGCCATGCCGAAACCGCCGCCGCGCGCTACGGCCTGGACGCCTTCAACATCCTGGTCGAGCTGGGCAAGCGGCGCATGGTCGGTGGCCAGGAAGACATGATCGTCGACGTGGCGCTCGACCTGGTGCGCGCACGCGACGCCGCGCCCGCGGAGGCCTGACCGACACGGGCCCGCCGCAAACCGACCACCCGGCTCCACCCGAACGCCGCCTCCCCCACGCGCGGTGCGCCCTTCCACCCACCACAACAACGGACCCCTGCCAGGGGCCCGAGGGGTTCGCCATGTCCAGTGATCCGCAAACGAAGCACTTCCACGCACGGACGCGTGCCGCCCGCCATCCGCTCGCCGCAGCACTGCTGCTGGCGCTGTTCGCCGCGCCGGTGATCGCCTCCGAACCGGTCGCGGATGCGCCGGTCGAAGCCGACCAGGTCGAAGCGCAGGCCGTGGCGCCCGAGCCGCCGCCCCCGGCGCCGGCCGCACCCGCTCCGCCGTTCCGCGCACCCAACGTGCACATGATCCCCTGGGCCAACAACTACGCGTTCCTGGCCGACCCGGCCAAGCGCACCGGCGCCGCCTGGGAAAAGCTGTCGTACATCCCGGTCAGCGATCGCGACCCGCAGAAGTTCCTCACCATTGGCGGCGAGTTCCGCTACTACGGGCAGTACTGGGAGCACGTCACCAACGGCATCGCGCCCAACGACAAGAACGACTCGCACCAGCGCCGCACGCGCATCTACGGCGACCTGCACCTGGGGCCGGACTTCCGCGCGTTCCTCGAGCTCGGCGAGAGCTGGGAGCACGACGCCGAGTTCCCGACGCCGAACAACTTCGACGGCCTCGACATCCAGCAGGCGTTCGTCGATGCCAGCTTCGGCATCGGCGACGGCCACCGCATCACCTTCCGCCCGGGCCGCTTCCAGATGCCGCTCGGCAACGGGATCATGGTCGGCACCCGCGACGGCACCGCGCTGCGCTACACCTATGACGGCCTGCGCGTGATGCTGGCCACCAAGGCGGGCAACAAGCTCGACGTGTTCGCGACCCGCCCGGTGGCGATCGCGCGCGGCAGCTTCGACAACGGCCCGGACAACGGCCGCAGCTTCAGCGGCGTGTACTTCAGCCACCCGACCGGCAAGGGCAGCGGCGTGGACGCCTACTGGTACAACGTCGGCCACGAACGGGTCGCGTTCCCGGGCGGCTTGGTGGGCCCGCAGCGCCGCCACAGCGTCGGCGTGCGCGCCTTCGGACGCCCCGGCCGCTGGGACTACGACGTCGAAGGCGTGCTGCAGGCCGGCAGCTTCGCCGGCGAGGACATCCGCGCCTGGGGCTTCATCTCCAACGGCGGCTACACCTTCACCGATGCGCGCTTCGCGCCGCGCCTGGGCGTGCGCGTCAACGCCTTCAGCGGCGACGACGACCGCGGCCAGGGCGACCTCGGCACCTTCGAGGCGCCGTTCCCGCGCACCGCGCTGCATACCGATGCCGGCCTGTTCGTGTTCATGAACCTGGTCAACGTGCATCCCACCGTGACCTGGGCGTTCACGGACCGCGTGCGCGCAAGCCTCGGCTTCAACGCGATGTGGCGCGAGAACACCAACGACGACATCTACTACGGCGGCACCGGCCGGCCGCTGGCCGCGGTGCCCACCCGTGACCGCCATGTGGCGACCAGCTACGAGGCGCAGGCCAACTGGCAGGTCAACCGCAACCTCAACCTCAACGTGTTCCTGTCGCACATCGAGGCCGGGCGTGCGCTCGAGGCCGCGGGCGGCGAAAGCGGCCAGTACTACGGCATGTGGGCGCAGTACCGCTTCTGACGCGCGTCCCCGCGCGCCGGCCATGCCCGGCGCGCGGACCGCCTCAGCCGTGTGCGTCGACGGCGTCCATGACGCGCGCCGAGTACACCAGCGCGGCCCCGGCGTTCAATGCGACCGCCACGGCCAGCGCCTCCGCGATCTCCTCGCGGCTTGCACCGCGCTTGAGCGCGGCATCCACGTGCACCGTGATGCCCAGTTGGTTGGTCTGCGCTCCGGCGTTGCTCAGGGTGGCGTAGCCGCGCACCGCGACTGGAACGGGTACCGGACCGACCTGGCGAAGCGGATCTCCGAGATCGGCACGCTGTCGCCGGACAGACGATCGACGGCGACGCGAGGGCCGCCAGTCGGTGCGATCGGTGCGATTGGTGCGCCTGGAGGGATTCGAACCCCCGACCAATGGCTTCGGAAGCCACTACTCTATCCGGCTGAGCTACAGGCGCGCAGGGCGGCATTTTCCACTATCCCGCCGGATGAAGCGAGCGCCGCGCCGCGGGATGCGCTGTTGCCGACGCCTGCGCGGTGGCTGCAGCAGCCCGGCGGTACCATGCTCGCCATGTCCTACGAACGTTTCGAGTCGCCACCCGCCACCACGCCGGACTGGCGCGCGCGCCTGGGTCTGTACTGGCGCCTGATGCGCGCCGACCGGCCGATCGGCTGGCTGCTGCTGCTGTGGCCGACCTGGTGGGCGCTGTGGATCGCCGCCGAAGGCGTGCCGCCGCTGTGGACCCTGTTCGTGTTCAGCGCCGGCGTGTGGCTGACGCGCGCGGCCGGCTGCGTGGTCAACGACTACGCCGACCGCTGGCTGGACCCGCATGTCGAGCGCACCCGCGAGCGGCCGCTGGCGACGGGCGCGGTGTCGGGGCGCGAAGCCCTGGCGCTGTTCGTGGTGCTGATGCTCATCGCGTTCGCGCTGGTGCTGACGATGAACCGCCTGACCATCCTGCTCAGCGGGGTCGGGTTGTTCCTCGCCGCCACCTATCCGTATCTCAAGCGCCACACCCACCTGCCGCAGGTGTACCTGGGCATGGCCTTCGGCTGGGGCATCCCGATGGCGTTCGCCGCGGTGCAGGGCGAAGTGCCGGCGGTGGCCTGGGTGCTGTACGTCGCCAACATCTTCTGGTCCACCGCGTACGACACCTGGTACGCGATGGTCGACCGCGACGACGACATCAAGGTGGGCTCGAAGTCGACCGCGATCCTGTTCGGCGAACTCGACCTGGTGGCGCAGGGCGTGCTGTACGCGCTGGCGTTCTCGGCGCTGGCCCTGGTCGGGCGGCAGGCCGGCCTGGGCAACTTCTATTGGGCGGGCCTGGGCGTCGGCGTGCTGCTGGTGGCGTACGAGTTCTGGATCGCCCGCCATCGCCAGCGCGACCTTTGCTTCCGCGCCTTCCTGCACAACCACTGGGTGGGGATGGCGGTATTCGCCGGCATCGCGGTGGACCTGGCGATGCGCGGCGCGGGCTGAGCGGCCAGTTCCCTGATGGCGCAGATTCCCCCGACTCCGCCAGCTCCAGAGCAGCGCCCGTCGGCGCTGTCGGCCATGCGCTATCCGATCTTCCGCAAGGTCTGGTTCGCGAGTGCGTCCTCCAACTTCGGCGGCATGATCCAGTCGGTCGGCGCGTCGTGGCTGATGATCTCGATCGCGCAGTCGGCCGACATGGTCGCGCTGGTGCAGGCGTCCATCGCGCTGCCGGTGATGCTGTTCTCGCTGGTGGCCGGCGCGATGGCGGACAGTTTCGACCGCCGCAGGATGATGCTGGGCGCCCAGCTGTTCATGCTGCTCGTGTCGGTGGCGCTGGCCGTGTGCACCTGGTCGGGACTGATCACTCCGTGGCTGCTGCTGCTGTTCACATTCCTCATCGGCTGCGGGGCTGCATTCAATGCCCCGGCCTGGCAGGCGTCGGTGGGCGACATGGTGCCGCGCGCGGAACTGCCCGGCGCGGTGGCCATCAACAGCATGGGCTTCAACATCGCGCGCAGCGTCGGGCCGGCGCTCGGCGGCGCGATCGTCGCCGCGGCCGGTGCCGCGGCGGCATTCGCGGTGAATGCCGTCAGCTACATCGCCCTGATCGTGGTGCTGGCGCGCTGGCGGCCGCCGTCGGAGCCACGGGCGCTGCCGCGGGAAACCCTGGGCGTCGCGATCTCCGCGGGCATCCGCTATGTCCTGATGTCACCCGCCATCCGCACCATCCTGGTCCGCAGCGCCGTGTTCGGCGTCGGCGCGAGCGCGATCATGGCGCTCATGCCGCTGGTGGCCAGGGACCTGATCGCGGGCGGTCCGCTGACCTATGGCCTGCTGCTCGGTGCCTTCGGCGTCGGCGCGGTCGCCGGTGCGATGGGCAGCGCGCACCTGCGGCGGCTGCTGTCCACGGAGGGACTGGTCCGCTACGGCTGCGTCGCCTTCGCGGTCGCCGCGGCCGGCGCCGCGCTGAGCACCCGGCTGCCGCTGACGATGGCGGCGCTGCTGCTCGGCGGCGCCGCGTGGGTGCTGGTGCTGTCGACCTTCAACGTCACGGTGCAGCTGTCCACGCCGCGCTGGGTCGTGGCACGCGCGCTGTCGCTGTACCAGATGGCGGCGTTCGGCGGCATGGCGCTCGGCAGCTGGCTGTGGGGCTTCATCGCCGAGCACGATGACGTGCGCACGGCGCTGCTGGCGGCGGCCGCGGTGATGATCGCCTGCGCGGTGCTGGGCCGCTGGCTGCCACTGGCGAAACTCACGGAACTCAACCTCGATCCGCTGCGGCGCTGGCAGGAACCCGCCACCGCGGTGCCGGTGCAGCCGCGCACGGGGCCGGTGGTGATCACCATCGAGTACGTGATCCGCGAAGAGGACGTGCTGGAGTTCCTCGGCGCGATGGCGGAGCGGCGACGCATCCGCCGCCGCGACGGCGCGCGCAACTGGCGGGTGCTGCGCGACCTCGCCGATCCGCAGGTCTGGATCGAGCGCTACGAGACGTCGACCTGGCTGGAGTACATCCGCCACAACAACCGCCTGACCCACGACGATGCGACCATTCCCGAGCACCTGCGTGCCCTGCACCAGGGGCCCGGTGCGCCCCGCGTCCGGCGGATGATCGAACGCCAGACCTCCGCGCTGCACACGGTCGCGGTTGCCGGGTCGTCGACGCTCAGCGAACCCCTGATCGATCCGAACCGCTCGGCCTAGGGCACCCGCGCCGCCACCCATGCGTCGACCCGCGCCACCCCGGCGCGCCGCAGCGCCGTTGCGGCGGCATGCAGGGTGGCGCCGGTGGTCATGACGTCATCGACCAGGGCCACGTGCCGCGGCACGCAGGCCGGGGCATGGTGGGTCGCGAACGCGCCGCGCAGGTTGCGCCGGCGGTCATCGGCATGCAGGCGCGACTGCGGCGTGGTGGCGCGCGCACGCAGCAGCAGGCCGTCGCACAGCGGCAGCGACAGGGCGCGCGCCAGCGGCCGCGCGAGCTCCAGCGCCTGGTCGTAGCCGCGTTCGCGCAGGCGGGCGCGGTGCAGCGGGATCGGCAGCAGCGCGTCGGGCCGCGGCAGCGACGCGAACGCGCTGGCCATCGCCGCCGACAGCAGGCGGCCGGCGGCCAGGTCGCGGTGGAACTTGAAGCGCGGCAGCAGCCGGTCCAGCGGGAAGGCGTAGACGAACGCGGCGTGCGCGGCATCGAGCGGCGGCGGCTGGCGGATGCAGGTCGCGCAGGGCAGGGCCCCCGCGCCCGGCGCCGCGCAGCGCGGGCAGGCCAGGCGGTTCCATGGCAGCGCCGCGGCGCAGGGCAGGCACAGGTCGCGCCGGCCGGCGGCCAGCTCTCCGCAGACCAGGCAGCGCGGCGCCCACAGGCTGCGGCCCATGCACGCGAGCCAGCCGTCAACCGCGCGGGCCCGGCTGCGGTTGACAGGCGCAGGCATGGTTTCCAGACTGCCGGGTCCGCAATACGTGCGCCCTCAGGACTCCGCCATGCCCGACGTCAGCGACTTCCGCGCCAGCGACGCCGCCATTCCGCGCCACGACTGGTCGCGGAGCGAGGTCGAGGCCCTGCTGGACCTGCCGTTCACCGAGCTGCTGCACCGCGCGTCCAGCGTGCATCGGCTGCATTTCGATCCCGCCGAGGTCCAGGTGAGCACCCTGCTGTCGGTGAAGACCGGCGGCTGCCCCGAGGACTGCGCCTACTGCCCGCAGGCACAGCGCTATGACACCGGCGTCGACGCGCAGAAGCTGATGGCCACGGGTGACGTGCTCGAGAAGGCGCGCCAGGCAAAGGCGGCGGGTGCCTCGCGCTTCTGCATGGGCGCCGCCTGGCGCTCGCCCAAGGACCGCGACATCCCCAAGGTCGCCGAGATGATCGCCGGCGTGAAGGCGCTCGGCCTCGAGACCTGCGCCACGCTGGGCATGCTCACCGGCACGCAGGCGCAGGCACTGAAGATGGCCGGGTTGGACTACTACAACCACAACATCGATACCGACCCCGAGCACTACGGCAACATCATCCACACCCGTGAGCTGCAGGACCGCTTCGACACGCTTGGGCACGTGCGCGATGCCGGGCTGAAGACCTGCTGCGGCGGAATTGTCGGCATGGGCGAGTCGCGCCGCCAGCGCGCCGGCCTGCTGCAGACGCTGGCGACGATGCCGGCGCACCCGGATTCGGTGCCGATCAACCGCCTGGTGCAGGTGGAAGGCACGCCGCTGCACGGCACCACCGAGCTCGATCCGTTCGAGTTCGTGCGCACGATCGCCGCGGCGCGCATCCTGATGCCGAAGTCGATGGTGCGGCTGTCCGCCGGCCGCGAGCAGATGAGCGACGAGCTGCAGGCGCTGTGCTTCGCCGCCGGTGCCAATTCGATCTTCCACGGCGACAAGCTGCTGACCACCGGCAACCCCGATACCGCGCACGACGAGGCGCTGTTCGCGCGCCTCGGCCTGCGCGCGATGGCGGTCGCCGTGGATGCCCCCGACCACGACCACGGCGGCACCGTGCACGCCGACATCGTCGCCTGCCAGCCGCGGAGGCAGGCCGTTGGCTGAGCAGCGCCCCGACCTGCGCCGGCGCGTGCAGTCGGCGCGCTCGAGCGCACTCGCGGACGACCTGGTGCGCCGCCGGCGCGTGGTCGGCCGCCGCGACGGCGTGCGGCTGGAGGTCGACGGCCGCTGGCTGCAGAACTTCTGCGGCAACGATTACCTGGGCCTGGCGCAGCAGTTCCAGGTGGTGGATGCGCTGCAGAATGCCGCTTCACGCGACGGCGCCGGTGGCGTCGCCTCGCACCTGGTCTGCGGCCACCACGTGGCCCACGAAGCGCTCGAGCGCGAGGTCGCCGACTGGCTCGGCACGCCGCGCGCGCTGCTGTTCGGCAGCGGCTATCTCGCCAACCTCGCCGTGCAGCAGGCGCTGCTCGGCGATGACGACGCCTGCGTGCAGGACCGCCTCAACCACGCCAGCCTGATCGATGCCTCGCGCCTGGCCGGCTGCCGCCTGCGCCGCTACCCGCACGCCGACGCCGAAGGCGCGCTGCGCCAGCTGAAGACCGTGCCGACCGGAGCGGCGATGCTCGCCACCGACGGCGTCTTCAGCATGGACGGCGATGTCGCGCCGCTGCGCCAGCTCGCGCTGGCCGCGCGCATGCAGTCGGCGCTGCTGTACGTCGACGATGCGCATGGCGTCGGCGTGCTCGGCCCGGGCGGCCGCGGCAGCGTCGCCGAGGCCAAGCTCGGCGTCGAGGAAGTGCCGCTGCAGCTGGCCACGCTCGGCAAGGCGCTCGGCGGCTACGGTGCCGTGGTCGCCGGTGATACCGACCTGATCGAACACCTCGCCGGCACCGCACGCCCGTACCTGTACACCACCGCGCTCCCGCCGGCGCAGGCCGCGGCGTCGCTGGCCGCGGTCAAGCTGGCGCGCCGCGAACACTGGCGTCGCGACAAGCTCGTCGCGCACGTGCAGCGCTTCCGCGACGGAGCCCGCCGCGTGGGCCTGCAGCTGCTGCCGTCCGACACCCCGATCCAGCCGGTGCTGTGCGGCGGCAACGCGCGCGCGCTGGACATGGCCTCACACCTCGAGGGCGACGGCTTCTGGGTGGCCGCGATCCGCCCGCCGACGGTGCCCGAAGGCCGCGCGCGGCTGCGGGTCACGCTGAGCGCGGTCCACGGCGACGAGCAGGTGGATGCACTGGTCGAGGCGCTGGCGCGCGCGCGTGACCGCGTCGACGCGCTGCACCTGGGCTGAGCGCAGTGTCCGCCGATGCGCCCGCTCCCGGCCGCGCGCTGGCCGCCGTCGGCATCGCCCTCGGCGCCTCGCTGTTCTTCACACTCACCTATGTGCTCAACCGCGCCGCCGCAGACCAGGCCACGCACTGGACCTGGATCGCGGCGCTGCGCTACCTGATCACCCTTCCGCTGATGTTGCCGCTGATGCCGTTCCAGGGCGGGGTGCGGCCGGTGTTGCGCGCGATCGCGGCGCATCCCTGGCCCTGGCTGCGCTGCTCGGTGCTCGGCTTCGGGCTGTTCTACTGCACCCTCAGCTACGCCGCGGCAAGCGGGCCGTCGTGGCTGGTGGCCGGGACCTTCCAGTTCACCGTGATCGCCGGGATGCTGTGCGCGCCGCTGCTCTACCGCGATGAGCGGCGCCGGATCCCGCGCGCCGGCCTTGCAGTCGCGGCCGTGATCTTCGCCGGCGTGCTGCTGATGCAGTTCGGCCATGCCAGCGGTGCACTCGATGCCGCCGGGTGGATCGCACTGGCCTGCCTGCTGGTCGCCGCGTTTTCCTTCCCGCTCGGCAACCGCATGCTCCTGCTGCACCTGGAGGACACCGGCGAGGCGCTCAACGCCGCGCAACGCGTGTTCGGCATGACGCTGGCCAGCCAGCCGCTGTGGATCCTGCTCGCGATCCATGCCTGGACCACGCAGGGCCCGCCCACCGCGTCGCAGATCTGGCTGTGCGCCGCGGTGGCGCTGTTCGCCGGCGTGATCGCGATGGTGCTGTTCTTCCAGGCCACCGGCATGGTGCGGCGGCAGCCGTTGGCGCTGGGCGCGGTTGAGGCGATGCAGGCGTCGGAGGTCGTGTTCGCGATGCTGCTTGGCGTGCTGCTGCTTGGCGAGGACCGGCCCCAGGGCATGGCGCTGGCCGGCGCGGCGCTGGTGGTGCTGGGCATCATCGCGTTCGCCTGGGTGGTGGCGCGCCCGGCTGCCGGTAGCGACCGCGCGACGCGCGTGCTGCGCACCGATCGGGGCGCCTGAGCGCGGCTATCCTGCCGGCGCGGCGTCGCTGCAGATCGGCCCCAGCTTCGCGGCTTCCACCGCCGGTGCCGCGAAGTCGATCGAGGCCAGCAGGCCGTCGTCGGCCACGTTGTACCAGGCCACCCCGTTGGCGAACATCGCCACGCTGATGCCGCCGAAGCCGGACATGAAGGGCACCCACGCGGGCTGCGCGCAGCCGAGCTCGGCCTGCAGGTTGCGCGCCCAGAAACCGTGCTGGTAGCGGTAGCGCTCGAGCGTCGCGACCTGCAGCCCGCGCCGTCCGGGATCGCGCTGCATCGCGGCTTCGAACATCACCGGATCCAGCAGCTGGTGGCCGTCGATGCGGCCCCGCCCCTCGCCCAGGAAGCGCGCCAGCTTGGCGATGTCGTCGGACAGCAGGGTCAGGCCGAAACCGGACAACGGCTGGCGCGCGTCGTCGTAGCTGCGGCGCGTGGCGCGCGCGGTCGGGCTCAGCGCCAGCGGGGCGAACACGTCGGCCCAGAGCACGTCGTCGAAAAGGTCGTCGCCAGCGCGGCCCGGCCAGCGGCGCAGCGCATCCTGCAGCACGGTGCCGAGCAGGTAGGTGTCCGAGGTGTGGTAGACCCAGCGCGCGCCGGGCGCGGCGCGGCGCGGGTACGCATCGCAGGCGAAGGCCAGGCGCTGCGCGTGGGTGTCGGGCGCGAAGAAGCCGCGCACCTTCGCGTCGTCCTCGTCGGCCATGTACGCGGGCGCGTCGTACTGCCCGGTGGCCATGTCCAGCAGGTGGTGGAAGCGCACGCCCTCCCATTTCTCCGCCCTGCAGCCACTGGCGCGCGCGACGTCGCGCACCGGCAGATCGGCGACGCCCGGATGCAGCCGCTCCATGCGCATCAGCGCGATGCCGGCCACCGCCGACTTCGCGACCGAATAGGACGGGATGGCCATCGCGTCGCAGTACGGATACGTGCCGTGGCGGGTGTTGCAGCCCGAGCGGTAGTGCGTGCCGCCGACGACGACGCCATGCACCGTGCGCCCGCGCGTTGCGCCGATGGCGAACCGCGTGGGGTCGATTCCCGGATGGTCCGTAGCCAGCGCGGACATAGGTCGTACCGGCATGCGGGTGGCCGCTTCGACGACATGCGCGGCGACCAGCTCGGCGCGCCCCGGCACCGTTTCGGGCACGTAGGTCGCGTCCAGCAGCCCCCACATGTCCAGCTGCAGGTAATGGCAGGTTTCGCTGCTGACCTGCATCGCCGCGCGCGATACCGCGCCGCCGTCCTTGAACAGCAGCATCAGCACGCCGTTGTGGGTGCAGTTGGCGTTGCGCTGCACCAGCGCGAACGGGATCGCGGCGCGCGTCCAACCGTCATCGCCCGGTTCGTCCCAGGCGCGCCCGGCCTCCAGCACGAACTCCCACCACGGATGGCTGCTGGCGATCGGGCCGCGTCGTGCCGGAAGCAGCACGGCCCCTTCCTGCACGAAGGCGATATCGAGATCCTGCGGCAGCGTGCGCCCCGCCGCCGCGCCGCCCGCGCCAAGGAAATCATCGAGCGCCAGGAGCGTGCGCGTGGCCGGCTGCCCGGAGAGGCGCAGGCGGCCTTCGAAGCGATGCGTCGGCGGCAGTGCGTCGGCGGGCGGCGCGTAGGCGGACAGGTCGACGCTGCGGCGGTACGCGCCCGTCAGCAGCGTGTCGCTGTCCAGCAGCGTGCGCGCGCCGGCATCGCGGTCGGCGCCTGCGGCGACGGCCGTGCCCGTTGTGGCGACTAGCAGCGCCAACCCGGCAAACGCACCGGCGAGCGCGTGCCGCATCGCCATCAGATCCCGCCGATGCACACGTACTTGAGCTCGGTGTAATCGGCGAGGCCGTACTTGGAGCCCTCGCGGCCCACGCCGGATTCCTTCACCCCGCCGAACGGCGCGACCTCGGTCGAGACCAGGCCGGTGTTGACGCCGACGATGCCGCATTCCAGCGCCTCGGCCACGCGGAAGGCGCGGGCCAGGTCGCGGGTGTAAAAGTAGCCGGCCAGGCCGACTTCGGTGTCGTTGGCCAGCGCCAGCACCTGCGCTTCGCTCGAGAAGCGGAACAGCGGCGCCACGGGGCCGAAGGTCTCTTCGCGGGCGAGCAGCATGTCGGAGTTGGCGTCGAGCAGCAGCGTGGGCTCGTAGAAGGTGCCACCCAGCGCGTGGCGCTTGCCGCCGATGGCCACGCGCGCGCCCTTGGCCTGCGCGTCGGCCACGTGTTCTTCCACCTTCTCCAGCGCCCTGGCGTCGATCAGCGGGCCCTGGTCAGTGGCGCCGGCCAGGCCGTCGCCGACACGCAGCTTCGCGATCGCAGCGCCCAGCTTTTCCGCGAACGCGTCGTACACCGCGTCATGCACGAACAGGCGGTTGGCGCAGACGCAGGTCTGTCCGGTGTTGCGGAACTTGCTGGCCATCGCGCCATCAACCGCTGCGTCGAGGTCGGCGTCCTCGAACACGATGAAGGGCGCGTTGCCGCCGAGTTCCATCGAGATGCGCTTCATGCTTTCGGCACACTGCGCCATCAGCTTCTTGCCGACGCCGGTGGAGCCGGTGAAGCTGAGCTTGCGTACCTTGGCGTTGCCGGTCATCTCGCCGCCGATCGCGGATGCGTCGCGGCCGGTGACGATGTTCAGCACGCCCGGCGGCAGGCCGGCGCGCTCGGCCAGCAAGCCGAGCGCCAGCGCCGAGTACGGGGTCTGCGTCGCCGGCTTGCAGACCACGGTGCAGCCGGCGGCCAGCGCCGGAGCGATCTTGCGACCGAGCATCGCCGAGGGGAAGTTCCAGGGCGTGATCGCGGCGACCACGCCGACGGGCTGGCGCAGGGTCATGATGCGTTTGTCCGCGGCGTGGCCGGGGATGGTGTCGCCGTACATGCGCCGGGCTTCCTCGGCGAACCACTCCAGGTAGCCCGCGGAGTAGGCGATCTCACCCTTCGATTCGGCCAGCGGCTTGCCCTGTTCCGCGGTCATCAGCCGCGCCAGATCATCCTGGTGCTCGAGCATCAGCCGGTGCATGCGCTTGAGCACGTCGGCGCGCGCCTTCGCGGTGCTGCGCGACCACGCGGGGAAGGCGGCGTGCGCGGCCTCGATGGCGCGGCCGGTCTCGCCGGCGCCCATGTCGGGCACCGTGCCGAGCAGCGCGCCCGTCGCGGGGTTGGTGACGTCGCAGGTGCCGCCGCCGTCGGCATCGCGCCATTCACCTCCGACCAGGCCGCGCATGCGCAGCAGGTCGGGATCGGACAGCGCCAGCGCGGATCCCGCGGCGTTGGTGGTGTTGCTCATGTGCGTGGTTCCAGTAAATCGATGCGCCGCGCGGCGGCCAGCATCGCCACGCCGGACAGCGCCAGCGCCGCGATCGCCGCCGCGATCAGCAGGGGGAAGTCGTCGTCGTGCAGCAGCAGGCCGGCCGCCATCGGACCGGACGCGAGGCCGAGCTTGGACATGAAGCCACCCAGCGTCGCGAGCCGGCCGGACAGGTCCAGCCGTGCCAGCATGCCGAACAGGTACGGCACCACGAACGACCAGGTGACCGCGGTGCCGACGTTGGCGATGAAGTACACCGGCTGGCTGCCGCTCCAGAAAAATCCGGCGGTGCCGGCCAGTGTGAGCAGCATCGCCACCAGCATCGGGCGCATGCGGCCGAAGCGGGTGCCCATGAAGATCACCAGCCCGGCGCCGGCGGCACCGACCCAGGTCGCCCAGCCCAGCGCCTGGCCGATGAAGCCGCGGCCGAGTTCGTAGTGTTCGCCGAGGCGGATGATGAACGCCGACAGCGCCATGTTGCCGGCCTGGAACAGGAGCAGCGCCAGCAGTGCCAGCACGGCCGTGGTGCGCGCGGTCGTCGACAGCCGTTGCGCGAGGGCGCCCTCGGCGGCCGGACGCGAGTCGGCGAGGTGCGGTATGGCGAAGATCGCGACCAGCGCGCAGGCGGTGAGCGCTGCCAGCGACAGGAACAGGATCCGCGCGCCGAACTCCGGCACCAGCGTCGGCAGGAACATCACCCCCAGCCCGCCGAGGCCGAACTGGACCAGCAGCAGCATGCCGAAGGCGCGGTCCGGGGACTGCGTCCTGGCCATGACCGAATAGACCACGCCGACCGCCATGCCGCCGACCAGTCCGTGCAGCGCGCGCATCGCGGTGAGCGGGCCGGCGGTGTGGATCGCAAGAGAGCCGAGGTCGAGCAGCAGCAACAGCGACAACAGAGCGAACAGCGTCGGCCGCCAGCGAACGCGCCGCACCAGCAGCACCGCGATGAAGCTGCCGACACTGGCGCCGTAGATGTTGGCGGCGGCGACGGTGCCGGCCTGCGCGTTCGTGAAGTCGAGACCGGTGATCAGGCCGTCGACGATCGCCGACATGATGTTGACGTAGAAGAAGCCGGCGGTGGCCACCAGTGCCAGCAGCGCGTACAGCCACAGCCGGTCCGGGGCTTGCGCGACCGGGGTCTGCACCGCGGCGGCGTCGATGGCGGGTGCGTTGGCGATGGCGGTCATGCGGAGGAAACCCTGTGGCCGTCGATCGCCACGCCGGCCGCTTCGAAGCGCCGCCGCAGCGGCGCGAGTCCGCGCTCGTGGTTGCGCCACAGGCCCACCGACGTGCGGTACACCGGCTGTCGCACCTGCGCCGCGCTGGCGGTCAGCGTGGGCTGCGGATTGCGCTCGAAGGCGAGGCAGGCCGGGTCCCAGTCAAGGCCGGCGTGGGCGACCAGGCGGCGGCTCACTGCGTCGTGGTCGGCCACCAGGTCCTCGTAATCCACTTCCATGAAGCGTTCGGTGGGAAGCACGCGCCGCCAGTGCGCCATCAGCGCGTCATGGCCGAGCCAGTAGCGGCCAAGATCGTCGAGGTCGTAGGAGAACGGATAGGCCATGCGGAACAGCGTCTTGTACATCGCGTAGCAGGCGTCCATCGGATTGCGGCGCAAGTGCACGATGCGCGCCTGCGGCAGCGCCGCGGCGATGAGACCGAGATACAGGACGTTGCCCGGTGTCTTGTCGATCACGCGCGCGTGGTCGCCGGCCGGCAGCGTGCCGCAGTACGCGCGCCCCAGGGCGGCGAAGTCCATCCCGGCCGTGCGCCGCACCAGTTCCGCCTTGCCGCTGGCGGGCCCCGCCATGCGCACCACGGCCTGCGCGAGGTCGGCGCTTTCGCCGCGGCTGGTCACCGCGCCGTGCGAGCCGAGGGTGCGATCGACCAGCGTGGTCCCGCTGCGCGGCAGGCCGACCACGAACAGCGGCCTGGCGTCGTCGTGCCCGGCGTGCTGGCGTGCGAAGAAGCCGGCATCGAAGGTGTCGGCGATCAGCCGCATGGTGTCGAGGTCGTCCTCGACCCGGTACTGCAGCCGCCGCCGGCGTGCGTCGGCGCCGCGCTTCAGCGCCGCGAATGCGGCGGCGTGTTCGCCCAGGTCCTCGCGTTCCTTGGCGATCGCGTGGCACAGCGGCACGACGGCGGGATCGGCGTCGGCCAGCTGCGCGAGCCGCGCTTCCAGCTCCGCCACGTGGTTGCGCGCCGGCGTCTGCCGGCGCAGCGTCGAGCGGTTGTACCAGGCGTCACCGTCGCCGGGCGCCAGCGCGATCACGCGGTCCAGCGCGGCTTCCGCCTCATCCAGCCGCCCCAGCGCGATGAGTGTCGTGGCGTGGTTGTACAGGCTCGACGGATCGCCCGGACGCAGCGCGAGCGCTCGCGCGTAGCAGCGCTCGGCGTCGTGGAACAGGCCGAGCAGCGTGTAGCGCAGGCCGAGCTCCTGCAGCAGGTCCACCTGTCCGCCGGCCTCGGTCGCCAGTACATGCATTGCCGCGATGCATGCTCCGGCCTCCCCCGCGCGATGGTGGGCATCGATGCGTCGCAGCGCCGCGTCCGCGGCGCCGCCCATCGTGTCCACCGGTCTGCGCTCCCCCATCTCAGAAACGGTAGCCGATCGTGACGCCCACGGTGCGCGGCAATGCGACCAGTGCCTTCGAGCCGTTGCCGAAATAGCCCTCGGCCGGCGCGGTGCCCATGTATTCCTCGGTGTACAGGCCGCCGATGCCTTCCTCGTTGGCGATGTTCTTCAGCCACAGCGTCAGGTCCCAGTTCTCGACGCTGTAGGTCGCCGACGCGTTGAAGATCGCGAAGCCGTCGAGCGTGCGCTTGAACTTCGGATTGAGGCTGAGCGCGTTCTCGGACTCGGACTGGTAGTAGGCATCGCCGCGCAGCGTCAGCAGGCCACGCCCGAGCGGGATGCCGTAGCTGCCGCCGGCGTTGAAGCGGTGCTCGGACACGCCGGGCAGCGGATCGCCCTTGCGGCCGTAGAGGTAGGCGCCGTCCACGGCCACCGCATCCGCTTCGAGGCGGGCCTCGGTGTAGGTGTAGCCGAGGTTGTAGTTGAAGCCTTCGCCAATGCCGCCGGCGAGCTCCAGCTCCACGCCGCGGGTGCTGGCCTTCTCCGCGTTCTGCACAGCGAAGAAGCCCCACCACGTGGTCGAGCTGTTGACCTGCGGGTCCTCCCAGTCGACGTAGAACACGTTGGCGTTGTAGCTGGTCCTGCCGATGCGGCCCTTGATGCCGAGTTCGTGGTTGCGCACGGTGTCGGACTTGTAGGTGGTCCAGGCCGGGTCTTCGGCGAAGTTGCCGGTGGTCGGCGTGCCGTTGGTGCCGCCGCGGCGATAGCCCTCCGAGACCGTCGCGTAAAGCTGGCTGTGCGGCGCGAAGAACCACGACGCGTTGCCCTTGAACAGCGTACGCGTGTCGCTTTTTTCGCCATGCGACTGCGAGCTGTCCACGATCGACGCCCAGTTGCTCGTGGTCTGCGCGACGTCGGTCTCCGCTTCGTGGCGGAAGTGGCGGAAGCCGCCGGTGAACTGCATGGCATCGGTGGCGTGCCAGGTCAGCTCGCCATAGACCGCGGTTTCCTGGAAGTTCTCGTCCTGCCGGTAGTCGAAGTCGACATCGCTGATCACCGCGCCCTCGAAGCCGGGGAAGGCGGCGTCCCACCAGCGCTTGAAGCCGCGCAGGTAGCTCACCTGGGTCGCGAAGCGGTCCTGGTCCTGGTAGTAGGCGCCGAGCACGTAATCGAAGCGGCCTTCGGACTTCGAGACCAGGCGCAGCTCCTGGGTGAAGGCCTTCTCGCCGTAGCTGCGCACCGCCGAGGCCAGCGGCCGCGGGTAGTTGTAGTAGAAGCCGAGCCAGCCGTTCTGTGCGTAGAAGCCGGTGTTCTCGCTGGTGATGTCGCCCTCGTGGTTGTAGTGCGAGGTGCTGGAGGTCAGCGTGGCGAAGCCGAGGTCGACATTGGCCTCCAGGCTGGTGAGGTTGACGTGGCGCGCGGCCGGTTCGCGCTGCACCGAGCCCACTTCGAGGTCGTCGTAGGGCACGCCCCAGCCATCGTTGCCGAGGCTGGTGGCACGGCGTCCGCCAAAGCGGTCGGCCTGGGCCATGTAGCTGAGCGTCAGGTCGAACGCGTCGCTGGGCTTCCACAGCAGCGAGCCGCGGCCGTAGTGCTGGCGCACGGTGTCGGCATCGCGGACGCGCTCGTATTCCGCCGTGTCGGCGAGGATGCCGTCCGGAGCGGTCGGCATGCCGTCCGCATCCAGGCGGTACACGTTGCGGTAGTCGGTGACGCCGGCGAAGTCGTTGCTGGTGACGTTGAAGCGCATTGCCAGCGTGTCCGACACCGGTACGTTCAGCATGCCGGAGCCGGACAGGCCGATGCCGCTGGAGCCGTCGACGCTCGACGCGCTGAAGCTGACCCGCGCATCCCAGGCATCGAGCTCGGGCTGGCGCAGCAGGAAGCGCACCGCGCCGCCGAGTGCGCCGGAGCCGTACAGCGTGCCCTGCGGGCCGCGCAGCACCTCGACGCGGTCGATGTCGGAGAGCAGGAAGTTGGCGAACAACGGCGTGTTGTCGACATACGTGGCGACCGTGGACATCGCCGAGACCGCGTAGTCACCCAGCGCCGAGCTGTCGACGTTGAGGCCGCGGATGCGGATGCCGCTGACCACGCTGGAATTGCGCGCGCCGCGATCGACCACGCCCACGCCGGCGACGCCGCGCATCAGCTCGGCGGTGTCGAGGATGTTCTGCTGCTCGATCGCCTCGCCCGACACCACGCTGATGTTGTAGGGCACCGCCAGGATGTCCTGCTCGCGGCCCTGCGCGGTCACCACGATGGTGTCGAGCTGGGTCGGCTGGCTGGCCGGCGCGTCGGCGGACGGCGCGTCCTGTGCGAACGCCGGTGCGTGCGCCAGCAGCCCGGCCATGACGGCGACGGCGAGTGGCGAGCAGCGCGGACGGCGGTGGTGCGGGATCTTGCGTGCGTTTGTTGCGGTCATCTTTTCGGCCTCCCCAGGCAACAACTCGAAACAGTGCGGATGTGTCGCGGATTCATTCGGTTCCGGGCAGCCGCAGCGCCCCGAGCGCATCGAACGCGGGCGAAGGCGCCGGCGCGGCGTCGTAGGCGGGAAACACCACGGTGCTGTCCCGGAAACTCTTGAGTGGTTGCCCGAGGCCCTGCCAGCCGCGCTCGCGGCAGCGGCGCACGTGGGCGAAATCGACCTCGAACGCGATCACCTCGCGCCCGCTGCCGGCCTGGTGGATCACCTCGCCGCCGGGTCCGCAGACGATGGAGCGTCCGACGCCGAGCGTGCCGGCGACGTTGATGTCGACGAAGTAGCACTGGTTGGTGGCCGCGCCCGCGCGGGCGATCGCGAGTTCGGTCTCGCGGTCGATGGTGTTGGTCAGGGTGGGATGCAGGATCACCTCGGCACCCAGGCTCACCAGCGAGCGCGTGGTTTCCGGGAACCACATGTCGTAACAGATCGACAGTCCGAAGCGGCCTGCACCGGGCACGTCGAACACCACGAATTCGTTGCCGGGCGCGACGCCGCGCTCGTACGGTGCGAACGGGAACATCTTGCGATAGCGCGCCACGACCTTGCCGGACGGATCGATCACCGGCGTGGTGTTGTAGACCGCGTCGCCGTCGCGCTCGTACAGCGAGCCGGGCACCAGCCACAGCCCGCTGTCGCGCGCGACATTGCGCAGGAACTGCTCGGCGTCGCCCGGCAGGCACTGCGCGTGGCCGGTGTTGGCGCCGAAGCCGCACAGCTCGCCCAGCAGCACCATCCGCACCCATGGGAAGCGCCTGGCCACCTGGGCCACCTCGGTCGCGATCCGCTCGAGGTTGTCGCCCGGCGCCAGGTCGAGCTGCAGCCCGGCGATCCCGAAGCCGGGAATTGTGTCGCTGTTGGCCAAGGCGTGATCCTGTTCGATGTGCACGAGGCCGACGGTAGGGGCAGCGGCGCGCGCAGATTAGAGCCAGTCGGCGGGCCTGGATGGTGCCAGAGCACACGGGTGACGCGGCTGGCCCCGCGGCACATCGCACGGCCGGGCACTGGCCCCATCGAAGCCCCCGGATTGGCGCTATCGCCGACCGGCATGCATGGGGCAGCGTGCGGTGGTCGCCTGTCCAGGCCAAGAGGTGCGCCGCCATGAAGCTGCCTGTCTTCGCGGGATCGGTCGTGGTGTCGTTGGCACTGGGGTTGGCGCTGTCCGCCACGGCGCGCGCGAGCACGGTGTTCGCCGTCGACTTCGCCGGAGGCATCGCCGGCTGGGCCACCAGCGGCAGCGTCGATGCTTACCAGGGCACGCTGCGACTGCGCGGCGCGGCGAGCGCGACCCGCGCGATCTCCACCGCGGGATACAGCGCGGTGCGGGCGGAGTTCACGATCTCGGCCGGCTCGCTGGAGAGCAACGAGTTCTGCCACGCGGAGGTCTCCACCAACGGTGGCGGCAGCTGGACCGCAGTGCTGACGCTTGGCAACGGCCAGGACAACGGCATCCCGTACACCGCGGGCGCCTCGCCCGCCGGCATCGACAACAGCACGCAGGTGCTGCTGCGCCTGCGCGGCAGCGGCACCACTACCGGCGACTACTGCTACGGGCACGCGGTCGTGGTCAGCGGAACCGCTGGTGCGCCCACCGGGCCGGACATCGTGGTGCCGGCGAGCCTGGGGTTTGGCAGCGTTGCGGTCGGTGCAAGCGCGAACGTGGTGGCGACGGTCGCCAACGCCGGCACCGCGGCGCTGGTGGTTTCGCAGGTGGTCGCGCCCGTCGCGCCCTTCAGCATCACCGCGCACGACTGCGGCACCCTGGCGCCCGGCGCGAGCTGCCAGGTCCAGCTGCGCTTCGCACCGCTTGCCGCCGGAAGCTTCTCCGGCACGCTGGTGATCGCCTCGAATGATCCCGACCACGCGCAGGTCGGCATTGCGCTGTCCGCCACCGCCACCACGGCACCGGGTGGCGGTGGCGATTTCGATCCGCTGCCCGGCAATGGCAACGTGGCCCGCAGCCAGCTCGGCTTCACCACGCTGATGAGCGGCACCGCGCCCGGCGCGCCGCTCGACTACGCCCACTACGCGCTCCCCGCGGGCGCGGCGACACCCGGCAACACCTTTGCGGGCCGGCTCACGCTGTCGGGCGAGGCCACCGCCGGCGGTTTCACCGAGCACGTGGACAGCTTCCGCTACACCGGCAGCCAGGACAGCCCGCTCAAGCACCTGCCGGAATTCGATTTCGAGCTGGTGCAGACCGGCAGCCACATCGTGCCGGTGCGGCGCGACTCGGTGCCCGCCCTCCATCCGCACTGGGAATACGTGCTGTCGCCCGGCCGCGTGTGGGATGAGGCTGGCGACAACGGCTACAGCCGCGTGGCGTTGCCGTTCGCGCTGCAGCAGAAGAACGCCAACTGCATGCACAACGGCGTGCTTACGTTCCTGTTCCGGGACGACGGCGCGGTATCGAAGGTGGCCTACCAGATCGCCTCGGAGACCTGCCTGTATTTCAAGGTCGACATGTGGGGACTGCTGGCCAGCGACTACACGCCGGCGGCGGTTGCCGGCGCGGCCAGCGTGGTCGCCGATCACCAGGCCGACGTCGCCGGCCGCATGCCGGTCCGGCCCCTGTCCGCGCTGGCCCAGGACTACCCGGGCACCGATCCGGCGAAGTTCGCAGCGCCCAACGGCAAGGATCCGCAGCACGTGTCGCTGGTGGGCTTCGTCATCGACGGCATCCACTACAGCGGCGGATGCACCACCCGTCGCGGCGCGTATCCCTACTGCGAGTCGCTGGTCGTGCCGTCGTACTCGGCCGCCAAGAGCGTGTTCGCCGGGCTGGCGATGATGCGCCTGGAGGCCAGCCATCCGGGCACCTTCGACCAGATCATCGGCAGCCACGTCCCGGCCTGCGCCGCGAACGGCAGCTGGAACGACGTGACCTTCGGCAATGCGCTGGACATGGCCACCGGCAACTACGCGCTGGCGGGCTACATGAGCGACGAGGGTGCGACCCACACCAACGGCCTGTTCCTGGCCGAGACCCATGCGGCCAAGATCGGCTACAGCTGCAGCCACTACAGCCGAAAGGCGCAGCCGGGGAGCCGCTGGGTCTACCACAGCTCCGACACCTACATCCTCGGTACCGCGATGAACGCACGCCTGAAGGCGCTGGAGGGCGCGGCCGCCGACATCTACGCCGACACCGTGCTCGGTGACGTGCTGCTGCCGCTGGGCGTGGGCCGCACCGCCGATTTCACCCGACGTACCTACGACGCGACGATCCAGCCCTTCACCGGCTGGGGGCTGATGTGGACGCGCAACGACGTCGCCCGGATCACCGACTTCCTTGCCAGCGGCAGCCAGTCGCAGGCCGTCCTTGACCAGGGCCAGCTCGATGCCGCCCTGCAGCGCGATCCCGCGGACCGCGGCCTCGCCCCGCTCGCCGGCTATCGCTACAACAACGGCTTCTGGGCGCACGACGTGGGCGGCCGGATGGCCGGCTGCAGCGGCGAGCTGTGGATTCCGCTGATGTCCGGCTATGGCGGCATCACGGTGCTGATCCTGCCCAACCGCAGCGCCTACTACTACTTCTCCGACGACGACACCTATCTGTGGATGGACGCCGCGCTGGCCGCGCACGGCATCCGCAGCCTGTGCCCGTGACGCAGTAGGCGCCCTAGCGCGCGCGGCGCCGGGTTGGCCAGCGCGTCAGCACCGCCGTATCGGCGAGGAACCCGTCCTCGCCGAAGAAGCGCACCTGGTCGCCGTCGACCACCACCGAGTAACCGGTCGCCTCGCCGTAGGCCCATTGCCGCCACTGCCGGTACCAGCGATCGTCTTCGATCCACCAGTGGCCGCGGTCGCAGTCCTCGCCGGCGTAGCCCGCGGTGCCGGCCAGGTCGCCGTCGGCGTGGATCTCCAGCGTGCAGGGCGCGCCATACACCGTGCTGTAAAGCAGCGAAGCGCCGGCGATCGCACGGCGCAGCGCCTTGCCGCGCAGGGGTGCGCTGGGCTCGTCTTCCATCCGGCGCGACGACGGCGACAGATCGCCGCGCACCAGCCGCGCCAGGTGGCGCACGCCCTCGCGGATGCGCGCGGCGGAAATGCCGGTTACGCCCATGCACAGCGCCTCGCGGCCGTCGCGGTGGCAGCCGGGTTCGACCAGCACGCCGATCCCGGCGGCCTGGCGCGCCAGCTCGCGCGCATCCATTCCGACGGGCACGCTCACCCAGTACGCACTGGCGCCGGGCGCGGTCTCGATGCTGACCCGTTCGTGCAGGTAGTGGTTGAGGGCGTCGCGCAGCGCCGTGCGGCGCTCGGCCAGCACGCGTCCGGCGCGGACCAGTGCTGACGAATAGTGGCCGAGCCCGATGAAGTACGCCCAGGCGCGCTGCATCAGGCGCGGCGGGATGGTGCCCTGCCGGGCGCGCAGCTCGCGCGCGCGCTCAATCAGTGCCGCCGGCGCGACCAGCATGCCCGGAGGCTCGCCGTACGACACCGCCGGCGCCAGCCCGCCGGCGTAGACCACCCGGCCGTCCTGGTCGAAGGCGCGCAGCGCGGAAGCGACGCGGCCGGTGTCCTGGACGCCGGACGGCACGTCGTGTTCGATCAATACCCCGTCCGCGGCCGCGACGCGCGCCAGCAGCCGTCCGGGGTCGTTCGAGCCGGAGGCGAAGCCGTGCCGTCGGCTGGTCACCACCACCGCACCCGGTGGCAGCGGCGCGAGCGGGTCGGGGTCGAGCATCGAAACGTCCGCATGGCGCGCGCGGAGCCGGCGCTCGAACGCGGGATCGGTCGGGCGCTCCAGCACCACCGGCGTGCCGCGCCTGACCAGCAGTTCCCCCGCGATCTGCAGGGCATGCGTGCTCGACAGCGTTACGAGAACTTCGTCGGCGCCGGCCTGGATGCCGCGCATCGGCAGGATCTTGCCGCGGATCTCCTCCACCAGCATGGCGTCGTCGTTGTCGCCGCCTTCCTGGTGCCACTGCTGCACTTCGTGGCGGGACCCGGCCAGCCGGATGGCTTCGCCCCATTCCGCGGCCGGAGTCAGTTCGGCGTCGACGCGGCCGTCGATGAACGAGAAGGGATAGCGGTGCCAATGCTGCGGACAGCGGAAGCCGGTGTCCTCGGGCTCCGCTGGCAGGCGCGCGGCCAGCGGCGATGCAGGATCGCGCCGCCGCCGCCCGGCGCCGATCCGCGCCCCGACCACGTCCGCGGCCACGTACACGCCGCTGCGCGAGCGACTCGAGAGGTAGCCATCGGCCAGCAAGCCGTCATAGGCCAGGCTGACGGTATTGCGCGACACGCCGATGCGTTCGGCGAGCTGCCGTGACGACGGCAGGCGCTGCCCGGGCCGCAGCACGGCGCGGTGCATGGCGTCGACGATCTGCTGCCGGAGCTGGTGCTGCAGGCTCAGCGGCGCGGCCGGGTCGAGGGCGAGGTTGAGCTGGTCGAGCGCGCGCGGTTCGGGCTTCATCGGCGGCATCGCATGCGCAGGACCGCCGAATGGTAGCCGCAGGACACCGATGCCGGCCCGCGCGTCAGGCCGCGGCGTCCGACGGCAGCAGCAGCGCCTGTTCCAGCAGCGCCATGCCCTCGTCGAACACGCCATCGGAAATCGTCAGCGGATACAGCAGGCGGATCGACTCGCCCTGGCCGCCGCAGCCCAGCAGCACCAGGCCCAGCGCATGCGCCCGCTGCAGCACCGCGCGGGTCGCGGCCGGATCCGGCGCGGCGTCGCCGCGGCGGGCGAGCAGGTCGAAGGCGAGCATCGAGCCGAGGCCGCGGACGTTGCCGACCGGGCGCAGGTCGTCGCGCTGCGCGAATGCCGCCAGGCGCGCGAGCACGCGCTCGCCGAGCACGCGCGCGCGCTCCAGCAGGCCCTCCTCCTCGATCACGTCCAGCACGGCGAGTGCGGCTGCGCAGGCGATCGGCGAGCCGGCATAGGTGCCGCCCAGCCCGCCGGGCTCGGCCGCATCCATCAGTGCGGCGCGGCCGATCACGCCGGACAGCGGAAAGCCGCCGGCAAGCGACTTGGCCACGACCATCAGGTCGGGGCGGACGTCCGAGTGTTCGATGCCGAACATCCGCCCGGTGCGACCGAAGCCGGTCTGCACCTCGTCGGCGACCAGCGCGATGCCATGCGCGTCGGCGATCTCTCGCAGCGCGCGCATCAGTCCGGCCGGCGCCGGCAGGAAGCCGCCTTCGCCCTGCACCGGCTCGATCACGATCGCCGCCACGTCCTCTGGCGACACGTCGGTGCGGAACAGGCTGTCCAGCGCCGCAAGGCTCTCTTCCACCGTGCCACCGCGGTGCGCGGCGGGGAACGGCAGGTGGTGGACGTCGCCGGGCAACGGGCCGAAGCCGCGCTTGTACGGCACGGTCTTGCCGGTCATCGCCATCGCCATGAAGCTGCGGCCGTGGAAGCCGCCCGAAAACGCGATCACCGCACGGCGGCCGGTCGCCGCACGGGCGATCTTGACCGCGTTCTCCACCGCCTCGGCGCCTGTCGAGAACAGGATCGTCTTGGCCGGACCGTCAATCGGCGCCAGCGCGTTCAGGCGTTCGGCCAGTGCCACGTAGGGCTCGTAGGCCATCACCTGGAACGCGGTGTGGGTGTAGCGGTCGAGCTGGTCACGCACCGCCGCCATCACTTTCGGGTGGCGGTGGCCGACATTGAGCACGGCGATGCCGCCGGCGAAATCGACGAAGCGCTGTCCGTCGG
The DNA here is from genome assembly GCF_016615815.1 of Luteimonas sp. MC1572. Taxonomy (NCBI): domain Bacteria; kingdom Pseudomonadati; phylum Pseudomonadota; class Gammaproteobacteria; order Lysobacterales; family Lysobacteraceae; genus Luteimonas; species Luteimonas sp. MC1572. The sequence goes on along the minus strand of NZ_CP067112.1, from coordinate 2,946,743 downwards.
TGTCCCAGAGCTCGGCGTTCTCTGCGCGTTCGGCGAAGTTGGTCATCGCGGTCGCCACGCCGCGGGGAATCGCGGCCATGCGGCGCTGCTGCAGGCGGGTACTGTCGGTCACGATCGGGCTCCTGTGCTTTGGGGCCAGATTGCGAGGGCCGCGGGTGCGATCATAGGGCCAGATTGCCGCGGTCCATGGGGCCAGCCTCGGCCGCGGACCCCTTCCGTCAACCACCGGGCTCCGCGTCTGGTTGACAGGGTCGGACCCGGTTTCCAGACTTCCCGGTTCACTGCGCCGCTCTCTACGGAAATCCGCCATGCCCTTCGACAGGGACATTCCAGCCCCGCACCACAAGGTACCGACTGCGGCGTGAGCACGAACCTGCACGTCGAAGTCCGCGGCCAAGGCGCGCCGCTGGTGCTGCTGCACGGCTGGGCGATGCACGGCGGCGTGTTCGCGCCGCTGGTGGCACGCCTCGAGGACCGCTTCACCCTGCATGTGGTGGACCTGCCGGGGCACGGCCGCAGCCGCGACAGCGATGTCCCGCTCGCGCCGGAAGCCTGCGCCGCCGCGATCGCCGCGCGTGTGCCTGTGGCGCCGTGGCTGGGCTGGTCGCTGGGCGGGATGGTGGCGCTGCACGCCGCGGCCACGCGCCCGGAGCGCGTGCCGGCGCTGGCGATGGTGTGCTCGGCGCCGCGCTTCGTGCGCGACCCGGCGGCCGCGGGCGACGACGACGGCCGCTTCGGCATGTCGGCGGAGATCTTCGCCGGCTTCGCACGCGGGCTGCGCGAGGACTACCACGGCACGCTGGAGCGCTTCATCGCGCTGGAAGCCTTCGGTTCCGACGATCCGAAGGGCGAGCTTCGCGCCCTGCGCGCCGAGATCTTCGCGCGCGGCGAGCCGCCGGCATCGGCGCTGGCCGACGGCCTCGACCTGCTCGGCAGCGTCGACCAGCGGCCGCTGCTGCCCGCGCTGCGCGTGCCCAGCCTGTGGCTGGCCGGGCGCCGCGATCGCGTGGTGGATCCGCGCGCGATGCGCGCCGCGGCGGCGCGCACGCCTGCGTCGCAGTTCGTCCAGGTCGAACACGCCGGCCACGCGCCGTTCCTCACCCATGCCGACGAGGTCGCGGCCGCGATCAGCGGCTTCCTTGCCGCAGACGCATCGCCATGACCGACACCTTCGACACCCGCCAGGTGCGCCGCGCCTTCTCGCGCGCCGCTGCCGGCTACGGCGCCGCGGCGGCGCTGCAGCGCGACGTGGAAGCGCGGCTGATGGAATCGCTGGAATACCTCGGCGAGCGCGTGCCCGACACCGTGGTGGATGTCGGCAGCGGTCCGGGCAGTGCCGCGCTGGCGCTGCGCGCGCGCTGGCCGAAGGCGCGCGTGCTGGCCATCGACCTGGCGCTGCCGATGCTCCACCAGCTGGCGCCGCGCCGCGGCTGGAACCCGCTGCAGCGGCGCATCGACCGCGTCTGCGCGGATGCGCGCCTGCTGCCGCTGGCCGACAACAGCGTCGACCTGCTTTTCAGCAACCTGTGCGTGCAGTGGGTGGACGACCTCGACGCGCTGTTCGCCGGCTTCCGCCGCGTGCTGCGCCCGGGCGGCATGCTGCTGTGCTCGACGTTCGGCCCCGACACCCTGCACGAGCTGCGCGCGGCGTTCGCGGCGGCCGACGACGAGGCGCACGTGTCGCCGTTCGTGCCCATCGCCGGCTTCGGCGATGCGCTGATGCGGGCCGGCTTTCGCGACCCGGTGCTCGACCGCGAGGTTGAGGTGCACGGCCACCGCGACATGCCGGCACTCATGCGCGAACTGCGCGCGCTGGGCGCGACCAACGCGCTGGCCGGCAGGCGGCGCGCGCTCACCGGGCGTGGGCGCTTTGCCGCGGCGCAGGCCGCCTACGAAGACTGGCGCGGCGCCGACAACCTGCTCCCGGCCACGTGGGAAACGATCACCGCGATGGCCTGGTCGCCCGCGCACGGCGCGCCGATCCGCGAGGCCGGCGGCGAAGTGGCACGCTTCCCCGCGAGCGGCATCCCGGTGCGCCGCCGCAACGCCTGAGCCGCGGGTTCAGCGAACGCACACCGGCGCTGCCTACACTCCGCGGATGAGCAACCACATCCGGCACGCCATGACTGTCCGCAACGCGCCCGTCGCCACGGACGCCATCGCCCTCGCACCGCGTCCGGCGCTGCGCCGCTTTGCCGGCGGCGCCTTGATGGCCGTGCTGCTGGCTGGCGCCGCCTCCACCGCCAGCGCGCAGGGCTACGGGATCGACCTGTCGCGGATCGATGCCAGCCAGGTGCTGGCGATGGGCGATGACGTGCTGCTGCGCGCGCCCGACGCGACGATCGACAGGCTGTTCCAGGCGGTGCACGCCAGCTCGCGCCTGCCGGACGAATCGCTGGCGCTGTGCGCGCTGTTCGAACCCGATGCGGCACGCGATGTCGCCGCGTTCCAGCGCACGGTCGACCGCCTCGGCAGCGCCAGCCGCGAGCGTTTCGCACTCGCCTTTACCGATGTCGCAATCGCCGGCCTGCAGGGCCAGCCGCAGCCTTACGATCCGGTCCAGGCGCGCCAGGTGCTGAAGTCCGCCGCCGTCAGCGCGACCTTCCTGCATGACGGCTTCATGGCCGGGCTGATGTCGGAGGGTCGCGATGCCGCCAGTCGCGACGCGCGCTGCCGGTCCTTCCGCTGGCTGGTGGGCGTGCTGGTCGACGTGCCGCTGGCCGACCGTGCCGCCGCGACGCGCTGGCTGCTGCGCGAAGGCCTGACCCTGGTGTCCGCCACGCCCTGAGCGGGCATCCCCGCCGCTACTCGGGTCTGACCACCACGTCGCGGTGGAAGAAGTACACCTCGCGCGCGAGGAACCGCCATTGCGTGCGGAAGCTGCGGAACCGGCTGCTCGGCGTGGGCGAGCCGAGCGCGTCGATGCCGAGCCGGCGGCACAGCCGCAGCGCGCGCGCCATGTGCAGCGGATCACTGACCACGATCACGCGCTGCAGGCCGTTTTCGGACAGCACGTCGCGCGCCTGCGCCAGGTTCTGGAAGGTGGTGCGCGACAGGGTTTCGAACAGGATGGCGTCGTCCGGAACGCCCTGGCGCAGCGCATACGTGCGCGCCACCTGCGATTCGGAGAAACGCGCGCCGCTGCCATAGCCGCCGGTGAACACCAGGGTCGGCGCAAAGCCGCGTTCGTAGAGCGCGATGCCATGGCGGATGCGTTCGGTGAACACCGGCGACGGCCGCGTGTCGTAGGCGGCGGCACCCAGCACCACGATGGCATCGGCCGGCCCGGCCTGGTCGCGGCCGCCCACGTAGACGATCCACGCGGCCACCCCCGCCAGCCACAGCAGGCACAGCAGCACGAGGCGCGGCAGCCAGCGCAAGCTGCGCAGGCGCGGTTGCCGGCGGCGTTGGGCGCGGCGCCGGCTCATGCGCGCCACGGCAGTGCGTCGAGATCGACGTTGCCGCCCGAGAGCACCACGCCGACACGCTGGCCGGCGAAGCGCTCGCGCTGCCCAAGCACCGCGGCGAGCGCGATCGCCGACGACGGCTCGACGACCTGTTTCAGCCGCTGCCATAGCAGGCGCATCGCGGCGACCGTGTCGGCGTCGTCGACTAGGATGACTTCGGCGCCGTGCTCGCGGAGCAGGGAAAAGCCGGGCGCGCCGAGCGTGCCGCGCAGGCCGTCGCAGATGGTGTCGGGCACCAGGTCGGTGACCCGTTCGCCACATGCCAGCGAAGCCTGCGTGTCCGCGGCGCCGCGCGGCTCGGCGAGGAACAGGCGGCAGCCCGGTGCGCGCGCGGCCAGCGTGAGCGCCGTGCCGGCCGCCAGGCCGCCGCCGCCCACCGGCACCACCAGGGCATCCAGGTCACCCGCCTCGGCGAGCAGCTCCAGTGCTGCCGTTCCTTGCCCGGCGATCACCAGCGGATCGGCATAGGGATGGACCAGCGTTGCGCCGCTGGCCGTCTGGACCTCCGCGCAGGCCGCCTCACGGGCGGCGATGCCGGGCGCGCAGCGGTGCAGTACCGCACCGTACGCGGCAATGGCCGCCAGTTTGGCCCGCACCGCGTCCGCCGGGACCACCACGTGGCAGGACATGCCGCGCGTCGCCGCGGCCAGGGCCAGCGCACCGCCATGGTTGCCGGACGAATGGGTCACCACGCCGCGTGCGGCCACGGCGTCGGGCAGCGCCCACACCGCATTGCATGCCCCGCGGAACTTGAACGCACCCGCGCGCTGCAGGTGCTCGCCCTTGAAGGCGAGCGTGCACCCGGCCAACGCATCCAGGCCGCGCGACCGGAGCACCGGCGTGACCAGTGCGTGTGGCGCGATGCGGGCGGCAGCGGCAAGCACGTCGTCGAAGCTGGGCAGGGCGTCGGGCATGTCCGCACATTATCCGAGATGGCTGAGGGGTTCAGCCGCGCTTCTTGCAATCGGCGGTGGGTTAAGCGCCAATTCAAGGGCTTGGGCCGACTCTGGCCCAGTACACCTCCAGGGGAATCGCCATGATCCGCAAGTTCCTTATCGCCGCCGCCGCAGCGCTGGTGCTGGGCGGTTGCGCCACCGGTTACGGCTACAGCGGCCGTGGCGGATACGACGCCTACGGCGACTACTACCACGGTGGCGGCTACGGCCGTGGTGGTTATGACGGCTATGGCGGATACGGGTATGGCGCGCCGTACGGGCTCGGTGTCGGCATCGGCTATTACGGCGGCTATGGCCGCTACTACGGTGGTTACGGCTCGCCGTGGTACGGCGGTTCCTCATGGTACGGCTGGCCCGGTTACGGCTATTACCCGCCGTATCGCCCGCCATACCGCCCGCCGTACCAGGGCCGTCCGGACAGGCCGGATCCGCCGTCCACGGGCATTCCGTCGCGGCCGAGCCAGTCGCAGGCGCGCCCGCATATCCGCGACGGCTGGGAATCACGGCCCGGACGCACGATCACGCCATCTGACGGTCGCCTGCGGGCACCGGCTCCCGCAGACCGGGCGCCTCCGCGCACCCGCGAGCGCCCGCTGCAGCGGGATCCGCGACCCACGTCGATGATGGCTCCAGACGCCAGGCTGCGGACGCCCGTCGTGCAACAGGAGCGGCCGGGCGCGCGCATGCAGCCAGTCGAGCGCGCCGCGCCGTTGCAGGCACGGCAGCAACGCCCCGTGCCTGCGGCGGCCCAGGGCGGGCGCCTGCAGTCGCCAGCCAGGGTTGAGCGCAGCGCCGCCGTCCCCGCGTCGCGGCCTGCGGTCCGGGCGCCAGTGCGCAGCGCGACGGAGCGGCGCAGCACCCGCGAGGTCCTGACGGAGACGCCGTAACGCGACCTGTGTCGCGAACTTGAAACATATTGCCGCTTGCAAAGGGGCTCGCAGTGGTCGCAAGCTAGGCCAACTGACCGGTTGCGTCGCTTTAGGACGTAATTGGGTCTGACGATTGTCGACACCCGGCGGGGGATCCCGGATCCCCCCTGTTCCGCTCCCGCCGGGCGTCGGCGCCTTTCAAGGCGCCACCGGCCCGTTCCTGCGGCCAAAAAAAACGGGGCCGAACGTCCCCCGACGTTCGGCCCCTTCGCTCCCCCGGAATGCGCCTGGCCAGCCCTGTTCCAATCTCCGGCCCCGTCCCCCTGGGTCGTTGGCCATTCCGGGTGCGCCAGAAGAGAATGCAGGTAGCGTGCCAACTTTCCGCGCGCGCGCACTCCGCCAACAGCTAACGCGATAATCGCGACATGCATCACGACTTCCATCGCTACGACGTCATCGTCATCGGCGGTGGCCACGCCGGCACCGAAGCCGCGATGGCCGCCGCGCGCGCCGGTGCGCGCACGTTGCTGCTGACACACAACATCGAGACGGTCGGCGCGATGAGCTGCAATCCGGCCATCGGCGGCATCGGCAAGGGCCATCTGGTGCGCGAGATCGACGCGCTCGGCGGCGTGATGGCGCGCGCCGCCGACGCCGCCGGCATCCAGTGGCGCCGGCTCAACGCATCCAAGGGGCCGGCGGTGCGCGCAACGCGTTGCCAGGCGGATCGTGCGCTGTATCGCGCCTTCATCCGTCGCGCAGTGGAAGCGCAGGCCAACCTCACCGTGTTCCAGGCCGCGGTCGATGACCTGGTGATCGAAGCCGGCAGCGTGCGCGGCGCGGTGACCAACACCGGTCTGCGCTTCGATGCGCCGGCGGTGGTGCTGACCGCGGGCACCTTCCTCGCCGGGCGCATCCATGTCGGCGAAACCCAGTACTCCGCCGGCCGCATGGGCGACCCGCCGGCAACCACGCTGGCCGCGCGCCTGCGCGACGGCCCGTTCGTGGTCGATCGGCTGAAGACCGGCACGCCGCCGCGCATCGATGGCCGCAGCCTCGACTACTCGGTGATGGTGGAGCAGCCCGGCGACGACCCGCGCCCGGTGTTTTCGTTCATGGGCACGCACGCCGACCAGCCGCGCCAGGTCTCGTGCTGGATCACCCAGACCACGGAGCGCACGCACGACATCATCCGCGGCGCGCTGCACCGTTCTCCCCTGTACTCGGGACAGATCGAAGGCACCGGCCCGCGCTACTGCCCGTCGATCGAGGACAAGGTGGTGCGCTTCGCGGAAAAGGCGAGCCACCAGGTGTTCGTCGAGCCGGAAGGGCTGGATGTCGCCGAGATCTACCCCAACGGCATCTCCACCTCGCTGCCGTTCGACGTGCAGCTTGCGCTGGTGCGTTCGGTGCAGGGCTTCGGGCGCGCGCACATCACCCGCCCGGGCTACGCGATCGAATACGACTTCTTCGATCCGCGCGGGCTCAAGGCCACGCTGGAAACCAAGGCCGTGGCAGGGCTGTTCTTCGCCGGCCAGATCAACGGCACCACCGGCTACGAAGAAGCCGCCGCGCAGGGCCTGCTGGCCGGCGCCAACGCCGCGCGCCTGGTGCAGGGCCATGAAGGCTGGTCGCCGCGCCGCGACCAGGCCTACATCGGCGTCCTGGTCGACGATCTCATCACCCACGGCACGGTCGAGCCGTACCGCATGTTCACCTCGCGCGCCGAATACCGCCTGCAGCTGCGCGAGGACAACGCCGACCTGCGGCTCACCGCGATCGGCCGCGACCTGGGCCTGGTCGACGACGCGCGCTGGGATGCGTTCGCACGCAAGCGCGATGCGGTGGCGGCCGAGACCGCGCGCCTGGGCGCGCTGCGCGCGTCGCCCAACAACGCGACCGGGCGCGAGGCGGTGGCCACGCTCGGCATCGAACTGAGCCGCGAATCCAGCGCGCTCGACCTGCTGCGCAGGCCCGAGCTCGACTACGCGCGACTGGTCACGGTGCCGGCATTCGGACCGGCAGTGGCCGATCCGGCCGTGGCCGAGCAGGTCGAGATCGAGACCAAGTATTCCGGCTACCTCGAGCGCCAGCGCGAGGAGATCGCGCGCCAGCGGCGCAGCGAGGACACCACGATCGACCACGCGTTCGACTACGCCGTGGTCCGCGGCCTGTCGTCGGAACTGCGCCAGAAACTGGAGCAGGTGCGGCCTGGCACCATCGGCCAGGCGCAGCGCATCCCGGGCATGACTCCGGCGGCGATCTCGCTGTTGCTGGTGCACCTGCAGCGTCGCCGGCGCGTGGCTTAACGGCAGGCAACGGTGGACGCGCGATGCGGCCGCCGCCACCTTGATCACGGTTCCGCCGTTCCTATCTCCGCCAGTGGTGGGCCGGTGCGCCTGCCCTGCAACAACGGAGGAGGACATATGAACCAGATCAGCCGCCAGCGCGACCAGTGGCCTCGCGCCCAGGACCCGATGGGCCAGCTCTTCGACCGCCTCTTCGGCGGCAACCTGATGGGCGACACCGGCAACGACGAATCGTCGGTGGTCACCAGCCAGTGGGCGCCACGCGTCGACATCAAGGAAGAACACGACCGCTTCGTGCTCTATGCCGACATCCCCGGCGTCGACCCCAAGGACATCGAGATCCAGATGGACAAGGGGCTGCTCACCCTGAAGGGCGAGCGCAGCAGCGTGACCCGCGAGGAAGGCGAGCAGTTCTCGCGCATCGAGCGCAGCCACGGCATTTTCCATCGCCGGTTCGCACTGCCCGACAGCGCCGATCCGGACCGCATCTCGGCGAGCGGCGAGCACGGCGTGCTCGAGATCGTCATCCCGAAGCGGCCGGAAACCACCCCGCGCCGGATCCAGGTGGGTTCACGCACCACCACGCAGCAGAACGGCGGATAACGCCGCGCATTGCCAGGGTCGGCCGGCATCCGCGGCTGCGGGTGCCGGCCGACCAGTCCACGCGACGCAGGTTGTGTGCGCCGCTCAGAACTTCCAGGTCGCCCGCAGATACACGTCGTCGTCCCGTCGCGGGCCGGCGGCGCTGGCGGGCAGGTCGATCTCCTCGCGGCGGCGGATGCGCGCGTCGAGCTGCCAGGCCTTCGAGGCCTGCCACACCCAGCGCGCCTCGAGCAGCTCGTCGTGGGGGCGGAAGTCGCTCGACAGCAGCCAGCCGTCGGCCACGCGCCCGTAGACGAGGCCGAAGTCGTGGTCGGGCAGGACGTCCATGAAGCTGAAGGAGGCCTGCCAGGACAGCGCGTCGGCTTCGCCGGTGCCGGAGTTCACCGCCTCGCGGCGCGGCGTGTCCGGCGCCCAACCGATCTCGCCGCCGAGCCGGAACCTGGTGCCGCCGTCGCCCAGCGGCCATTCGGCGGCGGCCTTGGCGGTCACCGCCAGGTAGTCCTCGAGCGCCGGGTCGGCGAGGCCGTTGGTGCGCAGCGCGGACGGCAGCCAGGTCAGCGTGACCATGCGCTGCACCACGGGGCCGACGGCCGTCTTCGATTCCGCCGCCACGAACAGGCCGGCGCGCGAACCGCCATCGGCGAAGTCCAGCGGGCGGCGCAGCGCGCCGGTGGGGCCGCGGCGGTCGTTGTGCCGCGCGATCACGTGCGTGGTCCAGTCCTGGCCCCGCCACTGCCACCAGGCGCCATCGGTCCAGGTGATGTCGAAGTTGGTGCTGTCGTTCTGGTCCAACGACTTCTTCATGATGTCGTCGATGGCGAACGCGGCCTGGAAGCGCCCCAGGCGCAGGCTCCAGGGCGATTCCGCGGGGCGGTATTCCAGGTAGGCCTCGTCGATGGTCGCCTGGCCGTCCTCGAGTCCGGCGGGGCCGGGCGCGTAGGTGCGCACCCAGAATTCCGCGTCGTCCTGTTCGCTGTCGAGGCGCGCGGCCACGCGGCCGCTGGCATGCCAGTCGCCGCCGAGGTCGCCGCGCACGCGGAAGCGCACCCTGGCGCGGATGCTGTCGGCGTCGGTGGTGGCGCCGCTGCGGGCGCGCGTTTCGGAGCCGACGTAGCCGAAGCGGACGTCGCCGCTGGTTTGCCACGCGTCGCTGGCCTGCGCGCCGCCCGCGGCGAGTGCCAGGGCGAGCGCCAGGGCAGTGCGTCCGGCGTGGCGCGCCGGGGTTCGCCGGGCGAGCCGGCCTTGAATCGCGTGCACGTCGTCGACCTCCAGGCCATGCGGGTGCCGGGGCAGCGCGGAAACAGGCTGCCCCGGATCGTGGGAGGAGTATGGATACGCGCCTGCGGCGGGTCCTTGACCCGCATCAACCGGGCGCGTGCCGCGCGTGGCGGCATCGGGCCATCAGGCGCTGATGCGCCGGCGTCAGCCGGCGTCGGGGTGGCGCTCGAGCCAGCGTGCGAGCTGCTCGCGGTAGAACTGCAGCTCTTCGCTGTAGCTGTCATTCACGCACGGGTCGCAGCCGCTGTCGCAGCAGTCGCTGGGGAGCGGCGGCTCGGGCGGCACCGGGCGCGGGTCGCGGTCTGGGACGGGATGGAGCGTTTTCATCGCCCGCCATTGTCCCACGCAGCGCCCGGGCGAAGGTTCCGCCGCGCTGAACATGGCGTGCCAGCAGCGTGCACGCGTCGCGCCCGCCACGTCCGGCGTGGCGGGCCGACGTGGCCGGAGGCCGCAATCCTCAGCTGCGCTTCGCGCGGGAGAAGGCGTCGGCCAGTGCGCTGTTCGCTGGCGGGGCGTCGGCGCGCGGGGCGCCGCTGCGTGGACCATTCCCGGGTCCGCCAGCGCCGCGCGGGCCACCACCCGTGCGCGAGCGCGGATCGCGGGCACCGCCATCGCGGCGCGCGTCCTGCCGTTCCTCGCGCGGCGCCGGCGCATCATCCAGCCGCCGCGTCAGCGCGATGCGCTTGCGGGCCACGTCGACCTCCAGCACCTTCACTTTCACGATGTCGCCGGCCTTGACCACCTCGCGCGGGTCCTTCACGTAGCGGTCCGCCAGCGCGGAGATGTGCACCAGCCCGTCCTGGTGCACGCCGATGTCGACGAAGGCACCGAACGCGGCGACGTTGCTCACCACGCCCTCGAGGATCATCCCCACGCGCAGGTCCCTGATGTCCTCGACGCCGTCGGCGAAGGTCGCCGCCTTGAACTCCGGGCGCGGGTCGCGGCCCGGCTTTTCCAGCTCGCCGAGGATGTCGCGCACGGTCGGCTCGCCGAAGCGCGCGTCGGTGAACTGTGCGGGCTTGAGCGTGCGCACGAAGGCGGCATCGCCGATCAGCGCTTTCACCTCGCGGCCACAGGCCTGCACCATGCGCTCGACCACCGGATACGCCTCGGGATGCACGGCGGAGGCATCGAGCGGTTCGTCGCCGTCGGCGATGCGCAGGAAACCGGCGCACTGCTCGAAGGTCTTCTCGCCCAAGCGCGGCACCTTCAAGAGGTCCTTGCGGCGCTTGAACGGTCCGTTGGCGTCGCGGTGCGCGACGATGTTGTCGGCCACCGTGGTCGACAGCCCGGCAACACGCGCGAGCAGCGCACCCGAGGCGGTGTTGACGTGCACGCCGACCGCGTTGACGCAGTCCTCGACGCGCGCATCCAGCGCGCGCGCCAGCCGGTACTGGTCGACGTCGTGCTGGTACTGGCCGACGCCGATCGCCTTGGGCTCGATCTTGACCAGTTCGGCGAGCGGATCCTGCAGCCGCCGCGCGATCGACACCGCGCCGCGGATCGACACGTCCAGGCCGGGGAACTCACGGGCCGCGGTCTCCGATGCCGAATACACCGAGGCGCCGGCCTCGCTGACCACGATCTTCTGCAGCTTCAGTTCCGGCGCGGCCTTCATGACGTCGGCGGCGAGCCGGTCGGTCTCGCGCGAGGCGGTGCCGTTGCCGATCGCGACCAGCTGCACGCCATGCTCGGCGCACAGCTTGCGCAGCACGTGCACCGACTGGTCCCACTGCTTGCGTGGCTCGTGCGGATAGATGGTGTCGGTGGCGACCAGCTTGCCGGTGGCGTCGACCACCGCGATCTTGCAGCCGGTGCGGATGCCCGGGTCGATGCCGAGCACCGCCTTGGGTCCCGCCGGCGCCGCCAGCAGCAGGTCCTTGAGGTTGTCGCCGAACACCGTGATCGCTTCGGCCTCGGCCTTCTCGCGCGCCTGCGCGAACAGGTCGAGCATCAGGTGCAGCTGCAGCTTGGCGCGCCACGCCAGGCGGCAGGCGTTGAGCAGCCAGGCGTCGGCGGCACGGCCCGCCGCGCGGATGCCGGCGCGCAGCGCGACGCGGCCCTCGGCGTAGGCGTTGCCGGCGTCGACATCGCTGCCGGGTTCCAGCTCGATCTGCAGGAATTCCTCGCGGCGGCCGCGGAACAGCGCCAGCAGCCGGTGCGAGGGGATCTTCGCCAGCGGCTCGGCGTGGTCGAAGTAGTCGCGGAACTTCTCGCCGGCGGCTTCCTTGCCCTCGGCCACCTTCGACCGGATCACGCCCTGCGCGGACAGCCATTCGCGCAGCTCGCCGATCAGCGCCGCGTCCTCGCCCCAGCGCTCGATCAGGATCGCGCGCGCGCCTTCCAGCGCGGCCTTGGCATCGGCGACGCCGTTGTCGGCATCGACGAAGCCGAGTGCGAACTCGTCCGGCACCTGCGTCGGGTCGGCGAGCAGGCCGTCGGCCAGCGGCTCCAGCCCGGCTTCGCGCGCGATCTGCGCACGGGTGCGGCGCTTGGGCTTGTAGGGCAGGTACAGGTCTTCCAGGCGCGCCTTGCTGTCGGCGGCGTCGATGTCGGCGCGCAGTTCGTCGCTCAGCTTGCCCTGCTCGTCGATGCTGGCCAGGATCGCCGCGCGCCGCTCCTCGAGCTCGCGCAGGTAGGCCAGGCGGACCTCGAGGTCGCGCAGCTGGGTGTCGTCGAGGCCCTCGGTGGCCTCCTTGCGGTAGCGCGCGATGAACGGCACGGTCGCGCCGCCGTCGAGCAGCGCGGTGGCGGCGTCGACCTGGGCGGGGCGGGCACCGATCTCGTCGGCGATGGTGGCGGCGATCTTGCGCGCGAGCGCGGGCGTGATGTCCAGCGTCGTGTCCTGCAGGCAGGCGGCAGCAAATCGCCGCGGACCGGTGATTGTCCCCCGCGTCGCCGAAGCGCGTAACCCGTTGACAGCGCCGGCCGCTCAGGCCTTGCGCACGACCTCGTCGGAACCGCCGCGGCGCCGGCGCCATGGCAGCGGCAGGCCGAGCAGCATCAGCGCCGCCCAGGCGATGCGGCTGGAGACGGATTCGCGGTCGGGTGGCAGCAGGCGCGCGTCATCCGCTGCGGCTTCGGCCGCGTCGGCGGCATCGTCTTCGGCGGTGTCGAGCGCGTATGCGCCGGCATCGAGTTCGGCGAGCACGCGGCGCGCATGGATCGCCTGGGCGTCGGGCACCCGCAGGCGCATGCCGCCGATCGCCAGCCGCCACTCCCAGTTGGCGATCGCGGTGCCGGTGTCGTCCAGGCGTGCGTCGAGGCCCTCGGCCTGCAGCAGCCCGCAGGCGAGGTGCGCCTCGAGCGGATCGCTGTAGCTGGCGACGGTGGTGAACATGGCGTGGCCCACGGTACGCTGCAGCCATGCGCACCGCCATCCTCGCCCTTGCCGTGCTGGGCCTTGCCGCCGGATGTGGCGACAGGGCCGAGACCCCCGCGCCCGCCGCGCCCGCCGCCGGCGTCGATCCCGCCGTGGAGCGCGTCGTCGAGGACTGGCCGCTGCCGGCGACGCAGCCCGGCTCGGCGCTGCCGGACCTCGCGCGCGCGGCCGATGGCCGCCTGCTGCTGGCGTGGACCAATTCGCAGCCCGGCCGCCGCCACATCCTGCAGTTCTCCAGCTACCACCCGGGCGACCTGCGCTGGCAGACCGCGCCGGTCACCATCGCCATCGGCCAGAGCATGGTCGTGAACTGGGCCGACACGCCGCACATCACCGCCACCGCCGACGGCACGCTGTGGGCGCACTGGCTGCAGAAGAACGGCGCGGCGCCGCACGCCTACGACGTGGCCCTCAGCAACTCGCGCGACGGCGGCATGCGCTGGAGCACGCCGTTCAGCCCGCACGACGACGGCACCGCCAGTGAGCACGGGTTCGTGTCGCTGTGGCCGCAGGCGCAGGACAGCGTCGGCATCGCCTGGCTGGATGGCCGCAACACGGGCGCGGCGATGGCCGCGACCGATGCCGCTGCAGCGGAAGCCTCCGCTGGTGGCGACGCCGGTCATGCCCACGGCGCCGAAGCTGGCGGTGCGATGACCCTGCGCGCCGCCGTTTATGGCCCCACGCTGCGTCGCACGCTGGACACGGAGATCGACGCCAGCGTCTGCGATTGCTGCCAGACCTCGGTGGCGGTGACCGGGCGCGGCGCGCTGCTGGTGTACCGCGGCCGCACCTCCGGCGAAGTGCGCGACATCATGACCACGCGCCTGATCGGCGATGCGTGGACGACGCCCGTGCGCGTGCATGCCGACAACTGGACCATGCCGGCCTGCCCGGTCAACGGCCCGTCCGTGGCCGCCGAAGGCGATGCGGCGGTGGTGGCCTGGTACACCGCGCCTGACGGCGTGGCGCAGGTGCGCGCCGCGTACAGCGATGATGCGGGCACCACGTTCGCGGCGCCGGTGGACCTCGACCGCGGCGAAGCGGTGCAGGGCCGCGTCGATGTCGCGCTCGGCGATGACCAGGCCTGGCTGCTGTGGCTGCGCGAGGACGGCGACGGGCAGTCGCTGTGGCTGTCGCGCCGCTCGCCAGATCTCGCCACCGAATACCAGCGCCTGCAGGTGGCGAAGGTCGCTGGCCGCGGGCGCGGCACGGGCTTCCCGCAGCTGCAGGTCGCCAACGGCGTGGCGCATGTGGTGTGGACCGACGTCGTCGACGGCGTGGCGCAGCTGCGCGGCGCACGCGTTTTGGTGCGCTGACGCAGCGGCCTCGCGGCGCGCGGCGGCGCTTATTCAGCGCTCGTGGCGGTAGTTGATCGAGCCGCGGCTTTCCAGCGTGCTCGATTCGATCTCGATGTCGAAGCCGCGGCGCAGCAGGTACTTCAGCGTCAGTACCTGGCCGGTGCCGAGCAGCGACACGCCAAATCCGACATACAGCCGCGGCGACAGCTGCTTGCCCACGCCGAGCACGCTGCCGCCCAGCGCGCGCGATTCCATCACGCCGGCGTCGTCCAGGCCGATCTGCTTGCCCAGCTGGCCGGCCAGCAGGCTGCCGCCGGCGTTGAGCGCGGCGGAGGCGGCATCGAGGTCGCGCGCCTGGCTGCCGCTGAGGCTCGACAGCGGACGGCCGAGCGCCAGGTAGGCGAGGGCTTCGGCTTCGTCGCTGGCGGGATCGGTCCAGACGCGCGCGCGCGGCGCCGAGGCGCGGCCATCGACGTCGATGCCCGCCGTCACGTCGCCCACGCGGCGCTCGGCGCGGATGTCGAGCACCGGGTCGGCGACCGGCGTGTTCGACCACTCCAGCCGCCCGCGGGTGATGTCGAGCTCCTGGCCGTAGGCCTCGTAGCGGCCACCGACCTCGAGCATGCCGTCGCCGGTCATCTCGCGGCCGGCGCGCGAGCGCACGCGCAGGCGCCCACCCAGCGTGCCTTCCAGGCCGAAGCCGTTGAGCGTCACGGCGTCGCCCATCACCAGCGACAGGTCGAGCTCCATCGCCATCGGCGGTCCCTTCTCGGGGTCCACCGGGTCGAGGACGACCACGTCGGGCGAGACCGACGCGCCGTCGCTCAGGCGCTCCAGGTCCATGTGCGCACTGGGCACGCCGACCGTGCCGGTGACGCGCAGCGGCTGGCGCGCGGCATAGCGCACCTCGATGTCGGGGCTGGCCACGGCGCGCAGGTCGCGGGTGTCGGAGACCAGCACGTCGTTGCCGCGCACGCGCAGCACCAGCGGCGCGTCCGCACTCTGCCAGCCGAGGCTGCCGTCGATCGCCAGGCGCCCCGTGCCACCGGTGCCGAGCGTGCCGGTGATGCGCGCCGTGCCGTCGGGCAGCGCGTCCAGGCGCGCGCTGCCGTCGACGATCGCGATGGCGAGCGCCGGCAGCTCGGCGTTGAATCCGCTCAGCGCGGCCTGGCCGCCGAGCGACGGCTGCGCGCGCGTGCCACCAAGGCGGATGTCGGCGTCCAGCTTGCCGGTGGGCGAGACGATGTCCGGCGAGAAAACTTCCATCCAGGTGAGTTCACTGGTGGCCAGCGCGATCTCGCCGTCGAGCGGCGCGTAGGCATCCCAGCCGGTGCGCAGGCGCGCATCGATCCGGCCGTCGCCGTTGAACGCGCTGCCGAGCGTGGCGTCGATGCGGTTGGCGTCGAATCGCGCCGTGAGCGCCAGGCCTTCGTACGACAGCACGCTGCGCCGCGCGCCGGGCCGCGTGCGCAGCGCGCCACTCGCCGAGGTGAGGTCGACATGGCCCTGCCAGGCGCGGCCCGCCGGGCGCAGCCGGCCATCGAGGTCGATGCTGCCGTCCAGCGCCCAGGGGCGGCCGTTGTCCTGCTCCGGCAGATAGGGCAGCGCCAGCGCCAGCGGCAGGCCCTCGCCGCTGACCGCCAGCCCCTGGCGCGGCCAGTCGGCGCTGGCGCAGAGGTTGCCGCCGGCCGTGGACGCCAGGCAGGTGCGCGACAGCGTCCAGCGGCTGCCGGCCTGCTGGGCGAAGATGGCCGGTGCCTGCAGGCGCCAGCTGGCACCACGCGCCGGCGCGGCATCCAGCGACGCGAGCGCGCCGCGCCACAGGCCATTGCCGCCACGCTGCGCGCTGCCGGCCAGCGCGAGCCGACCGATCTCGCCCTGCGCGTCGGCGCCGAACTCGAGGTCTTCGACCGCGCCGCGCGCGCGCACCGCCAGGGTGTCGAAGGCGATGCCGGCCTGCAGCCCGCCGGCATCGATGGCGAGCTCGCCGCCGCGGCCACGCCAGGGCAGGTGGCCCTGCAGGCGCAGGCGGTCGGCGCGGTAATCGCCATGGCGCAGGCCCTCGCCGGTGAGGTCGGCGCGGATGTCGGGCGCGGCGCGCGGGCCGCTGACCGCGAACGTGCCGCGCAGCTGGCCGGACGCGCCGGGCAGCAGGTCGTCGAGCCGCAGCGGGCTGAGCGCGCCATCGACGGTGATGGTGTCGGTGAGGCGGCCGCTGGCGTCGATGCGGCTGGCGCCGACGGTCAGCGCGGCCTCGCCTTCAAAGCGCGCGACATCGGCCGCGGTCGCGGCGCCCTGCATCGCGAAGCGCGCACTGCCGGCCAGGCGCCGGCCGCGCAGCTGGCCGCCGAGGTCACGGGCATCGACGGAAATGTCCAGGCCGCCGTCGTCGCGGGTGGTGCCGGTGCTGGCGATGCGGCCGTCGATGGCGCCGTCGAAATCCGGCACGAAGTAGCCGGGGTCGAAGCCGGCCAGGGTGGCGTCCAGCGTCCAGCCCAGCGCCGGTGCCCAGGTCAGGTCGCCGCTGCCGTCGAGGCGGCCGCCGGGCATGGTCGCGCGCAGTGTCTGCAGCTGCATGCGGGCGTCGTCGCCGCGTCCCTTGAGCTCCAGTTCCGCGGATTGCGTGCCGCGCTCGAGTGCCGCCGTACCCACCAGCGCCCAGGCGTCGGTGCGCCCGGCGATGCCGAAGTCGGCATCGCCGCGCACGGTGGCCGCGGGGTCGGCGCTGGCGCCGTCTTCGGGTGTCGGCGCCCACGACAGCCCGCGGGCGATCACCGCGTAGCGGAATGTCGCCGCCTGCGGATCCTTGAAGTCGCCGCGTCCGGTGACGGTCACGCGGCCGTCGAACACGTCCAGCACCAGCGGCTCGAACGCCAGTACCTGTTCTTCCAGGCGCAGCTGCGACGGCTGCAGCACCGCGCGCAGCGTGCCCTGTGCCAGCTGCCCCTGCAGCGTCGCGGCACCGCCGGTGCCGTCGGCGCGCACGTCGAACGACAGCGGCGCGTCGCGGGTGCCGGTGCCGGCCAGCAGCGCCAGGTCGAGTTGTTCGCTGGCCGCGCTGAACGTCCAGCGCGGCGCGCCTGCGCCGCGCAGGGTGAGGCGCGCGCGCAGCGGCGCCGGGGCGTGGCCGGTCAGCGCGATGTCGAGCGCCGCCACGTCGCCGCGCGCCACCAGCCCGAAGCGCGGCCGGGTGCGGCCGACGGGGGCCGGCAGCAGCGCGGACGCGGTCAGGTCCATGCGGTAGTCGTCGCCCGGCGCGTACTCGCCGCCGGCGGTGAAGCGCCCGCGATCGCTCTCCACCACCACGTCGACGAGCTTGAGCGTGCCGCGCCGTGCATCCATGCCGCCGCGCAGCGAGGCGATGTCGATCAGCGGCTCGCCGCCGCGCAGCACGCCGAAGCCGTCGACCGCGATCGCGTCCGCCTGCAGGCCGAGCGGCGGATTGACCTGCGGCAGCACCTCGGGCCACTGCGGCAGCGAGAACGGCTCGTCGTCGGCGGGCGGCAGCTCGAGCACCGCGTCTTCGACCTCCAGGCGGTCGAGGCGCAGCAGGCGCCCGAGCAGCGGGCGGATGTCGGGGTCCAGGGTCACCCGGCGCGCGGCGAAGCGCAGCGCACGCGGCGTGGCGCAGCTGCCGTAGGGCGCCTGCTCGCCGTCGACGTCCGGGCACACCAGCTGCTCGAACACCACGTCGTGCATGGTCAGCGGCCCGGACGCCGGGCCTTCGGCGGCGCGCCAGGTGAGCGTGGTGCCGGCCGGCAGCCGCGCCACGACCTGGGCGAGCAGGAAATCACGGCCGCCGAGCGTGGACAGCAGCCAGTAGCCCGCCACCAGCAGCAGCGCGACCAGCGCGGCGGTGCCGATCGCGCTGCGCCGCGCCAGCAGGCGCATCCGCGCGCGGCGGCGTGCGCGCAATTCGGCGATGCGCGCCTCGCGCTCGTCCTCGCCCGGCTGCTGCGCGTGCGCCATCACAGGTCGGCGCCGATGTTGAGGTGCAGGGTGAACGGCGAGTCCGGATCGTCCAGGCCGCGCGCGACGTCGAACCTCAGCGGCCCTACAGGCGAACGCCAGCGCAGGCCGATGCCGACGCCGGTGCGGATGTCGGGTGAACCGTCGTAGGCGCTGCCGGTGTCGACGAACGCGGCCACGCCCCAGCTGCCGTCGAAGTAGTGCTCGTACTCGGCGCTGGCGGTGAACACGTGGCGCGCGCCGAGCGCGAAGCTGTCGTCATCGGCATCGACCACGCGCGGCCCGACCTCGCGCCATTCGTAGCCGCGGATGCTGTTGTCGCCGCCGGCGTAGAAACGCAGGCTGGGCGGCATGTCGACCAGCGCGCTGGTGGACGTGCGGCCGAATTCGCCGCGCAGGATCAGCCGGTCGAGTTCGCCGAAGCCCAGGTACCAGTGCGCGCGGGCATGCACCTGGGCGAAGCTCGCCTCCGAGCCCAGCCCTTCGGCGCCGCCGCGCAACAACAGGTGGCCGCTGTAGCCGCTGCGCGGGAACAGCGTGTCGTCGAGGTCCACGTAGCTGGCGCGCAGCGAGGGATAGGTGAAGGTGGCGTAGCGGTACAGCGCCGGCGTGTCGGGGTCGTTGTCGTCCTCGTACTGGTAGGCCCAGCGCTCGCGCAGCGCGTGCATCGAGGCGACCAGGTTGAGGTTGCGGTTGTACTGGCCGCTGCGGCTGGCGACGAATTCGATGCGGCGGGTGTCGATGTAGTCGGTCTGCTCGTCGGCCGCCTGCAGGCTGGCGGTGTACCAGCCGTCGAGCCACAGGAACGCCGGGATGCGGTACTGCATGGTGAGCGTCTTGCGCTTGCGTGCGTAGTCGAGCTGCGCCAGCGCCTTGTGGCCGCGGTCGTTGACGTAGCGGCGCTCCAGCCCGAGGCGCACGCCCGGCCCGCTGTCGGTGCCGTACGACAGGCCGGCGGTGTAGACGTCGCGCTTGGCGGGCGTGAGCGTCACGTCCACCGGCACCTCGCCGTCCACCGCCTCCTCGATGCGCGGCTGGATGTCGATGCGGCTGAAATAGTCCAGCCGCGCGAGCGAGGTGCGCAGCCGGTCCAGGCGGCCCTGGTGGTAATAGTCGCCCTCGTCCCAGTACACCAGGCGCTCGAGCAGGTCGTTGCGCACGACCGCCTTGGGCTCCTGCAGGAAGCGCGTCGCGCCCATGTCGTAGCGCGCGCCGCTGGTCCACACCAGCTCGATGTCGGCGGCGTGCTCGGCGCGGGTCACCGCCACCCGGCGCGCGGAGAAATCGGCGTCGAAGTAGCCGCGCTCGGCGAGGCGGCGGCTGATGCGCGTCTTGCTGGATTCGTAGGTCGGGTGGTGGAAGACCGAGCCTTCGCGCGGCAGGAAGGCGTCGATCTCCTCTTCCAGGTACCGGTCGTCGTGGCCGTCACCGAGGATGGCGATGTCGGCGCGACGCACGCGCACCGGTTCGCCGGGCTCGATGGTGATCACCACCGCGACCGGTCCGCGGCTGTCGGCGCCGCCCGCGCCCGGGGCGCGCACCTCGCGCGTCACCGCGGCCGCGCGCTCGGCATCGTCTTCGGGCGCGGCGGCGGTATCCAGCACGACCCGGCGGGCACCGTCACGCTCGCGCTCCACCACGATCCGCGGCGAGTAGTAGCCGAACGGCTCCAGCGCCTCGCGCGCCTCGTCGCCGGCGGCGCGCAGCATGTAGCCGAGGCGCCGTGGCGTGACCTCGCTGCCGATCGCGCCGCTCAGCGACAGCGAAGTGCGCACGTTGTCCTCGAGTTCGTCATCCAGGCCGCGGATCTCGACCGACGACACCTTCACCGCATGTGCAAGGCCGCCGATCGACAACAGGACGACGGCGATGGCGGCGCGGGAGGCTGGATGCATCGCGCGAGGATACCGGTCCGGCGTCAAGCCGCGATTAACGGCGCATGGCGCCGCAACCGCAGTGCCCGGCGGCACCGCGGTGCTGCCTGCATCAGGACGAAAGATGCTCGATCGCCGCCACCGCGCCCAGGCGCGCCGACAGCCGGCCAAGCAGCGCGAGGCGGTTGTCGCGCAGCGCGGTGTCGTCGACGTTCACCATCACCTCGTCGAAGAACGCATCCACCTGCGGGCGCAGGCGCGCCAGGCGCGCCAGTGCCGTGACGTAGTCGCCATTGGCCAGCGCTGGCGCGGTATCGGCTTCGGCGGCGGTGACCGCTTCGGCCAGCGCGCGCTCGGCGGGCTCGGCAAGCAGCGCCACATCGACATGGTCGGCGCGCGTGCCCTCGGCCTTCTTCAGGATGTTGCCGATGCGCTTGTTGGCGGCGGCCAGCGCCTCGGCCTCGGGCAGCGCCGCGAACGTGCCGATGGCGGCGACGCGGCGGTCGAAGTCGCGCAGCGACGCCGGGCGCAGTTCGGCCACCGCGGCGAAGTGCTGCGGCGGCACGCCGCGGTCGGTGTAGTAGCCGCGCAGGCGGTCGAGGATGAAGTCGTAGAGCTCGGTGGCCAGCACTTCCGGCGCCGGCGGAGGCGCGGCGGGCTTGCCGGCCTTGGCCGCGTCGCCGCCCGCGTCGGCCCTGGCGGCCAGCTGTGCGGCGTCGACCGCGGCGATGCCGGCGACCACGTGGCGCGCCGCGATCGCGGCCAGCGCCGGCAGGTCGAGCTCCAGACCGCTTTCGATCACGGTCCGCGCCAGGCCGAGCGCGGCGCGGCGCAGCGCGAACGGATCCTTGTTGCCGGTCGGCTTCTGGCCCGCGGCAAAGCCGCCGGCCAGGGTGTCGAGGCGCTCGGCGATCGCCAGCACCCGGCCCGCCGGCGACGGCGCGATGGCGTCGCCCGCGTGGCGCGGCTGCCAGGCCTCGTCGATGGCGTGGGCCAGCGCGAGGCGGTCGTCATGCGCGAGGTCTTGGAGCGACGCGTCCTGCATCGCGTAATAGCGACCGGCGATGCCCTGCAGCTCGGGGAACTCGTTGACCATGCGCGACTGCAGGTCGGCCTTGGACAGCAGCGCCGCGCGCGCCGCCAGCTCCGGATCGACGCCGACCGGGCGCGCGATGTCGCGCGCCAGCGCCGCCACGCGCGCGGCCTTGTCGGACACGCTGCCCAGCCGCGCCTGGTAGGTCACGCCCGCGAGGCCGGCATTCATCGATGCCAGGCCCTGCTTCATGTCTTCGACGAAGAAGAAGCGCGCGTCGGCAAAGCGTGGGCGGATCACGCGCTCGTAGCCCTTGCGGATCTCGGCCTCGTCCTTCGATTCGATGTTGGCGATGCCGATGAAGTGTTCGCCGAGGCGGCCGTCGGCGTCGAGCACCGGGAAGAACTTCTGGTTGGCTTCCATGGTCGCGATCAGCGCTTCATGCGGCACTGCCAGGAAGCCGGCGTCGAACGAACACGCGACCGCCTTCGGCCATTCCACCAGGCATTCCACCTCGGCCAGGTTGCCCGGCTCGATGCGCGCGCGGCCGCCGGCCGCGGCGGCCGCGGCCTCGACCTCGGCGACGATGCGCGCGCGGCGCTCCACCGGGTCCACCAGCACCCTGGCGGCGCGCATGGCGTCGACGTAGTCGCCGGGCTGGCCGATCCACACCGGCTTGTCGTGCATGAAGCGGTGGCCGCGGCTCATGCGGTCGGCGCTGGCGCCGAAGGCCGCGGCAGGTACGACCTGGTCGCCGAGCAGCACCACCAGCCAGTGCACGGGACGCGCGAAGGCGTGGCCGTGCGCGCCCCAGCGCATGGGCTTGGGGATCGGCATCGCGGCAATGGCGTCGGCGAGCACCGCGGGCAGCAGGTCGCGGGTGGCCGCGCCCGGCGTGACCGCACGGTGCACGAACCGCTCGCCCTTCTGGTCGCTGGTGCGCTCGAGCGCGGTCCAGTCCACGCCGGCCTTCTGCGCGAAGCCCTGCAGCGCGCGCGTCGGCTGGCCGTCGGCGTCGAGCGCGATGTTGACGTACGGCCCCAGCACCTCGCTGGCCTGCTCCGGCTGCAGCACGGCCACGCCGTCGAGCAGCGCGGCGATGCGCCGCGGCGAGTACAGCGGTCGCGCGTCGGCGGCGAAGGCGATGCCGCGGCGCGCCAGCGCGTCCTGCACGCCGGCGAGGAACGCCTGGGCCAGGCCGGGCAGCGCGGCGACCGGGAGTTCGTCGGTGCCGAGTTCGATGAGCAGCGGGGCGGTATCGGTCATTGCTGTGCCTTGGTGCGTCAGGCGGCCGAAGCCGGGGCCTGCTTGAGGCCCGGGAAGCCGAGCTTCTCGCGCTGTGCGTGGTAGCTCTCGGCCACCGCCTGCGACAGCCGGCGCACGCGCAGGATGTAGCGCTGGCGCTCGGTGACGCTGATCGCGCGGCGCGCGTCGAGCATGTTGAAGCTGTGGCTGGCCTTCATCGCCTGCTCGTAGGCCGGCAACGGCAGGTCGAGCGCGACGAGCTTCAGCGCCTCGGCCTCGCAGGCGTCGAAGCGGTGGAAAAGCTCGGCGACGTCGGCGTGCTCGAAGTTGTAGGTGCTCTGCTCGACTTCGTTCTGGTGGTAGACGTCGCGGTAGGTCACCGGCGTGCCGTCGGGGCCGTGCGTCCACACGATGTCGAACACGTTGTCGACGTTCTGCAGGTACATGCACAGGCGCTCGAGGCCGTAGGTGATCTCGCCGAGCACCGGACGGCACTCCATGCCACCGGCCTGCTGGAACCAGGTGAACTGGGTGACTTCCATGCCGTTGAGCCAGACTTCCCAGCCGAGGCCCCAGGCGCCGAGCGTCGGCGACTCCCAGTTGTCCTCGACCAGGCGCAGGTCGTGCACCAGCGGATCCACGCCCAGGCTCTTCAACGAATCGAAGTACAGCTCGACGATGTTGTCGGGGCTGGGCTTCATCGCCACCTGGTACTGGTAGTAGCGCTGCAGGCGGTTGGGGTTCTCGCCGTAGCGGCCGTCGGTCGGGCGGCGGCAGGGCTGCACGTAGGCGGCGTTCCACGGCTCCGGGCCCAGCGAGCGCAGGAAGGTCGCGGGATGGAAGGTGCCGGCACCCACCTCCAGGTCGAGCGGCTGGATCAGCACGCAGCCCTGCGCGGCCCAGAATTCGTTGAGCCGCTGGATCAGCTGCTGGAAGGTCGGTGCGGTCATGCGCGTTCGGTGCCCGTGGAAAGGCCGCGTGGCGGGGCGCGCTAGTATAGCGGCGCCCCCGCACGCCCCCATGCGGATGCCGGAGCGATGTTGCAGCCGCCTACTCCAATCCGCGACCACGCCACGCCTCCGCCCACGCGCCTGCCGCGCGGCCGCCTGGCGCTGGAACCGGTGCTTGCCGCGCTGGTCGCCGACGGCCTGCTCGCCGAGGACGATGCCGGGCGCGCACGCATCGCATCGCGCCAGGCCCGCGCGCTGGACGGCATCCATCCGCTGGTGCTGCTCGCCAACCTCAAGCTGCCCGCGCGCGTGCCGGTGGGCACCGACCTCAGCCTGGAGCGCCTGTCGCAGTGGCTCGCCGCTGCCTGCGGCCTGCCCTACCTGCGCATCGACCCGACCCGGGTCGACGTGGCCGTGACCACCGCGCTGGTGTCGCAGGCGTACGCGCGCCGCCATCGCATCCTCGCCGTCGAAGTCACCCCGACCCACGCGGTGCTCGCGACCAGCGAGCCGCTGGACACCGCCTGGCTGCCGGACCTGCAGCGCCTGCTGCGTCGCGAAGTCTCGCTGGTGGTGGCCAACCCGCTGGACATCGGCCGTTACGCCATGGAATTCCACGGCGTCACGCGTTCGGTGCGCGGCGCACGCGACACGCGCGAGGGCGGCGATGCCGGCCTGCCGAGCTTCGAGCAGCTGGTCGAGCTGGGCCGCGCCGGCGACGTCAACGCCGACGACCAGCACGTGGTGCACATCGTCGACTGGCTGCTGCAGTACGCCTACGAGCAGCGCGCCAGCGACATCCACCTCGAGCCGCGTCGCGAGGCCAGCCAGGTGCGGTTCCGCATCGACGGCGTGCTGCACAAGGTGTTCGAACTGCCGCCGCCGGTGATGGTGGGCGTGGTGAGCCGGGTCAAGGTGCTCGGGCGCATGGACCTGGCCGAGCGCCGGCGCCCGCAGGACGGGCGCATCAAGACGCGCTCGCCGGGCGGGCGCGAGGTCGAGATGCGCCTGTCGACCATGCCCACCGCGTTCGGCGAGAAGTGCGTGCTGCGCATCTTCGACCCGGACACCGCGTTCAAGCCGCTCGAGGCGCTGGGCTTCGATGCCGACGAGGCCGCGGCCTGGAACGACCTCACCACGCGTCCGCACGGCATCGTGCTGGTCACCGGCCCGACCGGCTCGGGCAAGACCACCACGCTGTATTCCACGCTCAAGCGCCTGGCCACGCCGGACCTCAACGTGTGCACCGTCGAGGACCCGATCGAGATGATCGCGCCCGAGCTCAACCAGATGCAGGTGCACAACGCGATCGACCTCGGCTTCGCGCAGGGCGTGCGCACGCTGCTGCGCCAGGACCCGGACATCATCATGATCGGCGAGATCCGCGACCTCGACACCGCGCAGATGGCGGTGCAGGCCTCGCTCACCGGCCACCTGGTGCTGTCCACGCTGCACACCAACGACGCGCCTTCGGCGGTCACGCGCCTGCTCGACCTGGGGCTGCCGCATTACCTGATCGCGTCCACGCTCAACGGCGTGCTGGCGCAGCGCCTGGTGCGCACGCTGTGCCCGCACTGCAAGGCGCCGGCGGAGGTGCCCGCCGATGACTGGCGCGCGCTGCTCGGCGAGGGTGCGCGCATCCCCGCGGGCACGCCGTTCGGCCCGGTCGGCTGCCTGGAGTGCCGCAACACCGGCTACTACGGACGCGTCGGCCTGTACGAACTGATGCCGGTGTCGCCCGCGCTGCGCGCGAAGATCAGCGCCGACATGGACCTCGCCGGCTTCGCCCGCGCCGGTGCCGCGGAGGGCCTGCGCACGCTGCGCATGGCCGGCGCGGAGAAGGTCGCACAGGGCCTCACCACGATTGCCGAGGTCGTCTCGGTGCTGCCGCCGCGCGAATAGCGGCGTGTCCATGGATCATTGCCGATGAGTCGCCGCCACGCCCCCTTCCTGGTCCTCGAAACCGGCCGCCCGGTCGCGTCGATGCGCCGCCACGGCGGTTTCGCGCACTGGATCCGCACCGCGGCCGGCCTCGCACGCGACGAGGTGAGGGTGGTCGACGTGCAGGCCGGCGCCAGGCCGCCGTCGCACCGCGGCTATGCCGGGGTCCTGGTCACCGGATCCGGCGCGATGGTCAGCCACCGCGAAGACTGGAGCGAACGCAGCGCCGAATGGCTGGGCGACGCGGCGCGCGACGGCGCCCCGGTGTTCGGCATCTGCTATGGCCACCAGCTGCTCGCGCATGCGCTGGGCGGCGAGGTCGGCGACAACCCGCGCGGCCGCGAGATGGGCACCGTCGCGCTCGACCTGCACCCGGATGCTGCCCACGACCCGCTGTTCGCCGGCCTCCCGCCGCGGATCTGCGCCCAGGCCACGCACCTGCAGAGCGTGCTGGCGCCGCCGGAAGGCGCGACCGTGCTGGCTGCGTCCGCGCTCGACGACTGCCACGCGTTCCGCTGGGGCGATGCCGCCTGGGGCGTGCAGTTCCACCCCGAGTTCAGCGGCACCCACATGCGCGGCTACATCGAAGCGCGCCGCGATGCGCTGGCCGGCGAGGGCCACGATCCGGTCGCGGTGCGCGACGCCGTGCGTGCCGCGCCGCGGGCCCGCGATGTGCTGCGCCGCTTCGTGCGCCACGCGCGTCGCGGCGGGGCCGTCGGGTAGGCGGCCGTCCAGTAGAATGTCGCCAGCGTGGCGACCGCCACGGACACGCTTGATTACGGGGAACGGCATGACCACGCGCGCGATGGGCCCGGTTGCGGGTTTCAGCTGGCTGAAACAGGCGATCAACCAGGGGGGCGGCAACCCGAAGGCCGTGTTTGGCGGCGCCGCGCTGCTGATGCTGGTGGCGCTGGTGCCCACCCTGGTGCAGATCGTGGTGCAGGGCGGCATGGGCGCGGTCAGCGCGCAGGCGACCATGGCGCTGCTGGGTTTCTCGGTGCTGTACTCGCTGGTGGTGATGGGCCCGCTGTTCGCCGGCTACCTGCGCCTGCTGCACGCCAACGAGTCGGGCGCGCCGGTGCATGCCACCTCGATCTTCCAGGTGTTCCAGGCCGGCCAGGGCGCGGGACGGGTGATCGCGGTCCTGCTGGTGGTGATCGTGGTCGGGCTGCTGCTGTTCGGTGCCATCGCGCTGGCGTTCGGCGGCGACTTCTTCGCCGAGATGGCGGTGGTGATGGAGGCGCTGGAGTCGGCGGAGCCCGGCGAGACGCCGGTGATCCCGGCGTTGCCGAGCGGCACCGGCACCCTGTTCGCGCTGCTGTTCATCGTCGGCGTGTTCTTCAACGGGGTGTATTCGCTCGCCCTGGGCCAGGCCGCGCTGGGTCGCGCGAGCGTGGGCCAGTCGCTGGCCGACGGCCTGCTGGGTGCGCTGAAGAACCTGTTGCCGCTGCTGGTCCTGACCGTCGCGGTGCTGGTGGTCGGACTGGTCGCGGTGTTCGTGCTCGCGCTCGCCGTCGCGCTGCTGATGGCGCTGGGCTCGTTCATCAACCCGGCGTTGGGCATGGTGCTGGCGGCGCCGCTGTACTTCGCGGCGATGGTCGCGGTGTACGTGGTGATGTTCGGCGTGATCTACGCCATGTGGCGCGACGTCTGCGGCGGCGCGGCCGACGCGGACAGCAGCAACGGACACGAAGTCGCGGCCTGAGCCGCCGCTCAGCCCAGCGCGCGTTCCAGCGCGGCCCGCAGCACGCCGCCGGCCGCGGACATCACCCAGGCGTTCGCCGCGAGCGTCGCGGCCGCGAGCAACCACAGCCATGCGCGTGCCCAGCCGGGCATGCGCGCCGTCGCGTCATCGGCCAGGCACACGCGCGTACCGCTGATGCGGTCGTGCAGCGCCGCGTGGCGTGGCGGCAGCGCGGCCAGCAGGTGGCCGACATTGAGCGTGAGCCAGGACAGGCCGCCGGCAACGAAACGCACGAGCAGCTGCGCGATGCGCGGCGGCTGGCCCGCGGCATCCACCACGCGCAGGCCGAGCGCGCGCTTGCCGGGCGTCGCCTGCCAGCGCGAGCGCTCGAAGCCGACGCACCACGCCATCCACGCGACCACGAACGCCGCCAGCGGCGGCAGCAGCATTGCGGACATGGCCGACTGCACATCGCCCGCCGCTGCCAGCAACACCGGGTCGCGCAACCAGCCATTGGCGAGGGCGAGCGGCGACTGCAGGGTCTGCAGTGCGTCGGCCATGCGCACGGCGGAAGCCTCGAAGAGCGTATGGGCTGCGGCCCCGAGCACGCCGGCCGAACGCTGCAGGTGTGTCCAACCCAACCCCACCACCGGCAGCGCAACCAGCACGGCATCCAGGCTCCACGCCGCGGCGCGCCGCCAGAAGCCGGCGGGTCGCATCAGTCGGCGCCGTCGCCCGCCGCGGGCTCGCGCCGCGACAGCGCACGCGCCGCCAGGATCCCGGCCTCGTACAGCAGGCACATCGGGATCGCCAGCATCAGCTGCGAGATCACGTCCGGAGGGGTGATCACCGCCGCCAGCACGAAGATGCCGACGATCGCGTAGCCGCGCGATTCGCGCAGCTGCGCGGGCGTCACCCAGCCCAGCAGCACCAGGATCACCAGTGCCACCGGCAGCTCGAAGCTGATGCCGAACGCCAGGAAGATCACCAGCACGAAATCCAGGTAGGCGTTGATGTCGGTCATCATCGCCACGCCCTCCGGCGTCACCGCGGTGAGGAAGGTGAACACCGACGGCAGCACCACGAAGAACGCGAACGCGCAGCCTGTGTAGAACAGGATCAGCGACGTTGCGAGCAGCGGCAGCGCCAGGCGCTTCTCGCGCCGGTACAGGCCCGGCGCCACGAACGCCCAGGCCTGGTACAGCAGCCACGGCATGCTCACCACCAAGGCCGCGAAGAACGCGAGCTTGAGCGGCGCGAAGAACGGCGAAGCGACTTCGACCGCGATCAGGTGCGCGCCTTCGGGCAGCTTGTCAATCAGCGGCTGCGCCAGCCACGCGTACAGGCGGTTGGCGAACGGCAGCATGGCCAGCAGCGCCACGCCCAGCCCCATCAGCCCGCGGATGATGCGCGCGCGCAGCTCCAGCAGGTGGTCGAACAGCTGGCTTTCGCCGCTATCGGTCTCCGCGGACATGCGTGTCTCCCGGGCCGGACGGCGCGTCGTCGCTGGTGGCACCGGGCTCCCCTGCGGCATCGGCGGGCGCCGGTGCGTCAACGGCTGGCGCGGGCGCGGGCGATGCGGCTGGCGCCCAGGGCTCTATCGCGTCGCTGACCTCGCCGCGCATGCGCTCGAAGTCGCGCCGCACCTCGTCGCCGCTGGCGCGCACGCGGTCGCGCAGGTCGCCGGCGGCTTCGCGGGTCTCGTCGATGCTGCGCTTGAGCTCCTCGGCGGCGAGTTCGCGCTCGAGTTCGGACTTCACCGAATACCACTGCGCGCGCGCGCGGCGCACCCACAGCCCGGCGAAGCGCGCCGCCTTGGGCAGGCGTTCGGGGCCGAGGACCACCAGGGCGACCACTGCGATCAGCAGCAGCTCGCCAAAGCCGAGGTCGAACATGCGTGCGTTCGCGAAGCGCCGGCCCGGAGGCTCAGCGCTTGACGTTGTCGTCGTGGTGTTCGGAGGCCTTGTCGCTTTCGCGCGACTGGTCGCCGAGCTGGCCGGCCGGCTTGTCGTCGTCGTCGGACATGCCCTTCTTGAAGCCCTTCACCGCTTCGCCCAGGTCACGGCCGGCGCCGCGCAGGCGCTTGGTGCCGAAGATCAGCAGCACGACCACCAGCACGATGAGCCAATGCCAGATGCTGAAACTGCCCATGCTGCTCTACCTGGATTCCGTCGGGTGCTCAGGATAACAAGACGCCCCGCGCGGCGCGTGCCGGCGGGACGCGCGTGCAATTACCAACGCGGTTCCGGGAGCGGCTCGGGCAGCGATTCAGGCAGCGGCTCGGCGAACACCGGGCTGTCCTCGACCGGTTCGAAGGCCGAAGGCGCCGCGCTGCCCGCGGCGATCGGCCGGGTGTCGACGACCGCAGTCGCAGGCGCCGCAGGCGCGCTGTAGCCCGTGCGGCCTTGGGCTGCGGTCGTGCCCCGGTTGCTGCGCGCCAGCGCGGTGGCTTCTTCCAGGCGGTCGCGGAAATCCACCACCGCGGCCGACGGCTGGCCCCTGGCGCGGCCCTCGAAGATCATCCTCGGCGTGGTGTCGCGGCCGTAGACGGACTCGTTGGCGGAGTCGTCGATCGACAGCACCGCGCCGTCGAGCGCCACGCCGGCGAACAGGCCGCGCGCGCGCGACCACGACCAGATCTCGGCTTTCAGCTCGCCGTCGGTGGCGGTGGACGCATTGCGGCCCAGCGGACCCGCGGCCACCGCGGCATCGGCGCCGAGGGTGAACTTGCCGTTGACGATCGACTCCAGGCCGCGGTCGCTGCGGAACACCAGCACCACGTCGGCCGACTGCACGCCCGCCTGGAAGCCGATGCTGCCGCCGGTGAGCGTCACGAAGCTCGGGTTGGACCAGGTGCCATCGGGATTCTTGACCGACATCAGCCCGCGGCCGCGGCGGCCGCCAAGCACCAGGCCGGCCTTGATGGTGTCGGGCACCACCACGATCGCGCGCGCTTCGTCGAACAGCTTGTCCGGAATCCCGGACTCCGGGATCTGCTGGATGTCGGTGAGCACGCGCACGGCATTCAGCGCGCGCGCATCCTGGTCCGGGCCGGCAACGGCGGGCGCGGCGACGAGGGCGAGCGCGAGCGCGGCGGCAAGCGCGGGCATGCGGAGCTGGTTACGCGTGGCGGACATGGCGGACTCCGGAAAGGGATGGCACGAGGATGCGGCGGGTGGCGCGTGCTGTCGAGCGGGCACGATGTCGACCGCGGCGCGAAGGCCGTCAGGCTATGCGCAGCGCGATGAATCGGCGATGAGGCGGCGAACCCTTAGACTGGCGCCTGTTGCCGAACGCCACGCGCATCCCGCGAAGCCATCGCCCATGACCGAACTCCATCCCGCCCCCGGCGACACGCTGTTGCTGGTCAACCTCGGTACGCCCGCGGCGCCGACGCCCGAGGCCATCCGCACGTACCTCGCCGAATTCCTGTCCGATCCGCGCGTGGTCGCGCTGCCGCGCTGGCTGTGGCAGCCGATCCTGCGCCTGGCGGTGCTGCCGCGGCGCTCGAAGGCGGTCGCGCACAAGTACGAACAGGTGTGGATGGACGGCGGCTCGCCGCTGGCGGTGCACACGCGCCGGCTGGCCGAAGCGGTGCAGGCGCGCATGCCCGGCGTGCGCGTGGTGCACGCGATGCGCTACGGCGCGCCGGTGCTGGAAGCAGAACTCGTCGCCGCACGCGACCGCGACGGGCGGGTGGTGGTGCTGCCGCTGTATCCGCAGTACTCCACCACCACCACCGCGTCGGTGGTCGACGTGGTGCGCAGGGTGATGCCGGCCGCACAGGTGCGCGTGGTCGACGAGTATTCGGTGGATCCCGGCTGGGTGCACGCGGTGGCCGCGTCGATCCGCGCGCACTGGCAGGCCAACGGCCGCGGCGAACTGCTGCTGTTCTCGTTCCATGGCATCCCGCAGCGGCTGGTGGATGCCGGTGATCCCTACGAGCGCCAGTGCCATGCCGGGGCGCAGGCGATCGTCGCCGCGCTTGGACTCGAGGACGGCGAATGGCAGACCGCGTTCCAGTCGCGCTTCGGTGCGGGCGCCTGGCTCAAGCCCGCGACCGACGCCACGTTGCGCGCGCTGGCAGGAGCCGGCACGCGCCGCGTCGACGTGGTCTGCCCGGGCTTCTCGGCCGACTGCCTGGAGACGCTCGAGGAGATCGCGATCCAGAACGCGGAACTGTTCCGCGAACATGGTGGCGAGACGCTCGCCTACATCCCCTGCCTCAACGACGCGCCGGCGCACGCCGACGCGATCGCGGCCATCGCCATGCGCGAACTTGCGGCGTGGCGCTGATGGACGCCTTCGAACTCGACGTGCCGCTGGGCAAGGTGCGCGGCCTGAGCGCCGGAACGGCGGGTGCGACGCCGGTGCTGGCCTTGCATGGCTGGCTCGACAACGCCGCGAGCTTCATTCCACTGGCACCGCACCTCGCGGGCGTCGACCTGCGCGCGGTCGACCTGCCCGGGCACGGCGCCAGCGACCACCTCGCCGCGGGCGCCGACTATTCGTTCGCCGGCGCCGTGCATTCGGTGCTCGACATCGCCGACGCGCTCGGCTGGGAGCGCTTCGCGCTGCTCGGCCATTCAATGGGCGCCGGCATCGCCAGCCTGGTGGCCGCCGCGTGCCCCGAGCGGGTGACGCGGCTGGTGGCGATCGAGGCGCTGGGCGCGCTGGCGGAAACGCCGGAGAACACCGTCTCGCGGCTGCGCGATGCCGTGGCCGCGACCCGCGCGCTGCCCGGCAAGCGCCTGCGCGTGTTCCCCGACCTCGAGATCGCGGTGCGCGCGCGCATGAAGGCCAACGGGCTGACAGAACCGGTGGCACGGCTGCTGGTGGAGCGCGGCGTGCTGGCGGTGGAAGGTGGCTGGAGCTGGAGCAGCGATCCGCGCCTGACCCTGCCGACCATGGTGCGCATGACCGAGGCGCAGGTCGACGACCTGGTGGCCGGCATCACCTGCCCGACACGGGTGGTGTTCGCCGACCCCGCGCAGGTCTACCTGCCGGATGCGCTGCGCCGCGCTCGCGCCGCGCGCCTGCCCGATGGCGACATGACCATCATCGCCGGCAGCCACCACCTGCACATGGAAGATCCGCAGGCGGTTGCCGACGCGATCGGCGATTTCCTCGTCCGCTGAGCGCCGCGCCGCAGGCGCCCGTCAAGGCGGGGAAGCGGTGTCCCCGGACAGCAGCACGCGCAGCGCGGCCTTGAGCTGGCGGCCTTCGCTGCGGAAATAGTCGCGCTCGGCGCGCCAGTCCGGGCAGCGCGCCTCCACCTCGTGCCAGAACGCCGGCGAATGATCGGGCCGCAGCAGGTGGCAGAGCTCGTGCACCAGCACGTATTCGAACGCCGACGGCCGGCCGAGCACCAGCGCCAGGTCGAGCGCGAGCGTGCCGTCCGGCGCCAGCGAACCCCACTGCGAGGACATCGGCTTCAGGCGCATGCGCGCGGGCGCCCGCGGCAGGCCGGGCAGGTAGCCGGGCAGCCAGCGGCCGACGTCGGCGCGCGCTTCGCTCTCGTAGAACTCGCGCAGTGCGCGGCGCAGCGCGGTGCCGCCGCCACGCGCGGTGTCGCGGAACACCAGGCCGTCGGCATCGCGCACCACGCAGGCGAAGCGCCCGCGCTCCCAGCGCAGCGGCAGCAGTTCGCCCCGCAGCGGCAGCGCGTCGGTGACGCCACGCTGCAGCGGCGTGATGTGGTCGATGGCATGCGCGCGCAGCTGCGCCTGCAGCCAGTCGCTGTGTTCGCGCAGGAAACGCTCGCCCGCATCCAGGCTGGCGCGCGGCGGCAGCGTCAGGCGCGCGCCGCGTTCATCGACCGACAGGCGCACGCGCCGCGCGCGCGGGTCGCGCACGCGCAGCACATCGATGGAGCTGCCATCGTCCATCGCGAGCGCGACGGTGTCGCGCTGGACGTTGCGGGTGCCCGGTGCAATGGACTTCGGAAGCAGCAGGCGGAGCAGGGACGACATGCGCGCATTCTACCGGTGCGCGCACGCAACGCGCATGCGTGATGCATGCGCGCGTGCGACGACGTTGCGATGCACCGCGTTCAGGCGTCGACGCGCGACAGCTTGAGCGCGGGCTCGAGCACTTCGAACAGGCGCCGCACTTCGGCCGACATCAGCGCGAACTGCGCGTCGAGCTCCGCGCGCTGGTCGGCGCGGTCGCCGCTGTCGAGCTGGTCGACCACGCCGTCGAGGAACTTCAGCTTGCGCACCACCAGGTCTTCGCCGAGCACGAACGACACGTGGTCGTCGAGGTTGAGCGCCAGGCGGGTGACCTGCTTTCCGGCCTCGAGGTGGTGGGTGATCTCGTCGCTGCCGAGGTCCTGGCGCTGGCACTTCACCACCGCGCCCTTGTCGTTGGCGTCCTTCATCTCGCATTCCTCGCCGAGCGTCAGGCCGTCGGGAAGCTTCTCGCCGGCGATCCAGCCGGTCAGCACGCTGCGCGGCGCGACTTCCGCATTCAGCGGCAGGGCCGGGAAGCTGCCCAGCGCCTCGCGCAGCTGCGACACCACCGCCTCGGCGCTCTTGCGCGACGAGGAGTCGACGATGCACAGCCCGTTCTTCAGGTCGATCATGGCGTCGGTGCGCGTCGGGCGCACGAACGCACGCGGCAGCAGCTCGTGCACCAGGTCGTCCTTGAGGCGCTTGCGCGCGCGCCCGCCGGGGCGGCGGCCTTCGCGTTCTTCCAGCTCGTCGAGCTTGCGCGCGAGCATGTCGTTGACCACCGCCGACGGCAGCAGGCGGTCCTCGCCTCCCACGGCCACCCAGATGGCGTCGGGCACGCGGTGGGCGAAGGCTTCGGTGTCACGGCCGAGCGGCGCGACGAAACCGCGCGAGGAGAGTTCCAGCGGGCCGACCGGCTTCAGCGGCTGCGCGGCAAGCGCGTCTTCGAGTGCGGCGAGGTCGAGCGAGGTGGGGAAGCGGAACAGCGTGAGGTTGCGAAAGAACATGCGGGGGCAATCCAGGATCGGTGTGTCGGGGGCAATGGCGCGTCGTTCCCGCGGATGCGGGAAGACGCCCATCGGGCGTGGGGGTCAGTGCTCGGTACGGGGGGCGGGCCCGGCGTCGCTGCGGCCGAGGCCGGCGAAGTCGAACAGCGCCGGGTCGCCCAGCTGCGACGGGCGCACGTCGCCGAGCGCGCGCGCGATCTGGTCGATGCGGCCGGGCGTCTCGCGCTCCCAGTCCGCCATCATGCGCTGCACGTGCCTGCGCTGCAGGTTCTCCTGCGAGCCGCACAGGTTGCAGGGGATGATCGGGAAGCGCATGGCATCGGCATAGGCGGCGATATCGGCTTCCGCCACGTAGGCCAGCGGGCGGATCACCAGGTGGCGGCCGTCGTCGCTCAGCAGCTTCGGCGGCATGCCGGCGAGCTTCGCGTGGAAGAACATGTTGAGGAAGAACGTCGCCACCATGTCGTCGCGGTGGTGGCCCAGCGCGATGCGCGTGAAGCCGTGCTCGGCGGCGTGCGCGTACAGCGCGCCGCGGCGCAGGCGCGAGCACAGCGAGCACATGGTCTTGCCTTCCGGCACGACGCGCGCGACCACCGAATAGGTGTCCTGTTCGATGACGTGGAAGTCCACGCCGAGCGCGCGCAGGTAGTCGGGCAGCACGTGCGCCGGAAACCCCGGCTGCTTCTGGTCGAGGTTGACCGCGGTGAGCGAGAACGACACCGGCGCCTTCTTCTGCAGCTGCAGCAGGATGTCCAGCAGGGTGTAGCTGTCCTTGCCGCCGGACAGGCACACCATCACCTTGTCGCCGTCTTCGATCATGCCGAAATCGGCGATCGCGCGACCGACCTGGTGGCGCAGGCGCTTGGCCAGCTGCGGTGCCGGGGTGTCGGCGCGCGGCTTGCGCGGGGTCGGTTCGGCGAGGGGCAGGACGGTGCTCATCAGCGGGCCATTCTACCGGGGTGGCGGTTTTCGACACCGCAGTACGTATGTGTCTGGATTGCGCGGTGCCGTCGTGGCTGGCCGCGCCGCATCGGGCCTTGCACATGACCACCAGATCCAGCGCGTTGCTTGCCGTCGCGACCCTTTCCGTTGGCGCCGCGGTAGCCGCCGGCCTCAACCACGCGCCGGCCGACGACAGCACGCTCACCGTCCGCGATCGTCCCGTCACCATCGACGTGCTGGCCAACGATCCCGGCGTGACGGCCAGCACCGACCTGCGCCTGTACCGGCATCCGGCACACGGCAGCGCCTCCGTGGTGGGTCGCAGGGTGGTGTACACGCCGGCGCCGGGCTTCGCAGGGCGTGACCGCATCCAGTACTCGGTCAAGACCGGGCGCAGCTTCGGCATTGCCAGCGTGGAGATCCTCGTGGGCGACGCAGTGGTGCTCGATGGCGCCGTGACCGACGCTGGCGGCAACGCGCATGTCGCGGCCGGCGTTGGCGGCCACGTGTTCCGGGCGCGGGCAGGGGCGGACGGCCGCTACCGGCTCGAGGTGATCGGCCTGCCCGGCGACATGGTGACCCTGTCGGCGTCATCGGGCGACGTGGCCCTGCTGGCCGTGCCGGGCACCGTAGGGCGGCTGCGCGGCGAAGCCGGGGCCGACGGCGTGCTGACCCGCGACGAGAACAGCCAGGTGCAGCTCAGCCGTCTCAGCTCCGCACTCGCCTACCTGCTGCAGCTGGCCAACGGCGGAGCGCCGGTCGCGTCCGAAGCCGGGCTGCACGCGGCGCTGGGTGCGTACGACGCCGCGGCGCTGCTGGAGATGGCCGCGGCCATCAAGCTGGTGGCCGACGGGGACTATCCGCTGCCCGCCGGGATCACGGACACCCTTGCGCTGATCAGCGACGCGGATGCGTACCGGGCCTTCATCGCCGCGGTCGACGCCGATGACGCGCTGGCGCTGCGGGTGGCAGCCCTGGCGACGATGTTCGACGATGCGGTGCTGCCGATCGCGAGGCCCGAGGACTTTCTCGGCGCCCGCTCGCTGGCATCGCCGGCTGCGGGGGGCAATGTCCGGGTCGGCCTGATCGAGGGTGAGCGCCTCGACCTGCAGGCGGGCGGAGCGGGGCAGTTCCATGCGACCCACCCCACCGCGGACCCCAGCGCTGGATGGACATTCGGCGCGGGCAGCATGCGCGTGGTTCCGCACGCGCCGGCGGTCACCGAGGAAGACGGCTGGCTCGATGGCATCGCGACGCGCCGCCTGCGCAGCGTGGAGCGCCTCGACCATCGCCTGCTGGTGGAGGGCCTGGGCAGCGGGCGCGACCTGGTCGCCGTGACGGTGCATACGCGCCTGCGCTACCCGGACAACCCGGGAGCGCCCGACGAGCTGTACACGGCCCACCTGCTGCGGCTGTCCTACCGCGACGGTGCCACCGGCATCCCGTTCGTGGCAGCGGAAATCCCCGGGGTGCGCACCCTGCCGCTGCACCGCCCGGAAGCGTTCACCCTGTCGGGTGGCGGCGATGCGACCCAAGGCCATGCGCCGCACCGCTTCCTGCCGGGCGGCACCGGCATCGTGCTCGACGACGGCCAGGCATTCACCTGGTCACTCGAGGCGGACGGCAACCTCAGCCTGGCGTATGCCGATGGCGAGCACATGCGTGTGCGCCGCCTGATGCGCGACGGGCGCAAGGGCGAGGGCGTGCTGGCCAGCTTCGTGCTGCCGGGCGGGCTGCTGAGATCCGACTTCGCGCTATCCGCGGTACGCGATGGCAGCCTGGCTTTCGATGCGGCGGGCGTGGCGCGGGCGTGGCGTTCGGGCTTCGCCATCGGCCAGGCGATCCACGACGAATATCGCTTCGACTTCCACATCGTGCTCGACGGTCCGGGCCAGACCGGCTACCAGCTCAATGTCGGCGACGGCGTATCCACCAGCAGCCCCCTGCGCTGGGAGATCGAAGGCGGCGCCATGGTCGCGCGCCGCTATCGCGACAACCGGGGCTGGCAGGTCGAGTGCACGGTGGGCGTGGACGGCTGCGTGGTCTACCTGGAGCGGCGCTGGACCCCCATGTCCGCCAGCGGCGGGCGCATCTACGTCCACGAAGAACTGTGGATGATGGGCCCGGCGGACGGTGGCCTGGAGATGTACAGCCAGCGCGGCAACTTCTACGACGCCGGCTGAATGCCACGGTGCCGCGGCGCGGCCATTCGCACCCACTGCGGGCCGGGTGCCGGCTGCGCGCACAGCGTGTAACCTCGGACCGCCATGCACTTCTCCGACACTTCAGAGCAGGCTCGACTCGTACGCCGGCTGGTCGAGCTGAAGGCCGAGCATCGCGACCTCGACGCCGCGATCGCCGGCCTGCAGGCATCCATCGCGGCGGACGAGCTCGAGGTGAAGCGCCTCAAGAAGCGCAAGCTGCAGCTGAAGGATTGCATCGAGCGCCTGGAATCGGCGCTGATCCCCGACGAACCCGCCTGAGCCACGCCGATCACTTCGCTGCGGTCACCAGCGAAGCGGCCTCGAGCCGCAGCGGGGCCATGCAGGCCCCGCCGCGGATGCTCAGGGCACCCAGACCTGCTGTCGCGTCAGCACGTCGGCACTGATCTCGGACACCCGGCCGCCGGCGTCGAATGCCACCTGGATCTCGTCGAAGCTGCTGCGCCAGTAGCGCCAGACATTGGCGGCGAGATCGGGGTTTTCGCTGCTGATCGGATAGCCCAGCGACATCAGCACCTGTTCGCGGGTCATGCCGGCGGTCAGGCGCGCGCTGGCGATGGCATCGCGGATCTTGTCCGGGAATGCCGCCGCGGCGATCCGCGGATCCTCCGCCACCACGTAGCGCTGCGTGAAGCGCGCGCTGCCGAGGTCGCGGCTGTAGTCGTTGGCGAGCACGTGGCGTTTGCCGCCGATCAGGAGCCGCAGCTTCTTCGGGCCCTGGCCGGCGACCTTCACCGGCGTGCCGAACGGCACGATCGACATGCCTTCTTCATCGTAGTTGATGTCGCTCATCTCGCTGCCGTAGCTGCGCATGTTGCAGCACAGGTAGCCCTCGGGCTTGTCGGCGGCGTGGGCCACGGTGGCGGCCGCGAAGGCGGCGAGCGCAAGCAAGGTCCGGTTGAATCGCATGGCACAACTCCCTGTCGTCGATGCGCGGCCGGACGCGCCGCGTTCAATGCGGTTCGCAAGAGGCATGCAGGTGTCCCCCCCGGGCGTCGCGTCCACCGACGCCGCGGGCATTGTGCCGCCGCCGGCGGCGTCCGGCATAGCCCGCGGACGCTCAGCCCCCGGACGCGTCCGCGGCCTGGTCCGTTGCCGCGGGCTCGGGCTGCCGCTTGGCCGCCTCGGGGCTGATCTTCTCGATGGTGTGGCGCAGCTCGCGGCCGAGGATCAGCTTGGCGTCCTTGGCCCAGGTGTCCAGGCGCTGGTCGAACGCGAGCTTGCTGTTGTGGTCCAGCTTCACCAGGCCGAGCTCGCGCAGCTTCTGGATGAAGCCGCGGAACAGGGTCTTGTCGAAGAACTCCGGTGCCGCCGGGGCGTACAGCAGGCTCAGGCGCTGTGCCGCCAGCTGGCACAGGGTTTCCAGTTCGCCGGTGCCGAGCGCGCCGGAACCGTTCTTGGCCAGCACCGATATCGCGATGTAGTAGCGCTCGAACGCCTGCTGCAGCGGATGCCCGAGCGCGCGCAGGCGGAACACCTCGTCGGACTGGCCTGCGTGGCGGGCGAGGATGCCGCCGTCGTCGTCGCCGACGCGCTCGAGCAGGCCCTCGCGGATGAACAGCGCGATGGTCTGGTCGATGCGTCCGGCAAACCCGTCCTCGTCCCAGGGCAGGAACAGCTCGCCCTGCAGGAACGGGTACATCGCACGGCCGATGCGCAGCAGGCTGTCGCGCGCCATGCGCCGGTTGTGCAGGAAGCAGCACGCGATCCACGCCGAGGCGGTGAACAGGTGCACCACGTTGTTGCGGAAGTACGACAGCAGCACCGCGGTGTTGCCGTCGACGCGCAGCACGTCGCCGAGCGGATGCGCCACGCGGTGCAGCACGCCGATCTCTTCGCCGTGGGCGATGATCTGTTCCGGAGAATGCGGGGTCACGGTGACCAGCGGGCTGTAGGGCACTTCGTCCAGCAGCTTCTTCGACAGCACGATCTGCGCGGTCAGGTCGCCCTCGCCCATCGCGTGCTTGGGCGTGGACAGCAGGGCGAGCGCCAGCAGGTTGATCGGGTTGACGTCGGCGGCGCTGTTGACGCGCTCCTGGATGCGCTGCGCGGTGGCGTCGACCGTGGTCGACAGCCAGCCGGGTTTTTCCTCGTCCGGCAGCGGCGTGCCGTCCCACTCGCCGGCGTGCTCGGCGAGCATGTCGGCCAGCGCGATCGGCTGGCCGAAGTTCACCACCACCTGGCCGTAGTTCTGGCGCAGCACTTTCGGGATGCCCCACAGCAGCGCCCAGATCGACTCGCCTTCCTTGGGCTTGCCGGAGAGCTCGTCGAGGTAGCTGTTGCCCTCCATCAGCTTCTCGTAGCCGATGTACACCGGCTGGAACAGCACCGGCCGCGTCGGCTGGCGCAGGAACGCACGCACCGTCATCGCCACCATGCCGCCCTTGGGCTGCAGCAGGCGGCCGGTGCGCGAACGCCCGCCTTCGATGAAGTACTCGATGGAATAGCCGCCCGATACCAGTTGCGCCACGTATTCGGTGAACACCGCCGAGTACAGCGCGTTGCCGCGGAAGCTGCGCCGGATGAAGAACGCGCCACCCTTGCGCAGGATGGTGCCGATCACCGGCAGGTTGAGGTTGATGCCCGCGGCGATGTGCGGCGGCACGATGCCGCGCGTGTACAGCAGGTAGCTCAGCAGCAGGTAGTCCATGTGGCTGCGGTGGCAGGGCACGTAGACCACTTCATGGCCCGGCGCCGCGGCCTTGAGGTTGTCGAGGTGGTGCACCAGCACGCCGCGGAAGATCCGGTTCCAGACCGTGGACAGGAGGAAGCTGGCCGAGCGCACCACCGGATGCGCGTAGTCGGCCGCGATCTCGTAGGCGTAGCCGTGCGCCTTCTTCCAGGCTTCGGCCTGCGCCTTGTCGCCGACCGCGCCTTCGCGTCGTGCCTGGTCGGCAATGGCGTCGCGCACCGGCTGCGCGGACAGCACCTTGTCGACCAGCAGGCGGCGGGTGGACAGGTCGGGGCCGATCACCGCCGCGCGGATGCGGTTGAAGTGCGTGCGCAGCACGCGCGACAGCTTGCGCACCTCGCGTTCCGGCTCGAGGCCCTCGGTGATCACGCCCTGCAGGTCGATCGCCGGGGAGAACCGCACCAGGGTGTCGCGGCCATTGAGCAGGATCGCCAGCAGGCGCCGGAAACGCCCGACGATCGTCCAGTTCTCCGAGAACAGCACCGAGAACCAGCCGCTGTTCTTGTCCGGCGAACGGCCGACGAAGATCGAGACCGGCACCAGCTGCACGTCCAGGCCCGGGTCGTGCCGATGCGCCTCGAGCAGGCGGGCCAGCGAGTCGGAGTGGCTCTTCTTCGGCGGCTTGCGCTGCTGGGTGGCGATCTGCGTCGCCAGGGCGAGCGCGTTGCCGGCGTTGCGCCGCGACAGCGCCACGTAGGCGCGCTTGCGGCCCAGCGGGTCACCCGGGAGCGGCCGCAGCGGGGACGGCAGGCCTGCTTCGCGGCAGGCGCGTTCCAGGATCAGGGCGTTGGAAAGCCCGTAATCCTCGAGCACGTAGCAGACCAGCCGCCCATCGATCGTGGGGCCGGGGGCCGACGGCTCGATCTTCAGCCCGATCCAGGGCGCCAGCATGCCGCCGAGCAGGCGCGCCCACAGCGGGCGCTGCGCGCGCGGCGCCGCACGCGGGCGGGCGGGCGCGCGCAGGACGTCCGCAACCGCAGGGCCCGGCGGTTGCGGGCGGGTGTCGTGCAGGTCGGCCGGCGCGGCAGCACCCGGCGAAAGATCCTCGGGCGCGGCAGCGCCGGGGGCATCCGCGCCGCCGGGCCTCGCGGCCTCGGGGCTGCTGTCGAACAGGGAAGGTTGGTCAGGCATCGTCGGCATTATGCCCAAGCGCGCCGGTTGCCCGGTCGCGCACGCCTTCAGGGAGCCGCCGCCGGGCCATCGGGCAGCGGCGCCGTCGGCTGCGGGGTGGCAGGGCGGGCGGGCACGCCCGCGGCGGACTCGGCGTGGCGCAGGAAGTCACTGATGTACCACTGGCCGCCAAGGCGCTCAACCGGGACCAGGGCGTCGATCTGCTCGCCGGCGAGCAGGTAGCGCAGGCGGACTTCGGCATAGTCGCCGGCCTGCATGTGCAGGCTGGCCTCCAGTGCGTCCAGGCTGTCGTCGACGGCCAGCCCGTAGCCGGCCAGCACGGCCTTGGCTTCGCCGCTGAAGGTGCCGATGCGGCGCAGCGAGGCATCCATGCCGGCGGCCGACCAGGCCTCCGCGTCGGCGTCAGCGAGCTCCACGGCACGCGCCGCGGTGGCCAGGCGCGCGATCGCCACGTGCGCGCGTTCGCGCTCGGCCAGCGGCGCACGCTGCGCCCAGCGCGCCACGGCGGTCACCAGTTGCGCGTAGTGGGCGCGTTCGGCCGGGCTGAAGTCACCCTGGTGGTCCACGTACTGCACGCCAAACAGGCCCAGCGTGGTCGCGGCGGCGCGGATCTCGGCGCCGGCACCGGCGAACTGACGGTCGAAGTCCTTGCGCAGGGTGGCTTCC
The DNA here is from genome assembly GCF_016615815.1 of Luteimonas sp. MC1572. Taxonomy (NCBI): domain Bacteria; kingdom Pseudomonadati; phylum Pseudomonadota; class Gammaproteobacteria; order Lysobacterales; family Lysobacteraceae; genus Luteimonas; species Luteimonas sp. MC1572. The sequence continues at coordinate 2,905,274 of NZ_CP067112.1, read as the reverse complement.
GCGTCCGGGGCGGCGAGCGCGGCCAGCACCGACGGGATGCGGTCGTTGAAGGGCAGTTCGTCCAGCGGCCAGCGGCTGCGGCCATCGCGCCAGGCCTGTTCGAGGCGGGTGTGCACCGCGGGCGGTACCGCGTCACGGGCGAAGGCGGCGAAGTCGTCCTCGCGCAGGTGCCGGCTCAGCAGCTGCACGGCCAGCACCGGGCGGCTGGTGTCGCCGCGGACCGGCGCCGTGGCCGGCGCCTGCGGTGCGGGCTTGCAGGCGGCAACCGCACAGGCCAGCGCGGCGGCTGCGAGCAGCGGCAGCAGGGTGATTCGTGGATGCGGCACTCGGCTTCCCTCCCCGGAGGCTGAGCCATCTTGGCCGTCGGCCGACGCCGGCGGCAAGCGCGAAGGGCTCAGAGGTCGCGCACGACCCAGCCATGGGGGTTGGCGCTGGCGCCGCTGTCGATGGCCGCCTCGGCCACCTTGTCGGGCGGTTCCCCGGCCGCCCACGCCGCGGCAATCGCCGCCAGGCGCTCGCGCGTGGCGCGGGTGTAGGCGCCCTCGAGCTCGTTCTGTGCGTCGGCGGCAAGTTTCTGCGGGTAGAGCGCACGCGCCTCGTCGCTGCGGTTGAGCATGGCGATCATGCGCGCCAGGCTGCCGCGGAACGTGTCCGCGGACAGCGCCGTGCGCTGGGTGCGCTGCAGGTGCCAGACCGTGAGGTACTCCACCGGTCCGAGCATCCGTCGCGGGGTGGCACCGAAGAAATGCCCGGACAGCGCACTGGCCGCGACCGGCGCGCCCGGGTCGGGGAGGCTGGTCGCGCCCCATGAGCTCAGCGCGCCGCCGGGCAGGTCCATCCGCCGCAGCGCAGTGCCGAAGGTCTCGGCAAGGATGCGCTGCGCGCGTTCGTCGTCGCTTTCGGCCACCACGCCCACCAGGCGAAGGAACAGCGGGTACTGCTCTTCGCCCAGCCGGCGCACCAGGCGCTTGAGCACGGCCAGCCGGTATTCCGCATCGGAATGCGCGGCCAGCGCCGAGACGAGGCGATCGGCGGCGGTTCGCAGGGCGGCAGGCGTGGGGAGTGGGTCGATCATGTCGCCGGCATTATCACGGCCTGGCGCTGCGGGCAGCCAGTCGCTGCCGCGCACGGGATTCAAGCGAAGGCGGCGAGCACGGCGTCGACGGCGTGTTCCGCGGCCTGCGCCAGCGGCATGCCGCCCAGGCTGGACTCCAGCGCGAGGTCGCCGGCCAGCATGCGGTCGTCGCCGGACTCCCACGCCGGAGCGTTGAGCATGTATTCGCCCGCGTCGGCGAGCGGTGCCCGTGCGACGTCGGCTTCGGCCGACGGTGCGGTGCCCTGTACCTCGTGCGCGTCTCGGCCCTGCTGGCGACGGAGGTCGTCGAGCGGGCTGTCGATCCGGTGCAGGCTGGACGCGACGTTGAGGCGGGAATCGGGGCCGGTGATGCTCATTTCGCTGCGTGGATCCTGGACGGACGAGGGGCGATGGCGGAACTCTACGCCGCCGCTCCCGCCCTGCCAGCTCGGGGGAACCCTAGATGGCGACGGCTTGGCGGGCTGGCGTTCAATTCCGCCACGGTGGCATGAAGACGGGGCGTCGGGCCTGTCGTCGTGCGCATGCTAGCGTGCACCGGCACACCAGGCAGGGAACGGGATGGCGAAGGACCAGGGCGCCGACAAGACCGAGCAGCCCACCTCGAAGAAGCTGCGCGACGCGCGCAAGGACGCCAATGTCACCAAGAGCAAGGAGCTGACGAGCACCGTGCTGGTGCTGGGCTGGCTGGTGGGCGCTTGGATGATGCTGGGCTTCATGTGGGACCGCATGCGCCAGCTGTTCGAGGCCAGCGTGGCCTCCATCGGCCGCCCGTTCGCCGAGGCGCTTCCCGACGTCGGCATGCTCGCGTTCTGGACCCTGATGTGGCTGTGCCTGCCGCTGCTGCTGCTGGCGGTGTTCCTGGGCCTGGTGACCGAGTTCCTGCAGACGGGGCCGGTGGCGAGCATGAAAAAGCTCACCCCGGACCTGGCCAAGCTGAACCCGGTCGAGGGCATCAAGAAGATGTTCTCCATGGACAACCTGGTCGAGCTGGTGAAGGCGTTCTTCAAGAGCGCGGGACTGATCTTCATCGGCGGCTTCGTGCTGTACGGCATGCGCCACAGCCTGCTGCTGCTGCCGCATGCGCCGCCCGAGGCCATGGCCACCGCGATCTGGCACGGGCTGCTGCGCATCGGGATCTGGACGATCTTCGTGTTCTTCTTCGTGTCCGTGCTCGACGCCTGGTACCAGAAGTTTTCCTACCTCAAGCAGCTGCGCATGAGCCGGCGCGACATCCGCCAGGAGGTCAAGGAGAACGAGGGCGACCCCTACATCAAGCAGCGCCGCAAGCAGTTGCACCAGGAGTGGTCGCAGCAGACCATGCTCAATGCCGTACGAGGATCGAACGTCGTCGTGACCAACCCCACCCACATCGCCGTCGCGCTGCAGTTCGAGCCGGGGGTCAACGACCTGCCGGTGGTCGTGGCCAAGGGCGAGGGCCACCAGGCCGAGGAGATCAAGCGCGCCGCCGAAGAGGCCGGCGTGCCGATCCTGCAGAACATCCCGCTCGCGCGTGGACTCAACGAGAAGGTCGAGCTGGACGAGTACATCGGCGGCGAGTTCTTCGACGCCGTGGCCGAGGTCCTGCACTGGGCCGAGGGCATCCGTCGCGGCGACTGAGCCCGGCGGCGCGGGTCAGGTCAGGTGCCGAACGCCTGCTGCAGCACGCCCAGCAGGTAACGGTTGCTGCCCAGGCGCTCGAGCACGATCTCGATGTACACGCCCAGCAGCATCAGGATCAGCGCCGTGGCCAACCAGGCCTTGATCGGCAGGGTGAGTGCGAACACGTTGAGCTGCGGCGCGTAGCGGTTCACCAGCCCGAACGACAGGTCGATGATCAAGAGGATCACCATGATGGGCGCCGCCATCACCAGGATCGCCGTCATCATGTAACTGAACTGGCCGACGAACAGGTTCATGCCAGCTGCCGGCAGGTTCGGGAAATACGAGGTCACCGGCCACAGCAGATAGCTGGACATCAGCAGGTCGAGGAACACCAGGAACGCGCCGCTGGCCATGAACAGCCACGCCGCCAGCTGCGACAGGAACTCGCCGTGCAGGGTGACGGTGTGGCCCTGGATGGGATCGAACACCGATGCCATCGACATGCCCACCTGGGTGTCGACCACGTTGCCAACCGCGCCAATCGCCCAGAACACGATGCCGAAGCAGAAGCCGATGGCGACGCCGATGAACAGCTCCTTGAGCACAATCACCGGCCATTCCGCGGCGCCCAGCGACTCCATCGGCATGCCGGCCAGCGCCACTGGGAGCGCGATGATCGCCAGGCTGACCATGAAGCTGTTGCGCACCATCGACGGCACGGTCTGCTGGGTCATCAGCGGCAGCACGACGAACGCGCCCACCACGCGCGGCAGCGTCAGCGCGAGCGCCAGCAGGGGATTGCCGAGGAAGTCGAACACGCGCTACTGCCGCACCAGTCCCGGGAAATCACGGAAGATGCGGTCCGCATAGCTGTACAGCGAACCGCCGATCAGCGCCGCGGTCACGAACAGCATCAGCACGATCGCCAGGAACTTGCAGGCGTAGGCGAACGTCTGCTCCTGCAGCTGGGTGGCGGCCTGCAGGAACGCGATCACCAGGCCGACCAGCGCCGCGGCGCCGATCGGTGGCCCCGACAGCAGCATCGTCAGGAACAGCGCCTCCTTGGTGAGTTCCAGGACCTCGTTCACTACCAGGCGCTCCCGTAGGTCAGCACCAGGCCGTGCACCAGCTTGGCCCAGCCGTCGATCAGCACGAACAGCAGCAGCTTGAACGGCAGCGAGATGGTGGTGGGCGACAGCATCATCATGCCCAGCGCCAGCAGGATGTTGGCCACCACCAGGTCGATCACCAGGAACGGCAGGAAGATCAGGAAGCCGATCTGGAACGCCGCCGCGAGCTCGCTCACGGTGAACGCCGGCACGACCACGATGAAGTCGTCGACGTCGAGCTCGTCGCGGCGGTCGGCGGGCATCAGGCGCTGCGCACTGCGCAGGAAGAACGCGCGCTCGGCATCGTTGGAATGGTTGATCAGGAAGCCGCGCAGCGGCTCCTTGCCGGCATCCAGGATGCCCAGCATGCGCGCCGCGTCCATCGGACCGTCGGTGGCGGGCTTCGCGGGTGGCGTGCCGACCGCGGTCACCACCACGGGGCCGCCGTCGCCGGCCGCCGCTTCGCCGGCGGCGGGGTCCTCGGTGCCGTTCTGCACGTTCGCGAACAGCGGACCGCGCGATGGTCCCTGCGGCGCCTCGCTGGCAGGATCCGCAGGGCCCTGGGCCGCGGTGCCTGCAGCCATCGCCTCGGCCTCGGCGCGCAGCGCATCCGCCGCGGCGGGGCTGGTGGGCGGCGGCTCCACCGGGGTGGCGGTGGTCGCAGGCGTCGCCGCTGGACCACCCGCTGCACGTTCCGCGCGGACGCGAGCGAGCTCGCGGTTGGCGGCGCGCTGCGCCCGCCCCGCGGCGCGCGCCTCCAGCTGCGCCTGCACCGATGCCGGCGGCGGCTTGCCTTCCATGTAGGCGGTCACCGACGCATGCGTCTCGAGCAGCACCGGATGCATCACATAGATCGACAGCACGATCGCCAGGCCGTTGATGACCACGTTGGGCGGTACCTGCTGCAGGCCCAGCGCGTTGCGCAGCAGGCTCAGCACCACCACGATCTTGGTGAACGACGTCACCATCACCGCGACGAACGGCGCCAGGCCGATGAACACCACGGTGACGAGGACGACAGCGGGGGAGAACGTGGTGAAGTCCATGCCGGGTCAGCTCCAGGACACCAGGCGCACGCCGAGGGTGTCGCCGACGGCGACCAGTTCGCCGCGGCCCACGTCGCGGCCGTTGGCGCGGATCGCGACGTTGGCGCCTTCGAGCGCGGTGGCGAGCGGGAAGACGTAGCCGGGCTGCAGGTCGGCGAGTTCGCCCACGCTCAGTTCGGTGCGGCCGAGTTCGAATTCCAGGCGCACCGGCAGGCGACGCGCGGGGTCGGCTGGCGCGGCGTCGGTCGCCGTCGGGCTGGCCTCGTGGTCGGTCATGGTGTTGTCCTCGTGGAAGATGGAAGTCGGGGTGGGTGCGCCGCGCACGGACCAGCCGCCCGCGGCGGACGCCAGCGGCCAGTCCTGGCCGGCGGCGCGCGCGATGAGGTTGGGCAGGCTGCTGCGGCCGGCGACGATCACGTCGCCCGGGCGCAACGCGCGCCAGTCGCCGGCGGAGAGCGGGGGCGCTGCGAGCAGCAGCGACACGGCGACCGGCAGCGCGCGCCAGCGGCCGGCACCTTTCGGCGGATCCTCGGCGTGCGCCGGTTCGGCGCGCGCGGCCAGGCGATGCAACCAGTCCGCCGGCAGCCAGAGGCGCGCGCTGGCGCGTGCCGGCGGCGGTGCGGGTACGTCGCCATCCGGCAGGGGAACGTCGTCCTCGATGGCAACGTCGAGCCAGAGACCGGGCGTGGCCAGTGCCGCGGCGGCGTCGCCACCCTCGGCCGCGTCGACCACCGGCAGCAGGGACACGCCCAGCCATTCGCTCAAGCGCATCAGCAGCGATTCGTGCGCCAGGCTCCAGGCGAGCACGCGCGCGCGGCCGCTGCGGTCGCTCCAGCGCAGCCGTCCCTCATCGGGATCGCCCGCGGCGCCATCCACGTGCAGCGCCAGTCGCGTGCCTTCGGCGTCGATCTCGAACGCGGCACTCGGCGCGCGCGCGCAGGCCACCTGCACCGCGCTGCGGTCGGCCAGCATCCACCAGCGCGGCTCGGCGAAGAAGCCACGCAGTGCCTCGGCCACCGGCGCTTCCACGGTGGGCAGCACGCCGCGCGCTGACCGCGCCTCCACTGCGGCTGGCGGCGCGGAGGCGACCTTGTCCTTGTCGCTGCGCGCGCGGCCCTTGCGCGCGTCGCGCTCAACCGTGGCCAAGCGCCACCTTCATCAGCTCCGGCACGGAGCGCACGCCCAGCTTTCCCATCATGTTCGCCCTGTGCAGTTCAACGGTCTTGATGCTGATGCCGAGGATGTCGGCGATGATCTTGTTCGGCTTGCTGGCCACCACCAGGTCGAGCACCTGGCGTTCGCGCGGGCTGAGGCGGGCGAGCAGTTCGCCGGCCATCGCGCCGCCGCCGTTGCCGCGGCTGCGTGCCCGGGCAAATGCGGTGCGCAACGCATCCACCAGCGCCTCCTCGCTGAACGGCTTCTCGAGGAAGTTCGACGCGCCCTTGCGCATCGCCTCCACCGCCAGCGGCACGTCGCCGTGCGCGGTCACGAACACCAGCGGCAGGTGGATGCCGCGGCGGATGAGTTCGTCCTGCAGCTGCAGGCCGCTCATTTCCGGCATGCGGATGTCGGAGACCAGGCACTCGGCGACATCGCCGTGGCGATTGCCGGCATAGGCCGCCAGGAATGCGGCGCCGGACGCGAACGGCAGCACTTCGAAGCCCGAGGTCTCGAGCAGCCAGGCGGTGGAATCGCGGAAGCCGTCGTTGTCGTCGACCAGGTAAACGCGCGTAGCCGGCATCCCTATCCCCTTCCGTCCGCGGTCGGCAGCGTGAAGCCGAACACGCTGCCACCGCCTTCGCGCGGCTCGAAGAACAGCCGCCCCTCGTGGTATTCGATAATCGAGCGGCAGATGGCCAGGCCGATGCCCAGGCCATCGCTCTTGGTGGTGAAGAACGGCGAGAACAGCTGCTGGCCCTGCTCCGCGCTGAGGCCTTCGCCACGGTCGCAAACGCGCACCTCGACCTCGCCGTCGAGGTTCACGCGGCCCTCGATGCGCAGTCCGCGCTTCGCCGGCGGTACCTCGCGCATCGCCTCGATGGCGTTCTTGACCAGGTTCAGCAGCACCTGTTCGACCATCACCCGGTCCGCGTAGACCGCCGGCAGGTCGTGGGCCAGCGCCAGCTCGATCCGCAGCTGCTGGCGTTCGGCCTCCAGGCGCAGCAGTTCGAGCACGGTGTTGGTGATCTGCGCCATGTCACGCGCATCGCGCCGCGGCTCGCGGGCGCGGATGAACTCGCGCACGCGCGAGATCACAGCGGCGGCGTGCTCGGCCTGGGTGCGCGCGGCGAGCAGGGCGCGTTCGACCTGCACCGGCCCGCCGGCCTGGTCGACCAGGCGCAGGCTGCCGTTCAAGTAGTTCACGATCGCGGCCAGCGGCTGGTTGAGCTCGTGCGCGAGCATCGCCGCCATCTCGCCCACCGACATCAGCCGGGAAGTGAAGAGCAGCTTCTCCTGGCGGCTCTTGTGCGAGTCGAGCGCCTCGATGCGCGCGCTGATGTCGACCGCGGTCAGCAGCGACAGCGGCTGGCCGCCGGCATCCGACTCGCCCCAGTGCAGCGCGTACCAGCGGTTGCTGTGCGTGGCGTGGACTTCGCGGGGCGCGTCCGGGTCGCCGGCGTCGCCGCCGCCATCGCCCAGTGTCGCCAGCAGGCGCGCGCGATCGACATGGCCCGGCAGTTCGCTGAACGCGTCACGGTAGCGGCGGTTGCTGGCGACCAGCCGCCCGTCGCCGCGCGCGAAGGCGGCGCACGGCACCGGGATCGCCTCGAGCAGCGCAGCCACCGCGACGGTCGCGCCATCGCTGTCGACGGGCAAGGCGTCAGCGGCGACGCGGCCGCGGACGCGCGCTGCCGTCATCGCCTGCGCATCCCGCGGCGCTGGCAGGCATGCGCGCTGTTGTAGGCTGGCGCCGCGCGGCCCGCGCGAACCCCCAGGCTCATCCATTCCGCCATGTCCAAGCGATCGCTGACTGCCATACCCGCCATCCTGTCCCTCGCCTGTGGCCGTGCCATGTCGGCCGAGCCCGTGGTTGCCGATGCCGCGCCCGCCGCCTCGTCCTTCGGCGCCGAGTTGATGGCCATCCTGCTGCCCCTGGCCTTCATCATCGTGGGCCTGCTGGTGGTGCTGCGCCTGCTCCGTCGGCGCTATGGCCTCACCGGTCCCGATGCCCCCTTGTCGATCCTGCAAATCCTGCCGCTCGGGCCGCGTGAACGCCTGGTGCTGGTGAAGCTGCGCTCCGGTCGCGTATTCACGATTGGCGTGAGTGCGCAAAGCGTGAACTTCGTCACCGAACTGCATGCCGACGATGTCGCGCCAGCCACGCCTGCGTCCGGAACACACACACCGCTCAAGTGATGCATTGCCGCGGCGAAATTTCCGTGAATGCAAAATTACGCCTGAATTACAGCCACTTGCGCTCACATCCCTGAATCCGCAATGCGCAGTTCGCACTTGCGCCCTGCAATATTTCCTGCGTTGCTCTTGTGGCGAGACTATCGTAATTTGCCACAAAGTGACGCGTGGGGTCAGGGTGATGTGGCGAGCGCGAGGCATCGATAACAGCGGACAGCGGCGCGGCATTTGCACGCCGGCTGCGCGCTGCGCGAAGGGCGCCACCACATGCGTGCGCTGATCGGCACGCTGTTCGCCACGCCGGGCAATGCAGGCCCGCGGGTCAAGCTCGGCTACAGCGACATCATCCTGGCGTTCGCGGCGGTGATGATCATCAGCGTGATGATCCTGCCGCTGCCGCTGGTGGTGATCGATGCGCTGGTCGCGGTCAACATCTCCATCGGCTTCGGCCTGCTGCTGCTGGCGATCTACATCCCCACGCCGGTCGCGTTCTCGAGCTTCCCGAGCGTGCTGCTGCTGACCACGCTGTTTCGCCTCGCGCTGTCGATCGCCATCACCCGCTCGATCCTGCTCGATGCCGAGGGCGGCCACATCGTCGAGACCTTCGGCAGCCTGGTGGCGGGCGGCAACCTGGTGGTCGGGCTGGTGGTCTTCATGATCATCACGGTGGTGCAGTTCATCGTCATCGCCAAGGGCGCCGAACGCGTGGCCGAAGTCGCCGCGCGCTTCACCCTCGACGCCATGCCCGGCAAGCAGCTGTCGATCGACTCCGACCTGCGTTCCGGCCTGATGGACAAGGACGAAGCCAAGCGCCGCCGGCGCCTGCTCGAGTCCGAGAGCCAGCTGCACGGCGCGCTCGACGGCGCCATGAAATTCGTCAAGGGCGACGCGATCGCCGGCATCGTCATCATCATCATCAACCTGCTCGGCGGCCTGGCGATCGGCGTCATGCAGCGTGACATGTCGCTGGCCGATGCCACGCGGACCTACAGCATCCTGACCATCGGCGACGGCCTGGTCTCGCAGATCCCGGCCATCCTCGCCACCATTGCGGCGGGCCTGGTGGTCACGCGCACCACCGGCGAGGTCGACGACCGCCATCTCGGCGACGCCATCACCCGCCAGGTCAGCGGCCAGCCGCGCGTGCTGCTGATCACCGGGCTGCTCGCACTGCTCATGACCCTGGTGCCGGGCTTCCCGAAGATGGTGTTCGCGGCGCTCGGCGTGTCGCTGCTCGGCATCAGCGCATGGCGCTACCGCCACGGGTTCGTGGTCCTGCGCCGCGCGTTCCGCGTGCCGGAGGACGAGGTCGCCGAAGCCGACCGCCTGCCGCCGGTCGACGACCTCGCGCCGCCCGCGCCGCTGCAGCTCGAGCTGTCGCCGGCGCTGCTTGCGGCGACCGGCAAGGACGCGCTGTTGGCGCGGGTCGCGAGCGTGGCGCAGCGCATGCGCGAGGAATACGGCGTGCCCGTACCGGTGCCGCAGCTGCGCATCTCGGAAGCGCTTGAACATGGCGAGTACCGCCTGACCGCGTTCGGCGCGCGCCTGGCCGTGGGCCAGCTGCGCGTCGACCAGGATTTCCGCCAGGCGGCCGTGGCCACCGACGGCAACCGCCAGCCCGGCTTCTTCCCGGCACTCGCCGGCGACTGGGTCGTGCGCGGCGAGGCAGGCGCCGTGGCACCCGAGGAGGTGCTGGCCACGCACTGCCGTGCCGCGCTGCAGCGTCGGCTGGGTGGCTTCATCGGGATCCAGGAGACGGCCAACCTGTTCGCGCGCATGCAGCGCGACTACCCCGACCTGGTCAAGGAGATGCTGCGCGTGGTCGCTCCGCAGCGCGTCGCCGACGTGCTGCGCCGGCTGGCCGAAGAGGGCGTGCCGGTGCGCAACCTGCGCGACGTGTTCGAGGCGATCACCGATGTCGGTGGCCGCGAGAAGGACGTGGTGCTGCTCACCGAGTACGTGCGGGTCGCCCTGAAGCGCGAGATCGCCGAGCGCCATGCCGACGCCGAACGCACGCTGCACGTGCTGCTGATCCATCCGGAGCTCGAGGACAAGCTGCGCCAGTCGGTGCGCGTGGCCGGCGGCGCGAGCCAGCTGGCCATTTCGCCCGAACTCGCGGCGCGGCTCGGCAACGAAGTGCGCGCACACCTCGCGCGGCAGGCGGCGGGCGTGCAGCCGGTGCTGCTGTGCTCGCTCGATGTGCGCCGCCACCTGCGCAAGCTGATGGAAGTCGATTTCTTCGAACTGCCGGTGCTGTCGTACCAGGAACTCGCACCCGACCTGCGCATCGTGCAGGCCGGCCAGATCAACGCATGACCCCGGGGCACTTCACCGCCGGGTAACGATGCAATTGCAGGATGGGGCAAAGGGAGGATCCATGAGCGTGGCAAGGGACAACCAGTCGGAGACAAGCCCAGCGGGCAACGTGCTGCGCGTGGTCTCGGGCCTGCATGCAGGCGCGGTGCGTCCACTCGGGCTGCGCGAGATGATCCTCGTCGGCAGTGGCGACGATTGCGACATGGTGCTTGCCGATGCCGGTGTCGCCAGCCACCACGCGTTGCTCAGCCTGGTCGATGGCGTGTTCTCGCTGCGCGCGCTGGACGCGCCGCTGCACGTCGGCACCACCATGGTCCACCCGGGTGATCCGGTCGAACTCGACCGCGTGCAGCGCGTTGGCCTGGGCGACGCGGCGATCGCATTCGGCGCGGAAGACGATCCCGCCTGGGAGCTGCTGGTGCCCGGCGGCCCGGGTCCGCGCGCGGCGCCCACGCCGGCGGTCACCCCGTACCTGCGGCGCCTGCCCGCCGTCGCCGCGGTGGCCGTGCTGTCGCTGGTTTCGCTGGCCATCTTCGCCGCCGTCATGCCGTCCAAGCCGGCGGCGCCGGATCCTCGCGAGCAGCTGCAGCGCCTGGTGCCCGAGTACGGCATCGACGACGGCCGCGCCAACGTCGACTTCCAGGGCGGGCTGGTGCTCACAGGCACCGTGCCCGACGCCGCCACGCGCGAGCGCATCGCGCGGCGCATCGCCGACGACAACATCGATGCCAAGCTCGAGCTGCGCACCGGCGACGACATCGCCGGCGACGTCAGCGAAATCCTCCGCGGCCAGGGCATCACCGCGCGCACGCGCTACCTGGGCAACGGCGATGTCGAAGTGAGCGGCCGCTTCGAGGACGAGGCCGCGCTGCGCGCCGCGTCGTTCTCGCGCGCCATGCGCGAGGTCAAGGGCGTCACCCGCGTGATCCCGGTGAACATGGCCGAAAGCAGCGCGACCGCGCGCGCGCCGGCCGCGGCGGCGAAGCCGGTGCGCATCCGCGTCGCCGCCATCGTCCGCGGTGCCGATCCGCACGTGCTGTCCGGCAAGGGCGACAAGTATCCGGTCGGCGCGGAACTGCCCGGCATCGGCACGCTGGTGTCGATCACCGAAAACAGCGCGCATGCGCTGCGCGCCGATGGCGGGCTGGAAAAGCTCGCGGTCGAGGCGGCGCCGCGGCCGGAAGACGACGCGGCCGAGCCGAAGGATTTCTCGAACGTGCGCGGCGAGGTAACGCCACTCCGCATGTGAATCACGGGACGGCCCCTGGGAAGGCCGGCCCGATCCATCCGCAATCCAACGCAGCACAGATCAAGAGAGAGGAGAGAGAACCATGACCAACGTCACCGGAAATGCAGGAATCGGGCAGTTCATCGCAGGCGCGGCCGTCACCGGCGGCGCAGGCGGCATCCGTGGTGGAGCTTCGGCAGGCGATCGCGGCAGCTGGTACGAGGCGATGTCGCGTGCCTGGGGCCAGACCCTGGACTCGCAGGCATCCGTGATCACCGACATGTCGGCCAACATCAGCGGTGGCGATGACCAGCCGTCCTCGATGGTGCAGCTGACCGCGGCCAGCCTGAAGATGCAGTTCATGTCCAACAACGCCGCCACCTCGCAGAACAGCGTCGGCCAGGCGCTGGAAACGCTGGGCAAGCGCCAGTAACCGTGGCATCCGGGCTCGCGCCGCCGGTGGCTCCGCCACCGCGGCCGGTTCCCGGGAATGCAGCCCAACAGGAGACGGAAATGATCGAAGCCATCCAGGTGGCGGCCATGGACCCGATGCAGGCGGCCGGCAATGCCGGCGCGTCCGCGGGCGGTGGCCAGGCCACGGCCACGCCCTACGACGTGCGCGATTTCGCCGCGTCGCTCGAGCGCACCGGCGGCGTGCAGCCGCAGCAGCAGGCAACGCCGGTGGAACTGCCGCCGACACAGGCGTCCGAGGGCACGCGCGCGCTGATCGCCGCCATCGACAACCTCAACACCGGCGCCGCCAACATCAACGCGCTCTCGCAGACCATGAGCGGCAACATCGCCGAGCTCACGCCCGGACAGATGATGGAAATGACCATGAAGTGCCATCAGTTCCTGTTCCAGGCGGAAATGACGTCGAACGTCGCCAACCGCACCTCGGACGGCATCCAGCAGCTGTTCCGGCAGCAGGGCTGACCCAGGGGGCATGGCATGAAGTTCCACGACCGGCCGCGCGCGTTGCGCGCGGCCCTGTTCGCAATCGCGGCAGGCGTGCTGCTCGCCGCCTGTGGCGGCAAGCCGCTGTACAGCCAGCTCGACGAGGGCCAGGCCAACCAGATCATGGGCGTGCTGATCGGCGCGGGCATCGATGCCGACAAGAATCCGTCGCCGTCGAAGACCGGGTGGGAGGTGCGCGTCGCCGCGTCGGACTTCCCGTATGCGATGCAGATCCTCGGCGCGCACGGGCTGCCGCGCGCGCAGTTCGCGACCACCTGCGACGTGTTCAAGAAGGAAGGGTTCGCCTCGTCGTCCACCGAGGAACGCGGACGCGAGGTCTGCAGCCTGCAACAGGAACTGTCGGACACGCTGACGCGCTTCCCGGGCGTGGTCGACGCGCGCGTGCACGTCACCCTGGCCGAACGCGATCCGCTGGGCGGGTCCAGCCTGGATTCGTCGGCGTCGGTGGCGATCTTCGAGCAGGCGGGCGCCAGCGTCCGCGACCGCGAAGCCGACATCAAGCTGCTGATCAAGGACGCGGTGCCCGGCCTGACCGACATCAACAAGGTCACGGTGAAGTTCGCGTCCGCGCCGCCGCTGCCCGCGCGTCCTGCCCAGGGTGCGGTCGCGCTCTCGGGGATCAACCCGCTGACGCTGGGCATCGCCGCCGCCGTGGTGGTGCTGCTCGGTCTGCTGGTCGCGTTCTGGGGGCGGCTCCGCGCCTCGACGCAGCCCACCAAGCCGTCCGACCAGGTCTGGAACGGCTGAGGCATGGCCTCCAGTGCGCTGCTGGCGGACATCGAGCCGGGCTGGCTCACCGACGGCGACGCGGTGCTTGATGTGGAGCTTGCCGCGCACGCGCGCGACAGTGCGCTGGGGCGCCGCATGCTGGCCGCCTGGCTGGCGCAGGGACAGGCTGCGGCGCTGTTCGCGCCGGATCCCGGGCGCCATCCGGACACGACCCGCACGCGCTGGCCGCGCCAGCGCCTGGCCGCGCTGGTCCGCGACATCGGTGTGCTGGCGCACGCGCCTGCGATCCGTGCGGAAACCGGTCGCGATCCGGTGCGGCGGCTGAAGGCGGCGCTCGGCAACGGCTACCTGCTCGCGCTGGACCGCACCGTGTGGGACGGACACATCGAAGGTGCGCAGCAGGCGGTGCTTGCAGTCGGCTTTGCGCGCGCCCTCGCCGAGTCCACCGCCGCGGACGATCCGCAACCGATGCATGCGCTGTTCGACGCCCAGGGCCGCGCCGAACTGGTCGCCTGGGCGCGGCGCCGCGATCCCGCGCTCGCCGACTGGTGCCTGCTGCTGCATCCTCCCGGCCCGGCGCCCACGGCGCACCTGCCTGAAAAACCGGTGCTGCGTGTCTACACGCACCACGACACACGTGCCGCCTGACCGCGGCCCACAGGATCCCGGATGAGCGCAGACGCTTCAGCCACAGCCACAGCCACGAACACGGCCCATGCCACGACCGCACACGCTGCGCCACGGGCGCGTGCCGGCGCCGGCGTGGGGGTGTTCGAACGCCGCCAGTTCGAGCGTTCGCTGGGTGCCAGCGTGGTGCCAGCCCAGGCCTGGGCGCGGCTGGAGGAACTCGACACCCTGCTGGCACGCGTGAACGCGCTCTACGACGAGGCTGGCGCCGAGATCGAGGCCGCCCGCGAACAGGGCCACGCCGCCGGCTACGCGGCAGGCGTGGCCGCGGCGGAATCACAGATGACCGAACAGCTCGCCGCGCTCAACGAGCGTCGCGCCCGCGTGCTGGGCGAGGCCTCGGGGCGCATTTCCGAGCTCGCCTGCGCGATCGTCGACCGTATCGCGCCGGGCTTCGATGCGCGCAGCGTGGTGCCACCGTTGGTGCTGCAGGCGGTGGAAGCCGCGCAAGCCGAGCAGTTCCTGCTGATCCGCGTGCATCCTTCGGTGCGCGAAGACGTCGCGGCCGGGCTGGGCGCGGTGCGCCAGGCGCACCCGGCGGTCGGCGTGATCGAACTCGTTGACGATCCAAGCCTCGAGCCGACCAGCTGCGTGGTGGTGTCCGAAGCCGGCGAGGTCCGCGCCGGCGTGGCGCAGCAGATCGAGGCGATCCGCGCCGCGCTCGCCGGCAGCGCCGCGCACACGGCGAGGTCGGCGCCATGAATTCCGCCAGGTCCGCAAAGTCGCTGGCTGGCCTGGCGGCAAACGGCGAACATGATCCCTTGCTGCATGCCCTGGCGCAGGTGCAGTCGATCGAACGCGTCGGCCGCGTCGCCGAGGCCTACGGCACGCTCATCCGCGCCACCGGGCTCAAGGCCGCGATCGGCGAGCTGTGCGAACTGCGCAATGCGCGCGGCGACGGCGATCCATCGTTTCGCCTCGCGGCCGAAGTCGTCGGCGTGTCCAAGTCGCACACGCTGCTCACCCCGCTCGGCGCGCTCGACGGCGTGTCCGCGACCACCGAGGTCTATGCCAGCGGCCGCCAGGCTTCGGTGCTGGTCGGCGACGGCCTGCTGGGCCGCATCCTCGACGCCCACGGCGAGGCCATCGATGATCTCGGCCCCACCGGTGCCAGCCACGAGGTGCCGATCTACGCCGCCTCGCCCAATCCGCTCGCGCGCAACCTGATCGAACGCCCGTTCTCCACCGGCGTGCGCGCCATCGACACCACGATGACCGCGGGCGAGGGCCAGCGCATCGGCATCTTCGCGGTCGCCGGCGGCGGCAAAAGTACGTTGCTCGGCATGCTGGCGCGCGGCGGCGATGCCGACGTCAACATCATCGTGCTGGTCGGCGAGCGCGGCCGCGAGGTCAACGAGTTCATCCACGACAACCTCGGCCCCGAAGGCCTGGCCAAGTCGGTGGTCGTGGTCGCCACCTCCGACCGGCCGGCGCTCGAGCGCAGCCGCGCCGCCTGGGTGGGCACCGCGATCGCCGAGCACTTCCGCGACCAGGGCAAGCGCGTGCTGCTGCTGGTCGATTCGGTCACCCGCTTCGCGCGCGCGCTGCGCGACGTTGGCCTGGCGGTCGGCGAGCCGCCGGCGCGGCGGGGCTTTCCGCCGTCGGTGTTCAGCGCGCTGCCGCGGCTGTTCGAGCGCGCCGGCAACAACCACATCGGCTCGATCACCGCGTTCTACACCGTGCTGGCGGAGGACGAGGACGGCGGCGACCCGATCGTCGAGGAAGTGCGCTCGATCCTCGACGGCCACATCGTGCTGTCGCGCAAGCTGGCCGCCGCCTACCACTACCCGGCGATCGACGTGCTCACCAGCCTCAGCCGCACCATGCCGCGCGTGGTCGACGGTGCGCACCAGCGCGCGGCCGGCCAGCTGCGCAAGCTGCTGGCGAAGTACCAGGACATCGAGCTGCTGATCCAGCTGGGCGAATACAAGCGCGGCACCGATCCCGATGCCGACGCCGCGATCGAGAAGATCGGCGCGATCCGCAAGCTGCTGCAGCAGTCGTCCACCGAGCTGGTGCCGTTCGCGCAGTCCGCGGACGCGTTGCGGAAGCTGTTCGCATGAAGCGTTATCCGCTGCAGACGCTGATCCGCCTGCGCGAACACCGCACCGAAGCCGCGCGCCAGCTGGTGCTGGAGCGACAGCGCGAGGCGCAGGCGTGTCGCGACGCCTGCCTGAGCGTGGAGGGCGAGATCATCGCGCTCGACTTCGAGCAGCGCCAGCAGCGCGGGCGGATGCTCGACGCGCCGCCGGCCGGGGTGCCGTGGCCCGCGGCACTCGCGCAGCGCGAGGCGCACATCGACCTGCTCGGCGAGCAGGCCGAAGCCGCGCGCCAGCGCCTGTTCAAGGCCCAGGACATCCTGCGCGCGGCCGAGGTCGCGCTGGCCGACGCGCGCACCGCGTTCTTCCGTGCCAAGGCGCGGGTGGACGCGCTGGAGAAGCGTCGCGATGTATGGCGCGGCGAACAATCCGCGTTCGAGTCGCGCCAGGAAGAGAGCGCCACCGAGGACCTGCTGCAGGCACGCCATCTGGCGGGCGCCTGAGGCGAACAGGAGAACGGCATGACGATTGAACGCAGCAGCTCGACCTCGGCTTCGGATGCCGCGCGCAGCCGCGAAGGCAGCGAGGCCACCCGCGACGTGCGCCCGCCGGCGCAGCCGGAGCACATCGAGCGTTTCCGCCACGCCCTCGACCAGGTGCGCGACAACGGCAAGGGCGGGCAGTCCGAAACGACCGCCACCGCGGAATCCGCCGAAGAAGGTGCACGCGTCGACGAAGGCCTGCGCATTGGCGGTCGCGAAGGCCACGGCCACGAGCAGCGCCAGGACACCGGCCGCGGCGACCAGGCCGACACCACCATCCTCGACCCCGCGTTGCTGTGGCAGGCGCAGAACGCGCTGCGCGGTGACGCGCCGCAGGCGATGCCGGCGCCGGTGGGCGCCAGCAACGCGGTGATGGACATGATCGAGCGCCACGTGCGCCAGCTCGCGATCGGCGACGGCACGCGCGACGCGGCGGGCGATGGCCAGGTCCTGCTGCGCATGTCCGACGCCACGCTGCCCGGCACCGACCTGCTGCTGACCCGCGTCAACGATGGCTGGGTGCTGCGCGCCGACGTGCGCTCGCGCGCCAGCTACGACGCGATCCGCGAGGCCGGCCCCGAGCTCGCGCGGCGCTTTGCCGAACGCAACCTCGGCACGCTGCACGTGGAGTCGCACTACCAGGGCTGATCCGTGTGGCCTGTCACGCGGCCGATGCCGCGTGCGGCCGGTCATAGGGTCCGACCTAGCTGGCATGCACGACCGCCGGCGCCTGTAATCACCGCATGCGCGGCAACGCGCCCCGGAAGACAGGAGCACCCGCATGGTCGGCCCGGTATCCGCGAACACCCAGAACGTCGTCGGCGATCGCAACAGCCCCGGCGGCTTCGACTACAACCGCATCAGCGGCGTCGAAGGCAACCGCCACGTCACGCCGGAGTTCATCGGCCAGGTCGAGGCGATGGCGCAGCGCCTTGGCACGCAGCCGGAATACCTGATGGCGGTGATGAGCTTCGAGACCGGGGGCAGCTTCAGCCCGGGCGTGCGCAACGGCGCGGGCAGCGGTGCCACCGGCCTGATCCAGTTCATGCCCAACACCGCGCGCGAACTGGGCACATCCACCGACGCGCTGGCGCGGATGAGCGCCACCGAGCAGCTGCAGTACGTGGAGCGCTACTTCAACAACCGCTCCGACCCCGGTGAGCTCAACACCCTCGAGGGGGTCTACACCACGGTGCTGTACGGCAGCCCGCGTCCGGATCCCGGCGCGACGCTCTTCAGCGACGGCACCGCGGCGTATCGCATGAACTCCCCGCTGGACACCAATCGCGACGGCCGCATCACCGCCGGCGAGGCGACCTCGTTCGTGCGCGCACGCATCGACGGCGACGCGCCTCCGCCGCGCGACACCGGCCCAGCCCCCGCACCCGGCGGCGAGGCGCCCGCACCGGCGCCTTCGCCGTCTGGTCCGGGCGGGAGTGTCACGGTGCGCAGCGGCGACACCCTGTCGGGGATCGCAACGCGCAACGGTGTATCGCTGGATGCCGTGATCGCCGCCAACCCGCAGATCCGCAACCCCGGACTGATCTATCCCGGCCAGACCGTGCACCTGCCGGGCGGCGGGGGAGGCGGCGGCGAGGTCACCGTGCGCAACGGCGACACGCTGACCGGCATCGCCGCGCGCAACGGCGTGTCGCTGGACGCGGTGCTCGCCGCCAATCCGCAGATCCGCGACCCCGACCTGATCCATCCCGGGCAGCTGGTGCGCATCCCCGGCGGCGGAGCGTCGGCCCCGGGCGGTGGCGCGGACGCCCCGACCCCGCAGGCGCCGCCTACCGGCAACGTGCCGACCTACGCGCCCTACACCGTGTACAGCACCGGAAACGCGCCGGCGATCGCGGTACAGGGTCCCGGCCAGATGCAGCCGCACCACGACTACCAGACCGCGCAGCGCGGCGGCCAGACGCTGGAAGTGCGCGACCTGGTGCTGCACCGCAACGGCCAGTCGCAGACGCAGCAGGCCATCCCGTCGCCGATCGCCGGCACCGTGGTGTCGGCCGGCCCGATGGGCAACGCCGGCAATGCCGTGGTGGTGCGCGGCGACGAGGGGCAGCTGGTCTACATCTTCCACATGTCGAGCGTCGACGTGCGCGCCGGGCAACAGGTCGCTTACGGGCAGGACCTCGGCAACCAGGGGGCCACCGGCAACTCGACCGGCCCGCACGTGCACATCGAAGCGTCCAGCGCGACGATCGACCGCTGGGTCAACGACCTCCTCGACGGGCGCTTCGACGGTCGTCGCCAGTAGCGGCGGGCGGCGCCGCGCAGCACCGCGACCACGTGCGATGCTGGTGACATGATCGGGTTGCGCACATGTCCGCCGCGCCGGCGTCTGCAGGCCGCCGCGCTTGTCGTGGCGTGCGCGATGGCGCTTTCGGCCGGCTGCGACCGCGCAGCGACTGACAGCCCGCCCCCCCCGGCAGCCCGCATCGCGCCGGCGAATCCCGCGAATGCGAACGTGCCGGCGCGCTTCGAGGCCACCGATACGCACGCCGGCGCCGTCCTTCCTGCAGACATCGTGCGGGCACTTTCGAGCGACGCGCGCGTCCTCGATTGCCAGGAGGGCACCTACCAGGGCGCGTCGAGGTTCGCGCCCGATTGGGTCATCGCGCGGCGCGTCGATCTCGATGACGACGGCCGCGATGACTGGGTGGTCCAGGGCCGCCATCGCTGTCTGGCGACCGACGGTGCCGCGGACTGGTGGCTTTACGCCGACGACGGCTCGCAGCGCCGGCTGCTGCTGGCCGCGGGCCGGGCACGCGTACTCGAACTGCAGGCGACGCGCGCCAACGGCTTCCGCGACGTGGTGCTCCACCGCGACGGCGGCGACGTGCGGGCCACCTACCAGGGCGGGGCGTATGTGTTTCCGGAGCAGCCCCGGACCGGGGCGAATGCCGGCGGCGGTCCGACGCTCGCGGCCGCGCGCTTTGCCGCGCCGACAGGAGGTGGCCCGATGGACGTGCAGACGGTGGCGGGGCGGCTCGAAATCGCGCCGGTCGAAGGCACAACGCCAGGCGATGCGCACGTGGTGCGGCTCGATGGCCGCGAACTGCTGCGCACAGGCGCCGGCGGGGCATTCGCCGACTTCCCGTTGCCACGCCTGCTCGCCCGCTTCGGCGCCCTGGCGCCATTCGACGAGGTGCTGGTGTTCCAGCAGCACATGTACGGCAACGCCTGCAGCGGTGGACCGCTGTGGATCCTGGGGCTGCGGCGGGGCGGCGCGCCTGTGCGCTCCACGGCGATCGACTACTGCGGCGGTGCCGACCCGGAGCTGGAAGCGCGCGGCGCGGCGCTGCTGGTCACGCTGCCCGGTGCACCTGCGAGCGGAGTGCATGCCGGCCAGGCGCCGCAGCGCTGGGAGTTCAGTGACGGCGAGCTGCGGCGGTTGCATACGCCCTGATCACGGCGTGCGGATGCCGCCGCACACGCGCGCCGCACGCGCTCAGGCCACCTCGATGCGTCGGCGCACGCCGCGCCAGTCCTCGCGCGCCAGGCGCAGCCGCAGTGCCCGTCGCCCGCGCTGCTCCACTTCGCCGGCCGGCATGAAACCCAGGCGCATCAGCAGCGGTGGCACCGAGCGGTTGGCGGGATCGCAGAGGCCGACGAGCGCCGGCAGGCCAAGCGTGGCGAACGCGTGTTCGCACAGCGCGGCGCCGCCTTCCAGCGCGTAGCCGCGTCCCCAGGCACGCGGCAGCAGCCGGGTGCCGATCTCGACTTCGCCCGGTGCGAGCTCCGCCATCAGCGAGAAGAAGCCAAGGAAGCCGCGTGCGTCGTCGGCACGCCAGATGCCGAGCCCCGGGCGCTCGCGGTAGATGCGGTTGGCGGTGTCGACCAGGGCGCAGGCGCTGGCGATGTCGTCCACCGGCGCATCGAGCAATGCGTGCGTGACCCGCGCGTCGCGGCCAAGGCGCTGCAGGTCGAACACGTCGCCATGGCGCAGCCCGCGCAGCGCCATCCGCCGCGTCTGCAGGAATGGCTCGCCCGGATGGTCGTTGGTCGACATGCACCGAGTATGCCCCGCGCCTGCGGGAGCGTGAGCGCTGCAAGGGCGCGCCCTAGGTGGGGTGCGCACTAGCTTGGCGCGCGCCGGGTGATGCGGAAATCTGCCAGCTGTCCGGAAGGGCGTTTGCCGGGCATTTCCCAACCTAGTGAGGACATGACATGGGCAGTCAAATCGGTTCCCTCGTCGGCGGTCTCGTCGGCACGTTCTTTGGTGGTCCCGCAGGCGCGGCCATCGGCCAGCAGCTCGGCTCCTGGCTCGGCGGCATGATCGGTGGCGAGAGTGGCGGCGGTGAAGGCGGTGGCCTCGACTTCGGCTCGATGTTCGGCAACGCCTATTCGGGCGGCTTCGACTTCGGCTTCGGCGCGGGCGGCGGCTGAGCGATGCAGGCCGACGGCGCACCCAGGACGCGCGAGGAACTCGTCGAACGTCTCGGCGATCTTCGCCAGCAGGGCATCGTCGATACCGCGGAGGAAGAGCGCCTCCTGCGGCACTACGACGAGATGCTGCGCGACGTGAACGAGGAAAAGGCGCGGCTCGAGCCGGAGTACAACCGGCGCGTCCGCGAGGACGGGCTCGACCCTGCCAACGCCTGGCTGCGCGAAGCGGCACAGGACCTGGGTCGCCGGCACGGTGAAGCCACGCGCGTGATCACCGACCAGTTGCGCGTCGTCACCGGATGAACATCACGCGGCGGGATGCGGTCACCCCTTAGGGTTCGCCCCAGATTGTCGCGTTGTGTGAACTGCCTACACTCGATCCGGACAACTGCAATAAGCGTCACCCACTCACTCCGAGACGACCCGATGGCCCAACGTCCGCCCCAGCGTCCGACCTTCCAGCAGCCAGCGGCGTTTGTCGCCGGCGTCGCGCTGGAATCGTCGCCCGCGCCGGCGGCCGCGCTGGACCCGGGGATGGAGGAGCTGCTGCGCCAGTTCGAAGAGGCGCTGCACGAGCTGGAAAACGATCCGTCGATGGATCTCGCCACCCGCACCATGCTGCGCGACCAGTTCACGCAGGCCATGCGTGACATGAAGCACGGCAGCGACACGGCGGTCGAGATTCCGGACCGGGCCATGTGGATGGATGCGCTCCAGGCGCTCCAGGCCAGCGGGGCGGTCGCCACCGACGAAGTCGACGAGCTCATCCGCCAGGTCAACCAGGCGTTGCAGCCGCTGCAGCGTCGCGACACGCGCCTCGCGCTCGAGTTCAGCCGCCGGCTGAGCACCGAGGGTGAAGAGAAGGCGCTGGCCTGGTTCCGCACCGAGACCGCAAAGAGCCGGGCCGAGGACGGTGAGTCCGCCCCCGCGTCCGCTCCGCCGCTCGCGACCGTGTCGCCCATCCTCCGCGGCGATGTCGTGAATTCGCGATCGCGGCGGCTCCGTGGTCCTCCGTAGGCGGAAGGCGTGACGGCCCCTCGGCCGGCTTGACCTTCCACCCGATCAATCCACGGAGAACACCATGAGCATCGAAGGCAATTTCAACTTTTCTTTCAACGCCACTGCCCAGAACGATCGCGCCTCGGAGGCACAGAGCGCCCGCGCCGGCGGCAGCAACGGTGGCGGATGGCTGCTCGCCATCGCCCTGACCATCGGCAAGATCGCGGACTCGATGGGCGAGCGCATGCTCACCCTGGCCGAGAAGATCGACACCCTGCAGGCCAAGCAGGCGGACGACCCGAAGGCCGTGGACGCGGAAAGCGGCGACGGCCTGACCGAGCTCAATGCCCAGCTGCAGGTGCTCGGCCAGCAGCTCGGCCAGATGCTGCAGATGCTCTCCACCATCGTGAAGACCATCGGTGAAGGCAACAAGGATCTCGCCCGCAAGCAGTAAGGCTTCGCAGGCTGAGCGCACGCCCCCGGCATTGCCGGGGGCGTTCGTCTTTTCGCGGAGAGTCGAATGGACATGTTGATGCGCACCGCATTCGCCCTGGCCCTGGCCTGCGTCGCCGGCTGCGGCAACTCGGCCGAACGGGAGCCGGTAAAGCTCCACGGTGCCTACACCGGTACCGTCAGCGCCCGGATCCATGCACCAGGCACCGCCCATGCGCCCGCGCCGGAATCCGGTAGCGCCAGCGCGGTATTCGTTCCCACTGCCAAGGGGGAACGGCTCGAGGTCAAGGCCAATATCCGCCGCCAGGGTGACTCGGGCTTTGTCGTGAACGGTCGCGCCAGGGGCGACGTGTGGCAAGGCCGCGGCGGGCCGCTCGACCTGACGGTCGATGGCGATGGCCGCATCAGCGGCGGCGGCATCGAAAAGGGGCACCGGATCAGCTTCGCCGGCCAGGTCGACGCCGGCCGCATGCATCTCACGGTCGAAACCCGCCAGATCGCGCCGCCGGGTGAGCGGATCGTGTTCGAGTACCGGCTCGCACAGGCTGCCGCCTCGCGGCCCGTCGCCAGCGAGCGCGCGGTCGCGGTTCCCGAGGGCCGGCGGGACGAAGGCAAGGGCGCGTGCAAGCGCCGTGTCTGGAAGACGCGCAACGTCGCCGCGCCCGGCGGCGGCATGGTGATGACCCAGGTCCCGCACTGCCTGGATTGAGCGCGGTCGCGGCGCACGGTGTGCACCACTCGGGGCCTGCTGGCCCGTTGACGACGCGGCCGGTCAGTCGCCGCGTGGCGTAGCGGGCGGTGCCTTGCCGCGGCCAGGCGCCAGACGGCGCGCAAACCACCACGCGCCTGAAGCCGCGAGCAGGCCGGCGATCGCGAACCCGCCCGCCCAGCCCCGCCCGGCTCCCGCGGAGACGACGGTGCCCGCCCCGGGCGGCATGAGTCCGATGACCGCGAAGGCGACGCAGCCGTAGGCGATGATCGCCAGCAGCCAGAACAGCCACTGCATCGCGGCTGCCTGGAGCTCACGTTCCATCGCACGCGCATCCTGGCCCGCGCCCGATGTCCGGCCTTGGGCACCCATCGCCGCCAGCAGCGTGGACAGGCTGCCTGGGAGCGCGGAGGCGCCTCGGCGCAGGCGGCGACGCAGCGGGCCTTCGCCGGTGTAGGTCCCGGTCATGGCGTCGCTGCGGATGGCTTGGCCGCGGTCGGCCACGGTCAGCCCCGCAGCGTTCCGGGCGTCGGCGGCCTGGTTCACCGGCAACGCCTGCGGCGTGGCGCTGGTGGCCATGGTCGCCCCCGCGGCGGTAGCGGCAAGGGCCGTCGGCGCTGCGGTGTTGGCGGCGGCGTTGGCAGGCAAGGCCGATGGCGCGAGGGCGGCGCGCTGCAGTACGGCCATGCGGTCCATGAACGCGGCATCGGATCGCGGTGCCGCTGCGGGCGCATCCGGACGTGCAGCGCCTGCCGCAACGACATCGCTCCGCACAGGCGTGTTCGGCTGTGCAAGCTCGCCACGCGTGGCGCCGCCGACCTGGCCGGGCTGCAGCACGGCTGCCGCGGCCTGTCCCGCAGGGGCCGTGGCGTGCATGCCAGCCGCGGCCTGGGATGGCATGGCGTGGGGGAGCGCGGCCGGCGCAGCAGGCGACGCCGTGGCGGGCATCGCGCGTGGCAGGACGGTGGTCACCAGGCCTTGCACACCGGACAGGGGGTTGGTCACCCCTTGCGTACCGCCGGGGCCCGCGTGGCTGGGGGGGCCGGGCGAAAGCTGGCCATGCCCCGGTCGGTCAACGCCATGGGGCGTCTGGCCCACCTGCGGCCGGTCGGCGCCCGGCGTCGGCAGCGCGGGCATGCCCGGCACCGTGGGCATCGAGGGCGCATTGGATGTGCCACCGAGTGAGGGCGGGCTTGCGCGGGGCACGCCCGCCGGCAGCTCAGGCCCCCTCGGGCCGCCGAAGCCGCGGCCGTTCGCGCCTTCATGCGCGTTGCTGTGCTGCGGCGGGCCGCCGCCATGGTGCGGTCCGCGCGGGCCCTGCGGTCCCCTGTTGAGGAGCGCCTGCGCGTTTGCGTGCACATTGTCGATGATGGACATCGCGCGCCTCCGGCGTAGGCCATGTCGCCGCCGCGGCGGGCGTGGACAGACCCCGAGGCTAGGCGCCGCGCGGAGCAGGCGCACCCCGGGGCAAACCCTAGGTCGTGTGCCATAAAAAACGGGAGACCCTGGGGTCTCCCGTAAAGCCGGCCGAAACCGGAGGACTGTGTTGTGGCCGCAGCAGGTTACCCGCTGCCACAACTTGATGCAATGCTTGAAATTAGGCCATGCAACTAATTGATTTCATTATCTGTCCGTGACCAGTGCCTCGTGCTTCGCTGCGCGGCGCACCGCGCGCGGCGCGCTCCAGGCGTTGTTGAACAGCGCCGGTTCCCAGGCACCGTAGGTGGGATTCGGCAGGACCCACCAGCGATCGCCGAACCAGGCGCGGTATTCGGCGTGCAGCGCGGCATGCGCCTGCGGCGTGTTGGCGGGTGCTTCGACGAAATCGCCGAGCTGGTCGCCGAACTGCATCAGCACGCGGTACCCGCGCCCGGCCAGCTGGCGACGGCAGGTCTTGCCGGAGCCCTTCTGTTCGCAGCCTTCGACCACGGTACCCAGCCCGAGGAACACGCTGTCGTCCTTCACCGGAAGTCCCACCGCGCGCAGGTTGGCAAGGGTCGCCGCGTGCAGGGCCTTGTCGCGGTTGGAGAGATAGATGATGGTCACGCCCTTCGCTTCGGCTGCCCGCGCGAACTCCAGCACGCCCGGGACCGGCCGCGCCTTCTCCTCGGCAACCCATTCGGCCCAGGTGGCGTCGTCGTATTCCAGGCCGTCCTGGACCAGGCGCGCCTGGTAGGGCGAGTTGTCGAGCACGGTCTCGTCGATGTCCATGACCACCGCGGGGGGCAGCCGGGCGATGGCGGTCGCGCTGTCACGCTCGCCGGGTACCAGGGCATCCCAGTCCTTGGCGGCCAGCGCGGCGTCCAGGCGCTCGGTCGCGGCGCGGTACACGGTTTCCGAGAGCGCCCGGTATTCCACGGAGCGCTGCACCCAGAGCACGGCGTTGAGGTTGTCATCGGCCGGCACCGCGGCCTGGTCGGCGACGGGCGTGCCGGCAACGGGCGTGCCGCCAGCCGGGGCAGGTGCCGTGGTGGCGCAGGCGCCCAGCGCCAGAGCGGCGGCGAGTAGGGTGAGCGTGGGCAGCGTGCGTCGCATGGCAGGACCTGCTTTCTGGACAGCCGCGGAGTCTAGCCGACGTCCGCAACTGCAGGATTGCGGCGCGCCCGGCAGTTCAGCCGTCGAGCATCGCCCGGATGGCGGCGAATCCCACCTCGGCGCGCTCCTTCTTGCGCGCCGCGTCGGCCACCGGGTCGGCGCCGTCGCGCTGCAGTTCGGCGGCCGGCAGTTCGTCGATGAAGCGGCTCGGCTTCAGCCGCAGGCGCTCGCCCCAGCGCTGCGCCTCGCGCGAGTGCGACAGCCACAGCTGCTCCTTGGCGCGGGTGATGCCCACGTACAGCAGGCGCCGCTCCTCGTCGATGCGCCCTTCCTCGATGCTGGCCTCGTGCGGCAGCGTGTAGTCGTCCACGCCGACGATGAACACGTAGCGGAACTCGAGGCCCTTGGCCGCGTGCAGGCTCATCAGCCGCACCTGGTTGCCGGGATCGCCCTTGTCGGCGTGGCTGAGCAGTGCCAGCGAGGCGGCCAGCTCGCCCGGGCCCGCGCCGCCGCGGGCACCATCGAACCAGTCGGCGAGTTCATCCAGGTTGCCGCGGCGGATGCGGAACATCTCGTCCGATTTGCACTCCGCGCGCAGCGCGGCCAGGAGCCCGGAACGCTCGTTGAGCGTGCGCACCAGTTCGGACGGCGTGAGCCGCGCGGCATCGCTGCGCAGCCCGCGGATCAGGTCGGCGAAGCCGGACAGCGCCGCACCGGCACGCGGGTGCAGCTGCTTCAGCAGGCCGATCGATTCGATCGCCCGCGACATCGGCTGGCCGGCGTGCTGCGCCAGGCCGGCCAGCTTGGCCAGTGAGGTCGCGCCCACGCCGCGGCCCGGGGACTGCACGGCGCGCAGGAACGCGGAGTCGTCGTCCGGGTTGGCCAGCAGCCGCAGCCAGGCCAGCGCGTCCTTCACTTCGCCACGGTCCAGGAACGCCGTGCCGCCGGAGAGGTGGTAGGGCACGCGCAGCATCTGCAGCGCTTTTTCCAGCAGCCGCGACTGGTGGTTGCCGCGGAACAGGATGCAGAACTCGCTCCATTCGGCGTTGCGCGCGGTGTTCAGGAACTGGATCTCGCCGGCCACGCGCTCGGCCTCGTGGCTGGCGTCGCGGCACTCCCAGATGCGGATCCGCTCGCCGTCGGCCTGCGCGCTCCACAGCGTCTTGGGATGTTCGTGCGGATTGTTGGCGATCAGCGCGTTGGCCGCGCGCAGCACGCGGTTCGAGCAGCGGTAGTTCTGCTCCAGCTTCACCACCCGCAGGGCCGGGTAGTCGACGCCGAGCTGCGAGAGGTTTTCGGGATTGGCGCCGCGCCAGGCGTAGATCGACTGGTCGTCGTCGCCCACGCAGGTGAAGTTGCCCTTGTCGCCGGCCAGCGCCTTCAGCAGCCGGTACTGGGCGTCGTTGGTGTCCTGGCACTCGTCGACCAGCAGGTAGCCGATGCGCTCGCGCCAGCCGAGCGCGCACTCCGGATCGTTCTCGAGCAGCTCCACCGGGCGGCGGATCAGGTCGTCGAAATCGACCGCGTTGAACGCCGCCAGCCGCGCCTGGTACAGCTCGTACACCATCGCCGCTTCGTGCTCGGGCGTGGACCGTGCGATGGCGCGCGCCTGTTCCGGCGTCAGGCAGGCGTTCTTGGCGCGCGACACCAGTCCCTGCATCGCCTGGATGGCGTCGGGCTTGGCGCCGGGCATCAGGTCCTTGAACTGCGCCAGCGAATCGTCGGAATCGAAGATCGAAAATCCGCGGCGCAGGCCCGCGCGTTCGTGCTCCACCTGCAGCATGCGCAGCCCCAGCGCATGGAAGGTGCAGATGGTGAGGCCTTCCGCCGCGTCGCCGCGGATGCGCTTGCCGACGCGCTCGCGCATCTCCTTCGCGGCCTTGTTGGTGAAGGTGATCGCGGCGATGCGCTTGGCCGGATAGCGGCCGGACCCGATCAGGTGCGCGATCTTCTCCACGATCACCCGCGTCTTGCCGCTGCCCGCGCCGGCGAGCACCAGCAGCGGGCCTTCGCAATGGGCGACGGCCGCGGATTGTTGGGGGTTGAGACCGTGCATGGCGGGTCCTGGGCGGCTGGCGAGTTTACCCCGCGAGTCCGGAGCCCCGGGGCCTGGCGCTAGAATTCCGCCATGGCCAAGCTCTATTTCTACTACTCGGCGATGAACGCCGGAAAGACCACGACCCTGCTGCAGTCCGCTCACAACTACCAGGAGCGCGGCATGCGCGTGGCGATCCTCGCGCCGCGCCTGGACGATCGCGCCGGCAGCGGCCGCGTGGCTTCGCGCATCGGCCTGAGCGCCGACGCCGTGGGTTTCGACCCCGGCACCGACCTCGAGGCCTGGGCGCGCGCGGACATCGCCGCCAGCGGCAAGCTCGATTGCCTGCTGGTCGACGAGGCGCAGTTCCTGAGCCGCAGCCAGGTCTGGCAGCTCTCGGAGATCGTCGACGGACTGCGCGTGCCGGTGCTCTGCTATGGCCTGCGCACCGATTTCCGCGGCGAGCTGTTCGAGGGCAGCCAGTACCTGCTGGCCTGGGCGGACGAGCTGCAGGAGATCAAGACCATCTGCCACACCGGCAGCAAGGCCACCATGACCGTGCGCGTCGACGAACAGGGCCACGCCGTGCAGGACGGACCGCAGGTCGAGATCGGCGGCAACGAGCGCTACGTGTCGGTGAGCCGCGCCGAATACAAGCGCATCGCGCGCGGCGAAGGCCGCATCGCGCCGCTGCAGCAGTCGCTGCCGCTGGGCTGACCGCGCGGCCTCAGGGCGCCGCGGCGTCGGCGACGCAGTGCTGGCGCCAGCGCTCGATCTCGCGCGCCACCACGCCGCCTTCGGGCTGCGCCATGGCCACGGTCCGGCCCAGCGCGACAAGCGCCGCCAGCGACTCCTCCCGACGCGGCCCCCCGCAGCGGAACGCTGCCGCCGCGGCGCGTGCCCGCCACGCGATCTTGCGCAGTTCGATGTCGGATTCGGGCAGGGCACCGAGATGGTCGAGCCGCGCCACGGCGCCGATCACGCCATGCCCGGCCTCGAAGGTGGCCAGTGCCAGCTCGGCGCGCCGGGACGCGGGGTGGGCGGCGCCGAAGGAGCTGCTGGTCAGCGCCACCGCGCGGCGCAGGGCGGCCAGCGCCTCGTCGTCGGATCCGCGTGCGGCCGCGACCTCGCCGATCATCCGCCAGGTGCTGCCGACCTGGCCGTGGCCTTCGCCGAACGCGTCCTTGCGCAGCGCCAGCACCTCCTGCAGCAGCGTTGCGGCCTCGTCGTCGCTGCCTGCCTCGTGCAGCACCTGCGCCTGGTTGAACAGGCCGCCAGCCAACAGGCTCTTGTCGCCCTGGCGGCGCCAGATGGCATTGGCGCGGCGCAGGTCGCGCAGCGCGGCAGCGAGGTCGCCGCGCTCCCAGGCCACCACCGCAAGGCTGTTGTAGTTGCGGGCGACGTCGCTGTGGTCGGCGCCCAGCCGCGCCAACAGCCAGGCCTGTGCATCGCGCAGGGCGGTGTCGGCCTCGCTGATGCGCCCTTCGTCGACCAGCAGCGCGGCGAGCTGGCGACGCACATCGATGGTCGCGCGGTGCTGGTCACCATGGACTTCGAGTGCCAGCGCCAGCGCCTCGCGGCAGTCGCGCTCGGCCGCGCCCACGTCGCCAAGCTCGCGCTGCAGCGCGCAGGTGCGGCGCAGGATCTCCACCGCCAGCGGATGCCGTCCGCCGACCCGCGCGCGCAGCATGGCCAGCGCCGCGCGCTGCTCGCGCAGCGCCAGCGCGCTCTGGCCCGCGGCGGCGCGCAACCCGGCCAGGTCGGACAGGTCTTCCACCACGCCCGCATCCTGTCCGTTGGCGTTGCGGCGGATGGCGAGCGAACGCTGGAACCCGGCGCGCGCCGCGTCCAGCTGCCCGGCATCGCGCTGGCAGCGGGCCAGCTGGGCGTGGAAGTCGGCGGCCTGCAGCGGCAAGCGCTCCTGTTCGCGCCGGCTCAGGGCGCGCCAGGGGTGCATGGCCTTGACGCATCCGGAGGCCTGTCCCAGCAGGCGGCGCGTCCGTCCCATGTCGGTGACCGCCTGCAGTCGCAGGCTGGCCGGCGGGCTGTCGAGGGCATCGATGATCGTCGCCTGGCGCTCCTGCAGCGCGAGCGCCTCGGCGTAGTCGCCCAGCCCCGAGCGCAGGCGCGCGATCACGCCGAGCAGCTCGGCGCGCGCCACCGGCTGCTGCGCAAGCTCCAGGTCGCCACGGCGGACGCCGTCCTCGAGCAGCCGGCGGATGTCCAGCGGCGCGCCATCCGGCGCGGCGCTGGCGTTCTCGAACAGTCCGACCATGAAGCTCTGCAGCGCCTGTGCGCGCGCGGCCTGCTGCACCGCCTGCTGCGCCTGCCAGCCGACGATGCCCAGAGACGCCACCAGCACAACGCCGATCGCGGCCACCGTGGCCAGCGTCCAGCGGTGCCGGCTGACGTACTTGCGGACCCGGTACGCCAGGCTGGCGGGGCGCGCGTGCACCGCCTGGCCGTCGAGGTGCCGGCGCAGGTCGAGCGTGAACGCCTCGACCGAGGGATACCGGTGCTCTGGCAGCTTGGCCAGCGCCTTGAGCACGATGTTGTCGAGGTCGCCGGCGATCTCGCGCGCCTGGCGGCGCAGCTGCGGCGGGGTGAGCGTGGCGTCGTCGGCACGGCGCTGCAGGGCCACCGAGGGCCGCGCCGGGTCCACCGCCAGGATCGCCTCCTCCCACTCGGCGTCGCTCTGGCGCTTCAGGCGGTACGGCTTGGCGCCGACCAGCAGCTCGTACAGCACCACGCCCAGCGAATACACGTCGGTCATGGTGGTGACCGGCTCGCCGCGGATCTGCTCGGGCGCGGCGTAGTGCAGGGTGAACGCGCGCAGGCCGGTGCGCGTGTTGTCGGGCGCGGCATCCGGCGTGTCGAGCAGCTTGGCGATGCCGAAATCGAGCAGCCGCACCTCGTCGAGCGGCGTGACCAGGATGTTCGACGGCTTCAGGTCGCGGTGCACGATCAGGTTGGCGTGCGCGTGGCTGACCGCTTCGCAGACCTGCAGGAACAGGTGGATGCGCTGGCGGATGGTGGGCGCGCGGGCACGGCACCAGTCGGTGATGGGTTCGCCGTCGACGTATTCCAGCGCCAGGTAGGGCTGCTGGTCGCTGCTGATGCCGGCATCCAGCAGGCGCGCGATGTGCGCGTGCTCCAGCCGCGCCAGGATCTGCCGCTCGCGGGTGAAGCGCAGGCGCAGGTTCGGATCGCCAAGCCCCGGCCGCAGCAGCTTCAGCGCCACGCGGCGCTGGTACAGGCCGTCGGCGCGGCCGGCCAGCCACACCTGGCCCATGCCGCCTTCGCCGATCATCCGCTCCAGCTGGTAGGGCCCGACCATGGCGCCGGTGCGTGCATGCGGCAGCTGCGAGACCACCGGTTCGGCGAGGAAATCCTCCTGGCCTTCCTCCAGCGCCAGCAGCTCCTCCAGTTCACCGGCGAGCTGCGGGTCGTCGTCGCGCAGCGATGCCAGGCTCTGCGCGCGCGCGCCGGGTTCGAGCTCGATCAGCGCATCGAGCAGCGGCGACAGGCGTTGCCAGCGGTCGGCATCCATCGCGCGGCCCCGGTGCCGGTCAATCCACCTTCAGCGACGCCAGCAGGTAGATCCTCGCCTTCTGCCAGTCGCGGCGGATGCTGCGCTCGGAGCGATCCAGCAGCTCCGCGATCTCCACTTCCGACAGCCCGGCGAAGTAGCGCAGTTCGACCACCTGGGCCAGGCGCTTGTCCACGGCGGCCAGGCGCGTCAACGCGTTGTCCAGGGCCAGCGTGTCCTCGTCGAGGCGCAACCCGCCTTCGACATCCTCCGGCAGGTCGGTGACGCGGTGCAGGTCGCCGCCGCGCTTCTGCGCCATGCGCTGGCGCGCGTAGTCCACCACCACGCTGCGCATGGCCGAGGCGGCATAGGCGAAGAAGTGGGCGCGGTCGTCGAACTGCGCCTCGCGGCGGCCGATCAGCTTGAGGTAGGCCTCATGGACCAGTGCCGTTGCGTCGAGCGTCTGCCCGTACTGGCCGGCGAGCTGGCGCCGCGCCATCGAGTGCAGCTCCTGGTAGAGGGTGGCGAGCACGCGATCCAGCGCGCTCCGGTCCCCGCCGCGGGCGGCATCCAGCCACAGGGTGATATCGGCGGTATCGGACATGGCGCTCCCCTCGGAGCGGCGATCATAGCGCCTCGGCTCAGCGCTGGCAGTGGCCGCACCAGACGGTCGCCCGCTGGCCCACCATGGCGTGCCGCAGCGCCCGGCCGCAGCGCAGGCAGGGCTCGCCACCGCGCCCGTAGGCCGACAGCTCCTGTTCGAAGTAGCCGGGGGCGCCGTCGGGCGCCAGGAAGTCGCGCAGCGTGGTGCCTCCGCGGGCGATGGCGCGCGCCAGCACCGCGCGGATCTCGGCGGCGATGGCGGCATAGCGCTCGCGCGACACGCGCCCCGCCGCGCGCATCGGCGACACGCCGGCGGCAAACAGCGCCTCGGCCACGTAGATGTTGCCCACGCCCACCACCACCTTCTGGTCCATCAGGAAGGCCTTGAGCGCCACCTTGCGGCCCCGGCTGCGTGCATGCAGGTAGTCGCCGTCGAATCCGTCGCCCAGCGGCTCCGGGCCCAGCCCGCGCAGCAGCGGATGCAGTTCGCCGGCCGGCTGCCAGAGCAGGCAGCCGAAGCGGCGCGGGTCGGTGAAGCGCAGCACGCGGTCAGGCTGGCCCGCATCGCGGGAGAGCGCGATGTCGACGTGGTCGTGCAGCCGCGGCGGCGTGTCCGCGGGCAGCACGCGCAGGCTGCCGGACATGCCGAGATGCAGCAGTGCGCTGCCCGCCTGCGTGTCGAGCAGCAGGTATTTCGCACGGCGGCGCACGGATTCGATGCGTTGCCCGGGGAGCTCGGCCGCAATCTCAGGCGGGATCGGCCAGCGCAGATCGGGCCGGCGAAGCGTGACGCCGCGCACGCGGCGACCTTCGAGGTGTGGCGCAAGTCCGCGGCGCGTGGTTTCAACTTCCGGAAGTTCAGGCATGTCGGCAGCGTGGGGGCGTGCAGGACCGCGCGCAAGTTGTTGACGGGAAACGTGAACACGCGTGCCCATACGCTGCCGCAGGGCTGGAAATCAACATCCCGGCCCCGCATGATGGCCCGTGTATACCCCCATGATGATCCACGCCATGCCTGCTTCCCTGCTCGACTTCCTTGCCGGCGGACTTGTCCAGTCCGGCTTCTGGGGCCTCGCCCTGTACATGCTCGTCTGCACGCAGCTGACGATCTTCGCGGTGACCCTGTTCCTGCATCGCAGCCAGACCCATCGCGGCGTGGACTTCCATCCCGTGGTCAACCACTTCTTCCGTTTCTGGACCTGGCTCACCACGTCCATGATCACCAAGGAGTGGGTGGCCATCCATCGCAAGCACCACGCCAAGTGCGAGACCGAGGAAGACCCGCACAGCCCGATGCACAAGGGCATCAAGGAGGTGTTCTGGAAGGGTGCCGAGCTCTACCGTGAGGCGCGTACGCATCGCGCCGACATGGAGCAGTACGGCCGCGGCACGCCTGATGACTGGCTCGAGCGCACGCTCTACACCCCGCACGCCACCATGGGCCCGGTGCTGCTGCTGGCCATCAATGCCACCCTGTTCGGCGCCGCCGGCGTCGCCATCTGGGCCATCCAGATGCTGTGGATCCCGTTCTGGGCGGCCGGCGTGGTCAACGGCCTCGGCCACTGGTGGGGCTATCGCAACTTCGAGACCACCGACACCGCCACCAACCTCTCGCCTTGGGGCGTGTGGATCGGCGGCGAGGAGCTGCACAACAACCACCACGCGTTCCCGAGCTCGGCCAAGTTCGCACTGCGCCGCTGGGAAGTGGATATCGGCTGGATCGCGATCAAGTCGCTGGAGAAGGTCGGCCTGGCCAAGGTGCTGCGCGTGGCACCGTCGCTCGACGTGCGCCCCAACATCAACGTGCCCGACACCGACACCCTGAAGGCCCTGCTCGCGCTGCGCTTCCAGGCCATGACCGACTACCAGCATCACGTGCTGGCCCCGGCGCTGCGCGAGGAGGCCCGCGCGGCCGGTGCGCGGCTGCGCGCGCTGCTGCCGCGCAAGCTGCGCAAGGGCCTGGTCGATGACGGCCGCTGGCTGGACAGCGATGCCCGCGAGCAGTTGCGCCATTGGGTGGCCGAGCGCCCGCGCATCAGCACCCTGGTCGAATACCGAGCGCGCCTCGCCGCCCTCCTCGAGCAGCGTGGCCACGACGCGGCGGAGTCGCTGGCCAGCCTGCAGTCCTGGTGCCGCGAAGCCGAAGCCAGCGGCGTCCGCGCGCTGCAGGAGTACTCGGCGCGCCTGAAGGGCTACGCGCTGCAGCCGACGCGCGCCTGAGCACGCCCCCGGCCATGGCCGATCGCGCTCGCGCAAGCAACAAGCCCGGCCGGCGACGGCCGGGTTTTTTCATGGCTCAGCTGCAGGTTGCTGCATCTTTGCAAAGCGGTGATCTCGAGGGCCCTGCGGTGGCCGTGAGGCCTTCGCGGCTCATGTCCCCCGGCATCCGCCTGGCGGCGGATGCCTCCTCCTTTACTTCCCCGCGAAGGCCTCACGGCCACTTCGGGGCTCTGTGCGGGCTGCCAGTAGCGACACCATGGGCGGGATTGCGGGCTGTGGCTTTGCTCCTGGAACCACCGCGTAGTGCGGCGGACCGGGTGCCAAGGCCGTTGAGGGGGAAGTCAAGGAGGAGGCGATGGCCGCAGGCCATTGCCGGGGGACATGAGCCCTCAAGGGCCTTGGTATCCGGCGCAGGTTGGGTGCTCTGCGCGCTTGCGGCACTGGCTGCGTGGGCGCCGCCGCCGGCGATGGCGCAGGTGACCGCCACCAACGAATACCTGGCGCGCATGGATACCGATGCCAACGGGCGCGTTTCGCTTGCCGAGTACCAGGCGTGGATGAGCTATGGCTTCGACGGCATGGACCGCGACGGCGACGGCGTGCTTTCGGCGGCCGAGCTGCCTGGCGGAAAGGGCAAGCCGGTGCTGCGCACCGAATACCTGGCGCGCATCGCGTCGACCTTCAACCGCCAGGACGTCGATCGCAACGGCAGCCTCGACGCGCGCGAGCTGGCGGCGCCCCCGCAGTAGGGCGGCACCGCGGAGGTCCCGCGTCCGCAACCGCACACCAGAAACGACAACGCCGGCACTGGGCCGGCGTTGTCGCGGAGCGTGATGCGCTTACTTGTGCTGGTCGGTGTAGGTGTCTTCCCGGGTGATGTCGAGCTTGTAGGTCTCACGCAGGAACAGCGA
This sequence comes from Luteimonas sp. MC1572, assembly GCF_016615815.1. Lineage (NCBI taxonomy): Bacteria > Pseudomonadati > Pseudomonadota > Gammaproteobacteria > Lysobacterales > Lysobacteraceae > Luteimonas > Luteimonas sp. MC1572. The sequence goes on along the minus strand of NZ_CP067112.1, from coordinate 2,870,156 downwards.
GCCGATCACGAACGTCATCAGCGCGATCACGATCGGGTACCAGAGCCCGTAGTAGATGTTGCCGGTCGCGGCCACCAGGGCGAAGGCGATGGTGGGCAGGAAGCCGCCGAACCAGCCGTTGCCGATGTGGTACGGCAGCGACATCGAGGTGTAGCGGATCTGGGTCGGGAACAGCTCGACCAGCCATGCCGCGATCGGACCGTAGACCATGGTCACGTAGATCACCAGGATGCTCAGCAGCAGCAGCACCATCGGCTTGTTGATCCGCGCCGGGTCCGCCGCACCGGGATAACCGGCTTCGGTCAGCGCACCGGTGAGCCCGGTGTTGAAGGTCGCGGTGCTGGCCTTGAACTCTTCGCCGGCAAGCCCGGTGCCCTCGAAGCCGTCGATCGGCGTATCACCGATCATCACGCGGGCGACGGTGCCCGGCGCGGCCTCCTGCACGCTGTACGGCACGCCCGCCTTGGCCAGGGCCGCGGTGGCGATGTCGCAGGAGCTGGTGAATTTCTTCTTGCCGACCGGGTCGAACTGGAAGTTGCAGGTGGCGGGATCGGCAATCACGACCGCGGGTGACTCCGAGCTGGCTTCCTCGACGGCCGGGTTCGCGTAGTGGGTGATGCCCTTGAAGATCGGGAAGTACGTCAGCGCCGCGATCAGGCAGCCCGCCATGATGATCGGCTTGCGGCCGATCTTGTCCGACAGCCAGCCGAAGAAGATGAAGAATGGCGTGCCGATGGCGAGCGCACCTGCGATCAGCAGCCAGGTCGTGGTGCTGTCGACCTTCAGCGACTGGGTGAGGAAGTACATCGCGTAGAACTGGCCGGCGTACCAGACCACCGCCTGGCCGGCGGTTGCGCCGAGCAGGGCGAGCAGCACGATCCTGCCGTTCTTGCTGAAGAAGCTCTCGGTGATCGGCGCCTTGGACGCCTTGCCGCTCTCCTTCATCTCCTTGAACAGCGGCGACTCGGACAGCTGCATGCGGATCCACACCGAGATGCCCAGCAGCACGATCGACAGCAGGAACGGCAGGCGCCAGGCCCAGTCGTTGAACGCTTCGACGCCGAAGTACTCGCGCACGCCCAGGATCACCATCAACGACAGGAACAGGCCGATCGTGGCGGTGGTCTGGATGAAGCTCGTGTACAGGCCGCGCTTGCCGTTCGGGGCGTGCTCGGCCACGTAGGTCGCCGCGCCACCGTACTCGCCGCCGAGCGCCAGGCCCTGCAGCATGCGCAGCGCGATCAGGATGATCGGTGCCGCGATGCCGATGCTGTCGTAGCTTGGCAGCAGGCCGACGAAGAACGTCGACAGGCCCATGATCACGATCGTCACCAGGAACGTGAACTTGCGCCCGATCATGTCGCCGACGCGGCCGAACACGATCGCGCCGAACGGGCGCACCGCGAAGCCGGCGGCGAACGCCAGCAGCGCGAAGATGAAGCCGGTGGTCTCGTTGACGCCGCTGAAGAACTGCGCGGCGATCACCACCGCGAGCGATCCGTACAGGTAGAAGTCGTACCACTCGAACACGGTGCCCAGGCTGGAGGCGAAGATGACCTTCTTGTGGCCTGCGGTCAGCGGCTTGCCGTCCGGCAAGGTGGTTGCGGTTGTCGTCGACATCGTGGTGTCCCTCAGAAGGTGTACTTGATGTGGGTGTGCAGGCGGGTCAGGTCACCCTCGCGGTCGTCCTCGAGGAAGCGCTGGCCGAAGATCAGCTCCGCACCGACGTCGAGCTTCGGGAACGGCGAATAGATCAGGTTGGCGTGGAACGAGTGCGCGGCTTCGGTGACACCGAAGCCGGTGATGGCCTTGTCGTTGTCGAACTCGGCGCGCGAGTACATGAGGTTGCTGCGCAGCTTGGGCGTGTACGCATGGCGCCAGGCCACGAACGCGCCGTAGCCGTCGAGTGCGTCGAGGTCGCCGCTGGCGTCGACCACCACGTCGCTGCCGAGGCCGAACGCCAGGTAGCGGCCGATGCCGGAGCCGGCGTTGACGGCGTAACGGATGTCGTCGCTGGGGCCCATGTTGAAGCGGCCGGACACGCTGACGGCCGCGCCGGTCGCGGTTTCATCCAGCCACTTGAACTGGCGCAGCAGGCCGGCAACGCTGAAATGGCCCCAGTCGCCCTTGGTGGTCCAGCGCGCGGTGAGGTCGGGGAGCACGTTGTCGCCGGTGTTGAAGCGCGCGCCGGCGTTGAGGTACGGCGTGACCGTGGTCTGCGGGTTCTCGATCGATACCGACCACGGTCCCTTGGTGTAGCGCAGCTGCGCCTGGCGCACGAAGATCGTGCCGTCGGTGGGGCCGACGAAGTCGACCGCCTCCGGCAGCGCGGCCACGTCCATGAAGTTGGACCAGGTCTGGCCGGCCAGCCACTCGTTCCAGCTCACATAGGCATGGCGCAGCGCCACGCCGTAGGTGTTGGTGGCGGTCTCGTTGCCGAGCAGGGCATTGCTGCCGCCGCCGAACATGTCGGCCTCGATGTAGGCCTTGACCTTCTGGCCGCCCTCGGTGACGTGGTCGGCGCTGAACCAGAAGCGCGAGAACTGCGCGTGCTGGTCGGTGTAGACGTCGCCGCCATCGGCACCCGGGCCGCCCACCGGGATCGCGGATGGCAGGTAGAACAGCCGTCCCGCGGAACCGTCTGCGATGCGGCCGTCGCTGGTGTCGGTGACCATGGTGTCGAACTTGATGTTGCCGCCGTACGAGAACGTGGTCCCCGGGTTGGCGGCGGTCATGATCGGCGTGCTCTGGATGCGCGGCTTGCCGTCGACCGGCGGCGTGCCCGCCTGGGCGCTGCGTACCTCGGTCACCTCGGCACGCGTCTCGGCCACCGTGGTCGCGGTCTGCTGCTGCTGCGACAGCAGCTGTTCGACCATGCGTTCGAGCTGGGCGACGCGCGCCTCGAGCTCCTGTTCCTTCGCGGTTTGCGCGAACGCCATTCCCGGCGCCAGCAGTGCGACCAGGACCGCTGTCGCGAGCACGCGCCGAGGCGCTTTCGCAACAGGCCCCGGCCTGTCCAACAAGGTCCCACGTGGGACAGGCATTGCGGTCATGTTCCCCTCCGGAATTGACGCAGCACGGATTTGCCGCCGAGTGGGCGGTCGCCCGCAGACTGCGCGACCCCTTGCGGGCCGCCTATTCGCCATTGGTCGAATACGGGGCGTGGCGCGACGAAGGTCTAAGGCCACGTGCGTTGCGATGCGGCACACTTGTGGTTCGACGTTCCACCGGTGAGCCGACATGACCGACCCGCAGACCGTGTATCCCGTGCCCGACGCCTTCGCTGCCGGTGCCAATGTCACCCGCGCCGACTACGCGCGCGACTACGCCGAGTCGATCCGCGACCCGGACGCGTTCTGGGCGCGCATCGCCACCCGCCTGGACTGGATGAAGGCGCCCACCGAGATCCGCGACGTCAGCTTCGACCGCGACGACCTGCACATCCGCTGGTTCGGCGACGGCGAACTCAACGCCAGCGTCAATTGCCTGGACCGGCACCTCGCTACCCGAGGCGACAAGACCGCATTGATCTTCGAGCCGGATTCGCCGGATGGCGACGTGCAGCGGGTGAGCTACCGCGAGCTGCATGCGCGCGTGTGCCGGCTGGCAAATGCGCTGCGCAACCTCGGCATCGCCAAGGGCGACCGAATCACCATCTACCTGCCGATGATCGTCGAGGCCGCGGTAGCCATGCTCGCCTGCGCGCGCATCGGCGCGGTGCACACGGTGGTGTTCGGCGGCTTCTCGCCGAACTCGATCGCCGACCGCATCGGCAACTGCGGCTCCAGGCTCGTGATCACCGCGGATGAAGGCCGCCGCGGCGGCAAGACCGTGCCGCTCAAGGCGAATGTCGATGCCGCGCTGAAGATGCCCGGCACCACCACCATTGAGACCGTGCTGGTGGTGCGACACACCGGCGGTGCGGTGGACATGCAGATGCCGCGCGACCGCTGGTACGACGCCGTGGTCGACAGCCAGCCCGACACCTGCGAGCCGGAGCGCATGAACGCGGAAGACCCGCTGTTCATCCTCTACACCTCCGGTTCCACCGGCAAGCCCAAGGGCGTGCTGCACACCACCGGCGGCTACCTGCTGTTCGCGGCCTACACCCACGAGTGCGTGTTCGACCTCAAGGAGAGCGACGTGTACTGGTGCACGGCCGACGTCGGCTGGGTCACCGGCCACAGCTACATCGTCTACGGCCCGCTCGCCAACGGCGCCACCTCGCTCATCTTCGAGGGCATCCCCAGCTACCCGGACGCCTCGCGCTTCTGGCAGGTCATCGACAAGCACAAGGTCACGATCTTCTACACCGCGCCGACCGCGATCCGCGCGCTGATGCGCGAGGGCGACGAACCCGTCAAGCGCACGTCGCGCGCATCGCTGCGCCTGCTGGGCAGCGTCGGCGAGCCGATCAATCCGGAGGCCTGGCGCTGGTACAACGACGTGGTCGGCGACGGCCGTTGCCCGATCGTCGACACCTGGTGGCAGACCGAGACCGGCGGGATCATGATCTCGCCGCTGCCCGGCGCCATCGACGCCAAGCCCGGTGCCGCCACGCAGCCGTTCTTCGGCGTGCGCCCGGCGCTGGTGGATCCCGCCGGCGAGATCATCGAAGGCGAAGGCGAGGGCAACCTGGTCATCCTGGATTCGTGGCCGGGCCAGATGCGCACCGTGTACGGCGACCACCAGCGCTTCATCGAGACCTACTTCAGCACCTATCCCGGCACCTACTTCACCGGTGACGGCTGCCGCCGCGACGCCGACGGCGACTACTGGATCACCGGTCGCGTCGACGACGTGATCAACGTCAGCGGCCACCGCATCGGCACCGCCGAGGTCGAAAGCGCGCTGGTGCTGCACCCCAAGGTCGCGGAGGCCGCGGTGGTCGGCTTCCCGCACGACATCAAGGGCCAGGGCATCTACGCCTACGTGACCCTGGTGGCGGGCGAGGTGGAGAGCGACGCGCTGCTGAAGGAGCTGGTGGCGCACGTGCGCCGCGAGATCGGGCCGATCGCCTCGCCCGACTTCCTGCAGTGGGCCACCGCGCTGCCCAAGACGCGCTCCGGCAAGATCATGCGCCGCATCCTGCGCAAGATCGCCGAAAACGCGCCCGACCAGCTTGGCGACACCAGCACGCTGGCGGACCCTTCGGTCGTCGACGCGCTGCTCGGCAACCGCCGCCAGCCATGACATCAACCCTGCCCACCGCCGCAATGACCGCAGCGCGCCCCGCCACGTGACCACCCTGCTCATTGCCGACGACCACCCGCTGTTCCGCGAGGCGCTGCGCGGCGTCGTGGCGCGCGTGCTGCCCGCGGCCACGCTGCGCGAGGCCGACAGCGTCGACGCGCTGTACGCGATGGTCGAGGCCGAGGCCGACGCCGACCTGCTGCTGCTCGACCTCAACATGCCCGGCGCGCACGGCTTCAGCGCGCTGGTGCATCTGCGCGCGCAGCACCCGGAGCTGCCGATCGTGGTGGTGTCGGCGCGCGAGGAACCAGGGGTGATGCGCCGCGCGCTGGACCATGGCGCGATGGGCTTCATCCCCAAGTCGGCCGATGCCGGCACGCTCGGGCAGGCCATCACCGCCGTGCTCGACGGCGACCGCTGGGCGCCCGCCGCGGCGCGCGCGGCGCCGGCCGCCGGCGCCGATGAACACGACGCCGCCCGCCGCGTCGCCGAGCTCACCCCGCAGCAGTTCCGCGTGCTGCAGATGCTCGGCGCGGGCCTGCTCAACAAGCAGATCGGCTACGAGCTCGGCGTGTCCGAAGCCACGATCAAGGCGCACATGACCGCGATCCTGCGCAAGCTCGGCGCCAGCAACCGCACCCAGGCGGTGCTGGTCGCCGGCAGGCTGGCGTTGGACCCGGGCAGCATCACCCCGCAGCCGGACGAAGCGGGCGACTGATCGCGTCGCGCAGGCGCCACGTGAGAGCGGCGGTCAAGCGTCGGCGCGTCGCTGCTGGCTGCGCTGTGCCGCCAGGAACGCACGCAGCGATGCCGGCTTGATCGGCTTGGTCAGCACCCGGTAGCCGCGTGCGCGCGCGGCGCGCTTCACCTGGTCGCTACCGTCGGCGGTGACCAGCGCGCCGGGCAGGTGCGGCGCGTGTTCGCGCAGCGCATCCAGCGTGTCCAGGCCGTCGAGCCGGTCGTGCAGGTGGTAGTCGACCAGCAGCACGTCCGGTTCGCCGGCCATCTGCGCCAGCGCCTGGTCCACGGTGCCCGCGCGCAGCACGTCGATCTTCCAGCGGCCCAGCAGCACCGCCATGCCGGCGAGGATGTCGGGGTCGTTGTCCACGCACAGCACGCGCAGGCCCGCCAGCGAGTCCGGCAGGCCGCCGCCCTGAAACGTTTCCGGCGTCGGCTCGGCGTGCGCGGCGCGCGGCACGCGGATCGAGAACATGCTGCCGCGGCCGCTCCGCGAGCGCACGTCGAGCTGGTGGTCGAGGACCGCCGAGATGCGCTGGCAGATCGACAACCCCAGCCCCAGGCCCTGCTCGTCCCAGCTGCCGGGGTGCTCGAGGCGGAAGAACTCCTCGAAGATCTGCCGCAGGTGGTAATCCGGGATGCCCGGCCCGGTGTCCCAGACCTGCAGTTCCACCTCGCCGCCACGCGGCCGCGCGGCGAGCACGATGCGGCCTTCGCGCGTGTAGCGCAGCGCGTTGGCCAGGAAGTTCTGCAGCACGCGGCGCAGCAGGCGGCGGTCGCTGCGCACCGGCAGGTGCCCGCCGTGCACGCGCAGGTCGATGCCGCGCGCGGCCGCCAGCGGCGCGTACTGCGCGACCAGCTGCTCCATCAGCTCGGTGGCGTCGAAATCGCCGAGCTGTGGCTGCAGCGCGCCGGCGTCCAGGCGCGAGACGTCGAGCAGGCCTTCCAGCAGTTCCTCGGCGGCGCGCAGCGAGGTGTCGACGCGTTCGGCGAGGTGGCGCTGCTCGGCCACGGTGTCGCTTTCGCGCAGCGCGGAGGCGAACAGGCGCGCGGCGTTGAGCGGCTGCAGCACGTCGTGGCTGACCGCGGCCAGGAACCGCGTGCGCGATGCCTGCGCGGCTTCGGCTTCGCGGGTACGTTCGGCGACGCGCTGCTCGAGCGTCTCGTTGACCTCGCGAAGGGCGCCTTCGACCCGCTTGTACTCGGTGACGTCGCTGTAGCTGGTCACGTAGCCGCCGCCGGGCAGCGGCTGGCCACGCATCTCCACCACCTGGCCCGAGGCGCGCACGCGTTCGAACACGTAGGGCGAGCCGGCGCGCATGTAGTCGACGCGCTTGGCGATCTCCGCTTCCACATCGGGGTTGCCACCGCCGAGCTCGCCGCGCAGCGCGTTGTAGCGGATCAGGTCGGCGACCGGGCGGCCGACGTAGAGCATGCCGTCCGGATAGCCGAACATTTCCAGGTAGCGCCGGTTCCACGACACCAGGCGCATGCCGCGGTCGACCACGCTGACGCCCTGGTCGAGGTTGTCGAGCGTGGCGGACAGGATCGCGCGGTCGAAGCGCAGGTCCTGGCCGGCCTCGTCGAGCACCGCGACCACCTCGGCCACGTCCATGCCCGAGCCCTTGAGCGCGCTGGTCAGCACCAGCCGCGCGGACGACGCACCGATCGCCGCCGCCAGCAGGCGTTCGGTGAACTGCACCCAGCTGCGGTCGGCGGCCGCCGCGGGCTGCAGCTCGCGCGCGCTGGCCAGCGCGTGGTCGTCGAACGCGCGGCGCGCGGTGGCCTCGCCGACGATGCGCCCGGCGAGCGTCAGCAGGTCGCCGACCAGCACGCCGCTGTGCGACACACCGCTGCCCAGCGGCTCGCGCGCGGTGGAGTAGGGGTCCAGGAACGGCGCGGTGCGCAGCCGCTCCTCGAAGCCGGGGCGCCAGCGCGCCGAGACCAGGAACAGCGTGCCGACGTTCACCAGCAGCGACCAGAACGTGCCGTGGGTCAGCGCGTCCCAGCCGGCGAGGCCGAACATCTGCCGCGGGCGCAGCCAGTCGAGGCCGAAGGGCCCGGCGACCAGCCACGTGCTGTCGAACCAGCCGGCGTCGGTCAGGGTCGGCAGCAGCAGGGTGTAGACCCACATGCCGAAGCCGAGCAGCAGCCCCGCCTCCACGCCCTGGCGGCTGGCGCCGCGCCAGTACAGGCCGCCGATCAGCGCCGGCGCGAACTGCGCCACCGCGGCGAACGACATCAGGCCGTAGGCGGCGAGCGTGGTGTCGCTGCCGCTGACGCGGTAATAGCCATAGGCCATCGCGGCAAAGCACACGATCGCCACGCGCCGGATCCACAGCACGGTGGACGCGACGTTGCCGTCGTGGCGCTGCGCCCAGCCGCGCGCCAGCAGCGGCGGCATCACCAGGTCGTTGCTGACCATGGTGGCCAGCGCCACCGAGGCCACGATCACCATGCCGGTCGCCGCCGAAAAGCCGCCGACATAGGCGAACAGCGCCAGCATGTCGTTGCCCTCGGCCAGCGGCAGCGCCAGCACGAAGGTGTCGGGCGCCACCGCGCCGTCGCTGCCGAACATCGCAACGCCGGCGCCGGCGATCGGCAGCACCGCCGCCGACACCAGGATCAGGTAGGTGCCGAACATCCAGCGCGCGCGGCGGATGTCGGCCACGTTCACGCATTCCACCACCGCCACGTGGAACTGCCGCGGCAGGCAGATGATCGCGGTGAACGCGAGCAGGGTCTGGCCGATGAATCCCACCGGCGGCGCGTTGTCGACCAGGGCGCGCGTCGCATCGGCCAGTGGCAGGTCGTTGGCGCCAAGCCAACGCACCGCGAACACGCCGACGAAGATCAGCGCCACCAGCTTGACCATCGACTCCAGCGCGATCGCCAGCATCATGCCCGGGCGGTGCTCGGTGGCGTCCACCTGGCGGGTGCCGTAGAGGATCGCGAACAGCGCCATCAGCACCGCCACGTAGATCGCCGGGTCGCCGATGCGGTCGAGCACGGTGTCGCGGCCGCCGCCCAGCACATGCAGGCTCAGCGTGACCGCCTTGTACTGCAGCGCGAGGTAGGGCACTGCGGCCAGCAGGGCGATCAACGTGACCAGCGCGGCCAGGCGCTGCGAGCGGCCATAGCGCGCGGCGATGAAGTCGGCGATCGACACCGTGCTCTGGGTCTGCGCGATCAGCGCCAGGCGCTCGAGGATGCGCCAGCCGAACAGCAGCATCAGCAGCGGACCGAGGTAGATCGCGAAGTAGCCGATGCCGCTGCGCGCGGCGGTGCCTACCGCGCCGTAGAAGGTCCATGACGAGCAGTACACCGCCAGCGACAGGCTGTAGACCATCGGCCGCAGCCAGTTGCTTCCGGGGCGCAGGTGCACCGGATGGCGGTCGCCCCACCACGCCACAGCGAACAGCAGCGCGGCATAGCCGAGCGACACCAGCAGCAGCATCCAGCCAGGCAGCATCCGCGTCCCCTCAACCCGATGCCGGAGTTTAGGCCCACAACCGGGCGCGCGTGGTGCCGGCTGCTGGCGGGCCTGCCACGAAAAAGCCCGCCTTGCGGCGGGCTTTTCCTGGATCCGGTCGGCGGGACCTTACTTGATCTTGCCTTCCTTGTAGATCACGTGCTTCCGGACGACGGGATCGTACTTCTTGATCTCCATCTTGTTCGGGGTGTTCTTCTTGTTCTTGTCCGTGGTGTAGAAATGCCCGGTGTTGGCCGAGGAAATCAGACGGATCTTGTCGCGCTTGCCTGCCATTGTCGTGTGCTCCTCAGACCTTTTCGCCGCGGGCGCGGAGATCGGACAGGACGACGTCAATGCCGTTCTTGTCGATGGTGCGCATGGCGGCAGCGGAAACGCGCAGCTTCACCCAACGGTTCTCACTGGCGACCCAGAAGCGGCGCTCGTGCAGGTTGGGAAGGAAACGACGACGGGTTTTGTTGTTGGCGTGCGAGACGTTGTTGCCGCTCTGCACGCGCTTGCCGGTCACCTGGCATACACGGGACATTACGCACCTCGATGGTGTTGGTTGCACCCCATGGCCTGGGGAACGGCGGCCCCGGCACACCCCTCAGGGCACGCCACGCGATACGGGTCTGTAGGCACTGCCAAGGGGCGCCGGAATCGCATTTCCGGGCCGCCAGGGCCCTCCGCGAGGAGGGCGGGCGCAGCGAGCCGGGCATTTTGCTGCAATGCGGGGGGTCATTGCAAGACTTGGTCCCGCCGGGCCTCGGGGCGCCCGTGGGGTGGGGGTCTATGCGCCCTGGCGGCGGGCGCGCTGGGGAGCGACGCAGGGTGCGATGTCCGAACGCAGGACTTCGGACCAGAGCACCATATCGAGGCCGGCGGGGTCGCCGATGCGTCCGGTGGCCACCATGCCCTCCACGCTGGATTCGAAACGCTGCAGCGCGCCGCAGGCCAGGACGTCGTTCGCCGCATTGCCGTCATCGAGCAACCGCCGCGCCTGCCTGAGGTGAAAGGCGGGCGCGTTCGCCTTCGATCGCAGGTTCTCGCGGTCGAGCGTCCGCTGCATGTCGCCGAGGCGCTCCACGGCGGATGGCGCGGCGACTTCGCGGACACGGCTGTGGCCGTAGTCACCCAGGAAGTACCGACCCGAGGCGGCAACGGCGAGGCCGATCGGTTGCCAGATCCAGGCGTCGATCGCGGGGCCGTCATCGCCGTCGCCGGGTACGCCTGAGTCTTCACCGGTCCCGGCAACGGTCGTGATCGTACCGCCAGGGCTGATCCGGCGAACTCGATGGTTGAACGAGTCGAGGACGTACAGGTTTCCGTACGCGTCGAAACCCATGGAGTCGGGGGAGGCCAGCGTTGCCAGCCGCGCCGGTCCACCGTCACCGGCGAAACCTTCGACGCCAGCCGTTCCGGCGATCCTGTCGATGATGCCGCCGGGAGAAATCCTCCGGATCGTGTTCCACCCGTTCAGGTAGATGCTTCCGTCGGGACGCGCTTCGACATCAAACGGTGCCAGTACGCCTGCCGCCAGGGCTGGCCCGCCATCGCCGCCTTCGCTCTCCTGCCCGGTCCCGGCGATCGTGGTGATGATGCCCGAGGCGGCCACCTTGCGGATGCGATGGTTGTCGGTATCGGCGATATAGACATTGCCCGCGGCATCCACCGCCACGCCGAACGGCCTGCCGAGTGTCGCACCCGTGGCCGGGCCGTTGTCGCCGCCGAAACCGAAGTTGCCGTTGCCGGCGAACGTGGTGATCGTGCCGTTGGCCGCGATCCTGCGAACGCGACTGTTGTTGCGGTCCGCGACGTAGATGTTGCCGGCGGCATCGATCGCGAGTTCCGTCGGGCGATTCAGGCTGGCCGAAGTCGCGGGGCCACCATCGCCGCTGAAGCCGGCCACGCCGTTACCCGCGATCGTGGTGATGATGCCCTGGCTGTCGATGCGACGGATGCGGTGGTTCCAGGTGTCGGCGATCACGACGCTTCCATCGCCGTCGAGCGCGACACCCTGCGGCCGATCGACTTGGGCCTGCACCGCCGGGCCGTCGTCGCCGCTGAATCCCTGCTCCCCGTTGCCTGCATGGTTGCCGATGTTCTGCGCGGCAACGCCGGAGGACGCCACGGAAACCACCAGTGCGAACCAGGCGGGCAGCAGACGGTTCATCGCGTTCTCCAGCTTGAGTGGCGCTCCCTGAAATCTGGGAAACGCCGAGACCCGGCCAGGACGGACAAAGTGACAGCCCGGAAATGAAGAAGCCCGCCATTGGCGGGCTCCGGTCGTGGCCAGCCCCCGCTTCAGGGCGTGCCGCGCAGGCGCTCCAGCACCCCGTCCAGCGTGTCCAGGTCGCTGTAGTGGATGACCAGGCGGCCCTTGTTGCCGCGGCCGTGGGCGATGCTCACGCGGGTGGCGAGCGATTCGGAGAGCTCGGTCTCCAGCGCGGCGATGTCGGCCTGCGGACGCGCCCTGCCGGTGGTGGCCTTCTTGCGGCTGCTCGCCGGCACGCGGCCGGCGGCGAACTGCTGGGCGCGGTGTTCCACCTCGCGCACAGACCAGCCGTGCTCGGCGGCATCCGAGGCCAGCTTGCTGGCCAGCTCCGGCGACAGCGTCAGCAGCGCGCGCGCGTGGCCCATCTCCAGGCGCTTGGCCTCGAGCAGGACACGGATGGCGGGCGGCAGTTCCAGCAGGCGCAGCAGGTTGGACACCGCCGCGCGCGAACGGCCGACGGCCTCGGCAGCCTGGGCGTGGGTGAGGTCGAATTCGTCGATCAGGCGCTGCAGCGCCTGCGCTTCCTCGAGCGGATTCAGGTCTTCGCGCTGGATGTTCTCGATCAGCGCCATCGCGACCACGGTGCGGTCGTCGACGTCGCGCACCACCACCGGCACTTCGGCCAGGCCTGCCTGGCGCGACGCGCGCCAGCGGCGCTCGCCGGCGATGATCTCGTAGGTGCGATCGGGCAGCGCGCGCACCACGATCGGCTGGATCACGCCCTGCGCCTTGATGGATTCCGCGAGCTCGGCCAGCTTGCCCGGGTCCATCTGTCGCCGCGGCTGGTACTTGCCGGGCGCGAGTGCGTCGACCGGCAGCGAGTGCAGGGTGTCGCCGGGACGCGCCTCGAGCACCGGCGCCTCGGCGGCCTTGGGTCCGAGCAGGGCTTCCAGCCCGCGTCCGAGCCCGCGCTTCTTGGCCACGCCCTTCGCCGGCGCGTTCTTTGCAGCGGTCATGCCGCCTTCTCCTTCTGTTCGCGTTCGCGCTGGCGACGCAGCACCTCCCCGGCGAGGCCGAGGTAAGCGATGGCGCCGCGCGAACCGCGGTCGTAGCCGACGATGCTCTGTCCGTGGCTGGGGGCCTCGGCCAGGCGCACGTTGCGCGGCACGATGGTGCGGAAGACCTGGTCGCCGAAATGGCTGACCAGTTCGGCCGAGACCGCGTTGGCGAGGTTGTTGCGCACGTCGAACATGGTGCGCAGCACGCCCTCGATCTGCAGTCCCGGGTTGAGCTTGCCCTTCAGCGCCTCGATGGTCGCCAGCAGCGATGTGAGGCCTTCGAGCGCGTAGTACTCGCACTGCATCGGCACCAGCACGCTGTCGGCGGCGGTGAGCGCGTTGAGCGTGAGCAGCGACAGCGCAGGCGGGCAGTCGATGATGATGTAGTCGTACCTGGGTCGCAGCGGGTCGAGTGCGCGCCTGAGGCGCTGCTCGCGGCCTTCCTCGTCCATCAGCCCGATCTCGGCGGCGGTGAGGTCGGTGTTGCCCGGCATCAGGTCGAAGCCTTCCGGCGTGGAGACGATGACGTCGACGGCGTGGGCCTCCTCGAGCAGCACGTCGCAGGTCGATCCCTGCAGCTCGCGCTTGTCGATGCCGCTGCCCATGGTGGCGTTGCCCTGGGCGTCGAGGTCGACCAGCAGCACGCGCTGTGGCGTGGCGGCGAGCGCGGCGGCAAGGTTCACCGCCGTCGTGGTCTTTCCGACGCCGCCTTTCTGGTTGGCGATGGCGATGATGCGGGCCATGGGCTCCGGCTGCCTCGATGCAGGGAATACGACGGGGATCCCCGGCCACACCCCGGCCGGGTCGGTGATTATGCCCCGCCGCGGGCCGCGCGTCGCACCACCACGAGGTGGCGTTCGGCGTCAAGACCGGGGACGGCGAGCGGATGCACGGCTTCGAGCCGCCATTCGCCGGGCAACGCGGCGATCTCGGCGTCGGGCCTCGCGCCCTTCATCGCCAGCAGGCGGCCTTCGGGCGCGAGCAGGTGCCCGCCGGCGGCGAGGATGTCGGGCAGGGTGGCCATGGCGCGCGCGGTGATCGCGTCGAACGCACCCGGCTGGTCGACGGCCTCGGCGCGGCATTCCGCCACGCGCGCGTTCGCCAGGCCGAGCGTGCGCACCGCCTCGCGCAGGAACCGCGCCTTCTTGCCGTTGGATTCCACCAGCGTGACCTGGAGCGCAGGCAGCGCGATCGCCAGCGGGATGCCGGGCAGGCCGGCGCCGGTGCCGAGGTCGGCGAGCGTGGCGACATCGCGCACGTGCGCATGCATCGACAGCGAATCGAGCAGGTGGAGTGTGACCATGTCGCCCGGGTCGCGGATGGCGGTCAGGTTGTAGGTGCGGTTCCAGCGCGCCAGCAGGTCGAGGTAGGCGGCCAGGGGCGCGGCCAGCGCCGGGGCGAGGTCTAGGGCGGCAAGTCCGGCTTCGAGCGTGGCGTAGTGACGGGGATCGGTCATGCCGCCATTGTAGGCGGCGCGGCCTCAGGGCCAGTGCGGGCGCCAGGCGACGGTGGCGAGGTAGTCGGGTGCGGGGCGGAACGCGTGCAGCGTCCAGTCGCCGGGCGCGCCGAGTGCCGGGTCGCAGTCCACCAGCGCCCAGTCTTCGCCCTCTGGCGCGAACACCAGCCGGTGCAGGCCGAACGACAGTCCCTGGCCGTGGGCCTTGAGCACCGCCTCCTTGGCGCACCACAGCCTGACGAATGCGGCTTCGCGGGCGTCATCCGGCAGCGCCGCAAGCGTGGCCGCCTCGCTGGCGGCGAAGAAGCGGTTGGCCAGCACCTGGGCCTTAGGCCGCGGACGCTCGAACTCGAGGTCGATCCCGATCCGCACGTCGGCGGCCAGCGCCATCAGCAGGCCGTCGCCGCTGTGGCTCCAGCTCGTGTCGAAACCGCCGTGATGGGCGCCCAGGAGCGGCCGGCCGTGCATCTCGCGGGTGATGTGCAGCGACGCCGGCGGGCCGCCGAGCTGAACGGCCAGCCATGTCCGCACCAGCGGTTCGGCGGGCTCGCCATGGCGGTATGGCTGCCAGGCGCAACGGACGGGACCGACCTGGAGCTGGCCGGGGGCGAGCGGCATCGGTGCGGTGATCCTTGGGGACTCGGGTTGGCCAGCGTAAAGTAACGCCGTGGTTGCATGGGCTTCGGCCGCGAACAGGGGGCGCTCGCGCGCCAAGGAGTATCCAGCAAACATGTCGGCTGTCATCGAGACCCATCCGCGGCAGCAGGCCGCTGTCGTCCAGTCTTCGCCGCTGGCGGCAGGCGCGCCCGCGCGCCCCGTGGCCTTTGGCGGCGGCCGCACCGTGGCGCTGGCTGATTTCGTGGCCCAGGCGACGGCGCTTGCAGCGCTGCTGCCTGACAGGCCCTACGCGGTGAACCTGTGCGAACACCGCTACGCGTTCCTGGTGGCGTTCGCCGCGGCCACGCTGCGCGGCCAGACCACGCTGCTGCCGCCGTCGCGCACGCGCGCGGCCATCGACGAGGTCCGCATCCACCACCCCGACAGCTACTGCCTGGGCGACAGCGATGCCACCGGCTACGAGACCATCGCGCCGCTGCCGCAGTACCTGCGCCTGCCCGACCCCCTGCCGCGCGGCGACCGCGACGGCACCATGCCGCTGGTGGCAGGCGATGCCGCGGTCGCGATCGGCTACACCTCCGGCAGCACCGGCGCACCCAAGGCCAACCACAAGACCTGGCGCAGCTTCGTGGCCAGCACGGCGCAGAACATCGCCGCGCTCGCCGACCTGCTGCCCGATGGCGCCACCGCGCACATCGTGGCCACGGTGCCGCCGCAGCACATGTACGGCATGGAGATGTCGGTGCTGCTCCCGCTGGTCGGCGGCGTGGCGGTGCACGATGCGCGGCCGTTCTTCCCGGTCGACATCGCCGCCGCGCTTGCCGACGCGCCGTTGCCGCCGCTGCTGGTCACCACGCCCGTGCACCTGCGCGCGCTGGTCGAATCGGGCATCACGCTGCCGCCGCTGGCCGGCATCGTCGCGTCCACGGCCGCGTTGCCGGTGGAGCTGGCGGTGGCCGCGGAAGCGCGCTTCGGCTGCGAGGTGCGCGAGATGTTCGGCTCCACCGAGACCTGCATCCTGGCGCGCCGGCGCACGGCTTGCGAGGAGGAATGGACGCTGCTGCCCGGCGTCGAACTGCATCCGCAGCCCGACGGCACCCTTGTGCATGCCGCCCACCTCGCGGCGCCCGTGGCGTTGGCCGACATCGTCGAGCTGCGCCCGGACGGACGCTTCCGCCTGTGCGGCCGGCAGTCCGACCTGCTGGAGATCGCCGGCAAGCGCGCCTCGCTCGGCGACCTCACCCGCCGCCTGCTGGCGATCCCGGGTGTCCGTGATGCCGCCCTGCTGCAGCTCGATCCCGACGCCTTCGGGGTGCGCCGGCTGGCCGCCGCCGTGGTGGCGCCGGAGCTTGACGAAACCGCCATCCAGGCCGCGCTGCGCCAGGCGATCGACCCGGTGTTCCTGCCGCGTCCGCTGCGCCTGGTGACGGCGCTCCCGCGCAACGAGACCGGAAAGCTGCCGCGAGAGGCGCTGCTCGCATTGCTCCAGCACGGCGGGCCCTGAGCCCGTCCAGGGCGCCTCGCCGCTACGCAGCCGTCACGCGGAGGCCGGGAGACTGCGCCGGCGCCGTCCCAGATACGGGTTCGGCCCCCGTGACCACCTGGAGAATCGAATGAATTTCATCATCTACCTGATCGTCGGTGGCATCGCCGGCTGGCTGGCCAGCATGATCATGCGCACCGACGGACAGCAGGGCCTCCTGCTCAACATCATCGTCGGCATCATCGGCGGCTTCCTCGGCGGCTGGTTGCTGCCGGCCATCGGCCTGGGCCTGGGTGGCGGCTGGGTCGGCTTCCTGATCACCGCATTGATCGGCGCGGTGATCCTGCTCGCCATCGTCAACCTGTTCCGGCGCGGCAGCGTGCGCTGACCTGATCAGGTCGGTGAGAGGAAGGGCCCGGCAATGCCGGGCCTTTTTTTTGCGTTCCTTTCGCGATCCGTTGGAGGAAGAAGCGCGGCGCTGATAGGGCGCCGGGTACCACCCGGTACGCCGCACTACGCGGTGGATTGAGGAGCAAAGCCACAGCCCGCGATCTCGCGCACGGTCGCGGTACCGGCAGCCGGCGCACAGCCCCGAAGTGGCCGGGAGGCCTTCGCGGGGAAGTCAAGGAGGAGGCATCCGCCGCCAGGCGGATCCGGGGGACATGAGCCGCGAAGGCCTCACGGACACCACAGGGGCGCTAGAGCTGCCCTTTCGTTCAGTGGTAGTGGCCTGCGCTCAGCCGCCCAGGCGCACCCACGCCGGGGCGTGGTCGCTCGGGCGCTCCCAGGCGCGTGGCTCGCGGTCGATGCCGCTTGCCACGGCCTCGGCGCGCAAAGCGTCGGACACCAGAGTGAGGTCGATGCGCAGGCCGAGGTCGCGACGGAACGCCGCCTGGCGGTAGTCCCACCAGCTGAACACGCCGGCCTCGTCGTTGTGCAGGCGGAACGCGTCGTGCAGGCCAAGATCCAGCAGGGCGCGCAGCGCATCGCGCTCGGCGGTGGAGGTGAGGATGTGCCCCTCGTTCCACACCGCCGGATCGTGCACGTCCCGAGCATCGGGAGCGATGTTGAAATCGCCCACCACCACCAGCCGCGGATGCAGTGCGCGCTCGGCCGCCAGCCAGTCGCGGACCGCTGCCAGCCAGCGCAGCTTGTAGGCGTACTTGTCGGTGCCGACGTCCTGGCCGTTGACCACGTACAGGTTGACGATGCGCACGTCGCCGACGGTGGCCGCGATCACCCGCTTCTGCTCGTCCTCGAATCCCGGGATGCCGACCTGCACGTCGGCGGGCGCCTGGCCGCGCGCGAGGATCGCCACGCCGTTGTAGGTCTTCTGCCCCGAGAACACGCTGCGGTAGCCGAGCGCGGCCAGCGCGTCGTCGGGGAAGCGCGCGTCGTCGAGCTTGGTCTCCTGGATGCCGACGACGTCCGGCGCTGCGTCCTTCAGCCATTGCTCGAGGTGCGGCAGGCGCACGTTGAGCGAGTTGACGTTCCAGCTGGCGATCTTCAATGCGGGGCTCCGGCGCGCGATGGCGGCGACTATAGCCGGGCTAGAATGCGCGCATGAACCTCCGACCCTACCGCGGCCAGTTTCCACGCCTCGGCGCGCGCGTCTACGTCGATCCCGCCGCCACCGTCATCGGTGACGTCGAACTCGGCGACGACTGCTCGCTGTGGCCAGGCACCGTGGTGCGCGGCGACGTCAACGTGGTGCGCATCGGTGCGCGCTGCAACCTGCAGGACGGCGCCATCGTGCACGTCAGCCATGCCGGCCCGCATTCGCGCATGGACGGCTACGCCACCGTGATCGGCGACGACGTCACCATCGGCCACGGCGCGATCATCCACGCCTGCCGCATCGGCAATGCGGCGCTGGTGGGCATGGGCGCGATCGTGATGGACGGCGCGGTGGTCGAGGACAACGGCTACGTCGGCGCCGGTGCGCTGCTGTCCCCGGGAAAGGTGGTGCGCAGCCGCGAGCTGTGGCTCGGCAACCCGGCGCGGCTGGTGCGCACGATCGACGATGCCGCCGTCGAAGGCCTGCTGTACAGCGCCGCGCACTACGTGCGCCTGAAGGACGAATACCTGGCGGCCGGCTGAGTGGGCGCGCGGCCGGCCCGGTCCGCGCCGGTCAGTCGGCGGTGATCAGGTGGTTGTGTTCGGCGCGCAGCTCGCCGTAGATGGCGTCGGTCTCGGGCTCCACGCCGTGCCAGCGCGCGAAGCCGAGCGCCGCCTGCTCCACCAGCATGCCCAGGCCGTCGACGACCGCGTGCGCGCCGCTGGCGCGTGCCCACGCCAGGAACGGGACCGCCGCCTCGCCGTAGTTGAGGTCCACCGCCGCCATCCGTCGCCCGACCAGCGAGCGCGGCAGCCCCATCAGCCCGGTGTTGCGCGCCGCCGATGTGGCGTTGACCACCAGCTCGAATTCGCCCAGCGATCCGATATCGGACAGGTGTCGCGGGTGCACGCGCCCGGGCTGGCCGAGGCCGTCGGCCAGCGCGTCGGCGTGCGCCGAGGTGCGGTTGACGATGAAGAGGTCGCCGATGCCGGCGTCCAGCAGCGCCGGCGCCACGCCGCGCGCCGCGCCGCCGGCGCCGATCAACAACGTACGCCGCGCGCGCAGGTCCAGCGCATGGCGGCCGGTGAGGTCGCGCACCAGGCCGGTGCCGTCGGTGTTGTCGCCGTGCCAGGTTTCGCCGTTGCGCACCAGCGTGTTGACCGCACCGGCGCGGCGCGCGCGCTCGGTGACGTCGGTGCACAGGTCCAGCGCCAGTTGCTTGAGCGGCAGGGTGACGTTGGCGCCGGCGCCGCCGCGTGCGGCAAACAAATGCAATGCGTGCGGGAACCCGCCCGTGTCCGCGTCAATCGCGACGTAGTCCACCGGGATCCCGGTCTCTCGCCCGAAGGCGGCATGGATGCGAGGAGAGAGCGAGTGCGCGACCGGATGCCCGAATACCGCGTAATGCTTCATGCCATGCCTCCCTGTTGCCTTGGCGTTGCCGGCCGCGGGTGCGTGGCCGGGCGTTTGCTCCGAGTCTACGCCGCCCGCAGTGCTGCCTGCAGCCGGTCCCGGTCGTTGCGCCGTCAGCCCTCGCGCAGCCAGCGCGCGGCGTCCAGCGCGAAATAGGTCAGCACGCCGTCGGCACCGGCGCGCTTGAAGCCGAGCAGGGATTCCAGCACGCAGGCGCGCTCGTCCAGCCAGCCATTCGCGGCGGCGGCCTTGAGCATCGCGTACTCGCCACTCACCTGGTACGCGAAGGTGGGCACGCCGAAGCTGTCCTTCACCCGTCGCACCACGTCGAGGTAGGGCATGCCCGGCTTGACCATGACCATGTCGGCGCCTTCGTCGAGGTCGGCGGCGACTTCGCGCAGCGCCTCGTCGCTGTTGCCCGGATCCATCTGGTAGGTGCGCTTATCGGCCTTGCCGAGTGCCGAGGCGCTGCCCACCGCGTCGCGGAACGGGCCGTAGAAGCTCGACGCGTACTTTGCCGCGTAGGCGAGGATGCGGGTGTGGACGTGGCCGTCCTCCTCCAGCGCGAAGCGGATCGCGCCGATGCGGCCGTCCATCATGTCGCTGGGTGCCACCACGTCGGCACCGGCGCGCGCGTGCGACAGCGCCTGGCGCACCAGCGCCTCCACGGTTGCGTCGTTGGTGACGTAGCCGCGGCCGTCGACCAGGCCGTCCTGGCCGTGGCTGGTGTAGGGGTCCAGGGCGACGTCGGTGATCACGCCCAGCTCCGGGAAGCGCGCCTTGAGCGCGCGCACCGCGCGCTGGCAGAGGCCCTCGTCGTCCCAGGCCGCGGCGGCGTCGAGCGACTTGGCTTCCGGCGCGGTAACCGGGAACAGCGCCAGCGCCGGCACGCCGAGTTCGCAGGCGGTGTCGGCTTCGCGCAACAGGTCGTCGATCGACATGCGTTCGATGCCCGGCATCGACGCGATCGCGGCACGGCCCGCGGGCTCGTGCACGAACACCGGATAGATCAGGTCGTCGGCGGTCAGGGTGTGCTCGCGCATCAGCCGGCGCGAGAACGCATCGCGGCGCATGCGCCGGAAACGGGTGTCGGGATAGGCCATGGCGGGATTCTACGCCGCGGCGGGGCGGCGCATCGCGGACATGAAAAAGGGCCGGCGCCCCGAAGGAGCGCCGGCCCTGAACTACCTCAATGCAAAACGCGTGTTACAGCGAGCACTTGCGCAGCGAGGCTTCCGCGCTCGCCGGGATGGCACCCACCGAGCGCAGCTTGGCGACGAACGGGGCAAGGCAGGCTGCGACGCCGGCCTTGGCCTTGACCGTGCTGCGGCACATGGCCTCGGCGGCCTGCAGGTTGGCACCACCGACCATGCCGACGACCTCGGCATCGAACACCGGCACGCCGGTGTCGCAACGCCCGCCGTGGGTCGTGGCGTTGCCGTCGTTCAGCGTCCAGCCCATGTCCGCGTACAGCGCCGGGGTCAGGTCAAGGCGCAGGTTGCCGTCCAGGTCCTGGTTGATCGACGGCTCCATCAGCGCGTTCGGCACGTGGCTGATGTCGAAGTGCGAGAACGTGGAACCCTGGGCCAGCACGGTCGGCGAGTAGAGGCGCGCGCGGCCGGCGATGTCGGAACCGGCGAACCGCCCGGGGACCTGTGCCAGCGTCACGTTGACGCCCGGGATGCCCGCCTTGATGGTGACGCCGTCGGCCTGCGAGACGCTGATGGTCGGCACCGTGGCATTGACCGTGGCGTCCTCGGCCATGGCGATCGTACCGGGGGCGTTGTTGGCCACGATGACCGCGATCGCGCCGGCATCCTGGGCAAACTTCGCCTTGATCTCGAACGCGCAGGTGCCGCGATCGACGATCGCCACCTTGCCTGCGTAGGCACCGGCGGGCGAGGCCACGCAGCCCTGCGAGGGCGCTGCGCTGCCGTCGTTGACCAGCACCACCGCCCCGTTGAAGTTCGCCGAGGTGGCTTCCGGACCGAAGGCCGCGGTGCCGAAGGCGAAGCTGCCGGTGGCGGTGCCGCTGGCGACCAGCATGGTCAGCGGCGCGAGCGCGTCCGGCACCTGCGCGGTGACTTCGGCGCCGGTCCAGGCAAGTGCATCGGACTTCGCGGCGGCAACGCGCTCGGCGTTGGTCATCGCATTCCACGCCTTGCTGGTGGCGTTGTCGTACACGAAGCTCGAATAGATGTCGGTGAAGCCGCTCTGCGGCGCGCCGGTGGCCAGGTTGTGGAAGCCCTGGAAGTTCAGGCCGTGGCCGATCTCGTGCATCACCACGTCAAGGAAGTTGATCTTCCCTGCCGGCGTGTTGCCGTCGAGGCCGTAGTACCAGCCGGAATTCTCCAGGCAGCCCGGGGTGCCGAGGTTGGAGTTGAAGTTGCTGTTGATCTCGTCTTCGGTCGGCGACAGGTTGTCGCCGGCGATGGCGTTGGCGAGCGCTTCGCCATACCAGGTGGCCGGCACCGCGCCGTCGAAGTCGCGCTGGATGAAGCGCGCGCCGGCGGAGCCGAGCACGCCGCTGGTGGCGTCGCAGGTGAGCGGGGTGAACTGGGCGCGCACGCGGATGTCCACGTCGCTTTCCAGCACCGCGCCCCACAGGTCGGCCGCGAACTGGTACACGATGCGGCGCTGTTCACCGACCGTCTTGCCCGGGTTGTTGCCGACCGGCGTCGCCGCGGCGGGGTCGTTGAGGCCGACGCCGGGAGCGTTCATGTTGACCGGAATGATGTTCGCGGCCTGGGCGGTGCCGATGGCGGCCACCGAGGCAACGGCCAGGGCGCACGCAAGCAGGGTCTTATTCATGGGCGGCGCCCTCCGTGGCGGGGGCGTGGTCGCCGTGGGTGATCACGATGCTGCCATCGGCCTGCTGGGTGGCGGTGACATTCGACATCATGTCGTCGGACACCTGCATGCTGACGCGGCCATCGGGATGGCGACGCATGGTGCGCTCGGCTTCGGCGCGGGTCTTCGGGCCCGGCTTGGCGATCGACATGGAGTTGTCGGTCCGCATGCGGCTCGCGGCCGCGCGCAGTGACGCCAGTTCGGACGCGGTCGGTGCGCGCAGGCGACCGGTGGCGGGATCGATGGCAACGGTGACGCCGGCAAGGCTGCCGGTGGCGTCGGAGTCGGCGACGGCCGGCTCGGACGCATGCGCGGCAAAACCGGCACTCAGGCCGGCCAGCAGCAACAGGGTGGTGCATTTCATCAGGGCGATCCTCGGAATGGAGGCACGCGGGATGCAGTGGTCGATGCCACCGTCTCCCCGGCGGTGCTCCTTGGTCAATGCAAAGAGTGGATGCTGCGGCGGGTCGTTGTCGTCTTGGCCCGCGCCGAGTCTGCATTTTTTTTGCCCCGATACTCAATCTTGCAGCGCAACAGAACGCCACGGTATTGTGATCGGCTGTCTGTTCAGGAGGTGACGGGGCTCTCTGGATTTCCGTGAACGCCGTCGATCTCGACCGCCAGCTCGCGCCGGCAGATCGCGGCGTGCAGCAGCATGCGCGGCACCGTGTCGCCGAAGCGGCGGTCCAGCGCCGCGGCCACCAGCGGCAGGTCGGCGCGGTCGCGCACGTACACTTTGAGCCGCGTGCCGGCACCGAAGCGCGGCGGCAGGGCGGGGCATCGCGCGCGCGCCATGTGCAGCAGCGCATCGAAGTTGGCGAAGGTCTCGTCGACCTGCGCCAGAAGTTCGCCCTCGTGCATCGAGGCATGCCCGACCACGGCGGCGGTGCCGGACAGCAGCAGCGGCATCGCGCTGCCGTCGGCCGCCAGCATCGCGCGCGCGAAGCTCGGCGGCTGCGGGCCGTACTGGCGCGGGTAGTGGTAGGCGCTGACCTGGCGCGGGTTCTCGACCGGCGTGCCGGGCGCGTGCGCGGCCAGCCAGTAGACCTGCACCACGCGTGCCCCGTCGCAGCGGCCGATGGCGGTCGCCGCCGGCAGCGTACGGGCATCGAAATCGCCGAGACCGGCGGCGCGGCCTATGCAGAACTCGCGGTAGCGCTCCGCGTCGCCCTGGCCCACGGTGATCGCGTCGAGGTAGTTCCAGATGCGCAGCAGGTGCGGCGTGCGGCTGCCGCGGGTGAATGCCACCAGCCGTGCATAGGCGTGGCGCGCCGCGGCTTCGATGCCGTCCGCGCCCTCTTCCACCTCGATGGCGCCGAACAGCAGCTGGCCGTCGCTGGACCAGCGGATGTCGCCGTCGCGGCCGCGCATCACCGGCGCGTTGGCGCGCCAGACTTCGTATGGCGCATCGCCATGGGGCTCCAGCGGCACGCGCAGGTAGCGCGGATCGGCGAGCGCCTGGGGGACGCGCGCGCCGAAGCCGAACACCGCCAGGGTGTCGTCGCCGAGCAGCGCCTGCGGCGCATCGGCGTGGACATAGTCGACGGCCAGGCGTGGCGCGGCTGGCAGGGAGGCGAGCACGCTGTTCATGGGTTGCCGTCCTGCAGCGTGTCGCCGCTGAACTGTTCAGCGACCTGGCGACGGCGGCGCAGCCAGCCGCGCAGCGCCTGCGGCGCGATCACCACGGCGTTCGCCGCGTACAGCAGGCGGAACAGCCGCAGCCGGCGCAGCACCGGCTTGTTGTCGAACACGTCGCCGGCCAGCATCGAGATCACCGCCTGCTCGAGCTGCCAGTCGTTGCGCGGAGCCGCGAACAGGCGCTGCATCACCGGCGTGGTGAAGCGGTGGATGAACCACGAGAAGTGCTTCAGCCCGCGGCGCAGGCGCCGGTCCATGGCGCGCTGCAGGGCGCGCTCGCGCGCCGGCGTGCGCAGGCTGCCGTCGACCACCGTGGCCGCATGCTCGGCGCTGTTCATCGCCAGGTACACGCCCGACGAGAACACCGGGTCGATGAAGGCGAACGCGTCGCCGGCCATCACCCAGCCGTCGCCCGACATCCGGCTGCACCCATAGGAGTAGTTGCCCGTGGCGTGCACCGGCGCCACGCGCTCGGCATCCTGCATGCGCGACCACACCGATGGCGCCAGCGCCAGAGTCTGCATCAGGAAGTCTTCGTTGTTGCCGCGGCGCTGCTTGAGGTATTCGGGATGGCATACGGCGCCGACGCTCATCACGTCGCCGCGCAGCGGGATCAGCCAGTACCAGCCGTGCGCGAAGCGGTCGATGGTGATGTTGCCGGCGTCTTCGCCCGGCCGGCGCTGCACGCCGCGGAAGTGGCTGAAGATCGCCGCCGACTGGTGGTGGCTGCTCTTCTGCTTGAGCTTGAGCTTGCGGCCGAAAAACGTGTCGCGGCCACTGGCATCGACCACGTAGCGCATGCGCACCCGCAGCGTGTTGCCGTCGGCGTCGCGTGCGCGCGCCACCGTGGGGCGTCCGCCTTCGAACTCCACCGCGTCGACCGAAACCTGTTCGCGGCCGTCCACGCCATTGGCGCGCGCGTGTTCGAACAGCAACTGGTCGAACTCCTCGCGCTTGATCTGGAACGCGTAGCCGTACTTCGGGTTGATGGCGCGGTCGAAGCGGAACACGTTGGTGGTGCCGGCCGCATCCTGCAGCGGGAAATCGGCGCCCTGCTTGTGCACGCCGATCGCGCGCACCTGCTCCAGCACGCCAAGGCGCTCGAGGATGGGCAGGTTCATGGGCAGCAGCGATTCGCCGATGTGGAAGCGCGGATGCAGCGCCTTCTCCAGCATCAGCACGCGCCAGCCGCGCCGGGCCAGCAGGGTCGCGGCGGTGGAACCGGCGGGGCCGCCGCCAATCACCAGCACGTCGGTTTCGATGTCTTGCGCGGAGGCGTCCGTGTCTTCGGTTGTGTTCGACATTTCGCGGCGCTGTGCGGCCATGCGATGATTCCGGGACGCAGATGATAGCGCGCCGCCAGCCGCAGGGCCGGCGGGCCACGGTCGCCACGACCCCAGCCGCAACCCGGAAACCGCAGATGTCCAACCAGACCCCCGCCGAACGCGAACTCGCCGAACTGCTGGTCGAAAGCCTGAACCTCGAGGACGTCGATCCGGCCGGCATCGACCCGGAGGCGCCGCTGTTCAACACCGGGCTGGGCCTGGATTCGATCGACGCGCTGGAGCTCGCGCTGGCGGTCGGCAAGCGCTACGGCTTCCAGCTGCGCTCGGACAACGAGGAAAACCTGCGCATCTTCGCGTCGCTGCGCGCGCTGTCGGCACACGTCGAGCAGCAGCGCACCTGAACGCGCCCGCCGCCGCCGGGACGACGTCCATGGTCCTCGGCCTGCAGGTGGCGATGGCGGTTGCCTACGCGTTGCTGGCGCATGCCGCCAGCGCCACCGGCGACGGCCGCTTCGCCTACGGCGCGCTGCTTTCGCTGGTGGTGATGATGCTGGCCGCCGGCATCGCCGCGCGCCGCACCTGGGCGTGGCTGCTGCTGCCGCTGTCGGTCGCCGCCTGCCACGCGCTCTACCTCGCCGGCCTGGCCGCGGTGCCGTTGCTGCTGGTGCCGGTGGCGTTCGTCGCGCTGATCGCGTGGCTGTTCGGGCGCAGCCTGCAGTCACCACATGGCGCGCTGATCACCCGCATCGTGGCGGCCCTGGACGGCAGCACGCCGGCCACGCTGGCGCCGGACCTGCTCGCCTACAGCCGCGGCCTGACCGCGGCCTGGGCCTGGGTGCTCGCCGGCATGGCGCTGGCCAACCTGGCGCTGGCGCTGGCGGCGGAGCCGGGCGGCCTGCTGGCGAGCCTCGGCATCCGGCCGCCGGTGGCGATCACCCTCGAACAATGGTCGTTGTTCGCAAACCTCCTGACCTACGGCGTCGTGGGCGGGTTCTTTGCCATCGAGTTCATGTACCGCAAGCGGCGTTTCCCTGGCCGCTATGTCAGTTTTCTCTCCTTTCTTCGCCAGATGGCGGCGCTGGGCCCGGCGTTCTGGCGCGACTTCCTGCGCTGAAGCGCGGAAGCGCCTGGCGGCATTGGTATGCTTCGCCGATGCAGATCCGCGTCGACACCATGGAAGAGGCCGAACCGGCCGCGCGACGATTGGCCTGGGGCGCCCACAACGCCCTCGGCTTCGTGTTCATGCTGTTCTGGACGGCGGGCTGGATCAGCCTGGCCTTGCTGGTGCTGGCACTGACGCGGCGCCGCGACCTCGCGCTGCGCATGGCCGCGCGCTGCTGGGCACCCACGCTGATCGCCGGCGCAGGCGCGCGATTCGAGGTGGAAGGCGCCGACGACATCGACTGGTCGCGCGCGCGCCTGCTGGTCTCCAACCACCAGTCGATCATCGACATCTGCGCGTTGTTCCGCGCGGTTCCGGTGCCGCTGCACTTCCTGCTCAAGCAGGAGATGGCGCGGGTGCCGTTCGTGGGCTGGTATGCGCGTGCCTGCGGGATGCTGTTCATCGAGCGCGACAACCCGCGCTCCGGACCGCTGCTGCGCCGCCAGGCCGCGGCGCTGCTGCGCGATGGCCACAGCCTGTGCCTGTTCCCGGAAGGCACGCGCAGCCGCAGCGGCGCGGTGGCGCCGTTCAAGGGCGGGGCGTTCCAGTCCGCGATCGATGCCGGCGTGGAGGTGCTGCCGGTGGCGATCGAGGGCGCCGGCGCGGTGCTGCCGCCCGACCGGATGTTCCGCGTCCGTCCCGGGGTGATCCGCGTGCGCATCGGCACGCCGTTGCCGACCCGTGATGCCGCCGACGCCGTCGCCGTCACCCGCCAGGCCCTGGCCGATGCGGCACACGCCTCCGTACAGGCGCTGCTGCGCCGCCCGTCCTGAGAGCACCCGGCCACACCATGCAGTTCGTCGTTGCGCCTACCCATCCCTGCCTGCCGGGGCATTTCCCCGGCAGCCCGCTGGTGCCCGGCGTGGTGATCCTCGATCACGTGCTGGCCGCCATCGAGCGCGGGCACGCGCCGACGGGTCCGCTGCGGCTGCCGCAGGTCAAGTTCCTGGCGCCCCTGTTGCCGGGCGTGGTGGCGACGGTGGTGCTCGATGGCGCCGCGCCGCGCTGGCGGTTCCGCGTGCAGGCCGGCGACGTGCTGGTCGCGACCGGCGACGTGGTGGCGGCATGACCCGGCACTGGAAGCAGCGCCGCGAGGGCGGCGGCTGGTTTGCGCTCTGGCTGCTGCGCGGCGTCAGCCGGCACGGCGGGCGCAGGCTGGCACGGCTGCTGCTGTTCCCGATCACGCTGTATTTCCTGCTGCGCCGGCACGAGGAGCGGCGGGATTCGCGCGCCTACCTCGCGCGCGCGCTCGGGCGCCCGGCGCGGCTGCGCGATGTCGCGCGCCACATCCACACCTTCGCCGCCACCATCCTCGACCGCGTGTTCCTGCTCGGCGGCGACGCCGCGCGCTTCGACATCGGCATCAGCGGGCTCAGGCCGCTGCACGAAGTACTCGACCGTGGCTGCGGACTGCTGCTGTTCGGCTCGCACCTCGGCAGCTTCGAGGTGCTGCGCGTGCTTGGCCGGCAGCGTCCGGACGTGCAGATCCGCGTGGTGCTGGACAAGGCGCACAGCCCTGCCGTCACCGCGCTGCTCGATGCGCTCAACCCGGAGATCGCGGCGTCGGTGATCGATGCCAGCCAGGGCGGGCCGGCGATCATGTTCGAAATCCAGCAGGCGGCCGCGGAGGGCGCGGTGATCGCGCTGCTGGTCGACCGCACCCAGCCCGGCGAGCCGTCGCTGCCGGCATCGTTCCTCGGCACCGAAGCCCAGTTCCCGTTGACCCCATGGCAGCTGGCCGCGGTACTGGGCGTGCCGGTGCAGCTCGCCTTCGGCCTGTACCGCGGCGGCTCCCGCTACGATCTGGTGTTCGAGCCCTTTTCCGATGGCCTGGTCATCCCGCGGCGCGAGCGCGCCACCGCGCTGCCGGCGCTCATCGAGCGTTATGCATCGCGCCTTGAGCATCATGTCCGCGATGCGCCATACAACTGGTTCAACTTCTACGACTTCTGGGGCGACCGTGAGCACGACCGAAGCCAGCAAGACTCCACGCCCGACGCCAGGCCCGATGTCAGGGTCCACGCCAGGCATGACCCCCGGCCCGGCGACGACGCCGTTCCGGGTGCGGCGGTGGATGATGCTGCTGACGGCGGCGCTCGCGTTGCTGCCGGCGCTGTCGTCCGCCGCGCAGCCGGCGGCGGTCGATAGCGGCTGGATCCTCGCGCGCCTGGCGCGGCCGGCGCCGATGCGCACGCCGTTCGTCGAGGTGCGCGGTTCGGCGATGCTGAAAGCCCCGTTGCGCATCGAAGGCGTCTACGCGCGTCCCGACGCCGACACGCTGGTGCGCGAGGTGCGCGCCCCGTACGCCGAAACCACGACCATCCGCGGTGGCCGGGCGACGATCGTGCGCGGCACCCGCGCGCCGCGCAGCTTCGCGCTGTCGCGCGCACCCGAACTTGCAGGGCTGCAGGCCAGTTTCGGCGCGCTGCTCGGCGGCGACACCGCGGCGCTGGGGCAGAGTTACCGCACCACGGCCAGCGGCAGCCGCGAGGACTGGACGCTGGTGCTGGTGCCGCGTGACGCCGCGCTGGCCGCAACCCTGCGCGACATCACCCTGCGCGGCCGCGGCGCCGAACTGCGCTGCATCGAGACCCGCCCGGTCGAAGGCGAGCTGCAGCGCACGCTGCTGGCGGGCGCCGCGCGCTCCGCGGCCGTGGATGCCGACGCCGCGGCGCTGGCCGTGCTGTGCCGCGAGCCCGGCGCCGGCGCGCAATGACGCCCGCACGCCGCACCGCGCTGGCCCTGCTGTGGCTGGCGGCGCTGGCGATCGCCGGTTGGGTGGTGGGCCAGCACCTCGCGCTCAGTGGCGACCTGCGCCGCTTCATGCCAGAGCCGCGCACGGCCGCGCAGAAGCTCCTGATCGACGAACTGGGCGACGGTCCCGGCACGCGCCTGTTGCTGATCTCGCTGTCGGGCGACGACCCCGAAGCGCTGGCCGCGCAGTCGCAGGCACTGGCGGCCACGCTTGCCGCCAATGACGACTTCGAGTTCGTCGCCAACGGCGGCGATGCCAACCTCGATGCCATCCCGGAATCGCTGCGCGCCTACCGCTACCTGCTGACACCCGGCTTCGATACGCAGCCGCTGGACGCCGGGTACCTCGCGGAGCAGCTCGACGAACGCCTGCAGGATCTCGGCTCGCCGGCCGCCGCGCTGATCGAGCCGCTGTTGCCGTCCGATCCCACGCTGGAATTGCTGAAGGTCGCCGAAGCGTGGCAGCCGGCCGCGGCGCCGTCGCGCCTGCACGGCGTGTGGTTCGACCGTGCCGGCCGCGAGGCGCTGCTGCTGGCGCAGACCCATGCCGGCGGTTTCGACCCGACCGGCCAGCAGCGCGCCTATGACGCGGTGTACGCCGCATTCGATGCCGCGCGCGGCGATGCGCCTTCGCAGCTGCGGATGACCGGCCCGGGCGCGTTCTCGGTCGAGATCGGCGGCCGCACCGCGCGCGAGGCGCAGTGGATCGGCGCGATCGACAGCATCTCGCTGATCCTGCTGCTGCTGGTCGCGTATCGCAGCTGGCGCATTCCGCTGCTCGGCGTGCTGCCGCTGGCCACCGCCGGGCTCGCCGGGCTGGGCGCCGTGGCGCTGATGTTCGAGGCCGTGCACGGCATTACCGTGGCCTTCGGCTTCACCCTGATCGGCGTGGTGCAGGACTATCCGATCCACTTCTTCAGCCACCAGCGCGCCGGCCTCACCCCGCAGCGCAACGTGCGCCAGCTGTGGCCCACCCTGGCCACCGGCGTCATCGCCACCTGCATCTCGTACCTGACCTTCCTGTTCTCGGGCGTCGACGGCCTGCGCCAGCTGGCGGTGTTCACCATCGCCGCGCTCGCGGCCGCGGCCCTGGCCACGCGCTACGGCCTGCCGCCGCTGGTCGACCCGTCGCCGCGCGACACCGCCGATTTCCCGCGCGTGCAGGCGCTGTGGCGCGGCATCAACCGCCTGCCGCGCCCGCGCTGGTCGCTGCTGGTGCTGGCCATCGCCTGCGTCGCGGTGCTGGCGACCGCGCGCACGCCGTTCTGGGAAAACGATCTCTCGCGCCTGACGCCGGTGCCGGACGACGCGATGGCCGTCGATACCCGCCTGCGCGACGAACTGGGCGCACCCGACGTGCGCTACGTGCTGGTGCTGCGCGGCGCCGATGGCGACGCCGCGCTGGCTGCGGCCGAGGCGATCCACGCGCGGCTGGACGCACTGGTGGCGACGGGTGCGATCGACGGCTACGACAGCGCGGCGCGTTACCTGCCGTCCGCGGCCACCCAGCGTGCACGCCAGGCCCGCCTTCCGGATCCGGGCACCTTGCAGGCGGCGCTCACCACCGCGCTGCAGGACTCGCCGTTCCGCGAGGACGCGTTCGCGCCGTTCCTGGCCGATGTCGAACACGCGCGCACCGCGCCGCCGCTGCGCGCCGCCGACCTGCGTGGCACGCCCTTGGCCGGCAGCGTGGAAGGCCTGCTGCTGGAGGGCGAGGCCGGTGCCACGGCGCTGGTGTCGCTGAGCGGCCTGTCGGATCCCGCCGCGGTGGCGCGCGTGGCGGCCGACGCCGGCGGCGAGCTGCTGGACATGAAACTGGCCTCGGAGTCGCTGGTCGCGGAATACCGCGGCCGCGTGCTGGCCGCGCTGGCGATCGCCGCGCTGCTGCTGGCGGCGACGGTGTGGATCGCGCTGCGCTCGCCGCGGCGCGTCGTGCGCGTGCTGCTGCCGATGGCGCTGACCACGCTGGTGGTGCTGGCGGTGCTGCGCGGGCTGGGCGTGGAACTCAACCTGTTCCACCTGGTGGCGCTGATCCTCGCCGCCGGCCTCGGGCTCGACTACGCGCTGTTCTTCGAACATGCCGGCGACGATCGCGCCGACCAGCTGCGCACCCTGCACGCGGTGGTGGTGTGCAGCCTGATGACCCTGCTGGTGTTCAGCCTGCTGGCGCTGTCGTCGATTCCGGTGCTGCGCGCCATCGGCAGCACGGTGGCGCTCGGCGTGCTGTCCAACTTCGTGCTCGCCCTGCTGGTGTCGCGCCACGCGCCTGCGGAGACCCACGCGTGATCGGCCGCGAGGAGATCCTCGCGCTCATCCCGCACCAGGGCGCCATGTGCCTGTGGGACGAGGTGCTGGGCTTCGATGCCAGCAGCATCCGCCTGCGCGCCGGCAACCACCGCGATCCCGCGCATCCGCTGCGCAGCGGCGGCCTGCTGCGCGCGGTGCACCTGTGCGAGTACGGCGCGCAGGCGATGGCGGTGCACGGCGGCCTGCGCGCGCGTGCGTCCGGTGGCGAGGCCGCGCGTGCCGGGATGCTGGTCGCACTGCGCGGGGTGGAGCTGCACTGCGCGCGCATCGATGACCTGGCCGGCGCGCTGGAGTGCGAGGCCGAGCTGCTCATGGAAGGCGAGGCCAGCCAGCAGTACGCGTTCCGCATCCACCATGCCGGCGCGCTGCTGGCAGAGGGCCGCGCGGCGGTGATGCTCGCCGACGCCGCGGCGATGCCGCGATAATCCGCGCATGAACACATCCATGCAGGCTCCACGACGCGCACTGGTCACCGGCGGCAGCGGCGACCTTGGCGGTGCGATCTGCCGGCAGCTGGCCGCGGCCGGCCTGCACGTGGTCGTCCACGGCAATGCCAACCTCGCGCGTGCGCAGGCGGTGGCCGATGCGATCCGCGAAGCCGGCGGCAGTGCCGATGCGGTCGCCTTCGACGTTGCCGACGGCGACGCCACGCGCGCGGCGATCGACGGCCTGCTCGCCGACGGCCCGGTGCAGGTACTGGTCAACAACGCCGGCATCCACGACGACGCGCCGATGGCGGGCATGTCCGACGCGCAGTGGAAGCGGGTCATCGACGTGTCGCTGCACGGCTTCTTCCACGTCACCCAGCCGCTGCTGCTGCCGATGGCGCGCACGCGCTGGGGGCGCATCGTCAGCGTGTCGAGCGTCGCCGCGGTGCTCGGCAACCGCGGCCAGGCCAACTACGCCGCGGCCAAGGCGGCGCTGCATGGCGCGTCGAAATCGCTGGCGCGCGAAATGGCTTCGCGCAACATCACCGTCAACGTGGTCGCGCCCGGCGTGATCGCGGGACGCATGGCCGAGGCCGCGTTCGCGCCCGAGGTGGTGAAGCAGATGGTGCCGGCGGGCCGCGCGGGAACGCCGGACGAAGTGGCGGCGATGATCGGCTTCCTGTGCTCGGATGCCGCCGGCTACGTCACCGGCCAGGTGATCGGGGTCAACGGCGGCATGGGCTGACCCCGACGCCGCCGCCGTCATGGCGCGGCCCGTCGCGGAGGGTTCATGATGGCCAGCGGAAGATTTCCGTCCATCGCCGAAGGTGCCGACATGACCGCCATCCACACGCTTCGTTTCGTCGCCGCCAGCGCAGTGCTGCTGCTGGCCGGCTGCGCGTCCTCGCACATCCTCACCGGCACGCCGCGGGCGCCGATCGACCCCGCCCAGGTCCGCGTGTACTACGGTGCGCCGTCCGTGCCGTACGAAGAGATCGCGCTACTGGAGACCAGCAGCGGTGCGCTCACCTACGGCGAGCAGAACAAGACCGATTCGGTGCTGCGCAAGCTGCGCGAGGAAGCCGCCTCGCTGGGCGCCAACGGCATCCTGTTCCAGGGCACCGCGGACAGCTACGGCGGCAGCGGCGTGAGCGTGGGTGCCGGCGGCGGGCGCTTCGGTGGCCGCAGCCACACCAGCGCCGGCGTCGGCGTGAGCATCAGCCCGCGGCAGAAGCACGCGCGCGGCGTGGCGATCTACGTATCCAACCCGCCGCCGCTGGCCGACCCGCCGGCCGCACCGCCCTCCAACTGAACCGCGGGCCGCGGTCCGCGCGCCAACAGGGCGAGCAGGGGACCGGTCATCACCGTGGTCAGGATCGCCATCGCGAACAGCATGGTGAACAGCACCGGTCCGATCAGCCCCGCGTCCAGGCCGACCTTGATCACCACCAGTTCCATCAGGCCGCGCGCGTTCATCAGTGAGCCCACTGCAAGGCTCGGCCGCCATGGATGGCCGGCAAGGCGCGCGCCCAGCGCACCGCCGGCCACCTTGCCGGCCACCGCCACGGCGACGATCGCCGCCAGCACGCCCACGCTGCCGCCGGTAAACGCGTCCGCGCTCATGCCGAGGCCGGCCAGCGCGAAGAAGATCGGCATCAGCGCGACCACCGCGATGTGCTCGATGCGCTCGATGAGCACCGCCAGCAGGCGGTCGTCGCGCGGCAGGCAGGCGCCGAACAGGAATGCACCGAACACCGCGTGCAGGCCCACCCATTCTGTCGCGGCCGCGCAGGCCAGCATGCCGGCCAGCAGCAGCCCGAACGAGACCGTAGCGCCATCCTCGTCGAGCGGGTGGCGGCGCAGCAGCCACGCATACAGCGGCCGCAGCACCAGGAACACCAGCGCCACGATCAGCAGCAGGCCACCGGCGACGCGGGTGAAGCCGGCATAGCCGTCGCCGCCGCCGGCCAGCGCCAGGATCAGCGCCAGCAGCATCCAGGTGAACACGTCGGCGAGCGCGGCGGCATTGAGCGACAGCTGGCCGACCCCGGTACGGGTCATGCCGCGATCCTTGAGGATCCGCGCCAGCACCGGGAACGCGGTGATCGACATCGCCGCGGCGAAGAACAGCGCGAACGGCCAGAAGGCGAGCCCATCCGGCGCCAGCGCGGGATAGAGCCACACGGCCAGCACCAGGCCCATCGCCATCGGCACGAAGAACGCGCAGGCGCCGACCAGTCCCGCGGCACGGACCTGCGAACGCAGCCCCTGCGGCGCGCGCAGCTCTGCACCCACCACGAACATGAAGAGCACCAGCCCGAGGGTGGCCAGCGCCGACAGCGGCGCGAGCGACGTGGCCGGGAACAGCGCCGCATGCGTGGCGGGCCACAGCTGCCCGAACACCACCGGGCCGAGCAGCACGCCCGCGGCCATCTCGCCCACCACCGCCGGCTGCCCGAAGCGGCGCAGCAGCAGCCCGCAGCCGCGCGCCGCCACCAGGATGGCGAGGAGCTGCAGCAACAGCAGGGTGGTCACGGGGCCGTGCTCACGCCTCGGCGGCGGTCGCCGCGGTCGCCACCTGCCACCAGTGGGCGGGGACCATCTCGGGCTCCGCATCGGGGTCGAAGGCCGGAGCCAGCGCGGCGAGGCCGTGGTCGGCGATGTCCGGGAACGCGGTGCGGGCCAGCGCCAGGATCTCGCCGGCCAGGCGACGCATCGCCTCCACGTTCTCTTCGGCGCGCGCGACGAAGGTGTCGTCGTCCAACTGCTCCGGCAGCGCGCCGTTCATGCGCCGGCACCAGTCCACGCCGTACTGGTCGAGCGCATGCCCACCGTCGAGCGCGGCGTCCGGATCGCGCAGGCCCCAGTCGCGCAGCAGCGCCTGCATGCCGAGGTTGAGCGCGCGGCCGGTGTTGAACGCCGGGCGCAGCCGGGTCAGCAGCGGCAGGTCGGCCTGGCGCTTGCCGAAGAACAGCGGCGCCAGCAGCGACCAGTAGTAGGCATAGTCCCAGAGCACTTTCAGCGGCATCACCACCGGGTGGCCGAAGACCGGGTACTGGTCCTGGTAGAGCGACAGCGTGTTCTCGTAGAAGCTGAAGTACAGCTGCTGGTAGATCGATGCGTGCATGGCCACCGATTCGCCGGCCAGGTCGCGGTCGATCAGCTCGCAAACGTAGGTGTTGCTGATGGCGATGAAATCGCTGCCGGGCGAATAGAACGGATCCAGGAACAGCCCGGCCTCGCCGGTCAGTGCCCAGCGGTGCCCGGAGTACACCTGCTTGCAGCCATACGAGAAGTGGCGCAGGAACAGGAAGTCCTGCAGCGCGTGCTGCGGCTTGTCGAGCTCGCGCGCGACGTGCGGCTGGTGCTCGCGCAGCCAGTCCATCGCCTTGGCGTGGGTGTTCATGGTGTCCAGCGGGTGCATCTTCGCGTCGCACACGATGCCGACCGAATGCGAGCCGGACGCCAGTGGGATCAGCCAGAACCAGTAGCCCGGGCCACACATGTGGTTGGTCGAGCGCCAGCGCTCGGCCGGCACGAAGCGCGAACGCCAGCCCGGATCGTCGGACCATGCGTCGAGGTCGAGGTGGCCGTCGACGCGCCACCACACGGCATTGGCGTCATGGTCGTTGGGCTGGGCCAGGTCGAGCTTGCGCTTGATCAGCCCCGCGCGCCCCGAGGCGTCGACCACCCAGCGCGCGCTGGCGACGTGCTCGCTGCCGTCGTGTTCGTAGCGCACCTCGTGCGCGCTGCCGTCCTCGCGCAGCTCCAGGCCGCGGACCACCGCGGCATCGAGGAACTCCACGCCGAGCTTGCGCGCCTCGTCGCCGAGGAAGTTCTCGAAGCGGCCGCGGTCGAGCTGCCACGACGGCGTCGGCAGCAGCTTGCTGACCCCGAGTTCGTTGCAGGGACCGACGTCGTCCATGCCCTCGCTGAAGAAATAGCGCAGGCCGTACTTGCGCACCTGCTGGGTTTCCAGGTGCTCGCGGAAACCGAGCACGTCGGCGAAATAGTGCGCGCCGATCTCGACGGTGGATTCGCCGACCTTGAACGCGGCTTCCCGCACCGGGTGCGCGCGCCGTTCGATGACCAGGACGTCGAGTCCCGGCCTGCGCTGGCGCAGCTGGATGGCCAGGGTCAGGCCGGCAAGCCCGCCCCCCAGGATGACGATGTCACGCTGCTGCGGGGTTGCGTTCATGGTGGGCTGCCGGGTCCTTGGGCTGCGTGGGGGATGTGTGGGCCGAACTCGCCGCTGGGGTCGTCGATGACCGGCGGCTCGCCGCGTGCCTTGAGGTAGCGGCGCGCGACATCGCCGTGGCGCAGGACCTGGCCGACGACGTGGGTGGTGATGGCGACGAGGTCGCGCACCAGGCGGAAATGGCTCTTGCGGAACTCGGTCGGCTCGCCTGCGCAGGCATAGCGCGTCTCGATCGGCACCGCGACGATCCGCGCGCCGTTGCGTGCGGCCGATACCAGCATCTGCGCTTCGAACACGAAGCCCTCGCCAGGCACGTCCGGTAGGGTGAACACCGCGCGCGGGTACAGGCGCTGGCCGCTCTGGCTGTCGACCACGCGGAAGCCGCAGGCCCAGCCGAGACCCCAGTCGCCGAAGTCGTTGCCGATGCGCCGGTGCAGTGGCTGCGAGACGCGCTTGCGCAGCCGCGCGCCGACGATCACGCAGCCCGGGTGGCGGTTGGCGGCATCGATCAGGCGCGGGATGTCGGCGGCGGCGTGCTGGCCGTCGCCGTCCATGGTGACCACCGCCTGTACGCCCTGGCGGGCGGCTTCGGCAAAGCCCGCGCGCAGCGCCGCGCCCTTGCCCATGCGCCGTGCGTGGCGAATCACGGTGACCGGCAGGCCGGCAATCCGGTCCACCGTTCCATCGTCGGAGCCGTCGTCGACCACGATCACGCGCGCCGCCTGCGCCAGCGCGCCCTCCACCACCTCACGGATGCGCAGCGCCTCGTTGAGCGCGGGCACCACGATCGCGACGTTGTCGCGCTGCAGGCGGGTCGCCTCAGCCATGCGCCAGCTCCACGCGCAGCACGCGCCCGGCGCCGGCATCCAGCACCACCAGGTCGCCGCCGGTGGCCAGCGCGTCGAACAGCGGCAGCATCGGCGCCATCGCGTTGCCGGCGCCGCGCCGTGCCAGCGCGCCGTGGGCGGCGGGCGCCGAACCCTCGGTGAGGGTGGCGCGCAGGCGCGTGCCCGCGGCATCGCCGGAGTCGGCGGACAACACCAGCGCCGCGCCGAGCAGGCCTTCGCTGTGCGAGATCTGGCCGAGGGGCCCGACATCGGAGGTGTCATAGGCCACCAGCAGCACGGCCGGGTCGCCGCAGACGAGCTGCACGAGCGCTTCGATGAGCCCCTGCGCGAAACTGGCACGGTGCGCGCTGAGCGCCGTGGCCGGATGCAGGCAGCCGGCGCCGATGGTCCAGTAGCCGGCGGCAGCGTTGTGCACGGAGTTGTGGAACCGCGTCGGCGACAGCGCGCGCGGATCACTGGCCAGCGTCGCGCACATGTAGTCGGTGATGCCGAGGTCGCCGTGGGTGGAGGCAAACACCGACGGCAGGTCGGCGGGGGCGCGGCCCGCGGCTTCGCAGGCGGCCTGGGCGACGTCCAGCGCCACCGCCACCGAGGGCGGCGCGCGGCGGCGCTCGTTGGGCGCGAGCAGCCGCGGGACGGGCTTGCCGCCCTCTGCGACAGGCGTGCCGGTGGTGGCATGGCTGACCGCGTCCGCCCAGGTGGGCAGCCCGTCCAGCCAGAAGCCGATGCCTTCGATGCGCGCGACCAGGGTGCTCATGCGCGACCGAAGACCAGCGCGCTGTTGTTGCCGCCGAAGCCGAAGGAGTTGTTCATGGCGTAGCGGATGGTCGCGTCCTCGGCGTTGTCGAAGCGGATCTGCGGGCCGCAGGCGGCGTCGTACGCGCTGCTGTGCAGGATGCCGGGCAGCAGGCCGTGCTCGAGCGCGAGCAGCGCGAACACCGACTCGACGATGCCGGCGGCGCCGAGCGTATGCCCGGTCCAGCCCTTGGTGGAGCTGGCGTGCAGGGTGTCAGGGAACATTGCGGCGACCGCGCGCGCCTCGATGGTGTCGTTGGCCGGGGTGGAGGTGCCATGCAGGTTGAGGTAGCCGACCTCGGCGGCATCGATGCCAGCGCGCGCCAGTGCATCGCGCATCGCCAGGCTGGCGCCAAGGCCGTCGGGATGCGGCGACGACATGTGGTGCGCGTCGCTCGATTCTCCGTAGCCACGCAGCTGCAGGCCGTGTGCGCCGGGTGCGGCGCGCTCCAGCAGTGCGAAGCCGCCGGCCTCCCCGAGCGACAGACCGTCGCGGTCGCGGTCGAACGCCCGGCATGGCGCCGCTGACACCAGTCCCAGCGCGTTGAAGCCGAACAACACGCTGCCGCACAGGGTGTCCACGCCGCCGACCAGGGCGGCATCCACGATTCCCGCGTTCAGCAGCCGGGCGGCC
Source organism: Luteimonas sp. MC1572 (assembly GCF_016615815.1). Taxonomy (NCBI): domain Bacteria; kingdom Pseudomonadati; phylum Pseudomonadota; class Gammaproteobacteria; order Lysobacterales; family Lysobacteraceae; genus Luteimonas; species Luteimonas sp. MC1572. The sequence goes on along the minus strand of NZ_CP067112.1, from coordinate 2,832,052 downwards.
TGCGCGAACACCTTGGCGCTCGACGAGCACGCGGTGGCCACGGTCACGCAGGGTCCGCGCAAGCCGGTGGCGGCGCGCACGAAATCGCCGGGTGAATGCGGGGTGTGCACGATCATGCGCGCCAGGTCGGCGGGGAAGCGCGGCACGCCGTCGGCGCCGGTTTCCAGGCGCGTGTAGCCCTCTTCGGTGGCGCCGATGCTGGCGGTGGAGGTGCCGATGACCACCGCCACGCGCTCCGCCCCATGGCGCGTGCGCGCGGCCGCCACCGCGTCCAGCAGGCCATCCGGCTGCAACGCCAGCCACGCCAGGCGGTTGTTGCGGCACTCCCATTGCGCCATTTCCGGTGGCAGCGGTGCGTCCTCGAGGCCCTCGACACGGCCGATCCACGTCGGCAGCGGGTCGCGGCCGAAATCGTTCCGCCGCAGCCCGCTGCGGCGTTCACGCAGCGCCGCTGCCTGCGCCGCACGGCCACGGCCGAGCGCGGTGGTGGCGGTGTAGGCGGTGATGGCCAGCGCCGGGATGGGCGACAGGGGCTGCGATGGCGACACGTGGGGGACTCGGTGGCGGAAAGTCGCCGAGTATATCCACGCGTCGCGCAACGGCAGTGCGCAGGTGTGTGAACGCTACTTCTTGGCCTGCGCGGGGATGAACTGCGTGCGCACCGCCTCCGCCAGCTGGTCGGGCGGCAACAGGCCCTGGTCGAGCAGGAAGTTGTTGAACGCCAGCCGGTCGAAGCGCGCGCCCAGCGCCAGCTCGGTCTCCATGCGCAGCTCCAGGATGCGCGTGTAGCCGTAGAAGTAGGCGCCGGCCTGGCCGGGGGCGTTGAAGGTGTAGCGGTCGATCTCCTGGCGGGCCATCGCCGGCGACAGCACCACGTCGTCGATCAGCAGGCGGTTGGCGCGCTCGCGGTCGATCAGCCCGAGGTTGAGCATCGGGTCGAGCATCGCCCGCGCCGCGCGCATCAGCCTGAACTGCAGGGCGATCAGCTGCCCGTCGATCGGCTCGTGCGGCACCATCTCGGCCTCGGCGTACAGCGCCCAGCCCTCGACGTTCACGGAGTTGAACGCGAACAGCGTGCGCGCCAGCGAAATGCCGCGTTCGACCATCGCGGTGAACTGCAGCTCGTGCCCGGGGCGGCCCTCGTGCGCGCTCAGCGTCCAGGCGACCGATGGATGGTTGAAGTCGTCATACGCGGCTTCCGGGCCGAGCGCGGGGTTGCCCAACGGGAGCACGAACGTGCCCTGCTGGCCGGTGTTGCCGACCAGGGGCGCCGGCCTGAAGTTCGGTGCGGGCTGCGCGGCGCTTTCCGCCGGCGTGCCCAGGCGCATCTGCATCGGCCGGTTGGGCACGTCGACGATGCCGTGCTCGCGGATGATCGGGTCGATGGCGTCGATCACCACGCGGTACTCGCGCTCCAGCGCATCGTTGGCGATCACGTCGCGCTTGAGCGCGCGGATCACTTCGCGGTAGTCGCTGGCCGCGATCCTCTTCTCCTTCGCGACCAGCGGTGCGAGCTGCTGCATCATCGCCCGCGTTTCCATGAACTCCAGCTGCGCGCGCTGCACCAGCACCAGCGGGTCGACGTCGATGCCGACCTGCTTCAGGCGCTCGGCATACAGCTCCGGCGGCAGCTGCGTATCGGTGCGCGCCTCCGGCAGCACGTCGGCGCGTACCCAGGCGGCGTAATCCTTCGACTGCGCGTCGAGCGCCGCCAGGGCCTCGTCCATGCCGTCGATGCCGTACTCGGTGAACTGCGAGCGGATGCCGGCGGCGTACGTGTCGACGTTCTGCAGCGCCTGTTCGACCTCGAGCCTGGTGGGGCGCAGCAGCGACGCGTCGCCGACGCGCTCCTCGTAGCGCTGGCGGGCCTGGACCATGACCGGGGTGGTGCCCGGCGCCAGGCCCACGTAGCGCGCCAGGCGCTCGCGGGCGTGCGCGCGGCGCTCGGCCGGCACCTGCTTCGACAGCAGGCCGTTGATGCCCTGGAAGACCAGCTGCGGCGCGTCGGCGAACGGCAGCACCATGCGCTCCTGCAGCGCGCTGCTGGCGATCGCCTCGTCGGCGGCGCGGATCATGATCGCCAGGTCCTGGCGGACGTTGGCGTCGCGCTCCAGCTCCAGCCGGCGCTGCAGCTCGGCGCGCGCGGTGGCGCTGGCCGCGCGGAAGCGCGCGCCGTTGTCGGGGCCGAGGTCCGCGGTGAGCGTGTCCAGTCCGGGAATGCCGAAGAACGAGAAGCCCTCGGGCGCGAACTTCGCCTGGGCATCGATCAGCACCTGCGCATGCTCGTTGCTGCGCGTCACCCAGGCCGGCGTGGCGGCCACCGCGGCCGCGGGAGCAGGCGCAGGCGCCTGCGCGTAGGCGGTGGTCGGCGCGGCCAGCGCAAGCATGATGGCGAGGGCAAGGGTCTTCATGGCAGCGTCGGTCCGTGTGGCTGGAGCGGCGACGCTAACCCCCGCTGCCGCGGCCCGCAACGGGCCGCAGGTCATGGGTGCGCGTCAGGGCGCGAGACACTTCCCGAGGAAGCGCTCGGCCAGCCGGTAGCGGTGCAGGGCATCGGCGCCGCGCAGGCCGTGCTTGGCGCCGGGGTAGGTCATCAGCTCGAAGCGCGTGCCGCGCTTCTGCAGCGCAGACATCAGGCCGGTGGCGTTGCTGAAGAGCACGTTGTCGTCGGCCATGCCGTGCACCAGCAGCAACGCGTCGTCGCGGATGCCGTCGAGGTGGGTGAACACGCTGGCGTGGCGGTAGCCGTCGACGTTGGCGTCGGGCAGGTCCATGTAGCGTTCGGTGTAGTGGGTGTCGTACAGCGCCCAGTCGGCCACCGGTGCACCGGCAATGCCGCAGCGGAAGTCGCCTGGCGCCTGCCCCAGCAGCATGAGCGTCATGTAGCCGCCGTTCGACCAGCCGTGCACGCCGATGCGCGCGCCATCCACCCAGGGCTGCGCACGCAGCCAGGCCACGCCGGCGCGCTGGTCGGCCACTTCCACCGTGCCCTGCCTGCCGTACAGCGCGCCACCGAAGTCGCGCCCGCGCCGCGGCGTGCCGCGGTTGTCGAGCGAGAACACCACGTAGCCCTGCTGCGCGAGGTACTGGTTGAAGAACGCATCGGCGCGGCCCGGCCAGGCGTCGAGCACGGTCTGCGCGGCGGGACCGCCGTACACGAACACCACCACCGGGTACTGCCGGGCCGGGTCGAAGCCGGCGGGCTTGACCACGCTGTAGTGCAGCGGCGTGCGACCGTCGGCCGCGGTGAGCGTGCCGAACTCCGTGGCCAGGTGCGCGGCGCGGTACGGCGCGTACGCATGCGCGGGATCGGCGAGGTCGTTGTCGACCAGCGCCGTGACCAGGCTGCCGTCGGCGCGGTGCAGGTCCATGCGCGGCGGCGTGCGCGTGTTCGACCAGCTGTCGACGTAGACGCTGGCGTTGCGCGCGAAGCTGATGGCGTGCGTACCCGGCTGCGAGCCGAGCGCCACGATGTCGCCACCCGCCAGCGGCACCGCATGCAGCGCCGACTGCGTGGGCGACGCGCGCCCGGCGATGAAGTACGCCAGGCCCTTGTCTTCGTCGACCGCGGCCAGGCGGTCCACCGGCCACTCGCCGCGGGTCAGCTGCTGCATCGACCGGCCGTCTTCGGATGCGATGTACAGGTGCTCGAAGCCGTCGCGCTCCGACGACCACAGGAAACGCCCGTCGCGCAGGAAGCGCAGGCTGTCGTGCAGCGGCACCCACGTCTTGGCGGTCTCGGTGGCCAGGGTGCGCTGGCGGCCGCTGGCGAGCGTGGTCTCGACCAGCTCCAGGCGGCGCTGGTTGCGCGACTGGCGCTGGAAGGTGAGGCGCTCGGGGTCGCGCCAGTCGACGCGGGCGAGGTAGATGTCGGGATCGGCGCCCAGATCGATGCGCAGCGGCGTGTCTTCGCCGAGCCGCGCCACGAACAGCTCGACGCCCACGTTGGCATCGCCGGCCGCGGGGTAGCGCTGCTCCACGACTTCGGTGCGGTCCGCGTACACCTCGTAGCGCTTCTGCACCGGCACCGGCGACTCGTCGATGCGCGCGTAGGCGATCGCCGAATCGTCGGGCGCCCACCAGTAGCCGGTGTGGCGCGCCATCTCCTCGTCGGCGACGAATTCGGCCACGCCGTTGCCGATGGTGGTGCTGCCGTCACGGGTCAGCTGCCGCTCGCGGCCGTCGGCGAGGTCGATCACCCACAGGTTGCGGGCGCGGATGAAGCTGACATGGCCGCCGAGTGGCGACACCTTGGGGTCGGTGGCGAAGCCCGCGCCGCTGGTGAGGCGGCGCACGGCGTCGGCGCCCTGCTTGGACAGGTCGTACAGGTACAGCTCGCCGCCGAGCGGGAACAGCAGGTGGCGGGCGTCCGGCGCCCACTGGTAGTCGACGATGCCCGACAGCGCGGCGATGCGCTGGCGCTCGCGGCGCGCCTTCTCCTCGTCGCTGAGCACTTCGGTGCCGGGTTGCACCACCGCGGAATCGACCAGCATCGCGGTTTCACCGCTGGCCACGTCGTAGGCCCACAGGTCGAGGCGGTTGCGGTCGCTGTCCTTGCCGCGCAGGAACGTCACCCGAGAGCCGTCGGGCGCCACCTGCGGCTTCAGCAGGGTCGGCCCGGACAGTGGCGCATCGCCGGTGATCGCCTCCAGCGTCAGCCGCGAGGCGGCGGGCGCCGCGGCGGGCGGGGCGGCATGGGCGTGGGCGATGGTCAGGGTCATCAGGGCGGTGGCCAGCAGCAGGCGCATCAGGGGCGTCCGTGGAATCGTGGAGGCGGCCATCATGCCGCAAGCCCCCGCCGGGTTCCCCGGGCGGGGCAAGCGGGTCGGCGCCGGTGAAGCGTCAGTCGCGGCGCGCGCCCTGGCCGAACAGCTGCGCCTTCGCCTCGTCCGACATCGGCTTGTCGAGGTCCGGGTTCACCTGCGCCGCCAGCGCGTAGGCGCGCTGCGTGGCCGGGCGCGCGGCGATCGCCGCCTGCCAGCGACGCAGCTCCGCGAACGGTGCCAGGTCGGCGGGGGCGCTGGTGTAGGGGTTGATCCAGGGGTAGGCGGCCATGTCGGCGATCGTGTAGGCGTCGCCGGCGATGAACGCGCGGCCGGCCAGGCGCCTGTCGAGCACCGACAGCAGGCGCTCCACCTCGCGGGTGTAGCGGTCGATGGCGTACGGGATCTTCTCGGGCGCGTAGACGTTGAAATGGCCGTACTGGCCGGTCATCGGGCCCAGCCCGCCCATCTGCCAGAACAGCCACTCCAGCGTGGCGGCACGGCCGCGCAGGTCGGCGGGCAGGAAACGCCCCGTCTTCTCGGCCAGGTACAGCAGGATCGCGCCGGACTCGAACACGCTGACCGGCGCGCCGCCATCCGCCGGCGCGGTGTCGACGATCGCCGGCATCTTGTTGTTGGGCGAGATGGCGAGGAAGTCCGGCGCGAACTGCGCGCCCTTGCCGATGTCGACCGGAACAATCCGGTACTCCAGCCCGGCCTCCTCGAGGAACAGGGTGACCTTGTGGCCATTCGGCGTCGGCCAGTAGTGGAGGTCGATCATGGCGGGCTCCTCGCGGGTGGGCAGTGGAGTCTAGGCCGGCGTGCCTCGCCGACGCGCGCGCGCGGGCGCAACGCTGCGTCACGTCGCCCCGGCGGGGCGCTGGCGGGGGTCAACGTCGTGCCGCTTGGCAGCGGCGGCGGACGGCCGCTACGCTTCGCCGGTTTTTCCCTCGCCAAGGATCCCGATGTCGCGACCCCCAGCACCCAGGCTCGGCCTGCTCTCCCACCTCATCTTCAGTTCCCGCTGGCTGCAGCTCCCGCTGTACCTGGGCCTGATCGCCGCGCAGTGCGTGTACGTGTTCCTGTTCGCCAAGGAGCTGGTGCACCTGATCCAGCTGACCCCGTCGCTGGGCGAGCAGGAGATCATGCTGATCGTGCTCGGCCTGATCGACGTGGTGATGATCTCCAACCTGCTGGTGATGGTGATCGTGGGCGGCTACGAGACATTCGTCTCGCGCCTTGGGCTGAAGGACCACCCGGACCAGCCGGAATGGCTGTCGCACGTGAACGCCAGCGTGCTCAAGGTGAAGCTGGCGATGGCGATCATCGGCATCTCGTCCATCCACCTGCTGAAGACCTTCATCGAAGCCGGCACGCTGGGCAGCGGGCTGCCGTACTGCACGTCGGCCGAGGGCATTGCCGCGGTGACCGCCGCCGCCGCGGCGGGCATCAAGGGCAAGGCCTGCACCAACGCCACCGAGATGGGCGTGCTGTGGCAGACGGTGATCCATTTCGCCTTCATCCTGTCGGCGATGGGCATCGCCTGGACCGACAAGCTGATGACGGGGTCGGCCACCCGGCGCGAACACGCGCACTGAGCGCGGCGCGGCCGCGCGCCGCGCCGTCCGGTGGGGGCGCCCCGCGTCGCGTAAAATGCCGCGATGGATGTCTCCCACCTGCTCGACGGCCTCAACGAGGCCCAGCGCGAGGCCGTTTCGGCGCCTCCCGGCCACTACCTGGTGCTTGCCGGCGCCGGTTCGGGCAAGACCCGCGTGCTCACCCACCGCATCGCCTGGCTGAACGAGGTCTACGCGGTGCCGGTGCACGGCATCTTCGCGGTCACCTTCACCAACAAGGCCGCGGCGGAGATGCGCCACCGCACCGACGCGCTGCTGCGCCATGGCAGTCGCGGCCTGTGGATCGGCACCTTCCACGGCCTGGCGCACCGCCTGCTGCGCCTGCATTGGCAGGACGCGAAGCTGCCGGAAGCGTTCCAGATCCTCGATTCCGACGACCAGCTGCGGCTGGTGAAGCGCGTGGTGCAGCAGCTCGAGCTGGACGAAGCACGCTTTCCGCCACGGCAGATCGCGTGGTGGATCAACGCGCAGAAGGATGAAGGCCGGCGCGCGGCGCACATCCAGGACGGCCAGGACGAGTGGTCGTCGGTGATGCTCAAGGCGTACGCGCTGTACCAGGAGCGCTGCGACCGCGCCGGGCTGGTGGACTTCGCCGAGATCCTGCTGCGCGCGCACGAGTTGCTGCGCGACACGCCGGTGCTGCTGGCGCACTACCGCCAGCGCTTCGCGCACCTGCTGGTCGACGAGTTCCAGGACACCAACCCCATCCAGTACGGGTTCGTGCGGCTGCTGGCCGGCGAGGCCGGCCAGGTGTTCGTGGTCGGCGACGACGACCAGGCGATCTACGGCTGGCGCGGCGCCAAGGTCGAGAACGTGCAGCGCTTCCTGCAGGATTTCGACGGCGCGCAGACCATCCGCCTGGAGCAGAACTACCGCTCCACCGCCAGCATCCTCGACGCCGCCAACGCGGTGATCGCCCACAACCCGCAGCGACTCGGCAAGCGGCTGTGGACGGAAAGCGGGCAGGGCGACCCGATCGACCTGTTCGCGGCCTACAACGAGATCGACGAGGCCGAGTACATCGTCGGCCGCATCCGCGAGTGGGTGCGCGACGGCGGCAGCCACGGTGATTGCGCGGTGCTGTACCGCAGCAACGCGCAGTCGCGGATCATCGAGGAGAAGCTGCTCGCCGCGCAGCTGCCGTACCGCGTCTATGGCGGCGTGCGCTTCTTCGAACGCGCCGAGGTCAAGGACACGCTGGCCTACCTGCGCCTGGTCGCCAACCACGCCGACGACGCCGCCTTCGAGCGCGCGGTCAACACGCCGGTGCGCGGCATCGGCGGGCGCACGCTGGACGAAGTGCGCATGCGTGCGCGCCGCGACAGCGTGTCGCTGTGGGAGGCGTCGGTGCGCGAAGCGCAGTCGGGCGGGCTGGCCGGGCGTGCGCGCAACGCGCTGGCGGCATTCCACATGCTGATCGACGCGATCGGCGGCGAGCTCGGCGAATTGCCGCTCAAGGACAAGATCGACCACGTGCTGCTGCGGTCGGGCCTGCGCGAGCACTACGCGCGCGAGTCCAAGGGCAGCCTCGACTCGCGCGTCGACAACCTCGACGAGCTGGTGTCGGTGGCCTCACGCTTCGTGCGCGGCGACGACGACGACAGCGCCGGCATGGACGACCTGGTGGCGTTCCTCGCCTACGCCGCGCTCGAAGCCGGCGAAGGCCAGGCCCAGGCCGGCGAGGACGGCGTGCAGCTGATGACCCTGCACAGCGCGAAGGGCCTGGAGTTCCCGCTGGTGTTCCTGGCGGGCCTGGAAGAAGGCCTGTTCCCGAACACGCGCTCCATCGAAGAGGCCGGGCGCCTCGAAGAGGAACGGCGGCTGGCCTACGTGGGCATCACCCGTGCGCGCCAGAAGCTGGTGCTGAGCCATGCCGAGACGCGGCGCCTGCACGGCCAGGACATGTACGGCATGCCGTCGCGCTTCCTGCGCGAGATCCCGTCGGCCCTGCTCAACGAGGTGCGGCCGAAGGTGCAGGTGCAGCGGCCGCGCTTCACGCCCACTCCGCGGCGCGACCACGGTCACGCGCTGGTCGAGGACACGGCCGGGCTGATGGTCGGACAGAACGTGCTCCACGCCAGCTTCGGCGGCGGCGTGGTGACCGACATCGAGGGCGCGGGCGCGCATGCGCGCGTGCAGGTCAACTTCGACGACGTCGGCAGCAAGTGGCTGGTGATGGCCTACGCGAAGCTGCAGCCGGCCTGAGGGCGGCGCGTCAGTCGCGGATCGGGAACGCGGGCGAGTCGTCGAGTGTGCCGTCGGGAAGCAAGACGGCATGGCGCTTGCCTTCGCGGTCTACGACCACCGGAACCGGATCCTCGAACATCGGCCGGCGCACGAACTTCAGCGTCCAGCTGAAATGCTCAAGCGTCTCCAGTGCCTTCAGTTGTGCCGGCGTAAGACCGGCGCGCAGCGCCGCAGGCTCACTGGCCTGCGGCTTGCGTCGCTCGCGACCGTACATTCGATTCCATCTGTTCTGTTTCGAGGATTCTGTTGCCGACGCATTGTACGTAACGTGAAGTGGCGCGTGCCGCGAACACTGCGACCTCACGCTGCGCCGGTGACGTGCTCGTAGAGGATGAAGCAGCCGATCACCAGCAGCATCACGCCGCCGCCGATCTCGGCGCGCTTGCCCGCCAGTGCGCCCAACATGCGGCCCAGCAGGATGCCCAGGGTCACCATCACCAGCGTGGTCAGTCCGATCACTGCCGCCACCACCATGATGTTGACGTCGAGGAACGCGAGGCCCACGCCGACCACCATCGCATCGATGCTTGTCGCGAACCCGGTGGCGGCGAGTGCCCAGAATCCGTGGTGGTTCGGTGGATCGCCTGCATCATCGTCGCTGCGCAGTCCGGCCCAGATCATGCGCAGGCCAAGCAGCACCAGCAGCGTGAACGCGATCCAGTGATCCCAGGCACGCACGTACGGTGCGGCCGCGGTGCCCAGTGCCCAGCCGATGACGGGCGTCAGGCCCTCTATGACGCCGAAGATCAGCCCGGCGCGCAGCGCATCGCGCAGCCGTGGCGTGCGCATCGCCGCGCCCTTGCCGACGGCGGCGGCAAACGCGTCGGTCGACATCGCGATGCCGAGCAGGAGGATCGAAAGTGGATGCATGTGGGGTCCAGGGCCGGGCGTGCGGACAACGGCACGCGGCCTGCCCGACCCGGAGATCGCACCTGCGTGCCGATGGTCTCGCCAACCTGGATGGTGTTCCGCGCCACGGCATGTGTTGCCGAGCATGTTGACGCGGACGCTTCCGGGGACGGAAGCCGGCTACTCCCCAACGGAACGCGGAATTTTACCACGCGGCAGGGTAATGCCCATCGACAGGTACACGCTGGTCAGGGTGTCGATACCGAAATCGGCCGGTTTCACCCACTCCGCGGGCACGTAGAGCAGCCCGCCTCCGACCGGGATGGGCGCGGTGGGCACCAGCACGGTCAGGTAGGTGCGGCCGTCGATGTGCACCGGCTCCGGATTGGGCAGCAGGCCAAGCACGGCCACGCCGTCGCCACCGAAGAAGCACCACACCGGGCTCATTGCCGCGATGTCCGCCTCCTGGCGGTCGCCGATCACCGACACGAAGCGGTCGGCCAGCGCGTAGACGCTGCCGACCAGCGGGATGCGGCGCATGGTGCCGTCGAGCAGCGCCTTCATCGGCGCCTTGAGGCGCGACTGCACCAGCAGGCCCAGCACGTAGATGACCACCACCAGCAGCAACGTGCCGAACAGGTACGCCAGCATCGGGTGCGCGGCGAACCAGTCGCCGAACACCGTGAACGAACGACCGAACAGGCTGTTCGGGCCGATGAACCGGTTGACGATGCCCACCGCCCAGCCCAGCAGCACCAGGGTCAGCACCAGTGGCAGCACCGCCAGCAGGCCGGTCAGCCAGGTGCCGAGCAGCGGGTTTAGGCGCTTGCCGCCGGCGGGCGCCGCGCTGGCGGCCGGTTTCAGTTCCACTCGAACAGCTTGAAGTAGACGGGTGACACGCCGTCGCGTTCGTCGTCGACGATGCCGTCGCCATTGCGGTCGAACAGGTAGTACGGCGCGCCGCGCGACGGCGTGACCTTCAACGCGCGCAGGCGGCCGTCGACGCGGTACTCGGTGACCACGTCGCCGTTGGACTCGGTGCGGGTGGCCTGCTCGGCGTCGGCCGGGATGCCGGTGGCGGGATCGCCCATGCTGGCGCATGCGCCCAGGGACATGGCAACGAGCAGGGTGGTCGCAAGGCGCTTCATGGCGTTCTCCCGTGGCAAGGGTCGTGAGTATGCGCCAGCGCCGCCGTCGCCCGGCGACCACGTAGAATCCGCGGCATGACGCGCCTGGTCCTGATCGACGGTTCCTCCTACCTCTACCGCGCCTTCCACGCGCTGCCGCCGCTGTCGAACGCCGAGGGCGAGCCGACCGGCGCGCTGTTCGGCGTGGTCAACATGCTGCGCGCAACGCTGAAGGAAAAGCCGGACTTCGTGGCCTTCGTGGTCGACGCGCCCGGCAAGACCTTCCGCGACGACATATTCCCGGACTACAAGGCCAACCGCCCACCGATGCCCGACGACCTGCGCGCGCAGGTGCAGCCGATGTGCGGGATCGTCGAGGCCCTGGGCCTGCCGATCCTGCGGGTGCCGGGCGTGGAGGCGGACGACGTCATCGGTACGCTGGCACTCGCCGCCGCCGCGGACGGCATCGACGTCACCATCTCCACCGGCGACAAGGATTTCGCGCAGCTGGTGCGCCCGGGCGTGGCACTGGTCAACACCATGAGCGGCAGCCGCACCGATTCCGCCGAAGCGGTATTCGCGAAATTCGGCGTGCGCCCCGACCAGATCGTCGACTTCCTGGCGCTGATGGGCGACGCGGTCGACAACATCCCGGGCATCGACAAGTGCGGGCCGAAGACCGCGGCCAAGTGGCTGGCGGCGTACGACTCGCTGGACGGCGTGATCGCCAATGCCGCCGAGGTCAAGGGCAAGATCGGCGACAACCTGCGCGAGGCGCTCGACCGGCTGCCGCTCAACCGGACCCTGGCCACCATCCGCACCGATCTGGAGCTGGGCCTGGAGCCCGAGGCGCTGCGCCTGCGCGAGCCCGCCACCGAGACCCTGCGCGCGCTCTACCAGCGCTACGGATTCGTGCAGGCGCTGAAGGACCTCGACGGTGGCAACGCCGCGGGCGTGGTGCCGGCGCGTGCCGGATTCAGCCGCCCCGGTGCCGGATTCGTGGCGCCGAGCGCGCCGGCGGCCCCGACCGATCCGGCGCTCGCCGCACCGGGCCGCTACGAGACCGTGCTCGAGGCTGCACAGCTGCACGACTGGATCGCGCGCCTGCGCGCCGCGGGTCTGTTCGCGCTCGACACCGAGACCGATTCGCTCGACGCCATGCGCGCCAACCTGGTCGGCATCAGCTTCTGCCTCGAGCCGGGGCACGCTGCCTACCTCCCGCTGGGCCACGACTACCCCGGCGCGCCTGCGCAGCTGCCGCGCGCCGAAGCGCTCGACGCGCTCCGGCCGCTGCTGGAAGACCCCGCGGTGCGCAAGGTCGGCCAGAACGGCAAGTACGACCTGCACGTGTTGCGCCGCCACGGCGTGGCCGTTGCCGGCTACGCCGACGACACGCTGCTGGAGAGCTTCGTGCTCGATTCGGGGCGCGCGCGCCACGACATGGATTCGCTGGCACGGCGCGAACTCGGCTACCAGACCGTCGCCTACGAGGACGTCGCCGGCAAGGGCGCCAAGCAGATCCCGTTCTCGCAGGTCGCCATCGACGACGCCACGCGCTACGCCGCGGAGGATGCCGACATCACCCTCCGCCTGCACCGCGTGATGTCAGCGCGGCTGGCCGATGAGCCAGGGCTCACCGGCGTGTACCGCGACATCGAGATGCCGCTGGTGCCGGTGCTGGCGCGCATCGAGGCCAATGGCGTGCTGGTCGACGCCGACGAGCTGCGCCGCCAGGGCGCGGGCCTGGGCCGGCGCATGCTGGAGCTGCAGCAGCGCGCCACCGAGCTTGCCGGGCGCACCTTCAACCTGGATTCGCCCAAGCAGGTCTGCGCGCTGCTCTACGACGAACTGAAGCTGCCGACGCTGGTGAAGACGCCGAAAGGCCAGCCTTCCGCCAACGAAGAGGCGCTCGAGGCGATCGCCGACCTGCACGAGCTGCCGCGGGTGATCCTGGACTACCGCAGCCTGGCCAAGCTCCGCGGCACCTACACCGACAAGCTGCCGGAGATGATCAACCCCGACACCGGCCGGCTGCACACCAGCTACCAGCAGGCCGGCGCCGCCACCGGGCGGCTGGCGTCGAGCGATCCCAACCTGCAGAACATCCCGATCCGTACCGAGGATGGTCGCCGCATCCGCACCGCGTTCGTGGCGCCGCCGGGCCGCAAGCTGGTGGCCTGCGACTACTCGCAGATCGAGCTGCGGATCATGGCGCACCTGTCGCAGGACGCCGGGCTGGTCGCGGCGTTCGAGGCCGGCGCCGACATCCACCGCGCGACGGCGGCGGAAGTGTTCGGGCGCACGCTCGACGAGGTCACCGGCGACGAGCGCCGCGCCGCCAAGGCGATCAACTTCGGGCTGATGTACGGCATGGGCGCGTTCGGCCTGGCGCGCAACCTCGGCATCCCACGCGGCGAGGCGCAGGACTACATCGCGCTGTATTTCTCGCGCTATCCGGGCGTGCGCGACTTCATGGAGCGCACCCGCGCGCAGGCGCGCGAGCAGGGCTACGTGGAAACGGTCTCCGGCCGCCGCCTCTACCTCGAGTACATCAGCCGCGGCACGCAGCCGCAGCGCGCCGGCGCCGAGCGCGCGGCGATCAACGCGCCGATGCAGGGCACCGCGGCCGACATCATCAAGCGCGCAATGGTTTCGGTGGATGCGTGGCTGGCCGGGCACGCCGAGCGCGCGCGGATGATCCTGCAGGTGCACGACGAACTGGTGTTCGAATGCGACGCGGATTTCGTCGACACCCTGTTGCCGGCGGTGGTGGAGCGCATGACCGGTGCAGCCGCCCTGCGCGTGCCGCTGGTGGTCGACAGCGGCATCGGCGACAACTGGGAACAGGCGCATTGACGCATTCAGATTCTGCTGCAGGGCGGCCCGCTAAACGTCGGCTGAATCCAACAGAAAGTTAACGAAGTTCTTCACGAACTATCAATGTGCGCGGTGGTCATATAGCCCGTGACAGATGCAAGGTCTGTCACTGATCACTCCCTCCCCTGGAGCTGATCGACCCCGGAACGACGGCTTCTCCCCGAGCCCCGTTCTCCAGCCCCGCCGGCCCCCCCTGCCTGCGGGGCTTTTTATTGCCCGCGATCCTGGAATCGTATGCACGTACATTGGAGCCCATGACGAGCCTCCCTTCGACCAGCGACCTTGCGCTGATCGCCGACATCGGCGGCACCAATGCGCGTTTCGCCCTGTGCGACCCGTCGCTGCCCGTGCCGGAGCTGCACGAGGTTCAGTCCCTGCGCAACGCCGGGTTCGCCAGCCTGCAGCACGCGGCCGAGCACTACCTCGCCGCCGTGGGTGCGCGCCCGCGGCGCGCGGCGATCGCGTTGGCCGCCCCGGTCGACGGCGACGGCATCCGCCTGACCAATCGCGCCTGGTCGTTCAGCCGGCATGAGCTGCGCGCCTCGCTCGGGTTCGAGGAACTGCGCCTGATCAACGATTTCGGCGCCGTCGCGCGCGCGGTGCCCGTGCTGGCGCCAAGCGAGCGTGTCGCGCTCTATGGCCAGGGGCACGACTTCACGCGCGGCCCGGTCTCCGTGCTCGGGCCCGGCACCGGCTTCGGCGTCGGCCTGCTGGTGGGGGACGCCGCGCGCGGCTGGCATGCAGTGGAGACCGAAGGCGGCCACGTCGGCTTCGCCCCGCTGGGCGAAGAGGAGCGCGCGCTGGCGGACTGGGCGACCGCGCGCCATGGCCGCGTGTCCTGGGAACGGCTGCTGTCGGGCAGCGGGTTGTCCGCGATCGATGCCGTGCTGCGCCAGGATGACGGCGCCACGGGTTCGCCGTTCGGCGGGGATGCGCCGCTGCGCGATCCCGCCGACATCGTCGCCGCCGCGCTGGACGGGCATGACGTGGCATCGCGGCGCGCACTGGCGCGCTTCTGCGCGATCCTCGGCAGCGTCGCCGGCGACGTCGCCCTCGTGCATGGCGCGCGCGCGGTGGTGATCGCCGGTGGCATCGTGCCGCGCTTCATTCCCTTCCTGCGCGCGAGCGCGTTCCGCGAACGCTTCCTCGCCAAGGGCCGCTTCGCCGCCTATCTCGAGCCGGTGTCGATCCAGATCGCCACCCATGCCAATCCCGGGCTGCTGGGTGCGGCGATGGCGCTGCGCGAGGCCGGGCCGGACCCGGCCGCTGCGGGGCCTCAGGACACCGTGGCGACCTCGTAGCGGTTGCGGCCCGCCTTCTTCGCCTCGTACAGCGCGGCGTCCGCCATCGCCATCAGTTTCGCGGCAGCGGTGGGCCGCTGCGCGTAGGCGATGCCGATGCTGGTGGTGACGGTGAGCAGGGTGCCGCTGGCATCGATCGCCCCGGCGGTCGCGTCGACCACCTTGCGCGCGATGGTTTCGGCCGCGCCGGGCGCGGCGTCCTCGATCAGGATGACGAACTCGTCGCCGCCCAGGCGCGCGACCAGGTCGGTCTCGCGCACGCTGTCGCACAGGCGCTTGGCGAACACCTGCAGCACGGTGTCGCCGGCGGCGTGGCCGTGGCCGTCATTGATCTGCTTGAAGTGGTCGATGTCCAGGCACATCAGCGCGACCGGCATGCCGTGGCGCTGCAGCCGCTTCAGCGCCAGCGCGAAGCGTTCCTCGAACTGGCGCCGGTTGGCCAGGTCGGTGAGGGCATCGACGCGGGACAGCCGCTCCAGTTCGCGCCGGCTCTCCGCGAGCGCCTGCTCGGCCGCCACGCGCCGGCTGATGTTGCGCGCGGTGAGCATGAGGTCGGGCGGGCCGCTGCCGTCGTCGGCGGGGATGCACCGTGCGACCGCCTCGATCCAGACGTGGTGGCCATCCTTGTGCCGCACCCGGTAGATGTCGGTGCGGGTTTCACCGGTGGCAAGCACCTCGGCCATGGCCTGCCGTTGCTGCGCGACATCGTCGGGATGCACGATGTCCCAGCGCGAGCCGAGCATTTCCGCGGGCGTCCGGCCGAACATCTCCGCTGCCGATGGCGACACATACACGCGTTCACCATCGGCCCGGATCCGGGCGATGACGTCATGCGAATGGTCGGCGAGCATGCGGTAGCGGCGTTCGCTCTCACCCAGGCGCGCGGCGAGGCGCTTGCGTTCGGCCATGGCCAGGCACATGGGGATGGTCATCAGGCAGCCACCCGCGAGGTAGATCTGCAGCAGCGCGATCCGGCCTGCACCGTCGAGGTCCTGGCGCAGCCACAGCGGCCCATGCCCCAGGGTGGTGGCGACGGCTGCAATCAGCCCCAGGGCGATCACGCCCAGTGCCACGCCCACGAACTGGTGGCGCATGGCGACGAGCAGCAGGGCGGGATAGGTCAGGAACAGCACCGGGTAGCTGGTGAGGAACACGCCGGACCCCACCGCGACCAGCACCGCCATGGTGATCGCCAGGCTCCAGCGCCGGCCCGGCGCAATGAACAGGCCCAGCCCGCGCTGTGCGACCAGGGTCGTGGTGGCCAGGATCACCATGCCGACGACGTGGGCGGCATACCAGCCACCGAGGGAGCGCACGAAGTCCTGGCCGTGCAAGGCCTGCGCCACGCTCGCGGCGATCAGTCCGGACACCGCGCAGGCCATGAGCGTCGACCCGGTCGCGATGCCGCCCAGGCCGACCCAGTCCTTCGGTGCACGGATGTCGGGTACGCGGCTGCGGACGACGCCGGCCACTGTCAGCACTTCAAGCAGGTTGCATGCCGCGATGGCGAACGCGTACGAGGGCTCGTCGCCGGCCAGCATGCGTGCCGGCAACTCCGCCGCGAACGCGACCGCGATGTAGCCGGGCCATGTCGCCGTGCGCCTGGACAGCAGCCAGCCGGTGAGGATGCCGTTGCCCACCCAGATCGCGGCCAGTTCGCCCGGCCCGCGCGCGAGGGTGAGCGAGAGCCACGCGGTCGTCGCGATCAGGAATGCCAGGAGGGACCGGTCGGCCCAATACGTACGCGGCAGTCTCAGGCGGTGAAGCATGACGGTCTCGGGGGTGCGGACCGGCACTTTAGCCCACGCCACGTGCAGGAGGCGCCACCGCGGCGTCGCGCGGAGTCACCCGTCGTGTCCCCGGCATGCACCGCGCTCCAGGCACGCGAGCGCGCCTCCTTCACGGCGCGGTGGGACACTCGTCGCCCGTCCAGAGGTGCACGCGCCATGTCCGACCTGTTCGCACTCGCGATGCCGTGGTGGGAGTTCATGCTGCGCGCGGTGGCGGTCTATTTCATGCTGCTGGCGATGTTGCGCCTGTCCGGCAAGCGCACGGTGGGGCAGTTCACGCCCTTCGACCTGCTGGTCGTGGTGCTGCTGGGCAGCGCGGTGCAGAACGCGCTCCTCGGCGAGGATTCCTCGCTGCTCGGCGGATTGCTGCTGGCCGCCACCCTGGTCGCCTGCAACTGGGTGGTGGGCTTCGTGACCGCGCGCAGCCGGCGCGTGGAGAAGCTCGTCGAGGGCAGTCCAGTGCTGCTGGCACGCGACGGGGTGATGTTCGAACCGGTCCTGCGAGCCCAGAACATCAGCCGCAAGGACCTCGAGGAGGCGCTGCGCGACAGCGGCCTGCCCGACGTCTCGGGTGCCGCGCTGGTGACCCTGGAGGTCGACGGCACCATCACCGTGGTCCCGCGCAAGGATGACTCGCGCTGAGCCGGTCGCGGAGGCTCAGCCCGGCTCCGCCAGCCAGTCACGCGGCCGCAGGTAGTCGGCCAGGCGCGCTTCCGCGCTGCCCGGCTCGGGCTGGTACCCGTATTCCCAGCGTGCCAGCGGCGGCAGGCTCATCAGGATCGATTCGCTGCGGCCGCCCGACTGCAGGCCGAAGTGCGTGCCGCGGTCCCAGACCAGGTTGAACTCGACGTAGCGGCCGCGGCGGTAGAGCTGGAATTCGCGCTCGCGCTCGCCATATGGCATTCCCTTGCGACGCTCCACGATCGGCAGCCACGCATCGAGGAAGCCGTCGCCGACCGCGCGCGTGTAGGCGAAGTCGCGTTCGAAGTCGTCGGCCAGGTCGTCGAAGAACAGGCCGCCGACGCCGCGCGTCTCGTCGCGGTGCTTCAGGAAGAAGTACTCGTCGCACCAGCGCTTGTGCGCCGCGTAGCGCGCCTCGCCGCCGAACGGCTCGCACAGCGCGCGCGCGGTGCGGTGCCAGTGCAGCACGTCGTCGTCGAAGGGATAGAAGGGCGTGAGGTCGAAGCCGCCGCCGAACCACGAGGCCACGGTGGCGCCATCGCGCTCGGCACGGAAATGGCGGACGTTGGCGTGGGTGGTGGGCAGGTAGGGATTGCGCGGGTGGAAGACCAGCGACACGCCGACCGCGCGCCACGAGGCGCCGGCGAGCTCCGGCCGGTTGGCCGTGGCCGACGGCGGCAGCCGGGTGCCGGAGACGTCGGAGAAGCCGATGCCGGCCTGCTCGAACACCGCGCCGTCGCGCAGGATGCGGGTGCGCCCGCCGCCGGACAGGCCACCGTCGGCGCTGTCGTCGGGCCGTGTCCAGGCGTCCTCATGGAACCGGGCGGCGCCGTCGGCGCCTTCCATGGCCGCGCAGATGCGGTCCTGCAGGTCGGTCAGGTAGCCGCGGACGCGGTCGAAATCGTTCATGGCGCCATTGTAAGCCGCCGTGCCGGCGCCCTCAGGGCGCCTTGAGCGTGCGGTTGAACAACTCGAGGATGCGGCGGTACTCGTCGTACCAGGAGTCGGCATGCACGAACCCGTGCCGCTCCAGCGGATAGCTCGCCAGCTCCCACTTGTCCTTGCGCAGCTCGATCAGGCGCTGCGCCAGCATCACCGAGTCCTTGTAGAACACGTTGTCGTCGATCATGCCGTGCGCGATCAGCAGGTGGTCCTGCAGGCCCTCCGCATACTCCAGCGGCGACGACTTCGCGTAGGCGCCCGGATCGAGCGCCGGCGTGTTGAGGATGTTCGCGGTGTACGCGTGGTTGTACTGCGACCAGTCGCTCACCGGGCGCAGGGCCGCGCCGGCCTTGAACGTGCCCGCTTCGCGGAACAGCGCCATGAACGTCAGGAACCCGCCGTAGCTGCCGCCGTAGATGCCGACGCGCTCGCGGTCGGCCTGCTTGTGCGCGACCAGCCAGTCGATGCCGTCGAGATGGTCCTCGAGTTCCGGATGGCCCATCTGCCGGTAGATCGCCGTGCGCCAGTCGCGGCCGTAGCCTTCGGACGCGCGGAAGTCCAGGTCCAGCACGATGTAGCCCTGCTGCACCAGCAGGTTGTGGAACATCTGCTCGCGGAAGTAGTTCGGGTAGCGATCGCTGACGTTCTGCAGGTAGCCGGCGCCGTGCACGAACATCACAACCGGGTAGGTGCGCCCCGGCTCCATCGTGGCAGGACCGTAGTACTTGCCCCAGACGGTGCCGGCGCCGTGCTTCGACGGCACCTGCACGTACTCCGGCTGCAGCCAGTCGAAGCGCTTGAATTCCGCAGAACGGGTGTCGGTGAGCTGGCGCGCGCTGCCGCCCGCGGCCTCGACCACCGACAGCTGCGGCGGCACGTAGCTCGACGAATGGCGCACCAGCACGTGGCTGCCGTCGGGCGAAGCGACGAAATCCTCCACGCCGTCGAGCGTGGTGAGTTCGCGCACCTCGCCACCCGCGGCGTCCACCTGGCAGACCTCGTAGTCGCCCGGACGCGCGCGGTTGCACAGGAACAGGAAGCCGCGGCCGTCGGCGGACAGTACCGGCATCGACGCTTCCCAGCGTCCCGAGGTCAGCGCCCTGGCACGGCCGCCGGACGCCCGGTACAGGTGCGACCAGCCGGACTCTTCGGAAAGGAACCACAGGTCGCCGCCGTCAGGCATCCAGCCGAAGTCGTTGAAGCCCCAGTTGATCCAGGCGGCGTCGGTCAGGCGGTGCACCGGCTGCAGCCGCGCCTGCGCCAGGTCGACGGTGGCAAGCCAGCGGTCCTTGTTGTCCACCGAGTGCAGCATCAGCGCCAGGCCGCGGCTGTCGTCGCTCCAGCGTGCGGCGTCGGTGATGCCGTCGGGGCCGCCGGCCTCGATGCGCACGGCGCGGTGGCCCTTCAGCGCGTCCTGGCCCGCCGCCTTGCGCAGCGCCGCCAGCGGGTCGGCGGTGATGCCCGGCAGGCTGTCGGTCTTCAGCTCGCGCACCTGGCCATCGGCCACCGACACCAGCCAGAACGACTGCGGCGCGGGATCGGCGCGGCCGACGCGGGTGCGCACGTCCTCGAACTCCTCGTAGCCGGATTCGGTGACGTACTGCGGCATCTTGCCCTTCTGCCCCGACTCGGCGCCCTTGGCCTGGGTGACCGCCAGCAGCCAGCGCCCGTCCGGTGACAGCGCGCTGCCCTGGATCTCGACGCCCTTGCCGAGGTATGCCGGGGCCGGCGCGCGGGTGGCGTCGGCGCGGCGCCAGGCGTCGGCCTGCTCGCGCATCCCGTCGCGGCGCGCGCGTTCCACGCGCAGCGTCTCGATGTAGCGCAGCTGGCGCTCGCGGAGCTCGTCGGCCTTGGGCGGGGTGCCCGGGGCGTCCTCGGCCTTGAGGCTGGCCGCCTGGCCGACCCCGGTCGCGGCGCTCCAGCGGAACCAGTCGTTGCCGCTGCGCCACACCAGCGCGCCGTCGCGCGCCCACTGCAGCTGCGATTCCAGGGCCTCGCTGCGGGTCAGCTGCTGCAGCGTGCCGCCGCGCAGGTCGCGGACGAAGACGTCGCCGTTGCGCACGAACGCCATGCGGTTGCGCGCCACATCGTAAAGCGGGTTGAGCGCATCGATCCCGCCGCGGGCAGCGCCATCGACCAGCGTCGCCGCGCCCCCGGCGATCGGCTGGGCGTATGTGTCGCGGATGTTGCTGCCGATGCGCTTGGCGCTGTAGTAGGCGGTACCGCCGTCCCACGACCACCACATCCGCTCGACCGGCTGGCCGATCCAGTCCGGGTCGGCCATCACTTGGTGCAGGTCGAGTACCTGCGCGGGTTGCGCCAGGGCGTGGCCCGCCGGAACCGCGGCGAGCAGCAGCGACAGGAATGGAGCGACGGAGCGATGGCGCATGGTGCAGGGACCCCTGGAACGTGACGCGCCAGCGTAGCAGCCGGCCCGCGTCATGCCCGTGGGCCGGTGGTCATGGTGGTGTTCACGTGGCCTGAACCGCGGTCACGCCGGTTTCGGCGCACAATCGTCGGCGGCGATGCGCCCGCCCGCATCGCGGAGCACAGCGTGGATGCATTGCTGCTCTCGCGGATCCAGTTTGGCTTCGTGATTTCGTTCCACATCCTGTTCCCGGCCTTCACCATCGGCCTGGCGCACTGGCTGGCGTTCCTGGAATGGCGCTGGCTGCGCACCCGCGACACGATGTGGCGCGACCTGTACTTCTTCTGGCTCAGGATCTTCGCGATCTCGTTCGGCATGGGCGTGGTGAGCGGCATCGTGATGAGCTTCCAGTTCGGCACCAACTGGGCGGTGCTCTCCGAACGCGCCGGCGCGATCCTCGGACCGCTGCTCGCCTACGAGGTCCTCACCGCGTTCTTCCTCGAAGCCAGTTTCCTCGGCGTGATGCTGTTCGGCTGGAAGCGGGTGTCGCCCCGGCTGCATTTCTTCGCGACCTGCATGGTGGCGCTCGGCACGCTGTTCTCGACGTTCTGGATCCTCGCCGCCAACAGCTGGATGCAGACACCGCAGGGCCACGAGATCGTCGGCGGCATGTTCCAGCCGGTCGACTGGATGGCGATCATCTTCAATCCGTCGTTCCCGTACCGGCTGGCGCACATGGTGCTGGCGGCGTTCATCACCACCTGCTTCGTGATCGGCGGCGTGAGCGCCTGGTACCTGCGCCGCGGCGTGCACGTGGCGGAGGGGCAGCGGATGCTGAAGCTCGCGGTGGCGTTCGCCGCGATCGCGCTGCCGCTGCAGGTGCTGGTGGGCGACCTGCACGGGCTGAACGTCGGCGAGCACCAGCCGGTGAAGCTGGCGGCGATGGAGGGGCACTGGGAAACGGGCGAGCCGGGGGCGGGCGTGCCACTGGTGCTGTTCGCATGGCCCGACGCGGCGCAGGAGCGCAATCATTACGAAGTCGCCGTGCCGCGCCTCGGCAGCCTGATCCTGACCCACAGCTGGGACGGCGAGATCCAGCCGCTGAAAGCGGTCCCGGCCAGCGAGCGGCCTCCGGTGCTGCCGGTGTTCTGGGGCTTCCGGATCATGGTCGGACTGGGCGTGGCGATGCTGCTGCTGGCGCTGGCCTCGGCGTTCGCCTGGTGGCGCGGCCACCTGTTCGCATCGCGCTGGCTGCTCGATGGCTGGCGGCTGCTGAGCCCTGCGGGTTTCATCGCCCTGCTTGCCGGCTGGTACGTGGTGGAGATCGGCCGCCAGCCGTACGTGGTCTACGGGCTGCTGCGCACCAGCGAGGCGGTCAGCCCCAACATCGAGGCGGCGGCGGTGATGGCCTCGCTGGCCACCTATGCGGTCGCCTATGCGGTGATCTTCGGCGCCGGCAGCTGGTACCTGCTGGGGCTGGTGCGCAAGGGCCCGCAGCCGTTCGAGGAGGCCCCAGACACCGAAGGTGGCGACAAGACGCCGGCACGGCCGCTGTCGGTCGGCGACGACGACGATGCCGCGGAGGCGGGGCCATGAGCATGGAAACCTGGCTGCCGGTGGTCTGGTTCGGCGTGATCGGCTTCGGCGTGCTGATGTACGTGCTGCTCGACGGCTTCGTGCTCGGCCTCGGCATCCTGGCGCCGTTCGCCGAGGACAGCGACCAGCTCGACCACATGATGAACACGGCGGCGCCGATCTGGGACGGCAACGAGACCTGGCTGGTGCTCGGTGGAACGGCGCTGCTGGCGGCATTCCCCAAGGCGTACGCGGTGGTGCTGTCGGCGCTGTACGTGCCGGTGCTGCTGATGCTGATCGCGCTGATCTTCCGCGGCGTGGCCTTCGAGTTCCGCTTCAAGGCGCGGCGCGCGAAGCGTTTCTGGGGCGGCGCGTTCGCGGTCGGATCGATGGTGGCGGCGTTCTCGCAGGGCGTGATCCTCGGCGCGCTGGTCGAAGGCATGCCGCTGGAGGCGGGCAAGTATGTCGGCGGCATCTTCGACTGGTTCAGCCCGTTCTCGATGCTGACCGGCGCCGCGGTGCTGTTCGGCTACGCGCTGCTTGGCGCGTGCTGGCTGATCCTGAAGACCGCCGGCCGGCTGCAGCTGGTGGCGCGCACGCTGGCGCGTCCGCTGGTGCTGGTGGTCGCGGTGTTCATGGGGCTGGTCAGCGCCTGGCTGCCGTTCCTCGATTCGCAGGTGATGGCGCGCTGGTTCGCCGAAGGCAACTTCTGGTGGCTGGCGCCGGTGCCGCTGCTGGCGCTGGCCAACGTGTTCGCGCTGTGGCGCGCCACCATGCACGAGGGGCGCGACGTGCGGCCGTTCCTGCTGTCGCTGAGCTTCTTCCTGCTGGGCTTCATCGGCCTGGTGCTGGGCATCTGGCCGAACATCGTGCCGCCGTCGCTGAGCATCTGGGAGGCCGCGTCGCCGCCGTCGTCGCAGCTGTTCGTGCTCGGCGGGCTGGTGGTGCTGCTGCCGGTGATCCTCGGCTACACGGCGTGGTCGTATTCGGTGTTTCGCGGCAAGATCGAAGCCGATTCCGGCTACCACTGAACCTCCGCCGTCGCGCGGCGCCTCCGGCTGGCGCCCGCGGCGGGCTTCGCGGCGCGGTTGCTTTATGCTGCACGCTTCCGCCCCGGTGCGTCGATGCGCGATGTCCGCCCGTCGGCACCAACCGACCGCAGACCCGTCGATGCACGCTTTCGTCTACAAGAGCCTTCGCAAGGCCGACACCTATGTCTATCTCGCCGCCCGGGAGGAGTTCGACCGCCTTCCGGAGTCGCTGCGTGCCGAACTCGGCGAGCTGCGGTTCGTCCTCGACGTGAACCTGGAGCCGGGGCGCAAGCTGGCGATCGAGGACGCCGCGGTGGTCCGCGGCAACCTCGCGCTGCGCGGCTTCCACCTGCAGATGCCGCCGCGGCAGGCGCTGGATCCGATGACCGAGGATTGGGGCACCGATGCCTGAGTCGCCACGCCTGCAGCCGCGCGCTGGTCTCGTCCTCGGCGCCGGACTCCTGCTCACGGCCGCCACCGTGGTCGCGGCGATTGCCGTGCCCGCGGCGTGGCTGGCGCAGCCGCTGATCGCGCTCGGCGTGCGCCTTTGGCGCGGCACGCACGCAGCGGTCGATACGACCGGCCTGCGCCGCGACCTGCTTGCCCTGCTGTTGCTGTGGGCGCTGGCCATGGGCGCCACGGCGCTGCTGGTCGGCTGGCCGCTGTCGGCGCTGCTGGCGAGCGGTGGCGCGTCGCTGGGCGCCGCGCTGGCGCTGAGCGCGACCGCGGGCCTCGGGGTCATTGCGCTGTGGCGGCTGTGGCCGCTGTGGCACGCCGCCGAGCGCGACGGCGGCGGCACGCTCGCCGCCCACTGGCGCACGCTGGACGACCGCGACGGCTCGAGCTGGGCCGGGCTGCGCGTGGCGCTGGCGATCGCCGCGATCCTCGCGCTCGGCCTGGCGCTGGGCTGGCCGGGCCTGGTGGCGGGCAACGCACGCTGGCTGCTGGTCGCGTTGGCGGCGGTAAGCTGGCCGGCGCTGCACTGGGCGCTGCAGCGCGCGGGCGCCCCGGACATGGTGGCGCTGGACGTGGTGGACATGCCGGAGCCGGACGGTCCGGCCGTGGCCCTCGATGACGGCGCTGGCGATCCCGTGGCCGCGCTGTACGCCGCGGCCCGCAGCGGCCGTGTCGATCGCGCGCTGGTGCTGCTCGAAGCCGGCTGCGATCCGCGCGCGCTTCCGCCGGCCGACGAGCGCGACCAGCGCTCGCTGCCGGTACTCGCCGCCGTGCTCCCGGACCTGCGCCTGCTGCGCGCGCTGATCGCCGGCGGCGTGGAGCTCAACGCCTCACACGCCGGCGTCACCCCGCTGCTCGCGGCCACCCGCGACAGCTGGCACGGCCGGCCGGATGCGGTCACGACATTGCTGGCCAACGGCGCCGATCCGCGTGCCGTCGACCGCGACGGCAACACGCCGCTGCACCACGCCGCGCGCAGCTCCGATCCCGGCGTGGCCGCACTGCTGCGCGACGCCGCGGCCGAAGTCGACGTGCTCAACAACGACGGCGTCACCCCGCTCGGCATCGCCTGCGCCAGCGGCAACTGGCGTCTGGCGCGCTTCCTGCTCGAGCGCGGCGCCAGGCCGGAGCCGGCCGGCGGCACGCCGGCGCTGCTCGCCGCCGCCGGTGGCGAGGATGACGATATCGCCGGCGTCACCCTGCTGCTCAAGCACAAGGCCAAGGTCGACGCGCGCGATGCCGGCGGCCGCAGCGCATTGCACGAAGCGGCGCTGGCCGGGCATGCGGAGATCGTCACCGCGCTGATCGAGGCCCACGCCGCGATCGATGCCCGCGATGCCCAGGGCCGCACGCCGCTGCTCGACGCCGCGCGCGGCGGCGGCATCGCCGCGTTCGAACTGCTGGCCACGCGCGCCGACGTGCACGCCATCGACAGCGAGGGTCGCAGCGCCCTGCACCTCGCCTGCCTCGCCGAGCCGGCATCGCCCGCGCTGGTGAAGCGGCTGCTGGAGCTGGGCGTGGCCACCGACGCCGTGGACGGTGGCGGCAAGCGCGCGATCGACCATGCCGCGGCCGCGGGCCGCTGGGCACTGGTGGCGGCGGTCGATCCCGCGCACCCGTTGCCGGCCAGCGTGTTCGGTGACGATCCCGACGACCCCGGCGTGCCGGTCGACCGTGCGCCGCTCGTGGTGCTGCGCGGGCAGCTGCGCGAAGCGCGCTACGACCAGCTTGAACCGCTGCTGCAGCTGGTCACCGCGGCCGAGCTGGGCGAGCTGCTGGTCGACGACGACGCCCCCCTTTCGGTCGAGCGCATCGACTGGCTGCTGGCGCGTGGTGCCGACCCCGACGTGCGCGTCGACGGCGGTGACACCGTGGCCATGCGCCTGCTGGCGCGCGGCCCCGACGCACTGCAGGCGCTGCAGGCGCTGTTGCGCGGCGGCGCCTCGGTGGCGGGGGCCGGCGGCCTGGCGCGATTCCTCGGCGCCTGCGCGCGCAGCGACCAGGCCGGTCGCGGACTGGAGCAGTTCGCGCTCGAACTCGTCGACCAGGGCGTAGACGTGTTCGCGCCGTCGCCGGAGGGCGACCATGCCCCGGCCCTCGCGGTGCGCCTGGGGTGGATGCGCATGCTGGAGCGCCTGGTCACTGCCGGCATCGACCTCGACCTGCGCGATGCCCATGGCATGACCGCGCTGCACATCGCCGCTGCGCTGGCGCGCGAGCCGGCGCTGAAGCTGCTGGTGAAGGGCGGGGCATCGCCCGAAGTGCGCGCCGCCGACGGGCAGACGCCGCTCGGCGTCGCGCTTTCGGCCGGGCGGCGCGATCTCGCCGACTGGCTCGACTGGCGCGGCTGGCCGCTGCCCGGCCGTCCGCTGCGTGCCGGTGACCTGCCGGCCGCCGCCATGGTCGGCGACCACGACGCGGTGCGTCGCCTGCTCGACCTCGGCTTCGCGGTCGACACCGCCGACGCGCAGGGTTGCAGCGCACTGCTGCGTGCCGCCGGCGGCGGCCACGCCACCACCCTCGAACTCCTGCTGGAACGCGGTGCCGACCCGCAATGCGCCGCGCACACCGGCGCCACGCCGCTGTCGGCCGCGGTCAGCATGCGCCACGGCGACATCGTCGAGCGGCTGCTCGACGCGCGCGTTGGCCTCGAGCAGCGCCTGCCCGGCGAGGTCACCGTGCTGATGCTCGCCTCGGCGCTGGGCCTGCCCGACATCTGTGCGCGCCTGCTGGCGGCCGGCGCCAACATCCAGGCCGCCGACGCGCAGGGCCTCACGCCGCTGCACTGCGCGGCGCTGTTCGGGTTCACGGCCCGCGACCGGCCGCGCCTGCTGGCGCTGTTCGACACCCTGCTGCTGGCCGGCGCCGAGCCCGGTGCCCGTGCCGCGGGCGGCGTGACTCCGCTGCTGCTGCTGCTCGGCGCGCGCGCCGAGCCGGGGACCGCCTGCGACGAGGACGTGGTGCTGCCCGCCGTCGACCGCCTGCTTGATGAAGACGCCGAGCTGGATGCCCAGGATCCGCGCGGCTTCGGGCCGCTGCACCTGGCCGCGCTGCACGGCCTGTTGCGCCTGGCCCACCACCTGCTGCGCGCAGGCTGCGATCCCGACCTGCGCGATGCCCTCAACCGCACCCCGCGCGAGATCGCGGTCATGCGCGGCTTCGTGGACGTGGCCGCCGAGTTCGCGCCACCGACCACGGGCGTGTCGATGGCGCGGTTCCTGCGGGAGCCGCGCTGATCCAGCCGGCGCCCGCGTCCGAGCTCAGCGCGCGGCGCGCGCCGGCGAAGGTGCGAAGAACCAGACCTGGTGGTCGCTGCCGTCGCAGGTGTACATCTGCACGCGGCGGCGCACCTTGCGTGACTGGTCCATGCACAGGCCGCCGACGCCACGCAGTTCGTTCGCGGCGGTCGTGGCGAAGCGCTGCGCCGCCTGACCGTTGCAGGCACTGAGCCGCAGCTGCACCGCGCCGGGGCGCGTGTCGCCGTTGGGCACGTCCACGCAGCCGCCGGACGCCGGGTTCAGCAGCGACCCATCGGCGCGCAGCACCCAGCGCTGCGCGGCGCTGCCGTTGCAGGGCCACGCGCCGATCTTCGTGCCGCCCGCGAGGCCGGTGCCGGGCGCATGCAGGCACTGGTTGGAGAGCGTGGTGACCTGCGACGGCGGCGTGTCGCCCGCGCCGACGATGCGATAGACCGTGCCGGTCAGGCTGGCGACGTACAGCTCGCCGAACACGTCCTCGCCGAACGCGACAGGCTGGCCAACCGCGCCCGCCGGAATCGGGCTCTCCACCACCGGCAGGCCGTTGACGAAGGTCACGGTGCGGATCGCGGTGTTGCAGTAGTCGGTGAAGAAATAGCGCCCGGCGAGCGCCGGCGACGCGCCGCCGCGATACACGCGCCCGCCGGTGATCGAGCAGTTGCCGGCCGAATGTGAAGTGGTGACCAGCGGCGCGAAGTAGGCACCGTTGCAGCCGGCGGTGTTGTACGGCTGGTCGCCCTCATAGCAGCGCCAGCCGAAGTTCAGCCCCGCGGCGGTGCCCGCCGGCACGAAGTTGATCTCCTCGCGCGCACTCTGGCCGACGTCGGCGATCCACAGGTTGCCGGTGACCGCGTCGAAGGCGATGCGCCACGGGTTGCGCAGGCCCAGGGCGAAGATCTCGTCGCAGCCCGCACCACCATCGCCATCGGTGTACGCGTTGCCAGGCGGGATGCCGTAGTGGTTGGCCGCCACCAGGTTGCAGTCGGGCGCGCCGCCGCCGCCATCCACGTCGATGCGCAGCAGCTTGCCCAGCGGGCGACCCGGGTTCTGCGCGTTGTTCTGCGGATCGCCGCCGCTGCCGCCGTCGCCGGACGCGATGTACAGGTAGCCGTCGGGCCCGAACTGCAGGTCGCCGCCGTTGTGGTTGCTGTAGGGCTGCTCGAACTCCATCAGCACCACTTCGGAGGCCGGGTCGGCGACGTTGGCGTTGGCGCCCACCGTGAAGCGCGAGATGCGCGTGCGGTCCAGGGTGCTGGCCGGCGGGTCGAAGATGTAGTTGACGTAGAAGTAGCCGTTGCTGGCGTAGTCCGGGTGGAAGGCGAGGCCGAGCAGGCCCTGCTCGTTGCCTGCGTCATCGACGCGCGCGGTGATGTCGAGGAACGGCGTGGGCAGCACCACTCCGTTGTCGATCACGCGGATGCGGCCCGGCTGCTCGGCGACGAACAGCCGCGCGTCGCCGGCGTGGGTGATCACCACCGGCTGCGAGAGGCCGGTGGCGAAGATCGCAAGCGAGGCGGCCGCCGGCGGCGGGGGCTGCGGCGGTGGCGGCTCGGCACTGCCGTTCTGCACGGTGACGGTGAGTTGTCTGGTGCCGATGCCGTCGCCGAGCAGGCTCAGCTGGCCGTTGCTCGAGTTGCCGGCGGCGTACAGGGTGATGGGGCCGTTCCAGGCCGGCGCGCGCCAGCGGAAACTGAAGCTCACCGCGCCCGCGGCGAAGGCCTTCGGTTGGGTATGCGAGAGCTCGGTACCGACCACATGCACGTCGCTGCCGACCGCCTCGAAGCTGCCGGCGGCACGCGAGGACGACACGCCGACACCACCGGTGACGCCGGGGCCGCCTGCGATGGTCACCGTGTACTCGGCGATCGTGTTGGCATCCAGGGTCTGCGGGCCGCTGATCGTGACCGTGGGCAGTGCTGCGCCGGGGGCATGGCAGGCGGTGCAGGTGGCGCCGTTGTTGGTGCCGGGGTTGCCGGAGAAGCCGTCGCGGCCGAACCGGCTGGCGTCTGCGGCGGTACTCCAGGCGAGCAGGATGGCGGCGACGATGGAAGCGCGGAACAGTCCCTTGGACATGCGATACCCCGGTTGTCGATCCCTGTGCGGCCGAGTATCGCGCATCGGTGCCGGCCCACGTCAACGCGCCGGCTGCTGGAACAGGAAAGGCCCCGCTCGCGCGGGGCCTTTCTGTCTTGCGTCGACCGCGTGCGGTTCAGCGCTTCATCGAAGAGAAGAACTCGTCGTTGGACTTGGTGGTCTTCATCTTGTCGAGCAGGAACTCCATTGCCGCGATCTCGTCCATCGGGTGCAGCAGCTTGCGCAGGATCCAGATCTTCTGCAGCAGCTCGGGCTCGATGAGGTAGTCCTCGCGGCGCGTGCCGGACTGGTTGACGTTGATCGCCGGGTAGACGCGCTTCTCGGTGATGCGGCGGTCGAGGTGCACTTCGGAGTTGCCGGTGCCCTTGAACTCCTCGTAGATCACCTTGTCCATCGCGCTGCCGGTGTCGACCAGCGCGGTGGCGATGATGGTGAGCGAGCCGCCTTCCTCGACGTTGCGCGCGGCGCCGAAGAAGCGCTTCGGGCGGTGCAGGGCGTTGGCGTCGACGCCGCCGGTGAGCACCTTGCCCGAGCTGGGCACCACGTTGTTGTACGCGCGCGCCAGGCGGGTGATCGAGTCGAGCAGGATCACCACGTCCTTCTTGTGCTCGACCAGGCGCTTGGCGCGCTCGATCACCATCTCGGCGACCTGCACGTGGCGCGCGGCCGGCTCGTCGAACGTCGAGCTGATCACTTCGCCGCGCACGCTGCGCTGCATCTCGGTCACTTCCTCGGGCCGCTCGTCGATGAGCAGCACGATCATGTGCACGTCGGGATGGTTGTAGGTGATGGCGCTGGCGATCTGCTGCATCATCATCGTCTTGCCGGCCTTCGGCGGCGACACGATCAGCGCGCGCTGGCCCTTGCCCTGCGGGGCCATAAGGTCGAGGATGCGGCCGGCGATGTCCTCGCTGCTGCCATCGCCGCGCTCGAGCTTGAACTTCTTGCGCGGGAACAGCGGCGTCAGGTTCTCGAACAGCACCTTGTTCTTCGACGCTTCCAGCGGCTCGCCGTTGATGGTGTCGACCACGTTCAGCGCGAAGTAGCGTTCGCCGTCCTTGGGCCAGCGGATGCGGCCACTCAGATGGTCTCCGGTACGCAGGTTGAAGCGGCGGATCTGGCTGGGCGAGATATAGGTGTCGTCCGGGCCGGCGAGGTAGCTCGCCTCGGCCGCGCGCAGGAAGCCGAAGCCGTCGGGCAGGATTTCCAGTACGCCGTCGGCGACGACGCCTTCGCCGTGGCGGGTCAGCACCTTCAGCAGGGCGAAGATCACGTCCTGCTTGCGCGCGCGCGCCACGCCTTCGTGGATGTTCAGCTGCTCGGCGATGTCGAGCAGCTTCTGCGCCGGCATGCGCTTGAGGTCGGAGAGCGAGTACTGCGGGAAGCCTTCCGGCATGTTCGGCGGCGGCAGGCGGTTGGCCTGGTCGTTGCCGTTGTCCTGGGGCAGCCCGTCATCACGCTGGCGCGGCCGGTCGCGGCGGTTGCGGTTGCGGTCGCGCCGGTTGCCCTGGCCCTGGCCCTGCCCGTGCTGGCCGCCATGCTGCTGGCGGCTTCCGCCGTCGGAGCCCTGGTCGTCGTCGTCATGACCGCCGCCCTGGCCGCCCTGGCCCTGTCCCTGGCCCTGGTTCTGGTTCTGGTTCTGGTTCTGCTGGCCCTGACCCTGGTTTTGTCCGCCATGCCGGCCGTGAGCGCCTTCAGTGCTGGCGGGCTGCGGTGGTGCGGGCGCTGGTGCCGGTGGCGGCATGGGCAGCGACGGCTGGCTGACGCCGGTCGCCTGGAGCGGCGCCTCGGCGCGCGGTGCAGCCTGCGGCGCGGACGTATCGGAAGAGGGGGAGTCGGCGGCCGTGGCCTTGACGACGCGCGGCTTGCGCACGCGCTTCACGGCGCTGTCGCCGGAATCGGATGGAGTGTCGGACAAGTGGGAATCCTCGCTTGCTGCGAGCGCGCCCGGGACGGGCGGCGTGAGTTGATGAGATGGGGTCTAGCAGATGGGTGCGGCGCCTGTCTCGCGCCGGTGCGTTACGGAAACTAGCACCCCCGCGCCATGACGGCAAGCGGGGGTGCGGCGCCTCAGAGTGCCTTTTCGATCATCTGCGCGAGCTGCGGCTTGCCGACCGCGCCGATCTGCGTGTCCTGCACCTGGCCGCCCTTGAACAGCAGCAGCATGGGGATGGAGCGCACGTGGTACTTCATGGCCGTGGCGCGGTTCTGGTCGATGTCGATCTTCACGACCTTCGCCCGGCCCGCATAGGTATCGGCCAGCTCGTCGAGCGCCGGGGCGATCATCTTGCATGGGCCGCACCAGGGCGCCCAGAAGTCGACCAGCACCGGCTCGGCGGAGGCGAGGACGGTGGCGTCGAAATCGGCGTCGCTGGCATGGATGACGTGGTCGCTCACTGCTTTCTCCTGCATGGGGGGTGGCCGCGGGCCGGCCTGATGGCGGCGATGGCGGCGGCATTTGTGGTGCTAGACTGGGGGAATCCGCGGCCAGAACAAGGGCCGCCCCGGGGCCGGGTACCCGCTCCGGTTCATCGAGGGCAGTCTGCTTGGCTGCCGCCTTCCACGCAAGCGCGCCCGCCGCGCAGACTCCCTGACGAATGTCCGACAAGCCACTTACCGACCTCACCTTCTCCTCCTTCGACCTGCACCCGTCGCTGCTTGCCGGCCTCGAGACCGCGGGCTTCACGCGCCTCACGCCGATCCAGGCGCTGACCCTTCCGGTCGCGCTGCCCGGGGGCGACGTCGCCGGCCAGGCCCAGACCGGCACGGGCAAGACCCTCGCCTTCCTGGTGGCGGTGATGAACCGCCTGCTGACGCGGCCGGCGCTCGCCGACCGCAAGCCGGAGGACCCGCGCGCGCTGATCCTGGCGCCGACCCGCGAGCTGGCCATCCAGATCCACAAGGACGCGCTCAAGTTCGGTCCCGAGATGGGGCTGAAGTTCGCGCTGGTCTACGGCGGCGTCGACTACGACAAGCAGCGCCAGATCCTGCAGGAGGGCGTGGACGTCATCATCGCCACCCCCGGCCGGCTGATCGACTACGTCAAGCAGCACAAGGTGGTGTCGTTGCACGCCTGCGAGGTCTGCGTGCTGGACGAGGCCGACCGCATGTTCGACCTCGGCTTCATCAAGGACATCCGCTTCCTGCTGCGCCGCATGCCGGTGCGCACCGAGCGCCAGACCCTGCTGTTCTCGGCCACGCTCAGCCACCGCGTGCTGGAGCTGGCCTACGAGCACATGAACGAGCCGCAGAAGCTGGTCGTGGAGTCGGAGTTCATCACCGCCGCGCAGGTGCGCCAGAAGCTCTACTACCCGTCCGACGAAGAGAAGCTGCCGCTGCTGCTGGGCCTGCTGTCGCGCTCGGAAGGCGCGCGCACCATGGTGTTCGTCAACACCAAGGCGTTCGTGGAGCGCGTCGCGCGCTCGCTGGAGCGTGCCGGCTACCGCGTCGGCGTGCTGTCCGGCGACGTGCCGCAGAAGAAGCGCGAGAGCCTGCTGAAGAAGTTCCAGGCCGGCCAGCTCGAGATCCTGGTCGCCACCGATGTCGCCGCCCGCGGCCTGCACATCGACGGCGTGAAGTACGTCTACAACTACGACCTGCCGTTCGATGCCGAGGACTACGTGCACCGCATCGGCCGCACCGCGCGCCTGGGCGAGGAGGGCGACGCGATCAGCTTCGCCTGCGAGCGCTATGCGATCGGCCTGCCGGACATCGAGGCCTTCATCGAACAAAAGATCCCGTCGGAGCCCGTGACCGTCGAGCTGATGACGCCGGTGCCGCGCAAGCCGCGCGAAGGCGTGGAGCTGGTGCCCGAGGAAGGTGAAAGCGTCAGCGAGATCTTCCGCGAGGCGCGCGAGCAGCGTGCCGCCGAGGATGCGCGACGTGGCGGTGGCCGCAGTGGTGGTCCCGGATCCGCTGGTGCGGGACGCGGCCGTGGTGGCCCGCGTGCCGACGGCGAGCGCGGGCCGCGCCCGCCGCGTCCGCCGCGCGCCGCGCCTGCAGCGGCGACCGTTGACGCTTCCGCGACGGGCACGGCCCAGGTCGCCGTGGCAACGCCCGCCGCGGTCGAAGCCGCCGCACCGGTCGTAGCCGCGGTTGCATCCGGTGTGCCAGCGGCCGAAGGCGAGCGCGCGCCGCGCAAGCGTCGTCGCCGCCGTGGCGGCCGTCGGGTCGAAGGTGCCGACAGTGCCGAGGGCGCTGCGGAGCAGGGTGGCCAGGCGCAGGCCCAGCCGCCGGCCCATGCTGGCGCCGGCGCGAAGCAGGCGCCTCGTGCGCCGCGCGCGAAGCCGGAGTCGCAGCCGCATGCCGCGCGTCCGCAGCCCACCGCGGCGGAGCCGGCATCGCTGTTGGGTCGCATCGGCCTTGGCCTGAAGAAGCTGGTCACGCGCGCGCCGCGCTCGCAGCACTGAGCACCGCGGCGCGGTCGGGAATGGATGCCCGTGTGCGCGCGGGTGATTTGCGGGTGCGACAGCGGCCATAATCGCTGCGCACCCCTTCCCGGAACCGCAACACGATGCCCGTCCTGCGCTTCGACAGCGTCAGCAAGCAATACCCCGGTGGGCACGTCGCGCTCGAGGACGTGAGCTTCGCCGTGGACGCAGGCGAGATGCTGTTCGTCACCGGCCATTCGGGCGCCGGCAAGAGCACCCTGCTGCGCCTGATCCATCTCTCCGAGCGGCCCAGCCGAGGCGCGGTGGTGTTCGGCGATCGCAACCTGCTCAAGGTGCGCGGCGGCCGGGTGGCCCTGCACCGGCGCGAGGTCGGCGTGGTCTACCAGGACCACCGCCTGCTGGGCGACCGCAGCGTGTACGACAACATCGCCCTGCCGCTGGTGCTGCGCGGCATGCGCCGCGGCGACATCGGCCGGCGCGTGCGTTCGGTGCTGGAGCGCCTCGGCCTGGGCGCGCGCGGCAGTGCGCTTCCCGGCCAGCTGTCGGCCGGCGAGCAGCAGCGCGTCGGCATCGCGCGTGCCATGGTGGCCGAGCCGCGCCTGCTGGTGGCCGACGAGCCCACCGGCAATCTCGACCCCACCCTGGCTGCGGAAATCATGGAGCTGTTCGCGTCGTTGCCCGAGCGCGGCACCAGCGTGCTGGTCGCCAGCCACGACCTCGGCCTGGTCAAGCGCATGAAGAAGCGCGTGCTGGTGCTCGACCATGGCCGTCTGGCCGACGACATCTCGCCGGAGGACCTGGCCGATGAATGAGCCGCTCGCCAGGCCAAGGCCGGAGCGCGCGCGGTCGCGACTCGGCACCTGGTCCGACCACCATGCCTACAGCTTCGTCGCAAGCCTGGGCCGCATCTTCCGCCGACCCTGGTCGACCGCACTCACCATCGGCGTGATGGCGGTGGCGCTGGCCCTGCCGCTGGGGCTGTGGCTGGTGCTGGGCAACGTCGAGCGCTTCGCCGGCGACGTGCAGCAGTCGCGCCAGCTCAGTGTCTTCCTGAAGCAGGACCTGGCGGCCGACGCGGTCGCGGCGCTGGCCGATGCGCTGCGCGGGCGCGCCGACATCGGCGAAGTTGCGCATCGCACGCCGGAACAGGGCCTCGAAGAGCTGCGCGCGCGCGGTGGCCTGGGCCAGGCGATCGACGCGCTCGGCGAAAACCCGCTGCCGCACGTATTGGTGGTGACGCCCACGGGCGACGAGGCCCTGCTTGCCGACTCGCTGCGCACCCTGCCCGAGGCCGACCTGGTGCAGCACGATGCCGGCTGGCGCCAGCGCCTGGACGGCTGGCTGCGCTTCGGTGGCCGCGTGGCCTGGGTGCTGGCCGCCCTGCTGGGCGCGGGCGCGCTGCTGGTGGTCGGCAACACCGTGCGCCTCGACATCCAGTCACGACGCGACGAGCTCGGCGTTCTGCAGCTGCTGGGCGCCAGCGACGGCTTCATCCGCCGCCCCTTCCTGTACCTCGGTGCGTGGTACGGCCTGGCCGCCGGCGCGCTTGCGTTGGCGCTGCTGACAGCGGCCGGCGCCGCGCTCCGCCTGCCGCTGGCCGACCTGGCGGCGAGCTACGGCAGCGGCTTCGGGCTGGTCGGCTTCACTCCGCGCCAGGTGCTGGTGGTGCTGGTCGGCACGACCGCGCTCGGCTGGCTTGGCGCGGGCGCCGTCACCGGCCACTTCCTGCGCCAGACGCGGCCCACCGACACCTGATGGACGCTTCGCACGACATCCGCCATCTCGCCAGCGGCGCCCTGCGCGTGATGGTGGTGGATGGTTCCAGGCTGGTGCGCAAGCTGATCGGCGACGTGCTGCGCAGCGAACTGGTCGACGTGGACGTGGTGGCCTGCGGCAATCTCGCCGAGGCGCGCGCCGCGCTGGACGCGGCGCCGATCGACCTCGCCACGACCTCCCTGGTGCTCCCCGACGGTGACGGCCAGCAGCTGGCCGAGCTCGTGCGCACCGCCGCGGGACAGCGCTACGTGCCGGTGATCGTGGTCTCCGGCAACGCCCAGACGCATCTCGAGGGGCGGCATTTCAGCGATGACATCACCGACTATTTCGACAAGTCGCACGGCCACCACGCGCTGGCGGAGTTCATCCGCGGCTACGTGCAGCCGCAGCCGATCCCGGGCGCGCGCGTGCTCTACGTCGAGGACAGCCGCACCGTGGCGCTGGCCACCTCGCGCATGCTCAAGGCGCAGCAGATGGAGGTCGTGCATGTGGTGAGCGCCGAGGCCGCGATCGACTGGTTGCGCGAGCGCCACGATGCCGGCGAAGGCCCGGGCGCCGACCTCGTGCTCACCGACGTCTATCTCAAGGGCGAGCTGAGCGGGCATGACGTGGTGCATGCGATCCGCGGCGAGCTCGGCTGGTCCAAGCGCAAGCTGCCGGTGCTGGTGATGACCGGCGATGCCAATCCCGACAACCAGACCGCCTTGCTTCGCGACGGCGCCAACGACCTGGTGCTCAAGCCCATCGAGGAGCGCCTGCTGGTGACCAAGGCCCTGTTCCAGCTGCGCCTGGCGCGTACGCCGGAATCCACGGTGTTCGGCGGATGAGCGACGTACGCGGGCGCCTCGCTCCTTCCTGGAAGCCGCACATCGGCGACTACCTGGAACGCGACGACATGCAGGCGCTGGCCGACTTCCTGCGCACACGCAAGGCGGCAGGCGTGGAGGTGTTCCCGCCCGGGCCGGAGATCTTTTCCGCGTTCGACGCCACGCCCTTCGAGGATGTGCGCGTGGTGATCCTCGGGCAGGACCCCTACCACGGCGCCGGCCAGGCGCATGGCCTGTGTTTCTCGGTGCGGCCAGGCGTGCCGGTGCCGCCTTCTCTGCTCAACATCTTCAAGGAGATCCAGCGCGACCTCGGCATCGCCGCGCCGGACCATGGCTGCCTGCTGCCCTGGGCGCAGCGCGGCGTGCTGCTCCTCAACGCCGTGCTGACGGTCGAGGCCGGCTGCGCGGGCTCGCACCAGCGCAAGGGTTGGGAGGGCTTCACCGACCACGTGGTCGACGTGCTCAACCGCGAGCGCGAAGGCCTGGTGTTCGTGCTCTGGGGCGCGTACGCGCAGGCCAAGGGCAAGGTCATCGATCCGTCGCGCCACCGTGTGCTCAAGGCCACCCATCCGTCGCCGCTGTCGGCGC
The DNA here is from genome assembly GCF_016615815.1 of Luteimonas sp. MC1572. Lineage (NCBI taxonomy): Bacteria > Pseudomonadati > Pseudomonadota > Gammaproteobacteria > Lysobacterales > Lysobacteraceae > Luteimonas > Luteimonas sp. MC1572. The sequence goes on along the minus strand of NZ_CP067112.1, from coordinate 2,795,475 downwards.
ATCGCGGTTTCCTCGGCTGCGGCCACTTCTCGGCGGCCAACCGCTATCTCGTCGCGCGTGGCGGCACGCCGCTGGACTGGTCGCTGCCATTGCGCGCGGAGCTCGCGATCGCATGACGCCCGCACCGCTGCTGGTATCGCTGCACATGCCGAAGACCGCGGGCACGAGCCTTGCGGAAACCCTGCGCGCGGCGTTCCCGGAGCCTGGTGCCTGCCAGATCGAATACGTCGACCAGCCCATGCAATACACGCGCTGGTGCCGGCGCTGGCGCGCGCTGCGCGCCGGGCTGACCGGGCGGGGGGTGTTGCCGGACGGCCTGGCCTGCGTGCACGGCCATTTCCTGCCCGTGAAATTCCGCATCGCCGCGGGCGCGGCACGCGCGGTGCGGTACGTGACCTGGCTGCGCGAGCCGGTCGACCGCCTGGCCTCGCATTACCACTACTGGATGCGCGACTACGACGGCCTGGATCCTGCCCAGCCGCTGCGCAACCGGGTGCTGCGCGAACGCTGGTCGTTCGAGCGCTTCGCCCTCGGTGCCGAGATGCGCGACCTGTACCACGAGTACCTGTGGCGCTTCGATCCGGCCGGCTTCGACTTCATCGGCATCACCGAGCGTTACGACGAGGACCTGCAGCAGATGGCGCGGCGGTTCCTCGGCGGCACCGCGGTACCCGCCGTGGCGCTGGCGAATCCGCTGCGTGGCGAATCCGGATATGTGATCAGTCCGCTGCTCCGCAGCCGCATCGAGGCGCATCACGCGCGTGACGTGGCCCTGTACCGGCGGGTCCTGGCCGGGCACCGCCGCTGAGGTTGTTCGAAGTGTGGTGGCGGGAGCTGGATGCTTTCCTCGATTGATGTTGTCAGGACCGCCTGGAGGCGCGTCCGCAACTTCGACGGGAGCACTGTTCCATGAGGAATTCCACGATGCCGCCGGTGCTGGCGGCGGCCTGCGTGCTCGGCCTGCTGGCCGGGCTGCAGCCCACGGACGCCAGGGCCGCCAGCCAGCGGGCCCGGCATATCCGCCCCAGCGGTATCTGCGAGGCGCCGTTGCCGGTCTATGACGCCTATCTGCGCAAGTCGCCACAGGCGGTGACCAACACCGGCGACGAGACCGTGTTCGTCAACTGCGCGATGCCTGCCGATCCGGTGGGCGATCTCGGGTCGGCCTGGGTCGAGGTTCGTATCCAGTCCACGGTGGCGGCGAACACCTCGGTGACCTGCACCCTCGTCACCGGTAGCGCCGACGCGCCGGTCTACGACGCGTTCAGCCGCCCGCTGGCGCCCTACGGAAACAACTGGTTCACCTGGGCGGGCCTCGACAAGCTGAGCATCGATGGCCTCTTCGCGGTCATGTGCGCGCTGCCACCTGGCGTCCAGCTGACCGGCCTCTATGCCAAGGAAAGCGACAGCGCCGGCGGCATCTGACGCAGCCGCACCCATACCCGTACCCCGGAGCCAACCCATGATTCCAACCTGCATCCCGCGCACCATCGCCGCGGCCAGTTTCTTCGTACTCGCGTCCGCGGTCCTGCATTCCCCGCACGCCGACGCTGCCTCCATGCGGACGATCAGCGTCTCGGCCACCGGCGTCTGCGACGCGCCGCTGCCGGTCTACAACGTGCACCTGCGACGTCGCCCGGTCGCCCTGCAGAACGAGAGTGACCAGTCGGTGTTCGTGTCCTGCACGCTGCCCACGGATGTCATGGGCGACAGCAACTCCGGATCGGTGGTGGTCGGCTTCAAGAGCTTCGCCGGAGCGGCCACCGTGAGCTGCACGATGGTGTCCGGAACCAGCGGTGCCCAGGTCTTCTACGTGCCGAGGGACCAGGCGATCGCGGCCAACGGCCGCGCCGGCATCACCTGGCTGCAGGTCAACAAGTGGAGCAATTCCGGCACTTATGCCTTCAGCTGCAACCTGCCCGCGGGGGTGGCGATGGAAACCATCACCTACACCCAGACCGACAGCGGGGGCCGGGTATGAGCCGCCGCCTGCCGGCGGGTGCAGCCATCGCGCTGGCGCTCGCCGCTGTCCTGCACGTTCCGGAAGCCAGGGCCGCCACCGAGCGCGTCCAGCGGGTGAGCGCCACCGCCGCGTGCGAGGCGCCGCTGCCGGTCTTCGACGCCACCCTGCGCAAGCGCCCGATCGGCATCGGCAACGAAGGCACCACGTCGATCTTCGTTTCCTGCTCGCTGCCGGCGGATTCCGCGGCGCCACCCGGTGGCGCCACGGTCAGCGTGCGCCTCGCCATGCGCGGCAGCGGCCCGGCGACCACGGTGAACTGCCAGCTGGTGACAGGCACGCCCGACAACCTGTCCTACACCGCCGGCAGTGCCGTCGTCCCGAGCGCCGGCACGGCGTGGCTCACCTGGAACGGCGTCCACAAGGGCGCGGCCAACGGCACGCTGAACTTCAGCTGCAACGTGCCGCCCCTGATCGACCTCGGCACGATCCTGTACAGGGAAACGGATCCCGGCGACCAGCTCTGAGGTTTCCCGCCGCCACACGGGTGGCGGCGGGCGTCTGTGCCGCCGCGCCGGATCCTCTCTCCCTACCGGCGCGCGGCATCGGCGACCCAGGTGAATGGCCTCTTCGATAGCAATAATCGATCGGTCTGGATTGATTTTTGATCATGAATGGAATACTAAGGAACTCTTCCGGTCTTTAGCAGTCCCATGGAGCCACTGCTAAGATCACGGCCATGACTGCAACCACCGCGACCGCTCTTGTCTCCAACAGCCTCCCGATCCCCAGCGCGCTGGGCTCGCTCGAGGCCTACATCGGCGCCGTCCACCAGATCCCCGTCCTCACGGTCGAGGACGAGCAGGCGCTGGCCCACCGTTTCCGCGATGGCGAAGACCTCGATGCCGCCCGCGAGCTGGTGCACTCGCACCTGCGCTTCGTGGTGCACGTGGCGCGTGGCTACAACGGCTACGGCCTGCCGCTCGGCGACCTGATCCAGGAGGGCAACATCGGCCTGATGAAGGCGGTGAAGCGCTTCGACCCCACGGTCGGCGTTCGCCTGGTGTCGTTCGCGGTGCACTGGATCCGTGCCGAGATGCACGAGTACATCATCAAGAACTGGCGCATCGTCAAGGTCGCCACCACCAAGGCGCAGCGCAAGCTGTTCTTCAACCTGCGCAAGAGCAAGAAGCGCCTGGGCTGGTTGAACGCCGAGGAAGTGCGCGTCGTGGCCGCCGACCTCAACGTTTCCGAGCGCGAGGTGCTGGAGATGGAGTCGCGCCTGTCGGGCCGCGACGTCGCCTTCGATGCACCGTCCGATGACGATGACGACCACGCGCCGCCGTCGCCGGCCGCCTACCTCACCGCGCGCGAGGATGATCCGTCGCAGGCGTACGAGCGCCAGGACAGCGAGGACAACCAGCTCGCCCTGCTGCGCGAGGGCCTGGGCCGGCTGGACGCGCGCTCGCGCGACATCATCAAGCGCCGCTGGCTGGATGACGACAGCAAGGTGACCCTGCAGGAACTGGCCGACCAGTACGGCGTGTCCGCCGAACGCATCCGCCAGGTCGAAGCCAACGCGCTGAAGAAGATGAAGGCGCTGTTCGCGGCCTGAGTGCAGTGCCCCGCAACTGGAAAGCCCGGCTCAGGCCGGGCTTTTTCGTTTCTGCCGGCGTTGTGGCGACGCGCTCACCACTTGAACAGCACCAGGCTCAGCGCCAGCACCGCCATGCCCGAGACCAGCCCGTACACGGTCTCGTGGCCCTTGGAATAACGCTTGGCCGCCGGAAGCAGCTCGTCCAGCGCAAGGAACACCATGACGCCCGCGATGATCCCGAACACGCTGCCGAACACCGCGTCCGACAGCCAGGGCCGCAGCAGGGCATAGCCGACGATCGCACCGACCGGTTCCGCCAGGCCGGATATCAGGCAGGCACCGAAGGCGTAGGCCTTGTTGTTGGTGGCGAAGTACACCGGCACCGCGATCGCGATGCCCTCGGGGATGTTGTGGATGGCGATCGCGAACGCCAGCGGCAGGCCGACGCCCGGGTTCTCGAGCGTGGCGAAGAACGTCGCCAGGCCCTCGGGAAAGTTGTGCGCGGTGATCGCAAGCGCGGTCAGCAGGCCGACGCGCTTGATGTAGGCGGCGTTGTGTTCGCGGAAGAACGGGTCGTCGACCTCGAGCCGCTCATGCGGGTTGGGCACCAGGTGGTCGACCAGCATGATCAGGCCGACGCCTGCGAGGAACGCGAAGGTGCCGTAGGAGAAGCCCAGGCGGGGACCGTAGCCCTGGCTGAAGGACCACACCGACTTGTTGAGGATCTCGGACAGCGAGACGAAGACCATCGCACCGCCGGCGAAGGCCAGCCCGAACGCCAGCAGCCGTGCGTTGGGCTTCTTCTGCGCGAACACGAACAGGCTGCCCAGTCCGGTCGCAAGTCCTGCACCCGTGGTGACCGCCAGCGCGATGAGCAGGTTGGCGGTGGGGATTTCCATGGGCGCTGGATCCTGGGCGGTCGCGCCATCCTAGCCGAAGCCCCCGGGCGCGGATACGCGGGCATCGCGGCGTGTCGGGCATCATGCGTCATCGCGCCGGGCGCGCCCGAGGAACAACCGACATGGCCGAACACGAGAAGCGCATCGCGGTGCTGATCGACGCCGACAACGCGCCGGCGGCGAAGATCGACGCCATCCTTGCCGAGGTCGCGCGCCACGGCGTGGCCAACGTGCGCCGCGCCTATGGCAACTGGAAGAGCCAGCACCTCGTTAGCTGGGAGAAGTGCCTGCACACCTACGCGATCCGCCCGATCCAGCAGTTCGCCTACACCACCGGCAAGAATGCCTCGGACATGGCGATGGTGATCGACGCCATGGACCTGCTGTACGCCGGCAACCTCGACGGGTTCGCGATCGTGTCGTCGGATGCCGACTTCACCCCGCTGGTGATGCGCCTGCGCAACGACGGCGTGGCGGTGTACGGTTTCGGCCAGGAGAAGACACCGGAGCCGTTCGTGAAGGCGTGCTCGACGTTCCTCTACCTGGAAAAACTGGGCACGCCGGATCCGGCCGAAGAGGCGGCGGCGCCGACGCGCGCGCGCAGCCAGGCCGAGCTGCAGGCCGACCAGGCGCTGGTACGCACGCTGCGCGCCTCGGTGGATGCCACCCAGGGCGAGGACGGCTGGTCGCGGCTGGGCGCGGTGGGCAGCCACATCAGCAACCAGGGTTCGTTCGATTCGCGCAACTTCGGCTACCGCAAGCTCAGCGACCTGATCGAGGCGACCGGGCTGTTCGAGGTCCGCCGCCATGGCCTGAACATCGAACTGCGCGGGCGTGGCAAGGGCGTCACCGCGGCCGGTGGCCAGGCGCGCAGTGCGCCGGTGGCGAAGGTGGCGAAGGCGGGCAAGGCCGCCAAGGCCCCGGCCAGGACCGCCAAGGCGGCGCACGGCGGCGCGGCTGCGAAGACCGACAAGCCGCGGTAAATACGCGCGGTCGGACGAGGGCGCGGGTCGCCGCGGCGGTCAGTACAGGTCGACCGGATCCACGTCCAGCGACCACCGCACGCGGCGCGCTTCGGGCAGCGCATGCAAGGCGGCCACGCCGCGATCCAGGAGCTGCTGCAGCGCGCCGCGTGACGGCGACGACAGCAGCAGCTGCGCGCGCTGCATGCCGGCGCGACGGGGCATCGGCGCGGGCATCGGGCCGAGCAGGGCGATGCGGTTGTCATCGCCGGCGGCATCGGCCAACAGCGTGCGTGCGGCTTCGAGGAACGCGGACGGCGCGGCGATGTGGGCCGCCTCGGCGCGCAGCAGCGCGAGGTGCGTCGATGGCGGGAAGTCCGCCGCCTCGCGCTGGCCAAGCTCGGCGTCGGCGAATGCACGGTAGCCGCCATGCACCAGCACCTGCAGCAGCGGGTGCTCGGGATGATGCGTCTGCAGCAGCACTTCGCCGGCGCGCTGCGCACGCCCGGCGCGGCCGGACACCTGCACCAGCAGCTGGGCGAGCTTCTCGCTGGCGCGGAAGTCGGCCGAGAACAGGCCTTCGTCGATGCCGACCACGCACACCAGGGTGAGGTGCGGCAGGTCGTGGCCCTTGGCCAGCATCTGCGTGCCCACCAGTACGCCCGGCGTGTCGCCCAGCTTCGCGAGCTGCTGCTCCAGGCCGTCGCGGCGGCGGGTGCTGGCGCTGTCGATGCGCAGCACCGGCACATCGGCGAAGCGCTCGGCCAGCAGCTCCTCGATGCGCTCGGTGCCCACGCCCTGCGGCTGCAGCGCCAGTCCGGCGCAGTCCGGGCAGGCGAGCGGCACCGGCTGGCGCGCGCCGCAGTGGTGGCACTGCAGGCGCCGGCCGGCGCCGTGCACGGTCATCGCGCTGCCATGCTCGGGCGTGCTGCAGCGGCGGCAGCGCGCGCTCCAGCCGCAGTCGTGGCACAGCAGCACCGGTGCGTAGCCGCGGCGGTTCTTGAACACCAGCACCTGGCCGCCGGCATCCAGCGCAGTGCGCGCGGCCTGCAGCAGCTCCTCGGACAGGCCCGCCAGCAGCGGCCGCTTGCGGACATCGAGCACGCGCACCCGCGGCGGGCGCGCATCACCGGCGCGGCTGGTCAGGCGCAGGTGCGCGTAGCGGCCGGCACGCACGTTGTGCAGGGTTTCCAGCGACGGCGTGGCGCTGCCCAGCAGCACCGGCACGTCGAGCGCCTTGCCGCGCACCAGGGCGAAATCGCGCGCGTGGTAGCGGATGCCGTCCTGCTGCTTGTAGCTGCCGTCGTGTTCTTCGTCGACCACGATCAGGCCGGCCTCGGGCAGCGGCACGAACACCGCCGAGCGCGTGCCCACGATCACCCGCGCCTCGCCGCGCCAGGCGGCGGCCCAGGTGCGCGCGCGCTCGCCGTCGGACAGGCCGGAGTGCAGGGCGTGCACGGGCACGCCGAGCCGGGCGCGGAAGCGCGCCAGCATCTGCGGCGTCAGGCCGATCTCGGGCACCAGCACCAGCGCCTGCCGGCCCTGCGCCAGGCAGCGTTCGGCGATCGCCTGCAGGTAGACCTCGGTCTTGCCGCTGCCGGTGATGCCCTCCAGCAGCACCGGCACGAAGCCGTCGGCCTCGCGCAGGGTGTCCAGCGCCGCGGCCTGCTCGGGGTTGGGCGTGTGCGCGGCGATCGCCACCGGGGCCTGGCTGGCGGCCGCCACCGCTACGCGTTCGGCCAGCCCGCGTTTTTCCAGGCTGCGTGCCGCCGGGCGCCAGCCGTCCACGGCATCGTCGAGCAGGTCCTCGGCGACGGGCCCGCTGCGCAGCCGCTCCGCCACCAGGCGCGGCCGGCTGCCGCGCCGCAGTCCGTCGACTGCCTCGGCGCCAGCCGGTGTCAGCTGCCAGGCCCAGGTGTGCGTCGCCGGCAGTGCCTCGCCGTGGCGCAGCGGCGCCGGCAGGGCGGTCGCCAGCACTTCGCCGAGCGGTGCGTGCACGTAGCGCGCCAACCAGCGCGCCGACGCCAGCAGCTCGCCCTGGAACAGGGCGGCATCGTCGATCCAGGCCAGCGCCTCGCGCAGCGCCGGCCCCTCGCTCGCGGCCGGGCCGACGGCGGCCACCACCCCGACCAGCTCGCGCGGCCCGAACGGGACGCGGATCCGGCGCCCGACATCACCCGCCGACACCGCATCGCCGTCCGGCGCCCGGTAGTCGAACAGGCGCGGCAGCGGCAAGGGCAGGGCAATGCGCAGGACGTCGTCGGGCATCGCGACAGTCTAGCGATCCGCCCCGCGCCGCTGTCCGGATCTGGCGCTCGCAGGTCGGCGGCGGGCATGTTTCAAGGGGCGTTTCCAGCCGCCTCGCTGCTTGCGAGCCACTGTTGCCATGCAATTGACCTTTCGGCTGCAAGTTACGGATGTTCAAGGCTTTTGTGTTTATCCACACGATCTGTGGATAAGCCTGTGCATGCAACTCGAAGTGGGGCGTGGAAAGCCCGTGAACGCGGCATTACAAGAAGGTTGGCGCTTTTTTCACCATTCCCATAAATGCCATCGCAATCAGACACTTGGTCGTGAAACATGCCGGCGCAAATTGCCGGGTACTGCCGTCGGGCCCGCCTTGTGACGATCCGGTGACCGCTGTGCACAACCTCCAGAGGCGGCAAATGCCTTCAGGGCCGCGGTGGAACGTGAATTGTGCTCTCCGTCAAGTGTCTGGGGCGATCACGGCATGGGTATCATGCGGCCAGCAAAGCAGCGAGTCCGATGACAGCACGCCCCCCGCAAGACGCCGCCGCGGCGCCCACCGCACTCACAGCCTTCCTGCGCGGAGTTGAACGCCGCGGCGCCGTGTTCGCGCACCTGCTGTCCGGCTCGCAGGCGTCCGGCGATGCGGCGCTGGCTGACACGATGGAGGCGTTCCGGGCCGAGGCCGGGCGCACGGCCTTCGGCGACTGGCCGCGCCGGTTCTGGTCGCAGCTGTTGGCCACGCCGGCCCTCCGCCAGCCTCCCGCCACGCCCGCCTGGGAGCCCGAGTTCGGCTGGCTCGCGCATCTGGGCCACGGGCCACGCGCCGCACTGCTGCTGCGCCTGGTGGCCGGCCTGGCCGAATCCGACGCCGCCGCGGTCCTTGGCATCGCCCGCGGCACCTACCGCCTGGGGCTGCAGCGCGCCCTGCCGCACAACGCCGACGGCAGCGCCGACCTGGCGGCCTGGCAGGCGCTGGGCGCAGCTGCGCAGGGCATGTTGCGCGGCTTGCCGCCGGACCGCCTGGCGCACCTGGCGCACGTCCGCGAGGAGGCGATTGCCGCTCCCGCCGCCGGCGCCCGCCCGCGCGTGGAGGCCGAGGCGCCGCCAGGACATCGTTATCGCGCGGCGCTATGGGTCATCGCGCTGTTGACGCTCCTCGCATTCGCCGCCACCTTCTGGCCGGGGTTCGCCGACAGCGGGTTCGTGGGCGGCGACGGGCCGGAGGGCATCCTGGTCGAGCCGCTGCCCGCCGCGGCGGCGCCGGCGGCCCGTTATCCCGACGATGCCGCCCTCGCCCTGCACCCCGATCTCGGCCTGCTGCTCGATGCCGGCGCCGCGGGGCCCGAGGCCATCGACCCCGCCTTCCACGCCTGGTACGCCGCGCAGCGCGCGGCCGCTGCCGAGGGCCCCACGTCCGCCCCGGGCGTGGCACCCGGCGCCGCGGGCAGTGCCCCGGCCCATCCCGTCGATCCCGACCAGCACAGCGAGACCGATGATGCGTCGCTGTAGCCTGCACGCCGCTCTGCTCGCGGTCCTGTGCCTGCCGCTGGCCCCCGCCCTCGCGCAGGTACCGCCCCAGGCCCCCGCGGTCCGCGACGCGCTCGCCGCGCTTCCGCCGGAACGCCGCGCCGAAGTGGCGGCGCTGCAGCGCCGTCTCGACGCGCTGTCACCGGACGAGCGCAGCGCGCTTCAGGCGCGCCGCGAAGCCTGGGACGCGCTGCCGCCGGGCGAGCAGGGTGCGTTGCGCGAGCGCTGGCAGGCCTGGCAGGCGCTGCCGGTCGCCGAGCGCCGCCAGCTGCAGGACGCCGCGCATGCGTTCGCCGCGCTGGATGCCGACGCGCGCGCCGCACTGCGCGCCCGGTTCGATGCACTCGACGAGAGCGAGCGCCACGGCTGGCTGCTCGGCCCCGGGCTGGGCGCCGACTACACCCGCCTGCATGCCCTGATCGCCCAGGTTCCCGGCCATGAACGCGCGCCGCTGCTGGCAGCGCTGCGTGCGCTGCCAGCCCAGGCGCGCGCCGACCTGGCCGTGCTCGCCGTGCGCACGCCGCCACAGGCGCGCGAAGAGCTTCGGATCGCATTGCTGGCCACGCCGCCTGCCAGCCGTGCCGCGTGGCTGCGGCGCCAGGTCGCCCCCTGAGCGCGGGCTACACCCCGACCAGCCCCGCGATCGCGACGAATGCCGCCGCGAACGACAGCAGCACGCTGTACGAGATGCCCAGCACGCTGAATTTGAGCAGCGTCGCCACCCAGCCCTGCCCGTAGATGCGCTTCTGCATGAGCAGCAGGTAGAGCGGCATCCACGTCCACAGCGCGCCCTCCACGACCAGGAACGCCGTGTGCGCCGGCCCCGGCTGTGGCGCCAGCCAGCGCTCCAGCGCGGCGACCACCAGCACCAGCAGCAGCGCCAGGCAGAGGAAGGCGTGGCTGTGCAGGGCGATGATCAGGTGTTCCATGTACAGGCGGTGCTTGAACAGGTAGGCCAGCTTCAGCATCAGCGCGAACACCGGCAGCAGCAGCATCAGCGCGGTGGGTGCGGCGCCGAGCGCCGCGTCCTTGAGCAGGTCGGGCTCGTCGCGCACGCGGGCGATGTTGCGCTGCGCGCGCCCGGCCTGGGCATTGAGCCAGTCGTTGGCGAACCCCGGCAGCCAGCGCGCCTCCAGCCGGTTGTGGACGGGATCCCACGGCCTGCCGTTGAACGACATCGTCGGGCTGTCATCGCCGGCGGGTGGCGGCGGCGGTGGCGTGCCGGCGCGCTCGGCCTGGCGCAGTGCCGCGATGCGGTCACCGGCCGCCTTCTCGATCGCGACCTCGAGCGCGACCAGGGCGGGGTCCGGGCCGACCGCGGGCTGCTTGCCGCTTCGCGCGTCGCGGGCTTCCTGCATTGCCGCGTCGCGCCGCGCGCGGACCTCGTCCACCGTCATCGCCTGCGACACGGCATCCGCCTGCGGCGTATCCGTTTCGATGATGACCCCGTCGCCGAAACTCAGCAGCAACTGGGCGACGAAGAACGTCACGATGGCGAGGAAGAAGAACAGCCGCACCGGGCTGACGTAGCGCACGCGGCGGCCGGCGAAGTACTCCAGGCTGAGGTGCCCCGGGCGCGCGAACAGCGGCCACAGCGTGCGTGGCGTGCGTGAGTCGAGGTCGAAGACGCTGTCCAGGAAATCGCCGACCAGGCTGCTGAAGTGGCGGACCAGTCCGGTGACCGGCTGCCCGCAGGCGTGGCAGTGGGGGCCGAGCAGGCGCGTGCCGCAGTTGCCGCAGGCCGCGCCGGGCGTTGGCGCGGGTGCCCGCGGCAGGGGCTGGACGGACGTGTCGTTGCCGGCGTCGGTCATGGGCTTCCCTCGTCTGGCACTAAGATAGCGGCCTGCCGCGACCCGGCGCCAGCATGCGGCCTGCCGTTGCGTGTGCGGCGCGCCACGCGCAACTTCCCCCGGGTTTCCTCTACGCATGTCAACGCCATCGCCCGTGCATTTCCGCCACGAAGTGCGCAGTACGGCCGTCCTGGCACTCCCGCTGGTCGCCGGACACCTGTCGACCGGGCTGATCGGCCTGGTGGACAGCGTGATCGCCGGCCACCACGGCACCACCACGCTGGCGGCGGTGTCGGTGGGCACGGCGATGTTCTGGCTGCCGATGATGGTGCCGATGGGCACGCTGATGGCGGTGCCGGCGCTGGTCTCGCAGCTCGACGGCGCCGGGCGACGCGATGAGATCGCCGCGCTGTTCCGGCAGGCGCTGTGGCTGGCGCTGGCCCTCGGGCTGCTGCTGTTCGCGTTCCTGAGCTTCGCCACGCTCGCCCTCGAACCCATGGGCATCGACGCGGCGATCCGCCCGGGCGCCCGCGATTTCATGCACGGGATCCGATGGGGCATCCCGGCGCTGACGCTGTACTACGCCATGCGCTACCTGAGCGACGGCCTGCACTGGACCCTGCCGACGATGCTGCTCGGCTTCGGCGGCCTGCTGGTGCTCCTGCCGCTGGGCTATGCGCTGGCGTTCGGGGCGTTCGGCATGCCCGAGATGGGCGCCGGCGGCCTGGGCCTGGCGTCGGCGATCATGATGTGGGCGCAGACGCTGGCGTTCGCCGCCTACCTGGCGCGCGCGCGCCGCTTCGCGTCACTGGGGCTGTTCGCGCGCCTCGACCCGCCGCGTCGCGCGCCGATCGCGATGCTGCTGCGCACCGGCCTGCCGATCGGCGTGACCGTGGCGATGGAGGGCGGGTTGTTCATCGTGACCGCGCTGCTGATTGGCCGGATCGGGCAGCTCGAAGCCGCCGCCCACCAGATCGCGATCAACGTCGCCAGCCTGTGTTTCATGATCCCGTTCGGCGTGGCCGAGGCGACCACCGTGCGCGTCGGCCACGCCGTCGGCGCGGGCCGTGGGCGCGACGGCGTGCGCCGCGCGGCGATGGCCGGGATGGTGCTGGTGCTCGCCACGCAGACGCTGTCGGCGCTGCTGCTGTTCCTCGGCCACGACATGGTGGCGGCGCTGTACACGCGCGATGCCGCGGTCGCCACGCTGGCCGGCTCGCTGCTGCTGTTCGCGGCCTGCTTCCAGTTCCCGGACGGCGTGCAGGTGCTGTCGGCGGGTGCGTTGCGCGGGCTGCGCGATACCCGCGTGCCGATGTTCCTGGCCGCGTTCGCGTACTGGGGCGTGGGCATGCCGCTCGGCGCGGGGCTCGGCCTCGGATTGGGCATGGGACCGCGCGGCATGTGGATCGGGCTGATCGCCGGCCTGCTGGTGGCCGCCGTGCTGATGGCGATGCGTTTCCTGCGCACGTCCGGGCGCATTCCGGCAGGCGGCCCAGTGACCGATGGCGGGTGACGACGGCCATCGGCAGCGGTGATACTGGCCGCAGCCGCTTCCAAAGCCTTCGCAGAGCACGCCATGTCCGCAACACACGCCGTTACCCCTCGCCGCCGCGGGCCGATCACCCGCGTCGCCGTGGGCGCCTGGAACGCCCTCAACTTCACGCGCCGGCTGGTCTTCAACCTGCTGTTCCTGCTGCTGGTGATCGTGGTGCTGGTGGCGCTGGCGTCCGCCGAGCGCGCGCACCCGCTGCTCGACCGCACCACCCTGGTGATCGCGCCGGAGGGCGCGCTGGTCGAGCAGTTCAGCGTCGACCCGGTCACCCGCAGCTTCAGCAAGCTGACCGGCCAGGACACCGCCGAAGTACGCCTGCGCGACCTGCTGCTGACGCTCGAGTCGGCGAAGGACGACAAGCGCATCGAGCGCGTGCTGCTGCGCACCGACCGCATGGCGTTCTCCGGCTACGCCTCGCTGCGCGAGGTGGCCGCCGCGGTGACCGAGCTGCGCGCGGCCGGCAAGCAGGTCGTCGCGTACGGCGAGTTCTTCGACCAGGCGCAGTACCTGCTGGCCGCGCAGGCCGACGAGGTCTACATGGACCCGCAGGGCGGCATGGTGCTCGAGGGCCTCGGCCGCTACCGCCAGTACTACCGCGAAGGCCTGCAGGACAAGCTCGGCGTCGACATCCACCTGTTCAAGGTCGGCGAGTTCAAGTCCGCCGCCGAGCCCTACGTGCGTGATGACGCTTCGCCCGAATCCAAGCAGGCCGACCTGTTCTGGATGAACGACATCTGGCAGCGCTTCCTCGGCGACGTGGCGCGCGCGCGCAAGCTCGACGCGGCCACGCTCGCGGCCGGCATCGACACCATGCCTGCCGGCATCGAAGCCGCCGGCGGCGACCTCGCCCGCTATGCGGTGGAACAGAAGCTGGTCGACGGCCTGAAGACCGTCGAAGAGCTGCAGCTGCTGCTTGCCGAGCGCGGCGTGGCCGACGAGGACAGCGACAGCGGCGTGCGCGAAATCTCCATGGACGCCTACCTGCAGCACGTCACCAGCCCGCTGGCCGATGCCGACGCGCGGCCGCAGGTCGCGGTGGTGGTGGCCGAGGGCCAGATCATGGGTGGCCAGCAGAAGCCGGGCACCGTGGGCGGCGAATCGACCTCCGCGCTGCTGCGCGCGGCGCGCGATGACGAGAAGGTCAAGGCGGTGGTGCTGCGCGTCGACTCGCCGGGCGGCGAGGTCTTCGCCTCCGAGCAGATCCGTCGCGAAGTCGTGGCGCTGAAGGCCGCCGGCAAGCCGGTCGTGGTGTCCATGGGCGACCTCGCCGCGTCGGGCGGCTACTGGATCAGCATGGATGCCGACCGCATCTACGCCGATGAATCCACGATCACCGGCTCGATCGGCATCTTCGGCATGTTCCCGAGCATCCCGCGCACGCTGGAGAAGATCGGCGTGCACACCGACGGCGTCGGCACCACGCGTTTCGCCGGCGCGTTCGATCCCACGAGGCCGCTGCAGCCCGAGGTCGGGCAGGTGATCCAGAGCGTGATCGACAAGGGCTATCGCGAGTTCACCGGCAAGGTCGCCAGCGCCCGCAACCAGACGGTCGAGGCTGTGGATGCGGTCGCGCGCGGCCGCGTGTGGAGCGGTGCACAGGCGAAGGAGCGCGGGCTGGTGGATGAATTCGGTGGCTTGCGCACCGCGGTCGCCGACGCCGCCGAGCGCGCCGGACTGGGCGACGCGGGCAAGTGGCGCCTGCGCTACGTCGAGAAGCCGATGTCGCCGTTCGAGACCTTCATCAGCGGCTTTGCCGGCAGCCGCGCCGGCCAGGCACTGCTTGGCCGCAGCGACTTCGTGCAGGGCTTGCTGGCCAAGGCGCTGCCGCAGGCCGAGCAGGAGCTGCGCTTCATCGAGCAGACCCTGTCCAAGGGCGGCAATCCGGTGAAGGCGGTCGTGCACTGCTTCTGCATGCCGTGAGCGGCATGCACGGCACGCGCTGGCGGCTCGACGGACAGCTTGCACTCGTCACCGGCGGCAGCGCCGGCATCGGCCGCGCGATCGCCGCGGAGCTCCTCGGCTTCGGTGCGCGCGTGCTGATCGCCGCGCGCGACGGCGACGCGCTGGAAGCCGCGCGCGACGAGCTCGCCGACGAGTATCCCGACGGCGAGGTGCGCGCCTTCATCGCCAACGTCGCCGACGACGAGCAGCGCCGCGAGCTGCTCGACTGGGTCGAGGACCAGGGCGAAGGCCTCAACATCCTGGTCAACAACGCCGGCGGCAACCTCGTCAAGCCTTCGGTGGACTACACCGAAGACGAGTGGCGCGAGATCTTCGAGGTCAACCTGTTCAGTGCCTTCGAGCTCTCGCGCTACGCGCATCCGCTGCTCGCGCAGCACGCGGCCAGCAGCATCGTCAACGTCGGCAGCGTGTCCGGCTCGACCCACGTGCGCACCGGCGCGCCCTACGGCATGAGCAAGGCCGCGATGCACCAGATGACCCGCAACCTCGCCTGCGAATGGGCGGAGGACGGCATCCGCGTGAACTGCGTCGCGCCCTGGTATATCCGCACCCGCCGCACATCGCCGAGCCTGGCTGATCCCGACTACCTCGACGAGGTGCTGATGCGCACGCCGATGGGTCGCATCGGCGAGCCGGAGGAAGTCGCGGCGGCGGTGGCGTTCCTGTGCCTGCCGGCGTCGGGCTACGTCACTGGCGAATGCATCGCCGTGGATGGCGGGTTCCTGCAGTACGGATTCTGAGGTGGCCGGTGCGGGCGCCGGCGCGGTGCACATGGCCGCGCGCGCGGTGTCGATCATCGGCCACCCGGCCGCGGTGATGACGCTGGCGGCGGGCGTGGCCGCCGCGGGCGGTGACGCAGCGCCGCGCACCGTCATGGGCATCGTGCTGGCCACCGCCGCCGTCGCCCTGGTCGTGGTGGCCTTCACGGTGGTGCGGACGCGGTCGGGGAGGTGGGCGCACGTGGACGCGTCCGCGCGCCACGAGCGCGCCGAGTTCAACGTCTTCGCGGGCGCGCTGATGCTCACCCTGGCGGTGGCCGGCCATCTGGTGCACGCGCCGCCTGCACTGGTGGTCGCGTTCGCGCTGGCGGGCCTGCTGGTGGTCGGCGGGCACCTGCTCCGCCATCGGCTGAAGGCGTCGCTGCACGTCGGCTTCGCGCTGTTCGCCGCCGGCATCGCCTGGCCGCACGCCGCGGTGACGGTGGTGCTGCTCGTACTCGCGTGCCTGGTGGCGTGGTCGCGGCTGCAGCTGCGGCGGCACACGCGTGCGGATGTGGTGGCCGGGGCGCTGCTGGGCGCCGCCTGCGGCGTGCTGTACCACGTGCTCCCGCCACTGATGCGCTGAAAGCCGGGCATGCGCCTGCGCGCCGTGCCGGACGTATCATTTCCAGCCTGATCCACCGCCACGGGCACCCCGCGCCATGCGTGCAACCTCGCTGACCATCGCGCTGCTCCTGCTGAGCAACGTGTTCATGACGTTCGCCTGGTACGCGCATCTCAAGGAGCTGTCGCACAAACCTTGGATCGTGGCCGCGCTGGCCAGCTGGGGTATCGCGTTCTTCGAATACATGTTCCAGGTGCCGGCCAACCGCATCGGCTACACCGTGTTCTCGATCGCGCAGCTGAAGATCCTGCAGGAAGTGATCACCCTGGCGGTGTTCGTGCCGTTCGCGCTGTTCTACCTGAAGGAGCCGCTGAAGCTGGACTACCTGTGGGCGGCGCTGTGCATGGTCGGCGCGGTGTATTTCGCGTTCCGCAGCAAGCTCGGCGGCTGACCGGAAGCCGCCGCCGACGACGCGGAAAATGAATACCGGGCGTGCGCCCGGGACGCTGCGTTTCCCTGCGGTGCGGGGGCGGGTTGCCCCATACTTGCGCCTGTCCCTCATTGCACAGGACCGCCCATGTCGCACTGGACCCGCGAACAGCTCCACCAGATCCTCGCCGACGCCTTCGGCGCCGACCGCGTCGCCACCCTCGACGACACCGAGACCACGCTCCAGGTCGTCCTCGCCGACGCCGGTGATCTCGAGGTGACCCTGGTCGCAAGCGAGCACCAGGTGTACTGCTCGACGCCGCTGGTCACCGGCGCGCAGGTGCGCGACCGCGCCGCGTTCAACGACGCCTGCATGCGCCTGAACCCGATCAACCCGCTGTCGAACCTCGGCCTGGCCACCGTCGACGGCCAGGATGTCTACGTGGTGTTCGGCGAGCTGTCGGCCGACTCCACCGGCGAGCAGATCGTCCACGAGATCCGCACCCTCGGCGTCAACGCCATCGACGCCATTGAAACCCTGCAGACGTACCTGGTGACCGCATGAGCATCCTCGCCAAGATCTTCACCCTGTTCCGCGGCACGGCCAACGAGGCCGGCCAGGCCGTGGTCGACAAGAACGCGATCCGCATCCTCGACCAGGAGCTGCGCGACAGCACCTCCGAGCTCGCGAAATCGAAGCAGGAGCTGACCAAGGTGATGGCGCAGCGCCAGCTGGCTGCCAACCGCGGCAGCGCGCTGCTCGACAAGCGCCGCGAATACGAAGGCTACGTGCAGGGCGCGCTGGCCAAGGGCGACGAGGGCCTCGCCCGCGAGGTCGCGACCAAGCTGTCCGACGTCGAGCGCGACCTGCAGGCCGAAGCCGACAACGTGCAGAGCCTCGACAGCAGCATCGGTTCGCTGAAGACCGCGATCCGCAGCACCGAGACCCAGCTGACGCGCCTGAAGCAGCAGATCGATACCGTGAAAGCGACCGAGGCCGTGCAGCGCGCGCAGTCGGCGGTGTCGGCGCGGCATTCCGGCGCCAATAGCAAGATCGGTACCGCACTGGATTCGCTGGAGCGCATCAAGCAGCGCCAGGAAGAGCAGGGCGCGCGCTTCGAAGCCGCGCACCAGCTCGAGCAGGAGACCGGCGACGGCGACCTGAAGTCCCGCCTGGCACAGGCCGGCCTGGTGCACGACCCGTCCAATGTCGACGGCATCCTCGAGCGCTTCCGCAAGCCGCAGGACGCCATCGTGCTGGACAGCCCGGCCTCGGCCGACGCGCAGAAGCTGCTGGCTGCCGAGTCGCTGTTCGACAAGCGCAGGTAGGCACGCCGTGGGATTGCTGGACAGGCTGCTCGGACGCAGGCCGGCCGCGCCCGCAGCGGCGCTGCCCGGCCCGGGCGAGCTCGCGCACGCGCCGCCGCTTGGCCTGCGCGTCGGCGGCCGCCTGCAGTTCGACCGCACCATGTACGGCGTCGCGCCGGGTGTCATGACCGAGGAGCTGCCGGGCGGCTACCAGGGCGTGCCCTGCTACGGCCACATCGATCTCGGCGACGGCTACGCGCTGCACCGCTTCTATCTCGACGACGACGCGTTCCTGCAGGTCAGCACCGTGTCCGGTGACGTCGACGGCATCCAGGGCTTCATCTTCCACGAGACCGTGCATCCGCCGGACAAGGCGGCGTTCCAGCGCTTCGTGACCGGCGACGCGCACCTCGGCGCCGCCGGCATCGACTATGCCGGCCACCGCTGGACCCGTGCCACGCAGACTACGGCGGGCGATGAACGCATTCCGCCGATGGTCTATGACGAAGTGCTGTACCGGCACCAGCCGCCGCGCCGCGACGACGACCTCACCCACTACGCGATGCTCTACAGCCGCGACGTGCCGGAACTGTCGCGCCAGGAACTGCTGCTGGTGTCTGCCGAGGATTCCGGCCCCGCCGACTTCAGCATCACCTATTCGGTCGGCGTGGAGCTCACCATCGCCGACCTCGACATCACCTGAGGCGCCGCGGCGCCCGACCCTCAAGGATTTCCGATGCAACAGGCCATCACGCTCGACAGCTTCCTCGCGTTCCTCACCTACTTCGGCGCCGGCCTCGGCGTGATGTTCGTCGCCGCCACGATCGTCCTGCTGGTGACGCCGCACAGCGAGATCAAGCTGATCCGCGCCGGCAATACCGCCGCCGCGGTGGCGTTCGGAGGCAGCCTGGTAGGCCTGGCGTTGCCGGTGCATTCGGCGATCAGCCATTCGGTCAGTCTGCTCGACGCGCTGATCTGGGGCCTGGTGGCCGCGGTGGTGCAGGTGCTGGCATTCCTGGTGGCGCGCATCGCCAGCGGCACGCTGTCGAAGCAGATCGATGACAACGTGGTCTCCGCCGGCATCTTCAGCGCCGCCATCGCGATCAGCATGGGCCTGGTCAACGCCGCCGCGATCACGCCGTGAGGAACCTGCCATGAAGAAGCGATCCAGCAACCTGCGGCTCACTCTGATGGCGGTGGCGATGCCCATCGGGCTGGCGGCCTGCGAGTCCGAGCCCACCGGCGTGGTGCTCAATTCAATCGACGACTGCCGCTCGCAGCAGGTCGACGTGGCTCAGTGTGAAACCGCGTACCGCGACGCCGTGGCCAAGCATGCGCAGGTTGCGCCGCGCTACGAGGATGCGATGCAGTGCGAGAGCGATTTCGGCAGCTGCCAGCCGGCGCGCGAGGAAGGACGCACGTATTACTCGCCGCCGATGGGCGGATTCCTGCTTGGCTACGCGCTGGCGGGCGGCTTCAGCAACACCGGCGCGCGCCAGGTGGCGGGCGGCGCACCGCTGTACCGCGACTATCGCGGCGGTGGCTACAGGAACGCCGGCGGCGATGCCGTCAGCCGCCAGACCGGGCCGGTCACCGGCAAGCGCGGCAGCATCGCCACGCCGGCGCGCGCGATCACCGTGTCGCGTGCCGGCTTCGGCTCGCGCGCGGCGGCGCGCGGCACGTTCGGTTCGCGCGGCGGCAGCTGACATGCGGCGCATCGCGATCGCGCCGCGCGCGGACTGGAAGCAGCAGGCCGAGTCGCTCGGCTTCCGTTTCCACACCATCGACGGCTCGCCCTACTGGGACGAGTCGGCGTACTACGCGTTCAGCCTGCGCCAGGTGGAGGACGACATCGAGCAGCCGAGCCAGGCCATCCACGACATGGCGATGGCGCTGGTCGACGAGGTGGTCGGCAGCGAGGAGCTGCTGGCGAAGCTGCACGTGCCGCCGATGTACTGGGACTGGATCGCATCGTCGTGGCGCAACGGCGACCCGCATCTCTACGGACGCATCGACCTCGCCTACGACGGTCGCGGCCCGGCCAAGCTCTACGAACTCAACTACGACACGCCGACGTCGCTGTACGAGTCGGCGTACTTCCAGTGGCTGTGGCTGGAGCAGCAGATCGCGTCGGGTGCACTGCCGGCCGGCAGCGACCAGTACAACGGCATCCAGGAAGTCCTGTGCGAGACCTTCGCGACGCTCGCGATGCAGCAGCGCATCGGCGCGCGCGTGCATTTCGCCGCGGTGCGCGAGTCGGAAGAGGACCAGGCCACCGTGCTGTACATGCGCGACTGCGCCCACCAGGCGGGCATCGACACCGCGCTGGTCGCGGTCGAGGACATCGGCCTCAGCGCCGACGGCTGGTTCACCGACGCCGACGACACCGTCATCCAGACGCTGTTCAAGCTGTATCCGCTCGAGTTCATGATGGAAGAGGAATTCGGGCCGAGCCTGGTCGCCAACACCATGCAGCTGCTGGAGCCGCCGTGGAAGGCGATCCTCAGCAACAAGGGCGTGCTGCCGCTGCTGTGGGAGCGCCACCGCGGCCATCCGAACCTGCTCGAGGCGCGCTTCGAGACCGTGCAGGGCGAGGTGCCGCCGCCGGGGTTCGTGCGCAAGCCGCTGTTCTCGCGCGAAGGCGCCAACATCGACATCGTCACCGCCGACGGCGAGCGCATCAGCACGCCCGGCCCGTACGCGGATGGCCCCGGCATCGTCCAGGCCTACCATCCGCTGCCGTGCTTCGACGGCAACTATCCGCTGGTCGGCAGCTGGATCGTCGCCGACCGCGCCTGCGGCGTCGGCGTGCGCGAGGACGCGACCCTGGTCACCCAAGACACCTCGCGCTTCGTGCCGCATGCGATCGTCGAAGACCCCGGCGCGGCCGGCGCGATCGAAGCCTGATCAGCGCGCCCGGCTTCGCCGATCAGTTGGCCGGAAGGCCGCAGGTGGTGTCGGCAAGGATGGTCGCCACGCGCGCGAACTCCTGCTGCAGTGGTCGCCGGTCGTTGCCGCGCGCATAGCGCCACGACGATTCGATCTCGCGCCCGCGCTGGCGCCAGCCGTCGCAGGCCGCGCCGTCCGGAACGCGCTCGCACTGGTCGTATGTCATCTCGCAGGCCGCCCCTGCGCCGCGGCTCGGGTCGCCGTCATGCCCGACCGTCTGCAGGCGCACGCAGCGCGGCTTGGGCTCGGCCGCTTCGCTGATGTAGCTGTCGTTGTCCGGGGTGTTGCAGCGGAAGATGGGCGGCGGCGGCAGGCGGTCGGCGTCGGCGATCTGCGACGGCCTGGGCGCGACCGGCCGCGGCTGCGTCGGCGGCGCTGGCGTATCCACGGCGGCCGCGGCTTCCGCACGCGTCGGCACCGGCGCCGGTTCCGCCGTGTGCGGCACATAGGTGGGCATGGGCGGCGGTGGCTGCACCACCGTGCGCTCCTGGCGGCTGCCCTTGGGGCAGGGCTCGTCGTTCTGCACGGTGAGCGCGCCGCTGGCGTCGGTGCAGCGGTAGATCACCACGTCGGCGGCCGAGGCCGGCAGGCCCGCGGCGAACAGCGCCGCCAATGCGAGGCGGCGGAAATGGATTGGAAGCATCAATACGTCCTGCAGTCGCTGTCGATGCGGGCGTTGAGCCCGCGCTCTTCGACGCGCAGGGTATCGCGCTCGACCTGCTGTGCGTTGAAGAACCGCGTGCGCAGCGCGTCGCGGCGGTCGCGCAGGCGCGCGCAGGCTTCGGCCTGCGGCAGCGGCTCGCAGCTGTCGTATTCCCAGTTGCCGCCGCCGTAGCCCGACAGGACATGTCCGTGGCCTGGGTGGGGCGGGGGGCGTGGTCGGCCGATATCGACCGGTGGACGAGGCGGATTGGCCGGGATACTGATGTCGCTGCGCATGGGTACGCTCAATCCGCCATCGCGCGCGGTCACGGTGGCGCCGCGCGTGGCGAAGTCGCCGCGCGCACCACCGGGGCGCCCGTG
Organism: Luteimonas sp. MC1572; assembly: GCF_016615815.1. Lineage (NCBI taxonomy): Bacteria > Pseudomonadati > Pseudomonadota > Gammaproteobacteria > Lysobacterales > Lysobacteraceae > Luteimonas > Luteimonas sp. MC1572. Next base: position 2,773,944 of record NZ_CP067112.1, on the reverse strand, counting down.
CGGGTCCGCGCCGATCGCGATCGGATATCCGGTGGACCACTCTGGCACCCAACGCGGTTCGCCGCTGCCGTTGTCGCTCTCGTAGCGACTGCCGTCGGGGCGCGTGCATTCGTAGGTGGGCGCGGCCGGCGCAACGATCACGATCCGCACCGGCGCAGGCGGCGCGTCGGCGGCAGCGGGTGGCAATGCCTTTGCGGCAGGTGCAATGGCGTCCACCGGCCGGACCATGGTGCGCACCTGCTGCTGTTCGCCCGCGGCGCACGGCTGGTTGCCGATCACGACCTCGCCATCCGCACCCACGCAGCGGTAGATCGTGACCTCGCGCGCGGGCGGCGCCGCATGCGCGGCGGACATGCCGGCCAGTGCGAGCAGGATCGACACGGGGATGGAGAGCCGGGTCATGGCCACATCTTGCACCTTCGTCGGGACGGTGCCGCCGGGCGCCTGCCTGCCCGGCGGCGATTGTTCACGAAAGTGAGCCCGCCTGCGCTATGCGGCGGCATGCGTGGATCACTTCGCGCGGCGGTACTCGATGCGCATCGTGCGCGCCTCCGCGCCGTCGCGGGTCTCGAACATCTCCATCACATGGTTGTCGGCGTCGATGATCTGGAGGGTTTCCCGTATCGGGATCGGCTTGCCACCGGCCGCGGGGTCCGCCATCTCGCTGCGGAAGGTGTAGGTGCCGGTGGCCGCGTCGTAGTCGCCCAGCGCAATCATCACTGCGGTCGACATGTTGTCGACCCAGGTGGAGGTGTAGCGGCGCAGGGTGTTGTCGTAGCCGGTGGTGCCGAAGCCGGTGAACGGCTGGCCCATGAACTGGCCCTTGAACGCCATGTGCACGTGGCGCCCGTCCAGCACCATGGAGTTGGTCGATGTGCCCGTCTCGGTCATCGGGGGCGCGGCGGGATCCATCCACATCGACATGGTGGCATTCCACGTCCCGGCGAGCTGTTCGCCGAGGCGGGCATGCTCGGCGCCCGGCGTCCCCGCCTTGGTCCAGGCGTCCATCATCGCTTTCTGTTCGGCGGTCATGGCCGGGGCGCCGGTGGCCGGGGGTTCGGCCGCCATCGACAGGGGCAGTGCACAGGCCAGCACCAGGGCCAGGCCGCAGCGGTGGGTCGTGTTCATGGCATGTCCTTGCATCGTCGGCCCGTGCCGGCGGGAGGCCGATCCTAGGCCCGGCGCGGGCGGAACGCACGACGCACTGCGGCAGCGCGACTAGTCGCGCAAGGCGGCCCCACTGCGGGCGTCACGGATCGTCGTCGGCCGCTCCAGGCCGCCGGTGTCACCTGGCAGCACGGCGTCGACGGCCTCGAGCAGCGCCGGTGCGAGCTCGGCGAGGGTGCGCGCCGGCGGCTCTCCCGCGGCGTTGGCACTGGTCGACACCAGCGGCCGCCCGACCCCGCGGCACAGCGCCGCCAGCAGCGGATGGGCACTGACGCGGACGGCCACGGTGTCGTGGTCGCCGGTGATCCAGCGCGGTACGGCAGGCAGGGCCGGCAGCACCCAGGTATTCGGCCCTGGCCAGGAGGCGAGCACTGCAGCGCGGTTCGCGGCGGGCAGGGCGTCCCAGTCGACCAGGCCATCCAGCTGGCCGGGATCCGACGCGACGAGGATCAGGCCCTTGGCGACGTCGCGATGCTTGATTGCCAGCAGGCGCGACACCGCGGCCTCGTCGAACGGGTCGCAGCCCAGCCCCCAGACGGCCTCGGTCGGACACGCGATCACGCCGCCGCGGCGCACGGTGGCGACGGCAAGGGCGAGGTCGGTGTCGGGCGGCGACGGCATCGGCCGATTGTAGGCCGATGCCGGTCGCGGGCGTTCCGCGTCGTCGCCATCCGTCCAGGTCATGGTCGGGTGGCGCCGCGCGGGCGCGCGTCAGAACGGTGCGTCGTCGTCGAGCGGTGCGTGCGTCGCTTTTGCGGCCGTCTTCTTGACGACGGTCTTCTTCGCGGTGGCCTTCTTTGCCACCGGCCCGGCCACGGCCGCGGTGGCTACGGCCTGCTTGGCCGCGACCTTTTTCACCGCCTTCCTGGTCGCCTTCTTCGCCGTCTTCTTCGCGGTTTTCTTGGCGACCTTCTTCGTCGCCTTGGCAGCCCCTGCATCCGCGGCCACCGCGGTCTTGCGGGCCGCCTTCTTGACGACCTTCTTCGCGACCTTCTTGCCGAAGCCCTTGCGCATCGGCTTGCCGGTCTCTTCCATCAGCGTGACGACTTCCTCGAAGGTCAGCGAGGCGGGCTCGCGGTCCTTCGGGATCTTGCCGTTGAGCTTGCCGTCGCTCAGGTAAGGTCCGTAGCGGCCGTTGAGCACCTGGATATCGCTGCCCGGGAATTCCTTGATGATCCGGTTGCGCGCGATCTCTTCCTTCTCTTCGATCAGGAACACCGCGCGCGCCAGGTCGATGGTGTACGGGTCGTCTTCCTTCTTCAGCGAGGCATACACGCTGCCGCGCTTGGCAAACGGACCGAAGCGGCCCACGCCGACGCTGACCTCCTCGTCCTTGTCCTGGCCGAGCGTGCGCGGCAGGCGGAACAGGTCGATGGCGTCCTCGAGCGTGATGGTGTGCATGCTCTGGCCGGGGCGCAGCGACGCGAAGCGCGGCTTCTCCTCCTCGTCCTCGGCGGTGCTGCCGATCGCCGCGTACGGCCCGTAGCGGCCCAGGCGCACGCTGACCGGCTTGCCGGATTTGGGGTCGGTGCCCAGTTCGCGGGCACCGGTGGCCTGGCTGCGGTCGACGCTCTCGGTCTTCTCGTCCACCAGTTCCTTGAACGGGCCCCAGAACTTCGCCATCAGCGGCACCCACTCTTCCTCGCCGCGGCTGACCGCGTCGAGTTCGTCCTCGAGCTTGGCGGTGAAGTCGTAGTCGACGTAGCGGGTGAAGTGGCCGCTGAGGAAGTTCGAGACCGCGCGGCCGACGTCGCTGGGACGGAAGGCGCGGCCTTCCATCTCGACGTACTTGCGGAACTGCAGGGTCTGGATGATCGACGCGTAGGTCGAGGGGCGGCCGATGCCGTACTCCTCGAGCGTCTTCACCAGCGAGGCTTCGGTGAAGCGCGGCGGCGGCTGGGTGAAGTGCTGGTCGGCGTGGATGCGATCGACCGGGACGCGGTCGCCAAGCTTCATCGCCGGCAGCTTGCGCCCTTCGTCCTCGTCGTCCTTGCCCTTGCTGTCCTTGCCTTCCTCGTAGACGGCCAGGAACCCGGGGTCGACGACCGTGGTGCCGCTGGCACGGAAGCCGTGCTCGCTGCCGGCGGCCAGGTCGACCGACACGGTGTTGAGGATCGCCGGCACCATCTGCGAGGCCACCGCGCGCTTCCAGATGAGCTCGTACAGGCGGCGCTCGTCGTCGGACAGGAAGCGGGCGACCTGCGCCGGGGTGCGCAGCGCCGAGGTCGGGCGCACGGCCTCATGGGCCTCCTGCGCGTTCTTCGACTTGGTCTGGTAGAAATTCGGCTTGTCGGGCAGCGCCTTGGTACCGAAGTCGCGCGCGATGACGTCGCGGATCTCGCCCAGCGCCTCGACCGACAGGCTGACCGAGTCGGTACGCATGTAGCTGATCAGGCCGACCGCGCCTTCCTCGCCGATCGCCACGCCCTCGTAAAGCTTCTGCGCGACCTGCATGGTTCGGCGTGTGGTGAAGCCGAGCTTGCGCGACGCTTCCTGTTGCAGCGTGGAGGTGGTGAACGGCGGCGCCGGGCGGCGCTTGCGCTCCTTGCTCGCGACGTCGGTGACGTGCAGCGCGCCCTGCGCGGCGGACACGATGCGCCGGCGCGCGTCTTCGGCGGTGTCGCCGTCGGTGACGGTGAACTGTTCGAACTTTTTGCCGTCGAGCTTGGTGAGTTTGGCGGAGAAGGCCTGGGTCGGATGCGCGCACTCGGCCTCGATGGTCCAGTACTCGCGGGCGATGAAGGCTTCGATCTCCTCCTCGCGCTCGACGATCATGCGCAGCGCCGGGGACTGCACGCGGCCGGCGGACAGGCCGCGTTGCACCTTTCGCCACAGCACCGGCGACAGGTTGAAGCCCACCAGGTAGTCCAGCGCACGCCGCGCCTGCTGGGCGTCGACCAGGTCGCCGGCGATCGCGCGCGGCTTGAGCATCGCTTCCTTGATCGCGCGCGGGGTGATCTCGGTGAACACCACGCGATGCAGCTCCTTGCCCTCGAGCAGGCCGCGCTCGCGCAGGATCTCGGCGATGTGCCAGCTGATGGCCTCGCCCTCGCGGTCCGGGTCGGTGGCGAGGTAGATGCCCTCGGCCCCCTTCGCCGCCTTGGCGATCGCCTCGACGTGCTTCTCGTTCTTCTCGATCAGGTCGTAGCGCATCCGGAAACCGTCTGCCGGATCGACCGCGCCCTCCTTGGGGACCAGGTCGCGCACGTGGCCGTAGCTGGCCAGGACGGTGAAATCCTTGCCGAGGTACTTGTTGATCGTCTTGGCCTTGGCGGGCGACTCGACGATGAGGAGATGCTTGGCCATCGCGGGGGTGGTTTCCGGGTGCGGCGCGGGCGCCGCGACTAGCGGTTGAAGGGAGGCGTAGAAGACAACGCCCGCGGCATGGGCCACGGGCGTTCAGTTTGCAGTCTTTTTCTAGTGGAAGCCGGGCAGGGCGCGGCTGTCAAGCCGGAAACGGGGCGCTGGCCGTGCTCAGTGCACGGTTTCGGGCTCATCCACGAACATCTGGGTCTCCATCCACGCGTAGGCCGCTTCCGAGCCGGGCTGGTTGAACAGGACCATCAGCACGACCCATTTCAGGTCATCGAGGTCCAGCTCGTCCTGGTCGAGCGCCATGGCGCGGTCCAGGACCAGCTCGCGCTGGTCGGCATCGACCACGCCGTGCTGCTCGAGGAACAGCAGGAAGCCGCGGCATTCGACGTCGAGCTTGTCGAGTTCGCGCGGGGCGTACATGCGGGTGGGGCCATTGGCCCGGACCACGGGCGACTCCGGCCGCTGCGCGGCGAGCGCGTCGAGCCAGTCGAAGGCCTTGCTGGTCTCGGCGGGGCTGAATCCGGCCTGGAGCAGGCCGCTCTGGAGTGAGTCCCGGTCACGGATGAGATCCGCGTCTTCGGTGAAATAGTGCTCGAAGAGATAGAGCAGGACGTCCAGGATGCTTTCTTTCATTACCCCCGGCCTGCGCCCGTGGGCGCGTTACTGACAAGACTTTCGGGAATACCGGCCATGTTCGACCGAGACACGACCCTCCAGCTCCATGAAGAGCAGCATGGAGGAGAGGTCCGCGGCCGTCAATCCGGTGCGCAGGACCAGTTCATCCATACCGGTTGGGTCGTGACCCAGTGCCTGCCACAAGCGATGGTGTTCGTGGCCGGCTGGCGGGTCGTGTCCGGTTGACGCCTGGTCGGCGCTCCCGACGCCTGACATGGGGCTGGCGAGGCGGCTGCGCAAGGCGTCGCCAAGCACGGTGGCCAGCGGCGCCAGCGCGCGGACCACTTCGGCCGGGGTTTCGACGAGTGCGGCGCCGTCGCGGATCAGCCGGTGGCAGCCGCGCGCCATCGGGTTGTGGATCGACCCCGGCAGCGCGAAGACCTCCCGGCCCGACTCCGCCGCGAGCCGTGCGGTGATCAGCGCGCCCGACCGCCAGGCGGCCTCGACCACCAGCGTGCCCAGCGACAGTCCGGCGAGGATGCGGTTGCGCGCCGGGAACGCGCCCTTGCTCGGGGTGGTGCCGGGCGCGTGCTCGCTGATCACCGCCCCCGACGCAGCAATGCGGGCATACAGTCCGGTGTTGCGGCGCGGGTAGGGGTCGTCGATGGCGGTACCGAGCACCGCCAGGGTGCGGCCGTCCGGCGCGGCCAGCGCGCCCAGGTGCGCGGCGGTGTCGATGCCGGCGGCGAGGCCGCTGGCCACGGCCAGCCCCGACGTCGCCATGGCGCGGGCGAAGTCGCTCGCATTCTTCAGGCCGCCCGCGGTGGCCGTGCGGCTCCCCACCACGGCGACGCCCGGATGCCAGGCCAGCAGCGGATCGCCGGCGACGAACAGGGCCAGCGGCGGGCTGGCCACGCGTCGCAACAACGCCGGGTAGTCGGGGTCATGCCAGCCGACCACATGATGCATGGGCATGGCCAGCCAGGCCTGCGCGAGCGCCACCTGTCTGCTTCCGGCACTTCCGGCGAACACCGCGCGCTGCGCTCGATCAAGGCCGGCATCGCGCCATGCGTCCGGCCCCGCGGCGAGCGCCGCGACGGGGTTGCCATGCGCGTCCAGCAGCGCGCGCCGCGGCGCGCTGGCGCCGCCGGCCGCGACCAGGCGCAGCAGGGCCGTGGAGGAATCGGGATCCATGGCGCCAGCCTCGCCCGCAAACGACGACGGCGCCCTCGGGCGCCGTCGCGTGGATCCGTCGGGGAACGCCCCCGGCGTCAGTGCGTCGCGTCGGGGTGCTTCAGGTGGTAGCCGACGCGGCTCGGCTTGATGCTGTCCATCACCAGTCCGTAGCTCATGCGGTCGAAGGTGCGGAACACCATGACGTGGCCGGCGAACTCGTCGGGCAGGCGCACCTTGTTCTCGAAGAACACGGTGTCCTCGTCGCGGTCCAGGCCCTTGTGCACGCGGTCGATGGTGTTGGTGCCTTCGCGCCAGATCGAGAACACGGTGCCGTTGTCCACGCCTTCGCGCGCGCCGATCGACAGCGCGACCACGTCGCGCGGGCCGCCGGACGTCAGCATGTCGGTGACCGCCAGCACGCGCGCCTTGCCATAGCCGGTCTGCTGCGCGGGCGGGTGCGGGAAGAACTGCAGGTCGTACGGCTGTGCATCCACCGGGACCAGGCGGTCGCCGATGCGGACCTCGCGGCCCTCTTCATCGAGCAGCAGCGTGCTGGCCTGGATGCCGTCCACTTCACCGCGGGTCACGGTGCCGGCGGTCACCCGCATCAGCTCGTGGCCGAGTTCTTCCTGGCCCTTGTCAGGCATGACCACGTTGGCCCAGTACTGGCCCCAGTCGACCTGGCGGCGGCCGGTCGCGTCGAGTTCGTCGCGGCCGAAGGTGTCGCAGCAGAAGCCCGAACGCAGCAGGTGGGTGTAGCGCACGGTCGGGCGCAGCACGGTGTAGCGCGTGCCCGGGCTGGCGCCGGCCAGGCCCTTCACGTAGGCCACCTGGCCACGCGAGGCGCGCAGGCGGTCTTCCTCGAGGCCGACCACGTACGGCATGTGGTCGAAGCCATCGACGACGCGCAGGTCCTTGAGGAACGGCTCGACTTCGGACAACGGGATGGCGTTGATCGGCGCGGCGTCGGTACGCGGGCCGGCGGTGAGGCCGACGCGGTTGAGGTACGCCAGGCTGATCACGTCACCCGGATAGATGAGGTGCGGGTTGCGGATCTGCGGATTGGCCTGCCAGATTTCCGGCCACAGCCAGGGCTTCTGCAGGAACTGCCCCGCGATATCCCACAGCGTGTCACCACGCTGCACGACATACGTGTCCGGGTGGTCGCCACGCAGCCCTTGGGCTGCCGCGTACGTGGTCACCGTGAGCATCGCTACCGCAATACCCGTACGTAGCGCGCTCGAAAGGCGCTGAAGCTTGCCGGCCATCTACCTGCTCCCCTTGGAGATTTCCCCATATAGCGCGGGCACTATAGACCACAGGTACCAACCCGGCGCAAGCCTGCCGGCGCTACAATGAGCGGCCGTGCCGCACCCTGTGACGGCTGCCACCCTTTACCACCATGTCCCTGATCCCGATCCTCGAACTCCCGCATCCGCACCTGCGCATGGTCGCCGCCGACGTCGTCGCGGGACGTGCCGCAGACCCTGCGTTCCAGCGCCTGCTCGACGACATGTTCGAGACGATGTACGCCGCGCCGGGCATCGGGTTGGCTTCAACTCAGGTCGACGTGCAGGAGCGCTTCATGATCGTCGATGTCACCGACGGCCACGAACAGCCGCTGGTGTTCATCAATCCGGTGATCCGCGCGCGCTCGGTGGAACTGCGCGTGCACCAGGAAGGCTGCCTGTCGATCCCGGGCATCTTCGCCGACGTCACCCGTGCCGACGGCATCGAGGTCGAAGCGCTCGACCGCCACGGCAAGCCGTTCGTGATGGCGGTCGACGGCCTGCTCGCGACCTGCGTGCAGCACGAGATCGACCATCTCGACGGCAAGCTGTTCATCGACCACCTGTCCCCGCTCAAGCGCGACCGCGCACTGAAGAAATACGACAAGCTCCGCCGGCAGGGCCACTGACCGGTGCGTATCGTCTTCGCCGGCACCCCGGCCTTCGCGGTGCCCGCGCTGCGCGCGGCCTGCGCACGTGGCGAGGTGGTGGCGGTGTACACCCAGCCCGACCGCCCCGCAGGCCGCGGTCGCGGCCTGCAGGCGTCGCCGGTCAAGCTGGAAGCGCTGGAGCGTGGCATCCCCGTGTACCAGCCGGCCACGCTGAAGGCGGAGTCGGCGCGTGAAGCGCTGCGCGCGCTGGCGCCAGAATTGATGGTGGTGGTGGCCTACGGCCTGCTTCTGCCGCAGAAGATCCTCGACATCCCGCGGCTCGGCTGCTGGAACGTGCACGCCTCGTTGCTGCCGCGCTGGCGCGGCGCGGCACCGATCCAGCGCGCGATAGAGGCCGGCGATGCCGAGACCGGCGTCTGCCTGATGCAGATGGACAAGGGCCTCGACACCGGCCCGGTGCTGATGTCGCAGTCGCTGGCGATCGGCGATGACGAAACCGGCGGCCAGCTGCACGACCGGCTGTCCGAGCTCGGCGCGCAGGTGTTGTCCGATGGCCTCGGCCTGCTGCGCGCCGGGATGCGTCCGGTGGCGCAACCGCAGCCGGAGCGCGGCGTGACCTATGCGCACAAGCTCGACAAGGCCGAGGCGCGGATCGACTGGTCGCAGCCGGCCGCTGCGCTGGCGCGCAAGGTGCGCGCCTTCAATCCCTGGCCGGTGGCCGAAGCCTCGCTGGCCGGCGAGCGCCTGCGCATCCACGGCGCGGTTGCACTGGCGCTGGTGCATGGCGCCGCGCCGGGCACCGTGCTCGCCGCTGGCCGTGACGGCATCGATGTCGCCTGCGGCGATGGCGCGCTGCGCATCCGCGTGCTGCAGCGCGAAGGCGGCCGCGCCATCACTGCCGCCGATTACCTCAACGCCCGCCGCGACCTCGCGCCATGAGCGGCGCCGCGCCGCGCGCCATCGCCGCGCGCGTGCTCGACGCGGTCCTCAACCGCGGCCGTTCGCTGAAGGCCGAACTTGCCCAGGCCCTGCCTGCGCTGCCCGACACCCGCGACCGCGCGCTGGTCGAAGCGATCTGCTTCGCCGCGCTGCGCCAGCACGCGCGCGCCGACGCCGCGCTGGCCGCGTGGATTCCGAAGCCGCTGGGCCACCGCGATGGCGACCTGCGCGCACTGCTGCACGCCGGCTTCGCGCAGCTCGATCCGCTCGGGCTGGCGCCACACGCCGCGCTCGCCGCCACCGTGGATGCCGCGCGCACCATCGGCCGCGCGCACCAGGCGAAGCTGGTCAACGCGCTGCTGCGTCGCGCGCAGCGCGAGGGGCTGCCGGTGCTGGCCGCCGACGCCGCGTGGCCGGCGTGGCTGCGCGAGCGCGTGCGCGGCGACTGGCCGGACGATGCCGACGCGATCTTCGCCGCCAGCGCACAGCCGGCGCCCACCTGGCTGCGCGTCAACCGCCAGCGCGGCGAGCGCGATACCAGCCTGGCCCGGCTGCGGGAGGCCGGCATCGACGCGGCCGTCGTGGATGGCATGCCTGACGCGCTGCGCATCGAAGGTTCCCTGCCGGTCGCCACGCTGCCCGGCTTCGCCGAAGGCGTGCTGTCGGTGCAGGACGGCGCCGCCCAGCGGGTCGCCGACGCGATCTCGCCTGCCCCCGGCGCGCGCGTCCTCGACGCGTGCGTCGCGCCGGGCGGAAAATCCGCACACCTGATGGAACGCGATCCGTCCCTGCGCCTGGTCGCCCTGGATGTAGACCCCGCGCGCCTTGCCAAGGTCCGTGAAGGTTGGGCGCGCATCGGCGTCGGTGCCGCTGCCGACCTGCGCGCCGCCGACGCCTGCGACACCGCCAGCTGGTGGGACGGCACGCCGTTCGACGCCGTGCTGCTCGATGCGCCGTGTTCGGCGACCGGCATCGTCCGCCGCCAGCCCGACGTGCTGCTGCACCGCCGCGCCGCCGACATCACCGCGCTCGCCGCGCTGCAGGCACGCCTGCTCGATGCCACCTGGGCCACGCTGCGCCCGGGCGGCGTGCTGGTTTATGCGACCTGCTCGATCCTGCGCGCCGAGAACGACGTCCAGGTCGAGGCTTTCCTGGCGCGGACACCGGACGCCATCGTCGAACCCCTGGACGACAGCTGCGGCCGCCCGGCCGGCGCAGGCCGCCAGCGCCTGCCGGGCGAGGGCGGCATGGATGGCTTCTTCCTGGCGCGGTTGCGCAAGGCGGACTGAAGGGCTGGCCGACGCGTGTCGTTGGACGTGGGGGCTCGCAGCAATCAGGCGGCCGTGACAGCAGGCGAGTGCGCGGCCTCCACGGCCGTCGCGTACCGCAGGTCGTGTAACGGCCGCGCCGCGAACTGCGCGAGGTGTGCATCAAGCCCGCGCGCGCATCTGGTCAGGCGCTGCGCGCGGGTTTCGGCAAGGTAGACATCGTTCGCGCTGTCGCCGTCCTGGTGGCGTTCGGTGTGGTGCAGGTGGTATGCGAGGCCCGCATAGCGCAGCTGCCGGCAGGCGATGCCGGCATGGAACGCGCGCCACGCGAGTTCGACATCCTCGCGCCCCCAGCCCTCCATTCGCTCGTCGAAACCGTTGAGCCGCAGCAGGTCGTCTCGCCGCCAGCCCTGGTTGCAGGTTTTGATGGCGTGCGGCGTGCTGCGCGGGTTGAGCGCGCGGTACACGTCCGACAACAGGCGGGCGTGGATCGCATTGCGGCGCCGGGTCACGTCCGGGGACAGCGCATTCGGCGGTCCTGCGCGGCGCGCCAGCATGCAGTCGCGGAACCGCGGCCCGGTCAGCACGCGCGAGCCCTGCACGAAGGTGCCGGGGCGCGCGGCACGCGCGTGGTCGGCGACAAAACGCCGGTCGAGCACCATGTCACCGTCGACCAGGAGCAGGTAGTCGGCGCGGCATGCGGCGATCGCCTGGTTGCGCGAACGCGCGGCGCGGAAGCCGCGGTCTTCCTGCCAGGCATGGCGCAGCGGCACCGGGAAGCCGCGGGCAATGCCTGCGATCAGGTCGGCGGTGTCGCGGCCAGATCCGTCGTCGGCCACGATGACCTCGTCCGGGAGCCGCGTCTGTCGCATGACGCTTTCCAGGACCAGCGCCAGCGCGTCCTTCCAGTTGTAGGTGGTGACCAGCAGGCCGATCGAAGCGACGTCGCCGGCGCGCGGGAGCGCATGGTCGCGGGAACGCCAGGAGGCAAGGGATGTCATGCGTCGGAGAGCTGGCAACGCTCGCCGGACATGCCCTCCCCCAAGGGACGTGCCCGACTGTATGCGGGTGCACAGCTTTACCGTGCGTGTGTAAATGACGCGTTAACGCCCGAGCGTGGTGCCGCGCCGCGCATCCCGTCGGCTACCCTGCGCATCGGGAACGCAATGAGACGAGATCCATGGACGAAACCGATGACACCGCGATCGCCGGCGACTCCTCGGCGCGGGCCCGGTCGTTCGCCACCCGTTTTGGTGGCCGCAAGCTGCAGGCCTATCGCGGCATCCCGATCTTCGCGGCGCCGGGCGTGCACGAGGCGGGGCTGGCGGCGCTGCAGGCGCATGCGCCGGCCGGTGCACGCGTGCTGGAGCTGGGCGCCGGTGGCGGCGCGCTGAGCCAGCGCCTGCACGACGCCGGCTTTGCGGTCGTCGCCTGCGACCTGTTCGCCGACAACTTCACCCCGCCCGACCCCATCGAGTTCCGCGCCGCCGACCTCAACGCGGAGTTCGTCGCCGCGCTCGGCGGGCCGTGGGATGCGATCGTCGCGCTCGAACCGGTCGAGCACCTGGAGAACCCGCGCCACCTGTTGCGTGGTTGCCGCGAGCTGCTGCGGCCCGGCGGCATCCTCGTGCTGTCCACGCCCAACCTGGCCAACCCGGTGTCGCAGGCGTCGTTCCTGCGCCAGGGCGATTTCCAGTGGTTCGCGGAGGCCGACTACCGCGAGCAGGGCCACATCGCCCCCGTGGCGCCGTCGGTGCTGCGCCGCTGTTTCGACGAGCTGGGCTTCGCGCAGGTGCACGAGGGTTCGGTCGCCAATCCGTTCCGCAGGCTGCGCAGCCTGCGCAAGCTGGGCCGGCGCCTGGTCGCGCACGCGCTGTCGGCGCTGTCGGGCACGCCGCGCCACCTGCGCGGCGAGGTCTACCTGGGCGCCTGGCGCCGCGCGGACTGAGCGCCGCGCGGCAGCGTCTGCCGGCAGGCGTCCGCTACCATGTCGCGATGACGACGGTCCCGGTCACCCTGCTGGTCATGACCCACAACGAGGCGGCCAATATCGCCCGTTGCCTGGACAGCGTGCCGTTCGCCGCCGAAAAGGTGGTCATCGACAGCGGCAGCGACGACGACACGGTGGCCATCGCCCATGCCCACGGCGCGCGCGTGGTGCACCAGGACTGGCTGGGCTTCGGCGCGCAGCGCAACTTCGCCACCACCCAGGCCACGCATCCCTGGATCCTGGTGCTCGACGCCGACGAATACCTCAGCCCGGAGCTGGCCGCGGAGCTCGCTGCACGGCTGCCCGCGGTGATCGCGGGCGATGCCGCGGTCGGCATCCTGCGCCGCCGCACGCTGTACATGGGCGCGCCGATGCGCTGGTACCGGCCGATGGTCGGCGAGCAGCTGGCGCGGCTGTACCACCGCGAGCGCGCGCGCTGGAGCGATGCGCGCGTGCACGAGTCGCTGCGCTGGGACGGTCGCGCCGAAAGCTTCACCGCGCCGTTCGAGCACCTGCACAACCCCACGCTGCCGCACAAGCAGCTGAAGGTGCTGCGCTACGCGGAACTGAAGTGCCGTGACTGGCTGGAGCGCGGCCGGCCGGCGCGGGTGTGGATGGCGCCGCTGGTGTACATCGCCTCGTTCGCCAAGGAGGCGCTGCCGCGGCTGGCGCTGCTCGACGGCTGGCGCGGCCTGGTGGTGGCCCATACGGCCGCGACCTACGCGGTCTACAAGCGCATCCGCTACTACGAGATGGTGCGCAATCCAGATTCCGTCGAGCAGGCGCGCGCGGTGCTGCAGCGCCACGGCCTCGACCGCTAGCCTGCCGCCCGACCACGCATCCAGGACTCCGATGACCGAGCCGCGCCACTACCTGCTGTATGGCTCCGAGCGCTACGCGCTGGCGATCCTGCGCCCGCTGCAGGAAGCCATCCGTGCGCGCGGCGACCACGCCGCCTGGTTCTTCGACGGGCCGGGTGCCGAGGACCTGGTGGAAGGCGAGCTGCTGCTCGACGTGGCCGGCGTGCGCCGCTGGCTGCCCGAGGCGGTGTTCACGCCGGGCAACCACCTGCCGCACTTCTTCCCCGGCGTGAAGGTGGAGGTGTTCCACGGCTTCGATGCCGGCAAGCCGCGGCACATCTACATCCGCGGCTTCTTCGACCTGTACTGCACCACCGGCCCGCGCGACACCGCCAGCTTCCAGGCGCTGGCCGATGCGCAGGGCCACTTCAGCGTGGCCGAGACCGGCTGGACCAAGATCGATCCGTTCATGCGCGCGATTGCCGGCGACGTGCCTCCGGTGCGCGAGGTGCCGGTGATCCTGTACCACTCGACGTTCTCGCCGTCCTGGAGCGCGGCTGAAACGCTGTACGAAGAGGTCAGGCGCCTGTCGCGCGACGGCCGCTGGCGCTGGATCGTCACCTTCCACCCCAAGATGCCGGCGGAGACGGTGGCGAAGTTCAAGGCGCTGCAGAACGAACACCTCACGTTTGCCGAGAACGACAACATCCTCGAGCTTTTCCCGCAGGTCGACATGATGTGCTCGGACACCTCGTCGGCGCTCAGCGAGTTCCTGCTCACCGGCAAGCCGGTGGTGACCTTCAGGAACCGTCGCCCCGGCCCGCAGCTGATCGACATCGACGACGTGGCCGACTTCGAGCCCGCGATCGAGCGCGCGCTGGCGCGGCCGCCGGCGCTGATGGCGGCGATCCGCGAATTCGCCGACGCCATCCACCCCTACCGCGATGGCCGCAGCAGCGAGCGCGTACTGGCGGCGGTCGATGCGTTCATCGCGCGCGGCGGGCGCAACCGCAATCCGAAGCCGCGCAACTGGTGGCGCAAGTTCAAGCTGCGCCGGCGCATCGGTTACTGGGGTCCGGCGCGCTGGTAAGCCGTCACCAGCGCAACGGGCGCCGCGCGACCTCGCGCACCAGGCGCGCGTGCAGCGCGCGCGCCTCGGCCAGCGGCACCAGTCGCAGGCGCAGCGGTGGCGACATCGCGCCGGCACCGGCGGTATCCAGCCACAGCGTGGCCATGCCGAAGCGGCGGTCCAGCGGCGACTGGCGCAGCTCCAGCGCCTGCAGCTTGTCGATCTCGGCAAAGCGCCAGTGGCGCGACCACCAGCCCTCGCGCACCGCCACCAGGCGCGCGTCGCAGGCATAGCCGGCGCGGCGTGCGTGCTGGCGCGCGGCAAACACCGCCCAAGGTGCCCAGGCCAGTGCCGCCAGGCCCCACGGACCGAAGCGCCAGTACGCGGCGGCAGCGGCCACCGCGGCGACCAGCACGCCGGGCAGCATGAGGCGCTGCCAGGCGCGCGGATGCAGCGGCTGCCAGGCGGCTGGTGGCCAGGCAATGCCGGGCAGCACTTCGCGGACGAGTGCATCGCAGGCGTCTGGGGTGGCGATCGGCGCCAGCTCGCGCAGGCTGCGCTGCTCGCCTTCCTGTTGCTGGCCCACCGCAGTATCGACCTGCAGCGCGCGTCGCCGCAGCAGCCGGTGCGGAAGGCCTTCGCGCAGCGTCCAGGCCTGGATGCGCCGCCGCGAGGCGCTGGTGCGGATGCGCGTCAGCAGGCCGCGTTCGACCGTGAGCCGACGGCCGTGTGCCTGCAGCGTGAAGCCGTGGAACTGCAGCACTGCCAGCAGCACCGACAGCAACCGCATCACCACCAGCGCCAGCAGCACGAACCCCACGACTGCCGCGACCTGGCCGGCCCAGCCGATGCTGAGGTGGCTGGCGTAGCCAAAGGCCTGCTCGCCGGCATCGCGCACCAGGCGCGTCATGGCGCGGTCCGGGACCACTTGCCAGGCCAGCGCGAACGCGCCGGCCACCACCACCATGCCGCGGTTGCTGGCCAGGCCCAGGCGGACGACTTCGGCGGTCGGCAGCGCCAGCAGCAGCGTGGGATCGGCGGCGGTGGCGTCCGCGGACGTGCCCGCCGGACCGGCCGCGTGCGTCGCGGCGCCGCGGTCGCGGATCAGGCGTTCCAGCGCCAGCGCCTCGTCCAGGCGCAGCACGCGCATCTCGGCCTCGGCCTTGCCGCCCGCCGCCGATTCCAGGCGCACCTCGGCCACGTCGAACATGCGGTGCAGCAGCGACTGGTGCAGGGCCACGTTGTGGATCCGCGCAAACGGGATCTGCCGCACCTTGCGTTCCAGCAGCCCTTCGCGCACCACCAGGCGGTCGTCGTCGACGCGGTAGCGGTAAGTGAAGTATTGCCAGAGCGAGGCGAGCGCCAGCGCCGCCACGCCGACCAGCGGCCACAGCGCGTTGCCGTCGCCACGGCCCACGAACACCAGTGCCAGCAGCGGGATGATGAACTGCCTGAGCTGCTGCACCAGCACGAACAGCCACGACCAGGGATGCAGCCTGCGCTCGGCCTCAGGCGTCGACATCGCCAGCGCCTGCGAAGTGCTCGTCGTCGTCATCCACCTGCTGCGCCAGGCGGTCGCGCAGGCGCTCGGCGTCGGCGGCATCCAGGCCCTGCACGGCGACCGCGCTGTCGCGCGTGCCGGCGGTGTGCACCACCAGCGTGGACAGCCCGAAACGCCGCTCAAGCGGACCGCGCTTCAGGTCCACGTGCTGCACGCGCGTGCGCGGCACGCGGGTCTCGGCGTGCCACAGGCGCCCGCGGCGCCAGCCGAAGCCGGTGTCGTCGAGCAGCCAGCGCGCGTGGCGGAACTGGCGGTGCGCCAGCCACAGCCCGAAGCCGGGCAGCAGCACCAGGCTGGCCAGCGCCAGGCCCAGCGCGATCCATTGCGTGTCGCGCAGCAGCAGGCCGATGGGGATCAGCGACCCCAGCGCCAGCACACCGAAGGCGAGGCCATTGCCGAGCATGAACAAGGTGCGCGCGCGCCGCGGCAGGGGCTGCCAGCCGTCGTCGTCAGGGGTGGTCATCGCCGGCCATGCTCCAGGTCGCGGTAGGGATTGCTCTCGCCGCTGCCGGGCGGGCGCAGGGTGAAGCGCTTGTAGGTCCACTGGTACTGCGCCGGCGCGCGGCGCGCCATGTGCTCGACGCCGGCGTTGAGCGCAGCCACCGAAGCCTCGATATCCGGACCGGAGAGCGCCGCGGGCGCCGCGTCGAAGCGCAGCGCGAAGCCCAGGTCGTCGTCGATGCGCTCGCAGCTGGCGAACAGCACCGTAGCCCCGCTACGCTCGGCCAGCCGCGAGACCAGGGTCATGGTGAGCGCCTGGATGCCGAAGAACGGCGCGAACACGCCATCGCCGACCTTCGGCTGCTGGTCCGGCAGGATCCCGACCACGCCGCCGGCCTTGAGCACCTTGAACAGCTGGCGGATGCCCGGGCCTTCAGCGCGCACCTGGGTCACCTGGTCGGCGTCGGCGCGCACCCGGCGCAGGAAGGCCTCGCCGACCGCGGACTCCGGCGCCTTGTACAGGATCGCCAGCGGCGTGCGCGCGGCCAGCCACTGGTTGAGCAGCTCCCAGTTGCCGTGGTGCGGCGCCACCACGATCACGCCGCGGCCCGCGGCCAGTGCGTCCTCGAACAGCTCCACGCCCGTCCGCTCGCGGATCAGCGCCAGGTTTTCGGCGTGCGGGCGCGTCCACAGGCGCAAGGTCTCGAAGGCCTGGCGGCCGGTGGTGCGGATCACTTCGGCGTGCAGCGCGGCGCGCTCGCCGGCCGGCATGTCCGGGAAGGCCAGCTCCAGGTTGCGCAGCGCCACCACGCTCTCGCGCACGCCTGCGGCGCGCACCAGGCGGCCGAGGCCATCGCCCAGCGCACGCTGCAGCGGCCACGGCAGGCGGCCGATCAAAGTCGCCAGGACATGCAGGAGGCTTGCGAGGAACTCGGTCATGGCGCGAGTCTAGCTGGCCACGTTCACATTCCCGAGGCCTGCCCGCCATGCTCCTGCTCCTGCAACGCGTCAGCGAGGCCCGTGTCGACGTGGAGGGAGAAACGGTCGGCGCCATTGGTCCCGGGCTGCTGGTGCTGGCCGGCATCGAGCCCGGCGACGGCGCGGCCGAAGTCGCGCGCATGGCGCCGCGCCTGCTCGCCTATCGGGTGTTCGCCGACGCGGAGGGGCGCATGAACCGCTCGCTGGCCGATACCGGCGGCGGGCTGCTGCTGGTGAGCCAGTTCACCCTCGCGGCCGACACCCGCTCCGGGCTGCGCCCGGGCTTCAGTACCGCCGCCCCGCCAGCCCAGGCTGAACGGATCTTCGGCGAACTGGTCGCGGCTTTGCGTGCATTGCACGCCCCGGGGGTGGAAATTGGCCGTTTCGGGTCCCATATGACGGTGAGTCTGGTCAATGATGGTCCAGTCACCCTGCTGCTGCGCACCTGAGCCCGCGCCGCGGCTGGTATAATTACGGGTTCACTTTGTTAATGGTGCGCGCCACATGGCGAACGAGCGTCCAGCCCCGCAGTCCGATATCAAGCTCCTGATCAGCAAGGGTCTGGAGCAGGGATATCTGACCTACGCCGAAGTCAACGATCACCTGCCCGACGACATGGTCGATCCGGAGCAGATCGAAGACATCATCGGCATGATCAACAGCATGGGTATCCAGGTGCATGAAACCACCCCGGATGCCGAGACATTGCTGTTGGCCGGTGAATCGAGCGGCGGCCGCGAGGTCGACGACACCGCCGCCGAAGAAGCCGCGGCCACGCTGACCGCGCTCGATGGCGAGGGCGGCCGCACCACCGACCCGGTGCGCATGTACATGCGCGAGATGGGCACCGTGGAGCTGCTGACCCGCGAAGGCGAAATCGCCATCGCCAAGCGCATCGAGGAAGGCCTGAACCAGATGCTGGCCTCGCTGGCCAGCTTCCCGTGGTCGGTGCAGCTGCTGCTCGAGGACTACGAGCTGCACAAGGGTGGCAAGAAGCGCCTGGCCGAGATCGTGGTCGGTTTCACCGACGGCCTCGACGATCCGCCGCCGCCGGCCCCGGTCGTGCCCGAAGTCGTCGTCGCCGCCGACGGCGATGCCGAGGTCGAAGAGGACGATGCCGCCGACGAGACCGAGGACGAGCCCGCGCCCACCGGCCCGGACCCGCTCGAGGTCGCGCGCCGCATGGAAGAGCTGGCCACGCTGTACGGCAAGTTCCAGCGCTCGGTCGCCAAGAACGGCGCCACCGGCAAGCCGGTGATCAAGCTGCGCGAGGAGATGGCCGCCATCTTCACCAGCTTCAAGCTGCCGCTGCCGATCACCGACACCCTGGTGCGCAAGCTGCGCGAGGTGGTGGGCGAGATCAAGGACCACGAGCGCCGCATCCTCGACCTGTCCACCCGCGTCGCCAAGATGCCGCGCAAGGACTTCATCCGCGCGTGGGACGGCAACCAGACCAACCTCGAGTGGGTCGACGAGGTGCTCAAGCGCAAGCAGAAGTGGTCCAGCGGCATGCGCGAGGTCAAGGACCAGGTGATCGCCGCCCAGGAAGCCACCATCGCCATCGAGAAGGCGATGATGGTGACGCTTGGCGACCTGCGCGAGATCAACCGCGCCATGGCCTATGGCGAGGCCAAGGCCCGCAAGGCCAAGAAGGAAATGGTCGAGGCCAACCTGCGCCTGGTCATCTCCATCGCCAAGAAGTACACCAACCGCGGCCTGCAGTTCCTGGACCTCATCCAGGAAGGCAACATCGGCCTGATGAAGGCTGTGGACAAGTTCGAATACCGCCGCGGCTACAAGTTCTCGACGTATGCCACCTGGTGGATCCGCCAGGCGATCACCCGCTCGATCGCCGACCAGGCGCGCACCATCCGCATTCCGGTGCACATGATCGAGACGATCAACAAGTTGAACCGCATCTCCCGCCAGATGCTCCAGCAGTTCGGCCGCGAGGCCACGCCGGAAGAGCTGGCGAAAGAGATGGACATGCCCGAGGACAAGATCCGCAAGGTCATGAAGATCGCCAAGGAGCCGATCTCCATGGAGACCCCGATCGGCGACGACGAAGACTCGCACCTCGGCGATTTCATCGAGGACACCAACGTGGAGTCCCCGATCGAGAACACGGTCAACATCAACCTGTCGGAAACGGTCCGCGACGTGCTCGCCGGCCTGACCCCGCGGGAAGCCAAGGTGCTGCGCATGCGCTTCGGCATCGACATGAACACCGACCACACCCTCGAGGAAGTCGGCAAGCAGTTCGATGTCACCCGCGAGCGCATCCGCCAGATAGAGGCCAAGGCGCTGCGCAAGCTGCGGCACCCGAGCCGCTCGGAGCAGCTGCGGAGCTTCCTCGATATCGAGTGAGCCGCGGCTGTGCGATGACGGAAAGGCGCACTCCGGTGCGCCTTTTCTTTTGTTGCGGGAATCGAGCCGTTCCTGAACAAAGTCGCGGCCCGTGGGCCATCTTCGCGCCAAGCCGACACGTGCACAGACATGGTGCGTCCCACGGCGCAACAAGGCGCCAGACAGGAGATCCCATGAACAGCACCGCCAAGACACTGCTCGCCCTCGGCTTCGCCACCGCGCTGGCCGCCTGCAGCAACCCCGACCAGGCCGCCAACTCGGCCCAGGACGCCGCCGAGTCGGCAAGCGAGGCCCACCAGGCCGCGCAGAACGCGTCGGCCACCGGCGACATGGCCGCCACCTCGTCCGCCCAGGCGGCGGCCGGCGCCGCTGACGCCGCCGCCGATGCCGCCGCCCATATCGCGGGGCAGGTGGACACCGGTGACGAGCTGACGCGTCGCGACGACCTCGCCGACGCCGCCGAGAAGGCCGCCGACGCGGCCGAGCAGGCGCAGGACGCGGCCGAAGAGGCGACCGCGGCGGCCGACGGCAAGAACAACACCGACGGCAACTGATCGAATCGCGGAAACGACTCCCGCGGCGGCTCGACCGCCGCGGGATCGGATCGCGCAGCCGTGCCCTGTCCTCGTCGTCAGGTCGCGGCTGCGCGATTTTTGCGTGAGCGGTGCCCGCTACAATCGTCGCCGCGGGCCTATAGCTCAATGGTCAGAGCAGAGGACTCATAATCCTTTGGTTCCAGGTTCGAGTCCTGGTGGGCCCACCAATCGCAAGCCCGCAGGTGATGCCATGTGCTACTCAGCCCAGGTGCGCGCCGAGCACAGGAAGTTCCTGCGCCAGACCGGCGCGAAGATGGAGCTCAAGGACTACGTCCGCATCTTCTGGCTGGACAAGGGCGCCGACCCATACGCAAAGCGGCCGAAGGTTCCGCGGGCGATGGAGATCGGTTTCCTGCGCGACGGCCCGCCCGAAATCGCCGAGCTGATCCGGCAGTGGGATGCGCGCGAGATGCAGGCGCTGGAGCAGGAGCTGTTCAAGCAGCGCAGGCGCGTGGCCGATGGCGAGCGCAGCCTGCAGGCGAAGCCCACGAAGAAGGCGCAGGAAGACGTGCGCATCGGAAGATCCAGGGTCGAGCAGATCAAGGGCCGCATCGAAGCGCTGAAGCGCAGCGAGCCGCATCCGGACGACGCGCGGATCTACCCCGGTTACTACAGCCATGTCCTGGTCAGCGAAGGCGGCCAGCGGGTGATGCGCCCGATGCGCTACCAGTGCCGTCCCGCGGGCAAGCCGGCGCTCTACGACCGCAAGTTCCCGGGCACGTACAACGCCCGCCGCGACAGTCTCGAAGGCTTCTGGAAGGCGCAGTTCGGCCACCACCACGCGCTGATGGTGGCGGACGTGTTCTACGAGAACGTCGCCGCGGCCGATGGCCACAACCAGGTGCTCGCCTTCACCCCGCGCACCGGTGAGCCGATGCTGATCGCCTGCCTGTGGTCGCACTGGACCGATCCCGCGGGCGTGGATCCGGCCCTCGACTCGTTCGCCGCCATCACCGACGACCCGGAGCCGGAGGTGGCCGCCGCCGGCCATGACCGCACCATCATCAACATCAAGCCCGGGCACATCGACGCCTGGCTGAATCCCGATCCGGCGAACCTGCAGGCGCTGTACGCGATCTTCGATGACCGCCAGCATCCGTACTACGAACACCGGGAGGCCGCGTGATGCGACACGAACTGAGCCGGGCGCTGGCCGAACTCGATCGCGGCCTGCGCCACGAGAGCTGGCACGGAAAGACGTTCAACGCTTTCTGGGACTGGTTCAACGCCACGTCGATGGAGATCGAGGCCCAGGCAGCCGGCTCCGAGCTTGAATCCGTGCGTGATGCCCTGCGCGACCTTCGGGCGAGCGCGGACGACGCGGGCTATGCGGTGCCAGCCGAGCGCCTGGAGGAAGTCATTGAACCGCCCATGTGATCCGCCGGCACGGCCGTGCAAACGGCTGGCGCAGGCCGCCGCGCGGCGATTTGTGGCCGCCACCGTTTAGGCGCAAGCTCGCCCGGTCATCAACGGGGAGAACGGGAATGCGCATCGAATCGAAGCGGGCCGTGTTGGCCGTCGCACTGGCCGTCATCGTCGCAAGCAGCGCGGGGCACGCGGCGGACGGCACCACGCCAGCCGCTGCGCCCGCACCGGCATCCGCCGCGGACTCCTCGTCCGAGTCACCTGCGGCCACTCCGCGTGGCACCACCTTCGTGCTGCCAGGCGGCTGGGCGCAACGCGTGCAGGGCAACGCGGTGTTCGTGACCCCGCCGGAAGCCGACGGCTCGCGCATCGTCATCGTCGATGCCGCCGCGGGCACCGCCGATGCGGCGATCGCGGAAGCCTGGGCCATCGCGGGGATAACGCCGAAGTTCCTGGTCGCCACCGACGCCGCGCCGCGCGACGGCTGGGAGCATCGCCGGTTCTACGACTACGACGTCGCCGCCAACGCCAAGCGCGTGGTCAGCGGCGCCGCCTACCGCCGCGGCGACGCGTGGACCGTGCTGCTGGCCGATGTCGACCAGGCGATCGCGGAAAAGCGCGGCTCGCAGGTCGGCAAGATCTACCAGCGCCTGCAGCCGGCCGGCTACACGCGCGAGAGCTTTGCCGGGCGCACGGCGCACAAGCTCGATGCCGCCCGCCTGCAGCAGGTGGCGGACTTCGTGGAAAGCATGCGCAAGGATTTCGACGTGCCCGGTGTCGCCGTCGGCATCGTGCAGGACGGCGAGGTGGTGCTGTCGCAGGGCTTCGGCGTGCGCGAGCTCGGCAAGGCGGCGCCTGTCACCGGCGACACGCGCTTCATGATCGCCTCCAACACCAAGGCGCTGACGACGCTGATGCTGGCGAAGCTGGTGGATGCCGGCAAGCTCGACTGGAACGCGAAGGCGCGCGACGTCTACCCGGCGTTCCGCCTGGGCGATGCCGCCACCACCGACCAGGTGCTGGTGAAGCACCTGATCTGCGCGTGCACCGGCGTGCCGCGCCAGGACTTCGAATGGCTGTTCGAAGGCGAGAAGCAGACCCCGCAGACGGTGATGACCACCCTCGGCACGATGCAGCCCACCAGCGGCTTCGGCGAACTGTTCCAGTATTCCAACCCGATGGCCGCGGCCGCAGGCTACATCGGCGGCCAGGTCGCGCATCCGGGCAGCGAACTCGGTGCCGGCTACGACCAGGCGATGCAGCAGCTGGTATTCGATCCGCTGGGCATGGGCAACACCACATTCGACTACGCGCAGGCGCAGACCGGTGACTTCGCCGCGCCGCACGGCTACGACATCCGCCGCCAGGTGCAGGTGATGGGCATGGGCCTCAACGAGACCGTTCGCGCATCGCGTCCGGCGGGTGCCGCCTGGGGCACGGTCAACGACCTGCTGAAGTACGTGCAGATGGAGATCGACCACGGCACCTTGCCCGACGGCAGCCGCTACATCGGCGAGGCCGCGCTGCTCGAGCGCCGCGAGCCGCAGATCGCGACCGGCGTCGACCGCCACTACGCGATGGCGCTGGCGGTGGACAAGAGCGACGGCGTCACCGTGGTCGACCACGGCGGCGACATGGGCGGCTTCCACTCCAACATGATGTGGTGGCCCGAGCAGAAGGTCGGCGCGGTGATCCTGACCAATGCCGACGAGGGCGTGTACCTGCGCGGTCCGCTCAAGCGCCGGCTGATGGAGCTGATGTTCGACGGCGAGCCGCAGGCCGAGGCCAGCGCGGTGGCAAATGCCAAGGCGAGCCGCGAGGGCTTCGATGCCTTCGTCAAGCTGCTGCAGGTGCCGGCCGATGCCGAAGCGCTCGCCGCGCTGGCGCCGCGTTACCGCAACGCCGCGCTGGGCGACCTGGTGGTGACCCGCAAGGACGGCAAGGCCTGGTTCGACGTCGGCGCGTTCCAATCGGAAGTGACCACGCTGCCGCAGCCGGATGGCAGCCTGGCATTGATGAGCATCGACCCGGTGGCGATCGGCTTCCTGTTCACGCGGGCGGATGTCGACGGCGCGCGCAAGCTGGTGGTGCGCGATGGGCAACACGAGTATGTGTTCGAAGAGGTGGAGTGAGAGCGCATGTCGCCTTGGCCGCCTGCGCCGCGATCATCGCTGAAGCAATGCGTGGAAAGACCCACTACGTGGTTTCGTGATTCGAAGGTCCCTGGTTGGCTAGCGCGACGTCGCAAGCCGCGCTTGCGCTCACTGCTTCAGGGCTCGTTCTTCTATCCGGGCGCGCACGACGATCTGACCACTGTGCGGATGGTCTCGGGACAGTTCCGTTCCTCAGTCCTCGTGGACTATGCATTGACCGCGATGGAGGCGGAGTCGATGCTCCGGTCGATGGAGGGATTTTCCGTTCAGCGTCTCGATCGTTGGCCCGATGCCGTGATTGCGCATCTCGGTCTTGGAGAAAAGCCCTGGCCGCCCGGCTCGGACTGGATGGACGAAAAACCGTGGAATTCATTCGTGCTCTGGGCACTGCTCCAGAGCGACGAGGACGAAGCCGATCTCCGCAGTGTGCTTTACGTCGGTGGCGACGCGATCGCCGCATTTGATGCGCTGTACACCCGCCACTCAGTCGCTCCCGGCGCAGTTGCCGTGCTCCAGTACGGAATGGGATGGACGGACTTTCAGGACGGTTCGGCATTGCTTGCCAACGCGGTGCTCGGAAACCCGGTCGGCAGACCCGCCCTGCTGCTCACCGGAGGAGCTGGGTTGGTTTCCGAGAACCACTACAAGACTCCGGGTTGGCCAGGCTACAGCGGGCCGCTGGCCTACGGGAGTACCGATCGGCACGATGTGGTTGCGGTATGGGGCGCGACGGAAGATGTTGCGAAAAGTCATCGGATGGCTGGAACGTGATGTGTTCCAGCGGTCAGCCGCAAGCGTGAGCAGCCCAAATTGGACCACGGGGAAGAACGATCATGAGTAAGGGTGCTTGGATAAATGGGCGAACATTGCAGGATGCGGTGACGGCGCGTGGGATTCCTCACAGGTTCGGCAAGATCAATCCCACCAGCCGCGTCGCGCTAGATCTCGAACAGGACAGCTACCTGCTGGGTATCGAGAAAGAGCATGGGTATCCGTTCTCATGGGGTGACGACACGCGCGTCACCATCCACGATTTCCACCTCACTGGATCGCAGGCCGGCTTCGCGCCCACAGAAATGCTTACGCTTGCCAACATGGCATTCACGCGTCGCGCGCTGGACAGCGCCGCGAATGAGTTCGCCGTCGCCACGGTGAACAACGAAACTGCGCGCATTTCTGCCATGGCCAAGACGCTTGATCTGGACGATCTCGCAGCCGTGCTCGATTTCAGCAAGAACGTCGTTGTGACCTGGGGGCGGGGGCACCGGGTCTGGGGCAACCTCGTCAAGCGCCACAACTCTTATCCGCAAGGTCACGCGGCCGCACTAGCCGAGTGGCTGCGCGGTCTTTCGGAGAGTTGTACACCCGCGGTAGCCCTCGCTCCGGGCACACGCATCAAGGGCCTGGGCGTCTCATTTGCGAGCAAACACCTCCGTCTTTTCGATCCCGATCGCTTCGCCACGCTGGACGAGGTGATCTCACTGGGGCTTGGTTACGCACTCAATGGCCCCGGCTACAACCTTTGGCTACATGACCTCCAGCGCCTGAAGGTCGAGCATAAGTTGCCGCACCGGATCGGCGACCTCGAAGGCGGCATCTTCGTGCTTGTGCGCCAAGGTGTTCGAGGCGTGCGCGGGCAGTCGCACTGACAGCAACAGCTCCGTAAGGAGCCAGTTGCTTCGCTGCCGCGGATCCCCGGCCCGGTGTATTGTGTGGTCAGCAGTTGGGCGACGGATTGACGTCTGCTATTCAGGGGGAAGGGATGAGTGAGGCGAGTCCGGGTGACCACCGGGAGTCTGGCGCGCGCGTGTCATTGGGCAATGAGAACCTGGTCGTCTTTCGCGCCAGCAGGTTGGACGCATTGCTCGATCCCTTGTTGGAACTCCTGAACCAGTTCCCCCCCGACGACGTACTGGCGCCGCAATCCATAATTGCGGCGCAGCCTGGCATCAAGCAATGGTTGCCTGGTGCATTGGCGCGCAGGCGGGGTTCTTCCAGCAT
This sequence comes from Luteimonas sp. MC1572, assembly GCF_016615815.1. NCBI lineage: Bacteria > Pseudomonadati > Pseudomonadota > Gammaproteobacteria > Lysobacterales > Lysobacteraceae > Luteimonas > Luteimonas sp. MC1572. The sequence goes on along the minus strand of NZ_CP067112.1, from coordinate 2,748,243 downwards.
CGTCGCCAATGTGCAGATCCAGCTGCCCAGCGCGTGGTTGGACGCGTGCACACACGAGTACCTGGGTGAATCGGCGGTCGCACTGCAGGACTACCGCACCGAGCGCCTGCGTTGGCGCATCCACGGCTTGTTGGCCGGCCTTGCCGATGACGGGGTTGCAGCCTGCCTCGACGGTGCAAACTCGAACTTGCGCAGATACCAGTTGGCCGACCGCCTCGCCAAGGAGTTCACGCAGTACGTGATGTATCGGCCCGACTGGCTTGCGGCCTGGCAGACTGGACAGCCCGCTGCTCGCAACGCCGGTTTCCAGCCCGAGCTGTGGCGCCGCTTGCGGAACCAGATCCGGTTGCCGCATCGGGGGGAGTTGCTTGAACGCTTGATCGAACAGTTGCAGTCGGCAAGCACGGACATCCCGCAAGACCCCCTGCATGTCTTTGGCGTCAATCATCTGTCGCCAGCCGAGCTGCGCCTGCTCACAGCCATGGCGGCGCGCCGGCCAGTGTGCCTGTACGTCCCCGATCCGTCCGCCAGGTATTGGGGAGATGCCTCCGCGACCGGCAGTCGCCAGCCGCGGCTGGTGGGATTGCCAGCCTCTGCGGAACGCCGCGAAACCCTGAGGTCGGGTGAAGTGTTCGAAGCGGCTTCGGAGTCGCTGTTTCTTGATGAAGTAGGGCACCCCTTGCTCGCCAGCTGGGGCCGCATGGGCCAGCACTTCATGCTGGCGCTCGAGGCCAGCAACCTCGCCATGGACGTTCGCCACGGGGGAGACGAGGTTCCGCACCCTGTGGACGTGGCCCAGCCCCTGTTGAGTCGGGTGCAGGCGAGTATCCGCGAGCTCGACCCGAACCTGCCGGTGCGCGCAAGTGCCGCGCCCGCCGATGACGACGCCACTCTCCGCATCCACTCCTGCCACACGCGCTTGCGTGAGCTGGAAGTCCTGCGTGATGCCTTGCTTGCTGCACGCAGCGAGATGCCGGATCTGAAGCCAGCCGAGATTGCGGTGATGGTGCCGAACATGGGCGCCTACGTGCCGTTGCTGGCTTCAGTGTTCGGCCCGGCCGGAAGCACGAAGGTGGATCTTCCCTACCACCTGGCCGATGTGTCGGTGGCGCGCACGCACTCCATCTTCACAGCGTTCACGCAGCTGCTGTCGTTGCCGCAGTCGCGCATCAGCGCGCCTGAAGTGGTGGACCTGCTGCGCATTCCCCAGGTCGCCGCGGCCTTCGGCATTGACCCAGGCGGGGTCGAGACGCTGGCCCACTGGCTGCAGCGGGCGGGTGTCGCTTGGGGCCTGGACGGCGAGTTTCGCGCCAGGCAGTTTGATGTGCCTGCCAGCCCCGAGTTCACCTTTGCGTGGGGCATGGAACGCATGCTCGCCGGCTACGTATTTGGACAGGAGGTTCCGGGGCGGGCCTTGGACATGCCGGTCGCGGCCAAAGGCGAGCCCGGACGCCTGTGGCCGGTGGAGGGCATCGAGGGGCCGCAGGCACAGTTGCTGGGCGCGCTGGATTCGCTGCTGCTCAAACTGGCGTCGCTGCACAAAGCGGCGACCGTTCCGCGTGCCGCCTCGGCATGGAGCGCGACGTTGCTGGAATTCGTCGACGGCTTCTTCCGTATCGACCGGCGTGATCGCGACGCCCGCGAGGCGCTTGCCACCTTGCGTGGTCTGATCGGAGCATTGACGGCGGACACCGCGGGGGCCGGCGACCCCGAACTTCCATTCGAAGTGGTGCGCGAGGTGCTGCTCGAGCGCCTCTCAGCGGTCTCCGATCGCCAGCACCTGTTGATGGGCGGAATCACCTTCTGCGGCATGGTGGCCGCGCGCTCACTGCCGTTCCGCGTGATTGCGGTGCTTGGTCTCAACGATGGCGAGTTCCCGCGCCAGGCCAATGCCGCCGGACTGGACCTGACCGTGGCACCGGGCAACCGCCGCATCGGTGACCGGGACGTGCGCAATGACGACCGCTATCTTTTCCTCGAGACCATGATGGCTGCCCGCGAGCAACTGCATCTCAGCTACGTCGGCGAGGGTGTCCAGGACGGGCAGCCGCGCAACCCGGCCGCGCCACTGGCTGAATTGATGGGATTCCTCGATCAGGGCACTGCCGCCGAAGGCACGCCGCTGAAGAAAGAGGATCCACTGCGTCCCTGGTATTTTCGCCACCCGTTGCAGCCTTTCGATGCACGCTACTTCGAAAAAGACAGTCGCTTCTTTTCCTTTGACGCAGGCCTCGCGGCAACCCACATCGGCACTGAAGAGCCTGTTCCCTTCATCGCCGCGCGCCGTCCGAGCGAACCCGAAGGTGACGTGGTGGTTCCGCTCCGCAGTGTCATTGGCTGGTTCAAGGATCCCGCCAAGCAGGTATTGACTTCCGCCCTGCAGATTCGCCTGGATGCGCTGGAAGAGGGGAGACTCGCTGCAGACGAGCCGCTGGCCGCAAAGCTGCCTTCTGTCGAAAGAGTCCCATGGCGGTTGGCGTTGGAGGCGCTGCTTGGATCTCCCGAAGCCCGCGCTATTCCCACCGATCCGCCTGATTGGCTCCGGCTGGGCGGTCAACTGCCTGCGGGTCGCTTGGGCGGCGCGGCTTGGGCGGGCGATAAGGGCGCGCGACCACAAGCTGTAAAAATGCTTGATACCGTCCCGCCGGGCTTGGCTGGGCGACCGCTGCAGCGCGCGCCACAGGCGGTGTCCTGGGAAGGACGCGCAATCAGCGTAGCGGGTGAGATAGGTGAGGTCTTGACCTCACTCGATGAGTCGACCCTCTGGGTGTTCGATGCCCATGCAAAGCCGGAAGATAGGCTTGAGTTCAAGCAGCGCATTCCGCTTTTCCTGCACTGGGCGCTGGTGCGCCTGCAAGCGCCGGATCACGTCGACGTGCGTGTTTGCCTGTTGCTCAATGAGAGGGTCAAGAATCCAGTTCGCGACTGGCGTGATTCACTTGAATTGTGGTGCGCCGCATTCTCCAACGACGCTGACAGTCGCGGTGAGCTTCGCATTGAGCTGGGTCAACGGGTCCAGCAACTTATGGACGTCTATCTTGCTGCACAGCGCGACACCGTGTGGTACCTGCCCGTGACGTCCTGGGCGAGTCGTGCGGACGGCTGTGCCGAAGCAGCGAGAAATGCGTGGGCGGGTGGTGAGCGAGTGACAGGCGAGATGGACTATTCGCCAGGCTATGCGGGGCTGTTCGCCCGGGGAAGCGGGTTGGAGAAATTACCTTCAGAGCAAGTCCAGGCCGAACTGAAGCGCATCGCCAGGATGCTGGACCGGATCATCCAGCTTGACCGCCAGCTGTCACCGGCAGAGTCGATACATGCAACAGCGGAAGTGGAATCATGAGCGTCATCGAGCTCGAAAGTCCCACCATCGCCGGCTCCTGGCTGGACCTGTCTCTGGACGAAGCGGGGCGCAGCCTCATTGAAGCCAGTGCCGGCACGGGCAAGACGTGGACCATCGCCGTGCTGTACTTGCGGCTGTTGCTGCAGCACGAGCTGTCGCCGCGTCAGATCGTCGTCGCCACCTTTACCGAAGCATCAGGCCAGGAACTGCGTGAACGCATTCGTCTGCGGGTGCGCGACGCCGCGCGCTGGAGCGATCTGGCCGCGCGGGGCGAGGCTCCTGAAGGTGCGGATGCCGCATTGGACTGGCTGCGCAAGCGCTGGGAATCGGTCTCCACGCCTGACGCAGACAGCAAGCGCCTGCAACTGGCGCTCTCGGAGCTGGATAGCGCACCGATTGGCACCTTGCACTCGTTGTGCCAGCGCATCCTGCGCGAATATCCCTTTGAAACTGGCAGCCAGTTCGAGCAGGGCGAGCTGAGCAGCGGGAAAGACCTGCTTGCGGAATGTGCGCGTGATCTGATCCGGTGTGAGACCGCGTCCGATGGCGAAGAAGGGGAGCTTCCCAGCCTCGGTGCATTGGAGCGGGAACTCGCCGTGTTGCTTCGCCCAGGGGTCTCGGTGCCGCTGCTCGTTGCAGACGAGATCCGCGCCGCCCTGCCAGCCGATGCGGCTGATCGTATTGAAGCTTTCGCCAGCGATACTTCCATGTACCCGCTGACAGCGAGCGCAGGGGTTCCAGAGAAGAAGCTGCACAACGCTCTGGTTGGGCTTGCGAACTGGTGTCGGGACGCTGGTGTCGTGATTTCACCTACTTGGCTCGACTACCTGAAGAAACCACAGAATCACCTCAACCCGGACGCATGGGAACGCTTGCAGCATAGTCCCGAGCTGGAGATGGTGTTTCGAGCCCTCGATGCCTATCAGGCACCGGGTGATGTTGCCGAGTCGAGGCTTCTCGCGAAACGGCAAGCAATGGCAAGACGCGTTTGGGATCAGCGCCTTGCCGCCCGCAACGAGCTGACGTTCGACTCGTTGCTCACGCGCACGCACGATGCTGTGACCAGAAATCCGTCACTTGCCAGGCAACTCCAGGAGGCCTGGCCCGTCGCACTCATCGACGAGTTCCAGGATACCGATGCATTGCAGTACGGAACCCTGGACACGATCTACAGAAATGATGAAGGTAGTTTGCGCGGTCGCCTGGTCATGATCGGCGACCCCAAGCAGGCCATCTACAGCTTCCGCGGCGGCGACATCGATACCTATCGACGCGCCGCAGCGAGCGTGACCGATCGACTGGTCCTGGACACCAACTACCGTTCTGATAAAGCTTTGGTTGAAGGCTTCAATCGACTCTATGCGCTTGCAGGGCGCGGTTTGAGCAGCCGTGATGCCCATGACATTCGCTACAGCGATGTGAAGCCGGGGCAAGCCCTGAATCGTTACCTGGTCGATGCGAAGCCGAGTCGCCAACCTTTGGCACTTCATTACCTGTCCGAGTGCCCTGGTGACGCGCCCACCCGCAAGCAGCTCGCGCTCAAAGCCTGCGCCAACCAGATTGCGCAGATGCTGGCATCCGATTCGCATCAGGTTGAAAGCACGCAGTTGAAGCCCGGCGACATCGCGGTCCTGCTGCCAACCCACGATGCCGTAGCGGACTTGCGGGATTTCATGAATGAACTGGGCGTGCCCAGTGTCGGCGCTGGACGCAGCAGCGTATTCGCAGGTGGGTGGGCGCAGGAAGTGCAGCTGATCCTGCATGCGGTGCAGCACCCACACTCCACGGCTGCCATCCACGCTGCACTGGCCACGCGGCTGGGGGGCATGGACTTCGGTGGACTACAGGCATTGCGTGCCGAGCCGGCAGCCCAGGCTCGGGTGTCCAAGCAGTTCGAAACCTTGCGGGAGATCTGGGCCGGAGCGGGTGTACTCGCCGTCGTCGGCACGGTGCTCACTGCCGCGGCAAGTCGCCTGCTGGCCTGCAACGACGGCGAAAGGGCAATGACGGACGTCCGCCATCTTGGCGAACTGCTGCAGGGAGCTGAAGAGGAGATGCATGGCGCAAGCCAGCTTCTGGCGTGGCTGAGTGACCAGCGCCTGGAGGCTAGGAGCAGCACCGAGGCCGAGGAATCTCAACTGCGGATGGAGTCCGATGCCCGACGCGTGAAGCTGATGACACTCCATGCCAGCAAGGGCCTGGAATTTCCTGTCGTGTTCCTGCCGCTGATGTGGGCCCATGGCGGAAGGGACAATGAAATAGCGTTGCTCCCTGATCAAGGTGGGGGGCGCAAGGTCGGATTCGGTGAAGAGGCGACGCGGAAATTCCAGCAAGCGGCACAGGACGAGCGTTTCCGCGTCCTGTATGTCGCCCTCACGCGCGCGAGACACGCGTGCCACGTGTACGCCTTGCCGCCTGCTCGCCGAAAAGATGGCAGCACGCCAAAGCCAGCTGCCGGGTCGGAGCGTTCGGCGCTTGACGTCACGATCACACGCCTGATGCGCGCCACGAACAACGGACAGGATCTGGCGACCACCGCCGTAGGCTGGTCCGAAGGCTGGCCATGGACTGCCCCACCCAGGCTTGCGTTCGACGAGTCGGACAAGTGTCCGCGTAAGGCCCGGCCGATGCCGAAGCGCGCCCCCGTCCATGAGCGTCTGCACAGCTTTTCCAGTCTCAGCCAGGGTCGGCATCCGGTTCGCGAGGAGCAGGCGGCCGCGGACGAGGATGCCGAGGTGCTGGTTGAGGTTGATACAGAGGCACTGCCGCAAGCCAGTCAGGAATCGCCTTCGGCACCGGCAAGCACCGACCCATCCGCAGCGGACAAGGTCCTGAAACAACTCGCCTGGATCCGCGGCGCCGAGTTCGGCAATGCGCTCCACCAGGTTTTCGAGGACCGCCGCATCGGTGCCGCTATGGCCGACCAACACCCGTTGATCGACAGTGCGCTGCGCCAGCACGGTGTCCGCATCAGCGAGATCCCGCAGACGCGGCAAGGCGCAGCACCGGAGGAGCCGACACGCGCCGAAGTGGTGGCGCGCATCGCCGAACGCGTGCAGGCGGCACTCGATGCTGACCTCGGCGACGGCATCCGCCTGGGCGCAATGCCGGCGCGTGCGCTGCGCGCGGAGATGGCGTTCCACTATCCCGTCGACGGCGTCCGTGTGGCGTCGCTGCGTCGGCTCTGCGCTGCCCACCAGATCGCGTTCCCCAACAACGCCACGCATCGGCTGTACGGCCTGATGCACGGCAAGATCGATCTGGTGTTCGAACACGGAGGACGTTTCCACGTGCTCGACTACAAGGGCAACCAGGTGGGTGGCCGCGAAAGTGGGGGCACGCTGGCCGATTACGATCGCCCGTCGCTCGACAACGTCATGCGTCAGCACTGCTACGAGCTGCAGGCCCTGTTCTATACGGTGGCCGTCGAACGCCTTTTGCGCCAGCGTGTTCCCGGCTACCAGCGCGAACAGCATTTGGGTGACACGATCTACCTGTTCGTGCGCGCCGCCGGTCTCGCCCCCGGCGCAGGCGTTTGGCGCCACCGCTTCAGCGATCCGCTGCTCGATGCCGCCGATGCCATCCTGGCGGGGCGTGCCGGGGTTGAGCAGGAAGCGCAGGCCCTGGAAGGAATGGAAGCATGACGGTCCTCAGTTTCAAGCCGGTTGCCGATGCCGCTTCCCTTCCCGAAACCTGGGGAACGCTGCAGCAGGCGCTCTACCGCTGGCTGGGCCAATGCGGGGCAAGTGAAGCAACCGCCACGGTGGCGGCATGGACCAGCCTGGCCGAGAGTGCGGGGCATACGGCGCTGGACCTGCGGCAGCCGGTCTTCGCGGAACTGCCTGCCTTGAGCGAGTCGGCCATGACTGCGCTGGAGGCCGACAAGCGTTTCGTGAGCGACGGCAACGGCGAGCCCACGGTGCTGGTGCTGGATGCCGAACAGCGGGTCACGCTGTGGCGCAACCACACCCACGAAACCGTGCTCGCCGAGGCGTTGCTCGCACGCTGCGCGGCAGCCACTCACGCGCCAGTTGGCGGCCTGGAGGCTGACCTCGATGTCCTCTTCCAGGGGCGTCGAGATGCCACGGTCCAGGCACAGCGGCAAGCAGTCGCGGGTGTCCTCGGCCAGCGCCTGTTCGTGCTGACCGGCGGCCCGGGTACCGGCAAGACCACCACCGTGCTGCGGATGCTGCTGATGCTGCAGCGACATCGCCCGGCGCCGTTGAAAGTGCACGTCGCCGCACCTACCGGCAAGGCTGCGCAGCGGCTGCGCCAAGCACTGCGGGATGGGCGACAGCAATTGCAGTCGGGCGACGCAGCGCGCGGGATTGCGCCGCTCCCCGCAGACTGGCTGCCAGCCCTTGACTGCATCCCGGACCGCGAGGCCCTGACCCTGCACCGCCTGCTCGGCTACGAGCCCTACGCCGAACGCTTCAGCCGCAACGCCGACAATCCCATTGCCGCCGATGTGGTGGTGGTGGACGAGGCCTCCATGGTGGACCTGCGGATAATGCGCAGCCTGTTCGACGCGGTGCGCCCAAATACCGTGCTGGTGCTGGTGGGCGATGCCGATCAGCTGACCTCGGTGGCCGCGGGTTCGGTGCTGATGGACATCGTCGGCGCGCTGGAGGGCAAGGGGCCGCTGGTGCGGCTTCGCCACAGCTTCCGGGCCGAGCAGGCGCCGCTGCAGGCCATCAATGAGGCCATCCGCGAAGGCAGCCTGGCGAAGTTGGACACGGCCCTGGCGGATGCGGGCGAGCAGGCCAGCGTGCATGAGGTCGCCGACGCGGCCGCGCTGGTGCGGCGCGTGGACGCGTGGGCCAGAGAGCTTTCACTGCTGCCGATCCGCCCCGACACGGGCGAGGCCGGCGCCCTGCTGGCACTGCGCGCGCTCGCGGGCCAGCAGCTGTTGTGCGCCCTGCGCCGCGATGACTTCGGCGCCACCGCCATCAATGCGCGTCTCGAGGTCCAGCTTCGCAAGGCCTGGAAGGTGCCAGCTGATGAGGTCTGGTATGCGGGGCGCGCCGTGCTGATCACCCGCAACGACTACGACAGTGGCTTGTTCAATGGCGACGTGGGCTTGTGCCTGGCCGATGAGGGCGGCCAGCTGCGCGTCTGGTTCGAAACAGTGCTGGCCGATGGCAGCCCAGGTGTACGCAGCTTTGCGCCCGGCACGCTGCCGGCCCACGAAGGCGCCTTCGCGGTCACCATCCACAAGAGCCAAGGCTCCGAGTACGCGCGTGTTGCGGTCGTGCTGCCACCGGACATCGAAAACCGCATCCTCAGCCGGCAGTTGCTCTACACCGGCGTGTCGCGGGCCAAGCAGAAGGTTGAGATCTGGGCCGCCCAGGCCTCGCTGGAGGCCGCCATGTCGACGCCGGTGAGGCGGATGGGCGGGCTTGCGTCCAAGCTCGATTCCGACGTGCAGTCATCTGCGTCCTTCAATCAGAACGGGCCTGCGGTCGCGCCCGACAAATCACTGGAAAGTGCCCAAGCATGAAGTTCATCCACACCGCCGACTGGCAGATCGGCCGCCAGTACGGTTTCAAGGCCGCCGATGACAGCCCGGATCCGTCCGCGGCCATGCAGCAGGCCCGCTTCGATGCGGTGGCCCGCATTGCCGCGCTGGCCACAGCGGAAGAGGTGGACGCGGTGCTGGTGGCCGGCGATGTCTTCGACAAGCAGGGCCTGTCGGATGTTTCCCTGCGTCGGGTGATCCACGCGATGGAAGGCTTCACGGGCCTGTGGATCCTGCTGCCTGGCAATCACGATGCAGCGCTCGCGGAAAGCGTGTGGAGCCGGCTGCAGCGTCTCGATGTGGTTTCGTCGAACGTGTCCATATTGACCACGCCGGAGGCCGTCGAATTCGCCGAGCTGGGCTTTGCCGTGTTGCCGGCCCCGCTGACCCAGCGCCAGACCCACACCGACCTGAGCGAGTGGTTCGATACGGCGCAGACGGCACCAGGCCTGCTGCGTATCGGCCTGGCCCATGGCAGCGTTGCCGGCATTCTTCCGGAAAGTGCCGACTCGGCCAATCCGATCGCACCGGACCGAGCCGCCACCGCACGTCTGGATTACCTGGCCTTGGGCGACTGGCACGGCACCAAGCGCGTCGACGAGCGCACCTGGTACAGCGGCACCCCGGAACAGGATCGCTTCAAGGACAACGATTCGGGCAACGTGCTGGTCGTGGAGATCTCCGGCCCGGGCAGCGTGCCCTTAGTGACGTCACGGCGTATCGGCCGCTTTCGCTGGCAGGAGCCCGGCGTTGAGATCAACGGCGCGCCTGACATTCTGCAGTTTGCCGCCGAGTTGCAGGCGCTGGACCAGGATTGCGTGGTCCGCTGCCATGTCGCCGGCATGATCGACCTGGCCGGCAATGGCCAGTTGCGCCAGGTGATCGAGGCGGCGCAGGCGCGCGCGCATGTGCTGGAGGTCGACACGGCCCATCTCAGGCTCGAACCCTCTGATGCAGACGTGCAGGCCATGCGCATCGATGGCGTGGTTGCCGAACTCGTCGATGAACTGCGCACGCTGCAGGAGGACCCGGACCAGGCCGCGACGGCCAACGAGGCATTGAAGCTGCTGTTCGACCAGCTGCAACAGCAGGGGGCCAGCGCATGAAGCTGCACCGCATCCGCATCGAACAGTTCCGCAAGTTCAACCAGGCGATCGAGATCGCCGGGCTGGAAGACGGCCTCAACGTCCTGCACGGGCCCAACGAGGCGGGCAAGAGCACCATCGCCTCTGCGTTGCGGACCCTTTTCCTGGAGAAGCACAACACCGGTGGTGGGGAATTCACCAGTCTGCTTTCGCCGGTTGGCGCGGGCAATGCGGCGCCAACCGTCGAGGCCGAATTCAGTCTACTGGGGCAGGAGTGCCAGGCCAGCAAGACCTTCCTCGTCAGGCCGCGTGCACGCCTGACCATCGGCACCGAGAGTTGGGAGGGTGGCGATGCCGACAAGCAGCTTGCCAGCCGGCTTGGGTTCGGGCTGTCGGGCGCAGGCGCGAGCCGTGCGGCAACGCGCGGCATTCCCGGCCTGCTGTGGATCGAGCAAGGCTCGGCTTCGGCGTTGGAAGAGCCGGTGACGCACGCAGAAGCGTCCCTCGCCGAGCGCCTCAAAAGCATTATGGGCGACATCGCAAGCACGTCAGGCGGAAGGCTTGCCGTGGCCTTGCGCGCCGAGCTGGGCAAGCTGCGCACCGCGACGGGAAGATCCACCGGCATCCTGGATGCCGCCGAGAAGGCGCTCGCCGCCTCTGCCGAGCGCCGCGATGCCTTGCTGGCAACCAGCCGCGAATACCAGACACTGACCGACCGCCTGAGCCGCGACCTGGCCGAACAGGGCCGGCTGACGGCCGAGCGGCATTGGGAAAGCTTGGAGCGCGAAAGGCGCGCGGCCGAGTCGCAGCTTGCCGAGCTGCAGCCGCAGCAGCGCGATCTGGACGCCAGTCGCCAGAGATTGCGCGAGCTCAACGCACGCATCACCAGCCTGCATACGCAGGCCGAGGACCGGACCAGGGAGCTGGCACTGCTGGCCGCCCAGCGCACGACACTGAAGCAGTTGCGCGAACAACAGAACCACGAGACGCAAGCGATGCAGCGCGCGGACGAAAACCGGAGCACGGCACGCGCGGCCCTTGGTGCTGCGCGCCAGCAGCACGAGGCCGCCCAGGCATGCCAGCAGCGTCTGTCCCTGCAGGCCGAAATCCAGCGCTGTGGGGACGACATCGTTGCCGTCGACGGCACGCTGGCCAAGGCCCAGGCGTTTCAGGCCGCGCTGGTGGGGCTGCGCGAGCAGTCCGGCGCGGTGCGCCTGTCCACGGCGGACCTCGCCCGGTTCGAGCAGCTCGACCGCGAGCTGCGCGAGACCCGCATCCAGCGCGAGGCCATTGCCACGCGCGTGGTGTTCCGGTTGGGCGAAGGCCAGCGCATCGACCTTGGCACCAGCGGCGTGCTCGAAGGTACGGGCAGCCTGCTGATCACCGATCCGCTGACCCTGCATCTGCCGGGGCTGGGCGAAATCGAGATCGCGCCCGGCGGTGAAGACATCGCCAGGCTGGCGGAGCAGTCCAGCCGCCTTGAGGACGCACTGACCACGCTGGGCGCCAGCCTCGGCGTGTCCGGTCTGGCCGAAGCGCAGGCCCGCTGCAGCCGGCACCAGGAGCTGGAGCGCGAGATCGAGTTGAAGGACGTGGAGTGCAGCGCGCTGCTCGGCGGTTCGGAGGTCTCGGCCTGGCAGGCCAGGCTGGCGGACCTGCGCGGGCGTCAGCAGGACCAGCAGCAGGTGCTGGCCCGGTTGCCGGAGCTGCAGGTCGAGCTGTCGCTGGACGATGCGAGGCATGCCAGGGAAGAAGCCGAGGTTGCGCTGACGGCCTGCGAGGAACAGTTCGAGCTCAACCGCCGCAGCATTGTAGAAGCTGGCCTGGAGTGCGAAGGCCTGCAGGGGCGGATCAAGGCGGCGACGGACCGGCTGGAAGGCGAGGCCGCGGACAGCGCAGCGCAGTCAGCGGCGCGCGAGTTGCTGGAGGCCGTTGCCCGCCGTGATGGCTTGCAGGAAAAGATCGGCGCGGCCGAGGCCAAGCTTGCAGCGCTGCGGCCGGAGGACCTGGAAGCGGACGTGCAGCGTCTGCAACTGGCGATCGATCTGGTCAACAAGCAGCGCAGCACGCTGCACGAGGCAATTACGGCGGCGAGGGCCAAGCTGGAAACGCTGGGTGCCGACGGCCTGGATGAAAAGCTGGCGGGCGCGGAAATCGAGGTCGAGAACCTGGGCAAGCGCCTGGCGCACTACCGGTTGCGTGCCGATGCGCTGGGCCTGTTGTGCAGCCGTCTGGGCGCCCGGCAAGAGGAGGCGATACAGCGCCTGTATGCGCCGCTGCGGGTCAAGCTGGACCACTACCTGCGGCAGCTGTTCCCGGCCAACCAGGTGACGGTGGACATCGACAAGCTGCGCCCCAGTTCGATCGCACGGGACAATGCGGCGCTGGGTTTCGAGCAGCACAGTCATGGCACCCGCGAGCAGCTGGGGGTGATTGCCCGCTTTGCCTATGCGGACCTGTTGAAGGAGGCCGGCCAGCCGACGTTGATCGTGCTGGACGATGCGCTGGTGCACAGCGACGAGGCGCGGCGGCAGCAGATGAAGCGGATCCTGCACGACGCCTCGCTAAGGCACCAGATCCTGCTGTTTACCTGTCATCCGGAGCATTGGCGGGATGCCGGGGCGCGGGTGCTGATTGACGTGGCGGGACTGTACGACGCCGCTGCATGACAACAATCGAATTCACTTGTGATTCGGAGAATGGTTTGGAAAACGCAGTCGCTGTAACGCCTTATCAGTCGCAGTATTACGCGTGGATGCTGACCAGCCATGTCGGTGGGGACTCGGTCGACGCGCTGGACACGACCCTGGTCAATTCGCAGGTGGATCTCAACCCTCACCAGGTCGATCCCGCACTCTTTGCCTGCAACAACCCGCCGTCCCGCGGCGTGCTGTTGGCAGATGAAGTGGGACTCCGTTAGCAGGTCGGCATCGAAGGTCGCGTCCACGCTGGTGCTGTGCTGGCGCCGCCACTGGGGTGCCATCTCCTTACGCCAGGTCACGGAGAAGTCCGAGCAGGTGGGGGTGTCGGGAATGGCGGTGCAGTGAACTGGGTACTTCGGTTGCCGAATCGAGGACCTAGTGGAGTACGTGCCAGGGACGTTGGACAATCTGGCCGTCGCCGCCAGTGAGAAAGATGTGAGCTAGTGTCGAAGAGTTGAATGTGGCGCAGGGGGCGTCGCAAAGGCTGTATGACAGGGGGCGTGATGGCAGTAGAGAGGTTGGGGCGCGAACCCATTGATGGGCGGCCGCTTTACCAATATCAGGTTGATATGGGGCATCTGTCTGGTCTTGAGGTGTTGCTCAACCACCCTCTTGCGATCGATGAGCAGAAAATTCATGCGCTAGCGCCCGTAGCAGCAGCTAGATTCGCTTCGAGCTACGAAGAAGGCGGCGTGCCGTCATGGGCGGATTGTGGGGCGGAAATCGACCGACTCTACGGCACCACCCCGTACAGTCAGGCAAGGTTCCGCACGCTGATGGAGCTGAGCTTAAACCGGTACCGAGTGCCCGTTATCAAAGGTGATAGAGGTGCAGTACTCCTCCTCCAAACGATTATTTCTCAAGCGGGCCTCCCAAGTGGGATGCTGAGACGGGGCAGGACGCTTCGAGGCGTCTTGGATGAGCTTGTGAGAGGGCGCGCACTTGGCAGCGACAATCTTCAATCGGAAGCCTCCAAGCTGATTTCGGAGGCTGTTGATAACGGCAAGCTAAGGAAGGCTTACCAGGAGGCAGGCCACCTCCCCAAATTGTGCGCAGACTTGGTTGACGCGGTCGTTCGGTTAACTGAACGAGCCAAATGGACGAGTGGTCCGCTGGCTCCGCTGTGGGAACTTCCGAATTGGAGCAGGGAGTTGCCTTTCAGGGTAGAAGAAAGTACCGCACGAGAAATCGTCACAGAGCTTCTCGGCGTCGCCACCGCCGCTGTTGGTGGCGATGCCTTGGCCGTCGATCGGATACTTTCTTGCAGCGACGGCATCTGGTCCATGAAAGCGCGCGCAGTGGTCCCCAGCGAAGGCATCGAATTGCCAGATGAGAATCGCCAGATGCTCTTGATCCAGTACGCGATGGGGCAAGAACAAGAACCGGTAGGCGAAGCCTTCCGTCTCCAACTACAAAAGGATGGCTCGTACAGGCTGCCGAGGGACGTTGAAGAGGTTCTGGTCGGCAAGGTAAGCCAACGTATCTCGCTCGTCCGGCAGGATGTTGATGGGAGGTATCTGCCCTTAGAGTGCGCGCGGGGTGAGCCTCTGGGAGAAAGTGCAACCTGGGTGTTTGAACCACGCAGGGGCGAGTACGTGTACAAGGCCGATGCGCCCGTGCGGCTGCGCACCTCAGAACTGCTGGTAGCCGTGGCAGAAGGGACTGAAGTAACGGGCGATGCCGTGAAAACCGGCGAGCGCCTGTCGCTGCAAGGTGTGAGCAAGGCGCTCTGGAAAGTGACCGGAAGGGCGCAGGTCATTGATGCGGATGGCGAGTTGGCACTGATCCACGCGGGATACGACGGACCTCAGGTCTACCTCGACTTTAAAGGCAAGACTCCCGCTTTCCAGACGCACAAGTTCTCCGCAGTGTTCCTGGGAGATCCAATCGCCCGTCGTTCCGGAGCCCTTTCTGGGCGGATCGAGTGGCGAAAGGCGGGAGAGCAGGAGTGGAATACTCGGCCGGTACGAACGGAAACAGGACATCTGTCGTTCCGACTGGTATCAACCGACGGCGATGTGCTTGCAGAACGTCGAAGAGTGTTTGTGCTACCCGAAGAATTTCGGCCGACAATCACTAATAGATCGGTTTCGTTCAGTATTCCCGGGAACCTTGAAGTCAAGGGCCATGCTCCAAATCCGGAGGGAAATTACATACTCGAATTTGGCCAGGATTCAAAGCTGGACGTCACTGTTATAGCCGAAGGTTCCGAGATAGGAATCACGTTCAAGCGGTCAATGTTGACCTCGTTTTCGAGCGTGGCAACAGGAGAAGAGGTTCATGTCGGTACGAGCAAAGTCAGCTCACGGGTCGCTGATGGTTTTGTAGCATCCTCTGATCTTCATGACAGCATCGAGGTTAGTCGCAAAAGTGACCACTGGACCGCGGCTTATGCGATTGGTTTGCAGGGCGGGAAGCTCTACCTTTCCGATGAGCGAGTCAAGGGCTACCGTAAGGCCCTCTCGTTTCATCCGCGGGGGCGAACGCACGCGCTCGTTGTGCAATTCCAGAATGGCCCCAAACTTGAGATCGACGAATACAGGATCAAAAGGAATGGCAGCGTCCTGACCGTTGAAGGAGCTGCGCCGGACATCTTGCTCGAATTGAAACGTATGGTTCCGGCTAATGACGTCCAGTCTGACATCGTGCAGCTGGAACGCATTGACCCGGAAAATTGGGCGATTCCAGAATGGCTTGACAGCGCATCGACCTACCTTGCCGTCGATACGACGCATCAAGCCGCCCCGTGCCTGGTTTCGGCCGAAAGGAACGATCAGGTTCAAAAGCGGTGCTTCCACGCTGCGATCGAGATCACGAACGAATCGGAACGGGAAACCGAGCTCGTAGACCTGTACAGGCAGTGGACTGACAGCACGCATGATGGCGTCGCGTCCAGTGAGATTGATGCCTGCCTTCAATGGATGGGGGAGTTTCAGTTCGAACTGCGATGGTTGGATCCGTTCCTGGTCCTGGCAGCGAATCCAGAACTGGCCATGCGCATGCTGGCGTTGGCAAGGCTAAGAGGACAGATTCAAGCCGAGCAGGGCCTGCGCTGGGCCTTGGACGATGTGCCTCTCTTTTGGCATCGGGTCACTCACCGCGAACTCGAGATGCTCCGTGCGTGGGCGGGCCATCAGCTGGGGAATGGCGCGCTGGATGAAATCCATCGACTTATGGGTCAAGACGGCTTGTCTGTTCCAAGTCGACTGATGAAGTCCCCCACTTTGCGCCTCTGCCATCCCGCGTGGCTTGAAGGATGGCAGGAGCGGGTGATCGACTGGTGCAGTGCATCGGGTCGCGATTACCAACTTCGAGTTCCTGATGTTGGCGAGGCGGCAGAGGCTATCTGGATGACAATTGAAGCGCACAACCTGTTCGATCAGGCGCGGCGTCGACCTCAGAGGCTTCCGGCTGACATAGATCTGTTCCGAACCCACCTTCTCGCGCCCTATGAGCTCGCAATTCTGATGTCGCGCGGAGTCGAGCCTGAGCCTGGACTCAGGGACGACTTTCTCTTCGCGCGACACATGATTGATCCCGTTCAGTTCGATGACGCTTACTGCGTTGCGCTATCGCTGCTTGAAGGAACCTTGTGAAGACCTACGAAAACCTGAAAATCCATCCGCTCCTCGATCGAATCCCGGCGAGGCTGGCGGACGCAATGTTGAGCATGCTGCGACCAGCAGACGTGGGCCTTCGTGATTGGCTTGGGGATCGTCTTTCCGCCTATCCAGGGAGCCCTGGTGCCATCCTTGGTGACCCCTTGATTGAGTGTATGTACCGGTGGCAAGGCGGAGATCAGACGGTCGGTGATCTGCAAGCCGCCGGAATTCTTCAGCCGGGGTTCGTTGAGTCGCTGGAACGCGCGTCGGGCGACTACCACTTTCCCAGGGATCGCAAGCTCTTCACCCACCAGCTCTCGGCGCTGGAATCCACAAAAGCCGGGAAGTCCATTCTGGTCTCTGCCGGAACCGGCGCCGGCAAGACGGAATCATTCCTGTTTCCGATCCTGAACGACCTGTGCGAGCAGTCGGTTGGTTCCAAATCCACTCTGGAAGGGGTCCAAGCCCTTTTTATCTATCCACTTAACGCGCTGATCAGGAGCCAGAAGGAGCGGCTTGTTGCCTGGCTCGAAGCGCAGGAAGGTCGTCACCGGTTCGCGCTTTACAACGGTGACATGAAGGATGCCCTTCCGACAGCCAGTAGGGCGGCATTTCCTGCAGCGGAAGTGCCTGACCGGGAGCGGCTACGGGAGAGCCCCCCGCCGTTGTTGATCACCAATACGACGATGCTGGAGTTGATGCTTGTCCGTCCGCAGGACCGCCCAATTCTGGAGAGATCCGCCGGCAAGCTGCGCTGGGTCGTCATTGACGAGGCGCACTCGTACACCGGCAGCCAGGCCGCCGAACTGACCCTGCTTCTGCGCCGCACGTTGCAGGCCTTCAAGGTGCAGCCGCGCGAAGTTCGGTTCATTGCAACCTCCGCAACCATCGGCGACCAGAGCGAGGAGTCCACAAAGGCACTGAGGCGATTCCTTGCGGATGTGGCCGGGTGCGAAGAGGAGAGCGTCGATGTTATTCGCGGATACAGGGAAATTCCTTCGCTTGAGCCTGTTGGTGGCAACGCTCCGAGCCTCGAAGAACTTGAAGCGCTGTGCAATCAGCAATGCAGTGATGCGGAGGAGCTTGTTTCAGCGCTTCGCTCTTCCCCGGTTGCCATGGCAACAAGAAACCTGTTGATCGAGCGATCTGCTGCCACCCTGAGCGAGATCCAGGAGCACTCCGGACTGTCGTCAATGCAGGAAGCAGCGCGCTGGGTGGACGTGGCATCGTCAGGCAAACAGGAAGACGCGCCGCATTCGGATGGCCGATTTCTTCCCATCAGGGCTCACCTTTTCCAGAAGACCATCGATGGCATCTGGGCCTGCGTCAATCCCAGCTGCTCGGGCAGAGCGCCGGCGGCTCTCGAGGATTGGCGACACGGTGCCCTCTTCGGTGAGATCCAGGGCAGCTGCGCGCATTGTGGCTCGCTCGTACTTGAAGTTTCGCTGTGCAATGACTGTGGTGGAACCGCTCTGCGGGGCGTCCTGTCTTCCGATCGCAAGTACGTCAAAGGAATGCACGATGATGAGGACGAGTTTCTCGCCGATGCAGAGGCTACGGAGGATGAGCCGGCAGAGGCAGCAAAATACAAGCAGGTCATCCTCTCCAGTCTGGAGGACAACATCGCCAAGGTTGACGTAGGGGATGCCCGATTCAACCCTGTCAGCGGAGAGATTGCCGCGCTGGACGGTGAGATCGCTTTTGCAGGCGTTGTCTGGAATCCCTACAGCCCCACGAGTCAGGGGTATGGGGACGAGGCAAATCGCTCTTGTCGATGCCCGCGTTGCGGCAGTTCAAATGAAAATCCAGATAAAGCCAGGCGATCCATTCGGCTGGCTGCACCCTTTTCACTGAGTAACGTTGTTCCTGAACTGCTGTCGGCTGCGCCACCAGACCCTAAGGCGATGGGAGACGGTGTGCTGATGGAAGGCCGGCGGCTGCTCATGTTTACAGATAGCCGGCAAGGAACTGCTCGCGGCGCGGCGCGTTTGTACGACGGCGCATTGCGCGACTACATCCGCTACGTGGTTCCTGAAATGCTGCCCAGGCCGCTCTCCGAGGAAGATCGCGAGGTCTACGCGGATGAGCGTGAGCGGCTTGTGGCCGAGGTGGAAAAGAACCAGAACGAAAGTAGGCGAAATCTTCTGGAAAACAGTCTTCGCGGGGTTGAAGGAGCGCTTGCTGGACAGGGCTCGATTGCTTGGCTGGAAGTTCAGGATGCCTTAGCGCAAAAGCGCGCAGTTGAGAGTGCAATTACCCCCTACTTTTCTGACCTCATGGGTGCTGTTGAACAGGACAGAGTGGCCAGGCTACTGTTGTTGCGGGAGCTGTACCGAAGGCCAAAGCGGACCAATTCGCTCGAGACGCTGGGGCTTGTGTCGCTCAGGTATCCGGGCATTGAACGTATCCGGGCAGGGCAACTGCCGCGTGCGTGGGTAGAGATCGACGGCAGCCTCAAGGATTGGAAGGATTTCCTCAAGATCTACCTCGACTTTGTTGTCCGCGAGAACGCGTGCGTCGAACTGACTAACGACGAGAAGGACTGGATCGGAACCCGGTTCAGTCGCAAATTCCTTGTTGACGAGATCGGGACAGGCGAAAGTCAGAGATATCTCTGGCCAAGACTGAATCCGGACACCGGAGCCGGGGGGCGCTCGCGCCTGCCCCGCCTGTTGCGCGCGGCGTTTCCTGCGGTCCGTGACCTGCAAATCAGCGATGTACTGCAAGCTGCCAAATCAAGCCTTCTGGCGAGCGGACACCTGACGAAAGGCGATCAGCCAGGCCATTTTCTCAACTGGGCGACGGTTGAGTTGGCTCGCCCGACGCAGCTCTGGCTCTGTCCAGTGACCCGGCGGCTGCTTGATACCACCTTGCGGGGCGTGTCGCCCTATCACCAAGGTGACGTATCTCCCGTCAGCTGCCAGCCGGTCACATTGCCGGTTCCTCCTCATGTGCTCTGGGAGCGTGATGGACAATCCGTTCCGGCCGGCGAGCGCGAATCCTGGTTGTCCGGCAAGAAGGCGGGCCATCTGCTTCAAGCGCTTGGCCTTTGGCCGGAAGCCTTGGATCGTGCATTGACCGGCACTGAGTTCTATGCGGCCCGTGAGCATTCGGCGCAGATCGACCAGGCCAGGCTGGATGAACTCACCAGTCAATTCCAGTCAGGAGCGCTCAACGTGCTGAGTTGTTCCACGACCATGGAGATGGGTGTGGACATTGGCAGTCTGGCCGTGGTTGCCATGGCGAACCCACCGCCCACCGTGGCCAACTACCTGCAGCGTGCTGGTCGTGCTGGCCGCCGGGGTGAAACACGGGCGCTTGCGTACACCGTGTGCAGAGCAGAGCCACGCTCGCTCGCCATTTTCAATGCCCCGGACAAGTTCCTCTCGTCCACGATCAGTCCCCCGGTCGTGCAACTCGGTAGCCCGGTGATCGTCCAGCGCCACCTCAATGCTTGGCTGCTGCGCGACTTCCTGATGGAGGAAGGTACCGCACACGGGGCGTTGGGTATGAAGGCTGGAGGATTTTTTGGTATCAGCGCCCCGACTATCCAGGGGCAGCCTGGTGAGGATCACTGGGACAACTCGATCTACCAGCGTCTGATGGCGTTCCTGCAGCAGCCGCAGAGCTATTCCGAGGCCAAGCGGAGACAGATCAGGAGTCTGCTGGATCGCTCCAGTCTTGTCGACGTTGAGCTGGAGGTCTTGCTCGACACAGCCCGAGAATCGTTTGAAGCCGCAGCGTCTGGCTGGCGCGTGGAGTGGGATGCGGCCAAGCGCCAATGGGATGAGGTGACCGCAAACGATGCCGCAAAAAAGGCGCTGACCTATCGGTTGATCCGGCTTTGTGATGAGTACCTGTTGCAACTATTGACGATACGAGGGGTGTTGCCTGCGCGTGGATTCCCGGTTGACGTTCGCGAATTGATCATCGTCCAGGGGAACGGCAAGGCCAAGGGCAAGGAGAGCGATCGGAAGGCCATGGGCAACCGCGCTCTTAGCCGTGAACTGCCTGTCGCACTACGCGAGTATCAGCCCGGTGCCAACGTCGTCGTGGGCGGCGCTGTCTATGCGGTCGGTGGCCTGACAATGAATTGGCGGCGTCCCGCGGACGCCGGTGCCGCAAGCGAGATCCAGAATCTGCGCTGGCGCTTGCTCTGTCGGGAATGCAGCGAGGTCACTGACAGTCCGGTTTGCCCCGAAGCCTGCTCAGCGTGTGGGCACGCGGTTGAGGATGGTGCACGTAGCAGCTTCGAGTACATCGTTCCTGCCGGCTTCGTTGTGCCCCTAGGCTCGAAGCCCAACGATGACATCTCGCGTCCAACGTATGTTCCCGGTGAAATGCCATTGTTCAGCCTCCGCAACCGGGATGGGAGCTATGCCCTTCGGCGGATGTTGCGCAACCAGATGGGTTGGGTTCGTGTCGGCCGTTCCTCGGAGGTCTATCACCAGACGTTCGGCCAGGCCCATAGCGGCTTCACACTGTGCCTGGGCTGCGGCTGGTCCACTCCAGGTCGGGTCCAGCCGGCCCGGAACGGGACGACTCCCCACAGGCAGCCGTTCACGAATAAATCCTGTCAGGCTGCTATCGATAACCCCTGGATGGTCAAACATCTGGGTGCTCTCGGGGCAACAACGCGTACTGATGTCCTTGAGTATGTGCTGGTGCCAGGGATAGATGGCAGTCCCCTGCAGGAGTCGGCCGTCGCGTCCACGCTGGCCGTCCTGCTCCGCAAGGTAATTGCCAAGCGGTTGGGCATTGACTCGCGCGAGATCGGGTTTGCCACCCAGAAGGTGTTGCTCCGCGGCAACAGAGGTTTGGCAGTCCTGGTATACGACACGGCCTCGGGTGGTGCCGGGTATGTCTCCGGTCTGGAAGGACAGGCCGAAGAACTGCTTTCCGATGCCATAGCTGAGGCGTGCAAGTGCCCCGCGAACTGTGACTCGACCTGCCCGGAATGCCTGCTGGCGCATGACACCCGGGATGTGGCCGGCGAGCTGGATCGCCATGCCGTAACCCGGGTGTTCGGCGGGCAGTTCAAGGGTTCACTTCTGGTGCCCGACGGTGCGAAGGACTGTCTCGGCAGTAATGCCGCCTGGGAGGTGAGGAGCTTGCAGGATGCCGTCGTCGCCACGTTGGCAACCGCGAGCCAAGCGTCCATTGCCTTTTACGATTCAGGCGAAGAACAAGCGACCGAAACTTCGCCGTTGATGATAGTTGCCCGGCGTGTGCATGACCGTTATCCGGCGGTGGCGCGCAGGCTCGTTGTCTCGCGCGAGCGATTCCAGTCTGAACCGACTTTCCGTCGCCGCTGCGCCATCCTGCGCGAGGCTGGTGTCTTCTCGCAGATCGGTCTTTGGGACGAACCGGACGGGGAGTTCCTGCCGCAGGTGCTCGTTGAGACGCGAGGCGGCTTCTTCGCCTGGGTATCCGAGCGAGAAACGGGCATCCACGTTCGTGGCCAATATCCGGACTTCCCCGGAGTGGAATGGCTGGACACACCTGCGCTGGAGAGCGAGCTTCGCAGCGGTGGCAACGCTGCCATGACGGTGATCGACCCGCATCCGCCCTTGGCGGCAAAGGAATTCTTCGACGCGCTCTTTCTGCCCATGCTTGCCGAGCTCGACCCGGCATTGCCCAGCATGCTCAATGAGAGCGTCATGCGGGTCGAGTACGGCGATCGCTACTTTCGCAGTCGTAGCAGCGCGGGAGCATTTGCGACACTGGTCAAGGGCGTGGTGGGACATTCGCGCCCGGCCGATCGCGAGGTCAAGATCGTCAGTATGTCCGTGATGGATAGACCTCCCGGCCAACACTCGGGTTATGGGGATTGGCAAAGCGACTTGGAGCGCGACCGCGACCTGAAGGCAAGCCTGCCAGGCTTCAAGGTCGTCACCGTTGAAGTGTCTCGCCGCAATGCACCCCACCAACGCACCTTGAGCGTTTACTTAGATGATGGTCGCGTGCTGCGGATCATGTTTGATCCAGGAGTCGACTATTGGGAACAGACGCGTGGTCTGGCCATCACGCCGAAGTCACGAAATACGCAAAATGGCGAGAAGCAGATTGTGATTTCCCGCCTGGAATCGGCAACAGGTCAGTGAGGCTACGTAACTCCCCATTGCACACGGCTGTGCTCAGTCAATCATCCTTCAATTTGTAGAACCGAATGGCAATCAAGAAATCCGACCTCTATTCTTCCCTCTGGGCCTCCTGTGACGAACTGCGCGGTGGCATGGAGCCGTCCGAGTACAAGGACTACGTGCTCTTCATGCTGTTCATCAAATACGTCAGCGACAAGTACGCTGGCGACGAAGATGCGCCGCTGGTCATCCCAGCCGGTGCCAGCTTCGAGGACATGAAGGCCCTGAAGGGCAAGCCGGACATCGGCGACCGGATCAATACACAGATCATCCAGCCGTTGATCGAGGCCAACAGCAGCAGCCTGTCGCACAGCGACTTCCCGGACTTCAACGACCCCAAGAAGCTGGGCGAGGGCAAGGACCGTCAGGACACGCTGACGAATCTGGTCGCCATCTTCGAAAACCCGAAGCTGGATTTCTCCGATAACCGCGCCGAGCACGACGACATCCTCGGCGATGCCTACGAGTACCTGATGCGCCACTTCGCCCAGGACTCGGGCAAGAGCAAGGGGCAGTTCTACACCCCGGCGGAAGTCAGCCGCACGATGGCCCAGCTGATCGGCATCGGCACGCACAACACCAACCGCCAGACCACGGCGTACGACCCCACCTGCGGCTCCGGTTCGCTGTTGCTGAAAGTGGCGGCCGAAGCAGGAAAGCAGATCACCCTCTACGGGCAGGAGATCTCGGCTACCACCGCCGGTCTGGCCCGCATGAACATGATCCTGCACAACTTCCCGGACGCCTCCGTGCAGTCGGGCAACACCTTGGCCGAACCGAAGTACAAGGACGGCGACCGGCTCAAGACCTTTGACTACGTGGTCGCCAATCCGCCGTTCTCGGACAAGGCCTGGAGCTCCGGGCTGACCCCGGACGGGGACCCGTTTCAGCGCTTTGGCTGGGGCGTGCCGCCGGCCAAGCAGGGGGATTACGCCTACTTGCTGCACATCGTCCGCAGCCTCTAGGCCAGCGGCAAGGGCGCCTGCATTCTGCCGCACGGCGTGTTGTTCCGTGGCAATGCCGAGGCCGCCATCCGCCGCAACCTGGTCGATAGCGGCTACCTGACTGGCATCGTCGGGCTGCCGGCCAACCTGTTCTACGGCACTGGCATCCCGGCCTGCATCCTGGTGATCGACAAGGACAACGCCAGCGCCCGCCGCGGCATCTTCATGATCGATGCCAGCAAGGGTTTCCTGAAGGACGGCAACAAGAACCGGCTGCGCGAGCAGGACATCCACCGCATCGTGGACACCTTCCGCAAGGCGCAGGATGTGCCCGGGTACGCGCGCATGGTCGGCTTCGACGAGATCCGCAGCGCGAAGAACGCCTATAACCTCAATCTGCCGCGCTACATCGACGCCAGCGCCGCCGAAGACCTGCAGGACATCGAAGGCCACCTGCTCGGTGGCATCCCGCAGCGCGATGTGGATGCGCTGCAGGCCTACTGGGAGAAGATGCCCAGGCTGCGGGAAACCGTGTTCCAAAGCGCAGGTCGCTCCGGCTATCTGCAGCTCAGGCTGCCGCAGGCGGAAGTGAAGCCGGCCCTCCTGGGCCACGCCGAGTTCAAGGCGTTTCAGGCCACCGCGACTGAACTGCATGCCCGCTGGTCCAAGGCGACTCGGCCAGACCTGACCGGCTTCGGCCAGGGCGGCCATCCCAAGCAGTTCATCCACACCGTGTCCGAAAGTCTGCTGGCCGCCTACGCCCAGGCACCGCTGCTGGACGCTTATGTCATCTACCAGCACCTGATGGACTACTGGGCGCAGACGATGCAGGACGATGCCTACCTGCTGTCTGCGGATGGCTGGAAGGTTGAGCCCGTGGTCGAAACCAACAAGAAGGGCAAGGCCAAGGGCTGGATCTGCGACCTGGTGCCAAAGCCGCTGATCGTGGCGCGCTACTTCGCGGCCGAGCAGAAAGCCGTGGGCGACGCCAGCGCCGCGCTGGACATCGCCAGTAGCGCGCTGGAGGCGTTGGAAGAAGAGCATGGCGGCGAAGACGGCTTGTTCGCCACCCTCGACAAGCTCAACGCGGCCGAGGTGAAGAAGCGCATCAAGCAGATCGGCAAGTCCAAGGACGACGCTGACGAACTGGTCGCGCTCAAGCAGTGGTCAACGCTGTCGGAGCATGAAGCGGAGTTGAAGAAGCAGCTCAAGGCGCTGGAGGCGGAGCTGGATGCCAAGGCCTTCGCCAAGTATCCGAAGCTCACGAAAGACGAAATCCAGACGCTGGTGGTCGACGACAAGTGGCTGGCGGCGCTGTCCTCTGCCCTACACGGCGAAGTGGAGCGGGTATCGCAGACGCTGACGCGGCGGGTGAAGGAACTGGCGGAGCGCTACGACACGCCGTTGCCGCAGTTGGCAGAGCAGGTGAAGGAACTTGAAGCCAAGGTGGCCGGGCATCTGGCGAAGATGGGGTTCGCGTGGAATTGAGGGCGGGCTATAAGCAGACCGAAGTGGGGTCTATTCTAGAAGAGTGGGATGCTGTTCTGGTCGGTGACTTTTTCACGTTCAAGAACGGACTGAACAAAGCAAAGCACTTCTTCGGGCATGGAACTCCAATCGTCAACTACATGGATGTCTTTGGCCGTACGGCCTTACATGTTGAAGAGCTGCGCGGCCGAGTTGAGGTCAGCAAGGCGGAGCTCAAGGCCTACGAAGTTTGCAGGGGAGACGTGTTCTTCACGAGAACCTCAGAGACTATCGATGAGATCGGTGTCGCGTCTGTGCTGCTCGGTGAAGCCGAGCAAACGGTTTTCAGTGGCTTTGTTCTACGGGCCCGCCCGACAGTAGATGCGTTGGTGGACGAGTTTAAGTCGTACTGCTTCTCGCCACGCTACTTCCGACAACAAGTGACCACTCGCGCAAGCTATACGACGCGGGCACTCATCAACGGGCGCTCTCTATCCGCGACTTTTCTTGCGAAACCGCCGAAGCCAGAGCAAATCGCCATCGCCACCGCCCTCAGCGACGTGGATGCGCTGTTAGGCGCGCAGGACGCGCTGATCGCCAAGAAACGCGCCATCAAGCAAGGCGCGATGCAGGAACTGCTCACCGGCAAGCGCCGCCTGCCGGGATTCAGTGGGGAGTGGGAGGTGAAGCAGCTCGGCCGTCTTCTGGAATCTCCTGTCACAGATGGACCGCATCTCACGCCAAAATTTATAGATCGTGGTGTCCCTTTCCTTTCGGTCAATAACTTGGTTGACGGCAAGATTGATTGGACTGATCTGCGCTACATCTCAGACGGCGATCATCGCGAGTTCTCAAGGAAGTGTCGGCCACGAAAGGGTGACATTTTGTTTGGTAAGGCTGCATCTGTTGGAATGGTTGCGTTAGTCGAGACAGAGATTGAGTTCAATATTTGGTCGCCGATTGCGCTCATTCGGGTAGCCCCACAATTATCGGCAAGATTCGTATATCGCCAGCTTCAAAGCGGGTTTGTTGAAAAGCAGGTTCTCTTGCTAACTAATTCATCTTCGCAGGGGAATATTGGAATGGGCGATATAGAGAGGCTGGAAATCGCGTATCCGAGGACTCGTGAGGAGCAGGTTGCTATCGCCGCGCTGCTAGACGATCTGGATTACGAAATCACCGCCCTCGAAACCCAACGCGCCAAAACCGCCCAGCTCAAGCAAGGCATGATGCAGGCACTGCTGACCGGCCGGATCCGGCTGGTCTAAGAGGGGAGATCAGGAGCCATGTCGGCCATCACACCGCTCTACCGCAGCATCCAGGACCTCCTGCAGGGCCGTTCGTTCGCCATCGACGAGTACCAGCGCGAGTACAAGTGGGAAAAAAAGAACATCGAGGACCTGCTGAACGACCTGCAGGCCAAGTTCTTCGCCCACTACCAGTCCGGTCATGAAACCAACGCGGTCAACGACTACGGCGAGTACTTTCTCGGATCCATCATAGTCAGTCAGCGCAGCGGCAAGAACTATCTGGTCGATGGCCAGCAGCGCACCACATCGCTGACCCTGCTGCTGATCTACCTCTACCGCGCCGCCAATGAGAAGAAACTGGGAGTGGCCGCTACTATGGCGCCGCTGATCTACAGCGATGACATGGGCGTGGCCAAGTTCAACCTGGACATCCCGGAGCGTCTGGACATCATCCGCGCGCTGTACGAGGGCAAGCCTTTCGTCCCCGACGACAAGGACGAATCCATCCAGACCATGCATGCCCGCTACCAGGAGATGGAGGCCAGCGGCCTAGTGGAGGAGCTGGGCGACGGCTTGCCGCATTTCATCTACTGGCTGATGCGCAAGGTCGGTCTGATCGAGATCGCCACCAATAATGATGCCTACGCTAACGTCATCTTCGAATCGATGAACGACCGCGGCAAGCCATTGGGCCCGATGGACATGCTCAAGGCCTACCTCCTGGCGCCAATCACAGATGCGGCCAAGCGCTCCGAGGTGAATGCCGCGTGGCGCAGTCAGGTTCTGGACCTGATCACCGTGAACCAGGAACACCAGCACGACCGTGACGGCGAGTTCATGCGCGACTGGCTGCGTGCACAGTAT
Source organism: Luteimonas sp. MC1572 (assembly GCF_016615815.1). Taxonomy (NCBI): domain Bacteria; kingdom Pseudomonadati; phylum Pseudomonadota; class Gammaproteobacteria; order Lysobacterales; family Lysobacteraceae; genus Luteimonas; species Luteimonas sp. MC1572. The sequence continues at coordinate 2,721,328 of NZ_CP067112.1, read as the reverse complement.
GCCGAGAGTATCCGCGAGCGCGTGGCCAATGCCACGGAGAAGGACTGGGAGCTGGTCGGCAACATGTTCCACCGCTGGGTGCGGGATAACCACGCTCGGTTGGGACTGGGAAAGGCCGATGCCAATGCTGGCTTCGTCAAGGACAGCTTCCGGTTTTTTTCCAAAACCTGGTTGCTGATCCAGCAGGTCAGCGCGACTTACACGCCCGGTCTTGAGGCCATCTACTACAACGCACGCAACGGCCTGACCTTGCAGAACACCGTGCTGCTCGCGCCGCTGGTCGAGGCGGACGACCCGCAGACTGTCCGGCGCAAGCTGGCGGTGACGGCGACCTATCTGGATATCTGGATGATGCGGCGCAAGGTCAACTACATCCGCACCGGCTATTCGGCGATCTACTACGCGATGCACCTGCTGAACCGGAAGATTCGCCGCAAGAGTCTGGAGGAGCTCGTGCAACTACTGCGCAACGAGCTGGTCAATGACGACGTGACCATGCAGGGCAGTGCGACCCAGAAGTGGCGCAAGGGGCTCGCCGGCTTCGGACTGAATCAGCACAGCAAGTCGTACATCTACCATCTGCTGGCGCGGGTGACGGCCTTCACCGAGCTGCAATCGGGGCGCGGCGACAACTTCCCGTCCCTGATGGACCGCTCAACGAGGAATCCATACGACATCGAACACATCTTCGCCGACGATTTTGGCAAGTACGCTGACATGTTCTCGAGCGAGCAGGAGTTCGAGGACGTTCGCGACAATGTCGCCTCGTTGCTGCTGCTCCCGCAAGACGTCAACCGCAGCCTCCAGGCCAAGCCTTTCACCGACAAGCGGACGATCTACGCGCAACAGAATTTCTACGCGGCCAGCCTGAGCGAAGCGATCTACGAACACCAGCCGAAGTTCCGGCAGTTCAGAGAAAAGCATCAGCTGCCGTTCGAAGCCTATGCGGACTTCACCAGGGTGGAACAGGGCAAGCGAGGCACGCTGTTGATGGCGCTCGCGGAAGCGATTTGGTCGCCCGCCAGGCTGGAGGCAGCCGCCAATGCCTAGCCGCCCTCGCGCCGAGCGCACCACCCAGAACCGGGTCGTCGAACTGTTCACAGACAAGACGCGCGTAGATTGCCTGGGCTACGACTATCTGGGGGACTGGGGTAGGCGCGAGGTCAATCGCTCCATTGAGCCCGAGTATCTTTCAGCTAATCTGAAGAAGCGCGGCTATTCCGACGCGCAGATATCCGAGGCGCTACGCCAACTGCTGGCCGCCGCCGAGATCAGCGCCAACACTCTCTACGACGCCAATCTCAAGACCTACAGCCTGCTGCGTTACGGCGCCGACGTGCAGACGGCCCTTGGCGAGCCAATCCGCAAGGTTCACTTCATTGACTGGACCAGTCCGGACAAGAACGACTTTGCCCTGGCCGAGGAAGTCACGTTACGCGGTGACTTGGTACGTCGTCCTGACATCGTGTTGTACATCAACGGCATCGCCATCGCCGTCATCGAGCTTAAGCGCAGCAGCCGGGACATGGCCGAAGGCATCCGCCAGCTGATCAGCAACCAGGAGAAGCAGTTCAACGAAGGCTTCTTCAGCACGGCGCAGTTGTTGCTAGCGGGCAGTGATTCCCAAGGGATCTACTACGGCACAGTCGGCAGCCTTGAGGAGTTCTACGTCCGGTGGAAGGATGAGGCTGGGTTAGCGAGTGGCGAAGCAGGCGTCCTTCTGGACCGCCCACTGGCGCAGCTGTTCGACAAGGCGCGCCTCCTGGATTTCCTTTACAACTTTGTGATCTTCGATGGCGGTATCAAGAAGGTGCCGCGTCAGCACCAGTACGCCGGCATCAAGGCGGCGCAGGAGCGCACTGGCAAGCGCGAAGGCGGCGTTATCTGGCACACCCAGGGGAGCGGAAAGAGCATCCTGATGGTGCTGCTGGCAAAATGGCTGCTGGAAGACGATCCGACTGCACGCATCCTGGTCATCACCGATCGCGATGAACTTGACGAGCAGATCAGCCGGGTGCTGAAGAACGCCGGACTCGATTCGTCGCGCGTGACATCCCGCGCCGACCTGGTGGATAAACTTGGTGCGACGACGCCAAGGCTGTTGTGCGCGCTGCTCCACAAGTTCGATACCACGGACCTTGCAGGCCTGCCGCCACCAGTGCACGGCCGCTTTTACGTGTTCGTGGACGAAGCCCACCGCACGCAGGGCGGCGACATGAACAAGCAGATGAAGCGCTGGCTGGGCGATGCCATCTTCATCGGCTTCACCGGCACGCCGCTGCTGCGCAAGGACAAGCAGACCACCCACGAAGTTTTCGGAACCTATATCCACACCTACAAGTTTCCTGAGGCGGTGGCTGACAAGGTGGTCTTGGACCTCAGGTACGAAGCACGCGAGGTGCCGCAGGAACTGGGCAGCAAGGCGAAGATCAAGGACTACTTCGACAAGAAGACGAAGCACCTGAACAAGTTCCAGCAAGCCGCCTTGCGCAAGCGTTGGGCCACGATGGAGGAGCTGCTCAGTTCCAAAGAGCGCAAGGACCGGATCATCAACAGCATTCTGGAGGATTTCGACACGCGCCGCCGCCTCAACGACGGCCGCGGCACCGCAATCCTCGTGGCGGACGAGATCTACGACGCTTGCCACTACTTCCGGCTTTTCCAGAACACGGAGTTCGGCAAGCACGTCGGCGTCATCACGTCGTTCGAGCCCGACAGGTCCCAGTACTCGAAGGAGCCGGCCGGCAGCGATTACCGCTACAAGTACGATACGTACAAGGATTGGGTTCTGGATGGGTTCGACAGCACCGACAAGTACGAAACCGAGATGAAGCGGCGCTTCAAGGACGAGCCGGCCAACTGCAAGCTGTTGATCGTGGTCAGCAAGTTGCTGACGGGATTCGACGCGCCCAGCTGCAGCTACATCTATCTGGATCGCAACCTCCGCGACCACGACCTGTTCCAGGCGATCTGCCGTACCAACCGTCTCGATGGAGACGACAAGGACTTCGGCTTTATCGTCGATTTCAAGGAACTGTACGGCAAGGTGCAGGAAGCCATTTCCGTCTACAGTTCCGATCAGCTGGAGGTAGATTCAAGGGATGGCCAGGATGGCAATGTCACGTTGAAGAACTGGATTGCTGAAGGCACCAGGAAGCTGGAGGAAAGCCGGGAAGCGCTGCTGCACTTGTGCGAGCCGGTTCTAGCGCCGCGGGATCTGGAGCAGTTCATCGGCTACTTCTGCGGTGAGTCGCAGGACGCCGAAGCGCTGGAGCAGTCCGAGCCGCTGCGCATTTCCTTCTACAAGCTGGTCACGGCCTTTGTGCGGGCCTGGGCGGATATCGGAAGCGAGCTGGCGAGTACCGGCTACGACGACGCCAAAATTGCGCGGCTTGAGAAAGAAGTCGCCTTCTACGCCGAGATGCGCGCCGCCATAAAGAATCATTCCGGAGAGGAATTCGACGTCAAGCCCTTCGAGGGTGACATGCGCGATCTCCTCAACCGTTACGTAAAGGCCGACGACGCCCGTGCGCTCGGTGACATGGGCGACCTGTCACTGGTCGACCTGATCGTCAAGACCGGTATCCACGATGCCATCGCGCAGAAGCTGAATGCCAAGGGCGCCAGCAACAAGGCCGTGGCCGAGGGGATTATCAATAACGTCCGCAAGGCCATCATCCAGGAACGGTTGACCGACCCGCGTTTTTTCACGGAGATGGCCAGCCTGCTGGAGGATTTGATCCAGCAGTCGCATGACGACGCGAAGGACTACGAAGAGTTCCTGAAGCAGGCCGAGGCGTTGGCCAGGAAACTGGCTGCGCATGCGTCTGGTGGTGAGCAGGCGCCGGAGGCGCTGCATGGCCGACCCGAGGCGATCGTAGTTTACCGAAACCTGCCGGATATCCTGGCCAGGCCCGTCGACGCCAAGCATGTTGCCCAGGTCGCCACCTTGCATGAAAGCGAGCTGATCAGCAAGGCAGTGCAGATCGATACTGCAATGCGTGAAAGTGTTCCGGCCGACTGGAAGGGCAACCAAATCAAGGAGCAGGTCGTGCGGAGCACCTTGCTTGGGCTGGTCGATGGCGACCGTGCTGCGATGTTGCGGTTGTTCGAGCTGGTCAAGAACCAGGCCGGATACCGCTGATGGACACCTTGCAGCTGGGCGACATCGAAATCGCGGTGACGCGCAAGGATGTCAAGCACGTCCACTTGTCTGTACACCCGCCGGAAGGAAGGGTGACCTTGGTCGCACCCTCTCACACCCGCTTGGACGTGCTGAGGGCCTATGCCATTACCCGGCTTTCGTGGATCCGGAAGCAGCAGACGGCGTTCCATGCCCAGGTGCGCGAGGCACCAAGGCGCCACGTGACCCGGGAGAGCCACTACCTCTGGGGCCAACGCTATCTGCTCGATGTCCAATACGTGGACGCCAAGCCTGGCGTTCGCCAGGACCACAAGCGCATCACCCTCATGGTTCGTCCCGGGAGTGGTGACGCGAAGCGCGCGGACGTGATGCACGAGTGGCACAAGGCGCAGTTGCATGCGGTCCTTCCCGACCTCATCCGTGCCTGGGAGCCTCGGATCGGCGTGAAGGTGCGTGCCTACTACCTGCAACGCATGAAGACGCGCTGGGGCAGCTGCAACCATGCCCGCGGCCACATCCGTTTGAACACAGAACTGGTCAAGAAGCCCAGGCACCTGCTGGAGTACGTGCTGGTGCACGAAATGGCCCATTTGATCGCGCCGACGCACGACGAGCGCTTCATATCACTGTTGGATGAGCACTTTCCGCGATGGCGTGAAGCGCGGGCAGAGCTCAACAGGCTTCCGCTGGCGGACGTCTGATCTCGCCGAGGCAAGAGCGGCGGCACGTGCCGATAAAAGGCCCGCAGCGTCTTGTCGACAATCACGTCTCATCGGATGGATGGTGCCGCCTACAATGCGTGATCCGTCCTGACGAGTCAGACCTAGATGGCACGACTGCTTCCCTCCGATCTCTCGCCCCAGGACTTCGAGAATGCGTCCGAATGGCCAACGGCCGAGGCGTTGGGTCAAGGGTTGCCGGACAGTTGGGTGGTCATACACGGCTGTCACTGGACGCTCCCGACCCGGCGCCGACTCATGCAGGGTGAAATCGACTTTGTCGTCATTTCACCGGCCGGTGCAGTCGTGCTGATCGAGCAGAAGAACGGCTCGGTCGAGTACGAAGGCGGGGAGCTGAGCAAGGCGTACGGCGGCCAGACCAAGTCGGTCAGCAAGCAGATGGCGCGCAACCGTGAGAGCTTCCTGCGCAAGCTTCACCGCGGTCGCGTCCCGCCGCCGACGGGCTGCATCAGCGTGGGCTACTTTCCGGATGTTCGCATCAAGGATGTGCAGGACATTGCGCTGGACGACTGCTGCCTGGTCGACCAGGGGCGAGCCGATCGATTGCCCCGTGTCATCGAGGAGCTGATTGGCGGCGGGGAGCCAGAACCAGGGAAGGTTGCCGCAATCGTCTCCTTCCTCGAAGGCGCCTTGGACCTGGTGCCCAGCCTGCACGGCCACCGCACCCTGGCCGACCGCATGCGCATCCAGCTGTCCGGGCCCATGCGCGTGGTGCTGGAGAACTTCGAGATGCAGCCGATGCGCCTGCGCATCGAGGCCTGCGCCGGCTCGGGAAAGTCGGAACTCCTGCGGGTGCTCGCCCGTCGCTCCGTGGCGGCCGGCAGGCGCACCTTGCTGACCTGTTTCAATCGGCCACTCGCGGACCTGCATCGGAACGGTCTGCCCGGGGCCACGGTGGAGACCTGGTTTTCCCTGCGCCGCAACCTGGCCGAAGCGCTGGGTATCGAGCTGCGATTCCCGGAAAAGGCCGATTGGGTGTTCTGGAGACAGCTCGAGGAGGAGACGACGGAGGCGCTTGGGAGGCTTGAATGGCCCGCAGAGTTCCTCTACGACAGCATCTTCGTCGATGAAGGCCAGGATCTTGCGGACGAAGACATCGACCAGCTACTCAAGCTCTTGGCGCCCGACGGTGACTTTGTATGGGTGGGCGACCCGGAGCAGGACCTGATGGAACGCGCTGCCGGGCGTCACCGCGGTCATGCCGTACTGCGCGTGCTGGACAACTACCGCACGCCGACGCGCCTGGCTGCCGAGTTGGCCGATGTGGCGCCAAGCGGCGTCCGCTTCCTCAACCCGGCTGAAGGTTCCGGGCTTGAGGTCCGCCAGCTGCGCGGTGGCGAGCAGGACCTGACGGAAGCGTTGGAGCGGGAGATCGCCCAACTGCTGCGGAAGGGGCTGGACCTGTCGGACCTGATGGTCATCGGCATGCAGGGCACCAGCGGCCTCAAGCCCTTGGGTGACTCCATCGGCCCCTATTCGCTCCGGCGCTTTACTGGTGGCTATACGCTCGAGGGCGAGCAGGTCATGACGTCGGGATCCCTGCTGGCCGAGAGCGTGGCGCGCGCGAAGGGAAAGCAGTGCGCGCATGCGCTGGTGCTGGGCGGCAACGCTTCGAGCATGGGCGAGCCGGAATGGCGCCGTGCCCTGTATGTGGCGCTGACCCGGGCCACCGTGGGCGCCACGCTGTTTGTCGACATGAGCCGCTGAGGCGATCGGAATATCCGGTCATGCGCACTAGTCGCAGCTTGTGCGACGCCCCGGTTGCATGATGTGCATCTGCCGCGGAACGCCCCATTCCATCTTCCAGTCAGTCGCGAAAATAGTACTCGCGTACCAGCAACATTGCAGTTAGAGTGCGCGCCGCAAATTCACCACCGCCGGTTTAAAGCAATAACTTCCAGGGCGGTCCCCAAATCCTGGTAAAGCATTCGTCCTTCGGCACGGATGGGAGGCAAGTCCTTCCACTCCCCGCACGAAGCGTTGATCTGAGCATCCACCTGATCCTGCGGGCATGTCTGCCGGACCACCACTGATCCGATCCCGTACTCGACAGCTTGCTGTCGTCGACGCCACGTCGCGCCTTTCAGCGCCGTGGCCGCTGCGCGGCCTCACCTCAGATCAACTTTTCGCCTGGAGGATTGACCATGGTTGCTTCCGTCGCTGCGTCGCGTTCCGCTTCCCCCCGCCGTTCCACCAACCCGACCGCGCTGCTGCGCCGCGGCTTTCTCGGGGCCCATGCCTGCGCCCAAGTCTTACTTGCCCACGGAGTGTCGGCCCACTCCCGCCGTGCGTATCCCACGGTGTTGCTGACCTACGCCGCCGTCAATGTGCAGCTGCGCGAGGCTGTGGAAGTGGCCATGTTCCATCCGACGCTGGAGACCCTGCGCGATACGTTTGCAGCGGCCGACGCCGTGCTCGCCGCGGCCAAGCGCGCCACGCGGTCGATGGTGGCGGCGCGTTCGGTGAACCTGGCGGCCTGGTCGCTGGCCATGGCCGGGCTGCGTGCGGGCATCGAGGAGCTCGAGGAGGGCCTGGAGGTCATCGCCCTGCTGCCGCCGTCGGCGCCGGACTATCCCGAAGAGGACTGAAAGCCCGTCTTGCGGTGTCCATTTCTGAGGGGGGAGAGGGAATGACGTTTGAAGAGCTGATGACCGCGCAGGCGGCGCACGACGTGCAGACCAGGTTGCCCTCTGTAGAGGTCAGGCGCTGGGTGGTGCGTGCGCTTGCGGCCACGCTGCGCGTGGCGGTGGCGGGTGGCGAAGCGGAGAGCGTGCTGGCGTTGCGTGCCTGCCGGGCCCTGCTTCAGCGCTTTGTCGGCATCGGTGGCGATGTTGATGCCGGGGACATCGATGTCGGCAGGTCACTGGCCGCCTGCGACATGCAGTCGCGGCGGCTCGATGAGGAGCTGCGTGCGCTCGGCACCCCGGCCACCGAGGTGCTTGCCGATGGACTCGCGAAGGCGCTGCGGTTCACTGCCGCCGAGCGCGCGCTGGTATCACTGGGCCTGCACGCCAATGTCCATCCGGAGCTGCAGCGCGCCATCGACCTGGGCGGTGAAGTGGATGACGACGGCGCGGCCCAGCTGTTTGCGCTCATGCTGGACCTGGAAGAACGCGAGGTGCTGTCAGCGTTCCATCGCGACAATCCGCTGCGTCGAACCAACGGCTTCGAACTGCGCCACGGCTGCAGCAGGCCCTTCATGTTCATCCGCTTCAACCCGTCGGTGGTCGCGGTGTTGCGCGGGGCCGAAGCCACGGTCGAGGCCATTCTCGGGCAGTTCTTTCGCCCTGCGCCGCCGGCGCGGCTGAAGCTCGAGGATTTCGACCACGCCGCCAGCGATGTCGTGTTGCTGAAGCGCTATCTCTCACAGGTGTTCGCGTCGAACCGCCGCGGGGCCAATGTCCTGCTGCACGGTGCACCGGGGACGGGCAAGACCGAACTTGTGCGGGCGCTTGCCGGCGCGCTGGAGGCCCAGCTGATGGAGGTGCCTGCGGTCGACGAGGACAAGGACCCGCTGTCGCCGATGCACAGGCTGACCAGCTACAGCGCCTGCCAGGAAGTGCTGCGCCACCAGCCGCTCACGATGATGCTGTTCGATGAGGTGGAGGATGTGTTTCCCGACGACGGTGACGATGCGTTTCCGGGACGTCGCCGCAGTTCGCCACGTGACCGCAACAAGGGCTGGGTGACGGGCGTGCTCGAGGACAACGCGCGGCCGACGTTCTGGGTGAGCAATTCGGTGCGCCAGATCGATCCGGCCTATCTGCGCCGCTTCGACATGGTCATCGAGCTGGCCACGCCCAGCCGCGCAGGGCGGGGCAGGTTGATTGCCCAGCTGTTCGCCGACCTGCCGGTGCCGGAGCGCGTGCTGCACAGGCTGGGCGGCGAGTCGGCCCTGACGCCCGGTCATCTGGAGCGCCTGGCGGCGGTGTTGCGCACGTTGGCGCCGGTCGATGAGGCGGACGGCGCGGCCTTGCTGCAGTCGCTGACGCTGCAGACGATGAAAGCGCTGGACGCAAGCCCGCAGGCCGGCTCGCGCGACAACGCCATGCCGTACCGCGCCGATTGCGTGAATGCCGATGTGGACCTGCAGAGCCTGGCCCTGGGCCTGGCGGGCCAGCCTTCCGCCCGGCTGTGCCTGCACGGGCCTTCGGGTACCGGCAAGACGGAGTGGGCGCGGCAACTGGCCGCCTCGCTGGGACGGCCGCTGCACGTCAAGCGCATCTCGGAGCTGAAGGGGATGTACGTCGGCCAGACCGAGCAGTTGATTGCCGCGGCCTTCCGCGACGCCGAAGCTGCTGGCGCGGCGCTGCTGATTGACGAGGCGGACAGCCTGCTCGGCAACCGCGAGCGTGCGTCACAGCAGTGGGAGGTGAGCATGGTCAACGAGATGCTCACCTGCATGGAGCGCTTCGAGGGTGTGTTCATGGCCACCACCAACCGTGTCGATGCGATGGACGTGGCCAGCGCGCGCCGCTTCGATTTCAAGGTGGGCTTTGATTACCTGGCACCCGCGCAGGTGCGCGTGCTGTTCGCCGACCTGTTGCAGGCACTCGATGTCGAGGTACCCACGCAGCTGCCCGCGCACCTGGACGCGCTCAGGGCTCTGACCCCGGGCGACTTCGTGAACGTGTACCGGCAGGCGCGGCTGCTGCCGGAATCCCGGGAACCGGCGCGTCTGCAGGCCATGCTCGAGCGCGAGCAGTCTGGCAAGGCAGCGCATCTGCCGACCCGGCGCATTGGCTTCCTGTAACTCCAGCCAAAGGGCATACCATGCAAATCCAGTCTGAGATTCCCACCACTGTTTCGGAACGTTCTCCGCTCGAGTACTTCCATGGCCTGTATATCAAGGACGCTGCCGCGTTTGGCGGTGCCACGGCTTTCTGCTGGTCTATCTGGATGGAGAAGGCGAGGCAGACGAAGTCCGAACTGTGGTGAAAGCCATCAGTACGGCATTGGATGGGGTGAGCGCGCTCAAGGCCATCGACTTTGAGGCGGGCAATGCAAGTCTGGTCGGTCTGTGCGAACTCCTCTGGGCTGGTTCGCTGGACGACCTGCGGAGCGGTGTTGAACTGTTCGAGCGCGGCCTCCAGGACGACTACTACCAGAACGTATTCGGCGACGAGCGGGGCATGGGCGATTCGGAATTGGACGACTTCGGCCATCACCTGACCCACTACAGCGGATGACGACCATGCGACGAAACAAGGCCTGCGACAGCCTTCTTATCGTGGCGCTCTTGCTCATGTCCTGCGGCCCGGTGATGGCCGCCAGTGCGAAGGTCGCCCAGCCTTCGTTACTGTCCAATCCGACGGACAATCCGCACCTGCAGGTCGGCATGCAGGCAATCGCCTCGGGGCTGAGGATCCTTACGGTCTCCGTTGACGTCGGCCAGGCCTCGGATTTGCCACAGCGCATCAATCACGTGCACTTTGGCATGTCGCTCAGTGGCTGGAGCTTCATTGCCAAAGACGTCCTGACCCACCAAGGGAGCAGCTCGACCGTGCTGCTGACCTACGGGCGGCGCATGCCATGACATGCAAGCAATCATATGTTCTTGAACTTGAAACCATGCCGGGAGAGGAACAATGGCAAGCTGGGAAGTGACGATGGGTGGCAAGGGCGGCGGCACCGCGACGTTCAAGGTCGTAGTACACGCCGGTACGCCTGACCAGGCCCGACGCGCGGCCGAGGCACAGAATCCGGAGTACAGCGCGCAAGCCGTGCGCCGGTTGTACTAGCGCGGGATTGGACGATTGCCAGGGAGGCGACATGTACCGACTGAATATTGATGGTGATCTGCCAATGGCAGATCTGATGGAGGCGCGAATGCGCGCGCTGGGCCTGACGAATGCGCAGCTGGCGCGGCGAATGGGCTACGTCTCGACGGTCGCCAAGGGCATCCGCCACATCGAGGCCATGCTGGCAGGTGACCTTAAAGAGTCACGGGGATTGGCCTGCAAGCTGGCGGCGGCGCTCGAAGTGGACGAGGGTGTCGTCTTCGACGCAATCGAAGATAGCCGTTACGTGCAGTGGGCGCGCGATGATCGCGGTTATCGGCAGGCTTTCCAGCCGCATGTCGTTTGGGAGACCACCTTGTCCATTCCCAGTCCGATTACGATCGCTGGGGTGGTGAATGCGAGGAGCCGCCTGTTCTGGTACCCGGATCCGGACAGTGCTGAAACCATCGTCCAGCAAGCTGTGGCGGCCATGCCGGAAGGCGTGGTGTGTTACGGGCGAGTCGTGGGCTTCTGCGTCAACTACAGCCCCGATCACGCGGTGCAGTTCGACCGCCAGGCGGTCCCCTTGGAAACCCTGGGCCACGCTGTCCGGCCCGGATTCAGTCGCGCCTCGCTGGGTGGTCGTCCGCTCGCGCCGAAGGATCTCTAGAGGATCGAGACGCCCAGAAATCCTTCCGATCAACCCGAAGCTACGGAGATAGTGATGGTCCAGGTGGTGTTGCTTGCAAATACGTGACCGTACGAGACGGTGTGATCAAGGGCCGTGACAGGTCTTGTAGTGCTCGAATGAAATGATGGAACAAAAGCACAGGGGAAGGATATTGGACTTCGATTGCAAGGTCGTCGCAAAGCGCGGTGCTGGGCTGGAAGGGCTCAAGCCCGTACTGCGGAGCTGGACAGAGAGAACCTACGACTTCTGTAGGCTTCACGCGTTCGAGGACAACCCTTGGTGGTACAACGAGAGAGCGTCGTTGAGTGTCCTTGCCGCTGCTGCGTGGAGCCTGAAGGGCTGGTGCGCGCTAGAGGAGTACTCGACCACCAAACGGGGAGTTGTGCCGTCCGAAAAAGTGGAGGAGGGCAGCACCAAGCGCGGCAGGTGTGATCTTTGGCTGGGTAACCGGACCGGATATGCGTTGGAGGCCAAACAAGCTTGGCAGTCCATCGGCGTTCGTGCGCGGGGTCTGAGTCCAATCGTTTGGGCGGCGCATGAGCGGGCATGGAACGATGCGGGGGCACTGACCGCTGACGAGGCGCACAAGCGCGTCGCCGCCGTATTTGTTAGTCCTTACATCGCACTGTCTGAAGTTGCGCTCGAGCACCCGCGTGGTGGGAGGCAGGTGGATCGCGCGAAGCTGAAGCAAAAGGTCACTGACTGGCTCGGTTGCCTCGATCTGGCGAGCAGACCAGAGATTCATGCATATGCCTGGGTCTTCCCGTTGCGCACTGACGGGTACGCACACGTCAAGACGAAGTGTGTTTTCCCGGGCAGCCTCCTCCTCCTGAGTGAGCGCAAGAGGGGCAATCGACGAACCTGACGCGGGTCACTACTCCAGCGAGGCGCCCTCGCTGGAGAATTTGTCACTTGTCGCGGCGGACGGCGTCAAATGAGCGGGATGTCCAGCAGCGGAGCCAAGATTTCCTTGCGCCCCCGCAATCCACGCCGCCACCTCCACGGGATCCCACTTAGCCCATACCGCGCCCCCGCCACCCCACCCGCGATCGCCGCGGTGGTATCCGTGTCGTTCCCAAACGCCACCGCCCGACGAACGCAGCTCTCGAAATCATCCGTCTCAACGATCGCCGCCCGCGCTGACCACAGCGAGTCAACAACGTAGCCCGTGCCCTTGCACTGCGTGCTGTGCACGGGGTCGAGCACCAGCTCGACTTCGGCCGGCAGCATCGCCAGCGCAGCCGTCAGCCCCCGGAGGGTCGCAACGGCCTCGTCCCACGCATCGTCCGTGCCCGCGAACGTGCGCCGCACCCACAGGCAGTACAGCGCGCAAGCGATCTGCGAGCGGGCGTGGCCATGTGTCGGGAGCGACTGCCGCATGGCAAGGCGGCAGAGCTCGTCGTCCGGTCCTGTGTGCCAGAGCGCGATCGGCAACACCCGCATCAGCGAGCCATTGCCGTTGTCACGCTCGCCGGCAGGTCCCGCCGACTCGGGCGGTACGCCTGCGCGGAGCCGGTCGAGCGCCCGGCTGGTCTGGATCCCGATGTCGAAGACATCGCCATCGACGGCGCAGTAGCCCTCGTCGCGCCAGCGCAGCAGGCCTTCGGCGAAATGGTCGAGGTCCAGCCCGCCGCACTCGAGCAGGCTGTACGAAAGTACCAGCGCCTGCGCGCCATCGTCACTCCACGTGCCGGGTGCTACGCGCGAATGTGCGCGTCGGAATCCCGCAGGCGGCTCGAACTCGATCTTCTCCGCCGGCGGTAAAGCCTGCGGCGGATTGAACTCGTAGGGCACGCCCAGCGCATCGCCGACGAGCAGGCCGGCAAGACTCCCGGCGATGCGGTTGCGGCGGTGCTGCTTCAGCGCCGCCGTCTTCTCTGATCCCTGCATCGCTCCCCCCGGGCGAGTGTGTGCAGCTAGTCTCGCAGTGCCCGATACGCATGCCAACTCGCATGCCCAAGCACCGGGTAGATCACCACCAGCCCCAGCAACGCGGTTCCGATGCCGATCGCCGTGAGCACAACGATCAGCATCGCCCACGCGGCGCTTGCGATCGGGTGCCGTGCCACGGCGTGCAGGCTGGCGCGCATCGCGTCGCCGGCGCGCACGTGCTTGTCGAGCATCAGCGGCACGGCGATGACCGAGATGCCAAAGCTCAGCAGCGCCAGCACGCCGCCCATCGCGGCCCATGCGAACCACTGGCCGGGGGACATCATCGGGAGCGCGCTGTCCCACAGCGTGCGTTCGACATCGGGAGCGACCGGACCCGTGGTCGCGGTCAGCACCAGGGTGGAGAGCAGAAGCCACACGGCGGCAAACGCCAGCAGGGTGATGGCGAAGTGCTCCAGCGCAGACCGGTTGCGGGCAAGTCCGAGCAGCGAGCTGTCGAAGGTCGGTGTTTCGCCGGCCTCCATGGCGCGCGAGGCTTCGATCAATCCCGCGCCCAGGATCGGTCCGAGCAGCAGGAAGCCGGATACCGCCGCGGCGATGAAGTACGGGTGGTTGCCCAAGGCGAAGACCAGCCAACCCATCACCGTCACCATCAGCCCGTAGGCGATGCCCACAGAAGGTGCGCGACGGAAATCACGAATCCCCAGCGACACCCAGTGCACTGGTTCGAAGAAGGAGATGTGTTCGGCCCCGTGGCCCGGATGCGAGGGCAAAGCGCCCGAATGCATGGTCGTCATGGCGTCCTCCTGATAGGAAGGTACGTATCCCCGGTGGTTGGTGCTTCGCCCGGAGCGGGCGACGGGGGTGCCTTGTCGATGGCGATTTTACCACCATTGCCCATGGCCAGCGCGTGGCGTGGAGTGGTGCCCTGGCGCCGCGCCGCGCTAGGCTCGGGCGCATGGAGCCCAGGGTGAATGAAGTGCTGGAGGCCTACGCCCGCGCCCAGCTCGAGCGCGCCATCGACTGCCTCGCCTGGTCCGGGCGACGCCGGCACCGCGGCGTCCACCAGGCGCGCAAGTCCTTGCGGCGTGTACGCGCCACGCTCGCGCTGGCCGGCGACGCGCTCGGCCCGGACCTGGCCGCGATCGATGCGGAGGTCCGGCAGGTCAACGTGTCGCTGTCGCAGCTGCGCGATGCGCAGGCGCTGGTCGAGGTGCTCGAGCGCCTTGCGAAGCACGTGCACGGAGCCGAAGCCGTGGCCTTGCTGGTATCGGCGCGGCGGGCCGCGATCCTGCGGCGGATGCGGCTCGTGCGCGCCCACCTTCGCGGGGATCCCGGATTGCAGGGCCGCCGCGATCAGCTGGCCGCACTCGGGCCCCGGATCGGCATGTTGGACTGGGCCAGCCTGACGGCGACGCAGGTCGAGTGCGCCCTGGAGCGTTCGACCCGACGTGCAGCCAAGGCAGGTCGTAGCGCGGTCAAGGGTGGCAGCGATGAGCGCTGGCACCGCTGGCGGCGGCGGGTCCGGCGGCTTGGGCAGCAGATCCGCGCGGCGGGCTCCGCGACGCTGTCGACCGACCCGCACACGAAGAAACTCGCCGGCCTGCTGGGCCACGCGCAGGACCTGACGCTGCTGGCGAAGCACTGCGGCGAAGACTCACCGTTTGCCCCGGCAGACCGGCGCGCACTGGACCGGTTTGCGCGCCGGCAGGGGAAGCGCGCGCGGAAGGACATCCAGGCGTATGTAGCCCGCCACGGCGGGCGGCCACTGGCGACGTGGGGCGCGGCTGCCACGGGCACCTGAATCGGGTCCCCTGGCCGTGAGCCGGCTCCTCTCTCGTTGCCAACGACAGGGGCCACCGAAGGAGGAGTCGATGAACGCAATCCAACGTAGGCTCGCCGCGGGTCTGCTGGTGCTCGTGACGCCCATCGCAGTGGCGCAGCGCGCTGCGGACCAGGCTGCGTCCAAGCCGGCAACGCCGGCCACACCGGAGCAGGCCGAAAAAGAACGTGCCGGGAGCGCGGCGGAAGAGGGGCGGATGCGGAGCGAGATCGACCGCTCGGTGGACGCCATCCGTACTTTTTCGGCCGAGCGACGCGCCGAGGCGCTGGCCAACGCAAGGCGCGGAGCGGAAGAGCTTGACCGGCAGATCCAGCGGCTCGACGCGCAGTTGGCCCGGGATCGGGAACGGATGGGCCAGTCGGCGCGGACGCGCGCGGAGGCGACGATGGCCGACCTGCGGCAACGGCGCAACACGCTGGCCGAATGGTACGGCGGGCTGCGCCATGCGGCGGCCGCTTCATGGAGCGAGGTCCGCAGCGGGTTCGTGAAGACCTACCACGAGCTGTCCGACACCTTGGGCAAGGCCCGGGGCGAACTCAAGCGGGACGATGCGCCCGCCCGGGACGCTCCGCCGCCAGTGGAAGAGGAGCCGGACGACCAGGGCAGGCCCTGAGCGCGACTCAGCGCGCCGCGCCAGCCGCTTCAGGCCCGGTCAAATCCACGTCATACGAACCGAACACCTCGCGCGCCGTGCGGGTTTCCGGAAGGATATAGACCACGCCGTTGCTGTGGCTGAAGGCGGGGCTCACCACGCCTTCGTAGAACGCCACCGCCACGTTGATGCAGCCGTAGGAGATGCGGTTGTCATCGGGACTTTCGCTCTGCAGCCGCTCGGCGCGTCGCTCCGCCGGCGTGCCTTTGGCGACGCGATGCAGCGCGAGCGCGGAATCGTAGTCGATCCACAGGATCTCCTGGCCCTTGAGGTCCGGCGCCAGCGAAGCGACGAAGCGACCCGCCGGTGTCGTGCGCTCCTGCGGCGTGACCGCGGAGAGCTTGCGCTCGCCGAGGCCTGCGGCCGTGCCGTCGCCGCGCTCCATGCCCAGCAGTGCCGGTCCATCGCCCTGCAGTTGGCCGTCGCGATCGAACACGAACACCCGTGCCGCGGCCTTGTCGACCACCATGTACGGCATGCCGGCGTTGTCGCCGGAATGCAAGGCCCAGTGCGCGACATGTCGGGTTTGCGCCGACGCGCTCGCGTCCTTGAAGTCGGCAAGCCGCGGCGCACTGCCGTTGGCCCAAGCGGTGCCCGGCAGCACCACCAGCAGCAGGCAGGCGCCCGCAAGGCGGGCTCCTGCATGCATCGCGTTGCGCGTTGCCGTCGGCACGCGCGAATCCAGATCCGCCATGGCTAGTTGCGGTACGGCTTGGGCACGCGCACCGGCGCCACGTACACGGGCACTTCGACCGGCGGCGTCACCACCAGGGTCTGCGTGGGCTTTTCGTCGGTGACGCCCGGCGTCGGGTTGTCCGGCGGCGCCAGCGGCAGGCGCGGGCGCGGGGTGGGCGCGAAGATCGGCTCGCGCGTCGGCGGCGGCACCAGCGGGGTATCCGGTGGCGGAACCGTCGGCGGTGGCGTGGTCGGGGGCGGCGTCGTCGGCGGCGGAGTGGTGGGCGGCGGCGTGGTCGGCGCGGGCGTGATGGTGCCCGTGGTGTGCGCCGCCACCGTGCCGCAGCAGTTCACCGCCAGCGCGTACGCGTCGGCATTCGCGCCGCCCAGCGTGTAGCCACTGTAGGTGATGCCACCGGTGCCCTCTTCCGGACTGTCGAAGTTGGCCACGGCGTCGGGGCCGGCCACCAGGATCACGCCATCGGGGTTGCCTTTCAGGCCGGTAAGCGTGGTGGCCGTGGTGCCGTCGTAGGGCCGGTCGCCGCCGGTGGCGAACACCAGCATGTACTGCCGCAGCGCAGCGCCTTCGGTGAGGGTGAACCTGGTGGAGTAGTCGGTGGGCGCGGTGTAGGACACGGGGTTGTAGTAGATCGCAACCGGTGCGGCGGTCACCGTGGCCGGCGGCGCGAGCGAATCGAACACGACCGTACCGCCCTCGATGCCGGGGCCGGTGCCGTCCGTGTCGGCGCTGAGCGTGAGGCCGCGCGCCAGGCCGAGGCTTCGCGTGGGGTCGTCGGTGCCGCGGGTGAGGGTGATCGCACCCGCCACGTTGACGTCGTTGGCCGCGCACATCATCAGGTTGCCGTCGGTCACGGTGATGTCGGCGAACTGGTTGACGTCGCGCCCGGCGGCAAGCAGCACGCTGCCATTGGTGGTGGTGATGGCGGCATTGACGTTGACGTCCTGGCCGCAGCACACGGCGAGGTTGCCGTTGGTGGCGGTGATGGCCGCATTGATGTCGACGTTGCGGTTGGCGGTGAGGGTGAGCGTTGTGGGTGCACCGCTCGCCGTCCAGCTGACCGCGTCGTTGACGAAGATGTCGCCGTTGCCCGTGCCGCCGCCGATGGTGCTGATTTCGACGTTGGTGGTCACCAGCTGTGCCGACAGCGTGGAGCCGGCGATGTTGTCGCCGGGCGCGCTGCCGATGGTGAAGTCCTGCGGATCGATCAGCCAGCGGCCGGTCTGGCCGAGCGGGGCGGCGGTGGTCACGTGCACGCCGCCGTCGACGTTGACGGTCGCCGCCGACGTTTCGATGAAACCGCCGTTGCCGCCGCCGGGCGCGCTGGCATCCAGCGTGCCGCCGAGGTTCACGGTGCCGCTCTGCATGTCGCCCAGCAGCACGATGGTGCCGCCGCGGTTGCCGATCGACTGCGCCTGGATGACGCCGGTGTTGTTGACAGTGGTGTGCAGCAGGTTGCCCGCGGCCTGCGCGGTCATCAGCACGCGGCCGCCATCGGCACGGATCATCCCGCCGTTCTCGGCGAGCGCGTTGACCGCGCCGGTCGACATTGCGACGTTCAACAGCCCGTCGCCCGCGACGTCGAGCGTGACCGCCTCGCCCGCGGCCAGGGCCACCGTGCCCAGGCGGGCGACGATCACGCCCTGGTTGCTCACGCGCTGGCCCATCAGTGCCACGTGCCCGCCGTCGCGGGCGGTGATGCTGCCCTGGTTGACCACCGCGCCGTCGCCGGCGTTGCCGAAGGCGTGGTTGCCGGCCTGGAAGTCGGCATCGCCGAGGCGCATGGTCGTGGCCACCAGGCCGCCGACGTTCACCGACGCGCCCTGGCCGAACAGGATGCCGTTCGGGTTGAGCAGAAACACCCGGCCGTTGGACGACAGGTTGCCGAGGATCACCGACGGATCGGAGCCCAGCACGCGGTTCAGCGCAATGGAGTCGACGCCCGGCTGCACGAACCGCACCGACTCGCCCGCGGCGATGCCGAAGTCCTGCCAGTTGATCGACACCTTCTGGGTCGTCTGGGTGATGACCGTGCTTCCGCCCTGCTGGTCGATGGTCGCAGCGCCGGTGGTCACCACGCCGCCGGAAGGTGGCGCCGCGTGCGCCGAGGTGGCCAGTGCCAGCAGCACCGCGCCCGAGAGTGCGTGGAGGCTCATGGCGCCGAGGCCGCGGCCGGCGACGGGGCGACGGGCGCGTACAGGGGTGGCGCGCGGGGCCTGGGTGGAAGCGTGGGCAACGTACATGTCGGATCCTTCGAATGTGGGGTGGGGCAGGCGGCGAACGGGCGGCGGCTCAGAAGTACTTGATGGCCTGGATCCAGAAGCGCCCGGACCTGTCCGGAGCGGAGAGCGCGTCTTCGCCGCCGACCTTGCGGGCGTAGTAGCTGCGGACCGCGAAATTGCCCGGGTCGTCCCAAGTGGCGCCGATGCCGGCGCCGCTCAGGCTGCGAGTGTTGTCGCCGGCAAACCACGGGTCCTTGTCCACGGTGATGCGGCCGCCATCGACGAAGCCGAGCAGGTGCACCTGGCCGGGTACGTGCCCGCTCAGGCCCGGCAGCAGGCGGCGCACTTCGAGGTTGGCGAGCAGGCCTTCGTCGCCGAAGCCCTCGCCCTGCGGATAGGCGCGCACGCCATCCATCCCGCCCAGCACGAGCTTCTCGGAGGCGTCGAGGTTGCCCGAGGCGACCTGGCCGCCGAGCGCGCCATACAGCGACCAAAGATCGGTGAGGCGCTGCAGGCGCGAGACGTTCAACGCAAGCTTGGTGTAGCCGCCGTGGGCGCGTGCCGTGACGGCGTCGACCGCGCGCGCCGACGGAGTCTGGATGTCCAGGTCGCCCGAGGACAGGGCGAGATGGAAGGCGTTGGCACCGCCTCCGCCGAAGCCGTCGTAGTGGTTGCCGTACAGGCTGGCCGTGGCCACGCGTGCGCGCTTGTCGGTGACCACGTCGAACAGGTCGATGCGGTCCTCGAAGCGCCGGTGGTCGTATTGAAGGCCGGCATACAGATTGGTCCCGCGCGAGCGGATCAGCGGGATGGAGCCGAACACGCTGGCGATGTCGGCGGTGCCGTGCGCACCGAGGTCGTCGTACTGCTCGCCGAGTTCGTACTCCAGGCGGCTGTAGGCCACGCCGGCAGTCGCGCGGCCGAACAGCATCTGGTACGCGCCGCGGCCATACGTCAGGCCCGAGCCCGAGGTCAGCAGGCGCAGCGAGGCGACATCGCCGCGTCCCAGCGGGTTGTTGAGGTTGACCGTGGCGCCGAGGCGGTATTCACCGGTGTAGGGGTTGCCGGCGTTGTCGGCATCGACGCTGCCGGTGACTCGGCGGCCGGGGGTGATGTCCACCACCAGGTCGGAACTGCCCGGCGCCTGGCCCGGCACCATCGTCGATTGCACGACCACCCCGGGGATGTCGGAGAGCAGCAGCAGGCGCTGCTCGATCGGGTCGATGGTCAGCGCGTCGCCGCTTTCGAGGCCCGCGAGGCGGCTTTGCGCCACGTTGTCGGCCAGGTTGCTCTGGTTGCGCAGGGTGACCTGGCCGAGCACGCCCTCGCTGACCGCGATGGTCACGCTGTTCGACGTGACGTCCTGCGCCGGCAGCCAGGCGCGCGCGACGAAATAGCCGTTGTCCCGGTAGTGCCGGGTGATGCGCGCGGCCATTGCCTGCAACTGCGCCAGCGTCAGCCTGGTGCCCGGTGTGAACTCCGCGATCGCCACCAGTTCAGAGGCGGGCCAGGCGCTGGCGCCGGTGACCTGCAGGCGCTCGACCAGCACGGTGGGCGCGTCGGCGGCCGCCGCGGCGGGCACGATCCCATCCTCGATGCGGATCTGCGGTTGCGCAGCTTGCGCGGGCGGTGGCGTGGGCAGCTGGCGCAGCTGGCTGCCGGCTCCGGGGATCTGTTGCGCGACCGCACCGTGACTGATGGCAAGCAGCATCAGCGGCAACAGTTTCATTCGTGGATTCATGGCGTGCGTCCTGGCGGGTATCGGCCGCCCGCGGCACCCGCGCGTGCAGGGCCCCCGGACAGTCGCTGGAGAGGTGGGATGGGGGATGCGCTGCGCGACTCGGGCGCGGCGTCTGGAGGCTGGCAAGGCGCAGGCGCTCACCGCACCCGCGGCTGCGGTTGCGGTGGGTAGGCGGTCTGCGGATGGCCCCTGTTCCTGGAACGTGTGCAGCGTCGTGCGCCGAAACCTGATTCGGCGGCGCTGAGTCCCAGCCTTGCGTGGTGGAGCGGCACGGACGGGCCGTGTGGATGGAGCGGCGATCGGGTCGGCGGAATCGACCAGCGGCATCGCAGTGATCCCGGGCCATTAGCGGCCCGCTGTTCTGAATAGGTTGTGAAGCCGTTGGGCGGCGCGAATACGGGCCGCATCGTTCCAGCATCGTCTCCCTATGAATACACGCGCGTTGTTACCCTTCCCCAGCTGAATCCCGCGCCCGCACATGTCCGCTGCCGGCGCCTTTCCAATCCTCCAGGAGAAACGCCGTGGCCGTCGCTGCCGAGCGTCTGTATCAACGCGCAATTCATCCGCTGCACGCATTCCTGCTTGCCGCGGCCTTCCCGCTGTTCCTCGGCGCGATGGTCACCGACATCGCCTACGCCCGCACTTACGAGATCCAGTGGAGCAACTTCTCCTCGTGGCTGCTCGCCGGCGCGCTGGTGTTCGCGGCCTGCGCGCTGCTGTGGAGCGCGGTCGACTATTTCCGTGGTGACCGCGGCACGCGCCCGCTGGTCTACATGCTGCTGCTGCTTGCCACCTGGGTCGTGGGTTTCATCGACTCGCTGGTCCACGCCAGGGACGCGTGGGCGATGATGCCGACCGGCCTGGTGCTGTCGGTGGTCGTGACGGTGCTCGCGGCTGCGGCGGCGTACTTCGGATTTTCCGCCATCCGCGTGGGAGGCAGGGCATGAAGCACTTGAAGCTGTTCACGGCCATCGGCCTGGTCACCCTGCTGGGCGCCTGTGGCGGCGGCAGCGATCCGGACCCCGCGCAGTACGGCGCCAGCCCTGAGCTCCCCAAGCAGGAGCGTGGCCTGATGCCCGACATGGTCATCGCCAAGCCGGCGGAGTGGGGCGACATGGTGCCCACCGTGCCGCAGGGCTACGCGATCAAGGCCATCGCCACCGAACTCAACATCCCGCGCCAGACGCTGGTGCTCCCCAACGGCGACATCCTCGTGGCCGAAGGCCGTGGCGGCAACGCCGGCAAGCTGAAGCCGAAGGACGTGATTGCCGGGCGCATCAAGGCGCAGGGCAATACCAAGGTGAAGAGCGGCAACCGCCTGACGCTGCTGCGCGATCCCGACGGTGACGGCAACTACGAGCGCAGCGTATTCGCCGAGGATCTCAACGCGCCGTACGGCCTCGCGCTGATCGGCAACACGCTGTACGTGGCCAACCAGGATGCACTGGTGAAGTTCGACTACCAGGACGGCCAGGTGCGCGCGAGCGCGCCGCCGGTCAAGGTGGCGGACCTGCCTTCGGCGATCAACCACCACTGGACCAAGTCGCTGACGGCGAGTGCCGACGGGCGCTTTCTGTACGTCGGCATCGGCTCCAACAGCAACATCACCGAGCGCGGCATGGTGGCTGAAGCCGACCGCGCGCTGGTGTGGGAAATCGACGCGCAGACCGGCGCGCACCGGCCGTACGCGACCGGCCTGCGCAACCCCACCGCGCTGGCCATCGAGCCGACCACCAGCCAGCTTTGGGTGGTCGTGAACGAGCGCGACGAGCTTGGCCCGAACCTCGTGCCCGACTTCCTGACCTCGGTGCGCGAGGGTGGGTTCTACGGCTGGCCGTACAGCTACTGGGGCCAGAACGTCGATCCGCGCGTACGTCCGCAGGACCCGGAAAAGGTCGCCGCGGCGATCACGCCGGACTACAGCCTCGGCTCGCACGTGGCCGCGCTGGGCCTGGACTTCTCCACCGCCACGATGGGCGCCGGTTTCGCCGAAGGTGCCTTCGTGGGTGAGCACGGCAGCTGGAACCGCAACGATCCGGTCGGCTACAAGGTCATCTTCGTGCCCTTCAGCAACGGCCGTCCGTCCGGCCCGCCGGTGGACTTCGTTTACGGCTTCCGCGGCGAAGACGGCAAGACCCGTGGCCGTCCGGTCGGCGTGACCGTCGACCCGCGCGGTGCGCTGATCGTCGCCGACGACCTGGCCAACACCATCTGGCGCGTGACGCCGACGCTCTGAGTCCGGTCTTCTGCAAAACAAAGGCCCACCGTCGCTGGTGGGCCTTTTTTTTGGGCTGCTCTCCCATTCAAGCGAGGCACGGCGCTGATATCGGCGCCGGGTACCAAGGCCCTTGAGGACTCATGTCCCCCGTCGATGGCCCTGCGGCCATCGCCTCCTCCTTGACTTCGCCCTCGAGGGCCTTGGCACCCGGTCCGCGCAGTACGCGGTGGTTCCAGAGCACAACCCGCGTTCTGGTGCATTGCTCTTCGGTACCTGCCGTCAGCGCCGAGCCGCGAAGGCCTCCCGGCCACCGTGGCGAGGCCGCAAGCAGCTGCGGTCAGTCGCGCGGCAGGCGCGCGGCGGCGGTGGCCATCGCGCCGAGTGCCAGGTCCACGGCGCCCATGCCGTCGCGCTGCAGGTCGACGTGCTCCGGATCCACCAGGTAGGCGCGCATCACGCCCGAGATCATGAAGTGCAGGGCCATCGCGCAGGCGTGCGCGCTCATGCCGGCGCGCAGCTGGCCGAGGTCCTCGGCGCGCTTGAAGGCGGCATTGATGCGCGCGTGGGTGTTGCGGAACCCTGCCTGGCGCAGGTCGTGGACCTGGGTGGTCTCGGCGCTGATCTCGCAGCGCAGCTCGATGACCTCGATGGCGTTGCGCACGTGCGGCTTGTCGACCACGTCCGCGAACGAGGCGCGCAGCTTTTCGCGGAGGTCGGCCAGCGGCGTCGAGCCCTCCGGGCGCGATGCGTACTCCAGCCCGTGCAGGAAGGGCACGGTGACGCGGCTGATCACCGCCTCCAGCACGTCGGTCTTGTTCTTGAAGTGCCAGTAGACCGCGCCGCGGGTCACTCCGGCGCGCACGGCGATCGCCTCGAGGCTGGTGCGCGACATGCCGTGCTCGCGGAAACACGCTTCGGCCGCGTCGAGGATGCCCTCGCGCGTGACCAGCGCTTCCTCTTTGGTTTTCCTGGCCATGGCGGCTGAACGCTCCTGTGCGAGATGAGAGTGTAGCCCACTTACATACATCCATGAATGGTTGTATATTGCGCCGTCCCCATTCAGACCAGCCCTTCGCCCTGTACCAACGAGGCGGAACAGGCGCTGGCTTTCCCTCATTCCAGCACGCCAAGCGAGCCGACCCATGTCCCAGCACCGCCGTCGCCACCTCCTGATGCCCCTTTCCGCCGCACTCGCCCTTGCGCTCGCCGCCTGCGGTGGCGGGCAGGACCCGCAGCAGGCGCCCAGGCCGGCGGTGACCGTTGCCACCCTCGCCGCGCAGCAGGTCACCCTGACCCGCGAGCTGCCGGGACGCACGCATGCGTGG
This sequence comes from Luteimonas sp. MC1572, assembly GCF_016615815.1. Lineage (NCBI taxonomy): Bacteria > Pseudomonadati > Pseudomonadota > Gammaproteobacteria > Lysobacterales > Lysobacteraceae > Luteimonas > Luteimonas sp. MC1572. The sequence continues at coordinate 2,697,448 of NZ_CP067112.1, read as the reverse complement.
CTGGTGGCCGAGGTGCGGCCGCAGGTCAATGGCCTAGTCGCCAGGCGCCTGTTCACCGAAGGCGCCCTGGTGGAAGCCGGCCAGCCGCTGTACCAGCTCGATGACGCGACCTATCGCGCCGCCGCCAACAGCGCGCGCGCGCAGCTGGCCCGCGCCGAGGCCACCCGCACCGCAGCGCAGCTGACCGCGCGGCGCACCGCCGAGCTGGTCAAGATCGACGCCGTGAGCCGCCAGGACAACGACAACGCCCAGGCCGCGCTCAAGCAGGCCGAGGCCGATGTCGGTGCCGCGCGCGCCGCGCTCGACGCCGCCAACGTCCCCCTCGGGCATGCGCGCATCACTGCGCCGATCAGCGGCCGCATCGGCAAGTCCTCGGTCACGCAGGGCGCGCTGGTCACCGCCAACCAGGCCGCGCCGCTGGCCACGGTGCAGCAGCTCGATCCGATCCACGTCGACCTCACCCAGACCAGTGCCGAACTGCTGCAGCTGCGCAAGGCGCTGGCCGCCGGCACGCTGGAAAGCACCGCGTCGCTGCCGGTCACCATCCTGCTCGAGGACGGCACCGCCTACGCGCATCCCGGCACCTTGAAGTTCTCGGAAGTCTCGGTCGATCCGGGCACCGGCAGCTTCTCGGTGCGCGTGGAAGTCGCCAACCCCGACCAGGTGCTGCTGCCCGGCATGTACGTGCGTGCGGTGGTCGGCGCCGGCGTGCGCAACGACGCGATCCTGGTGCCCCAGCGCGGCATCGGCCGTGACGCCAAGGGCAACACCACGGCGATAGTGGTGGGCGACGACGGCACGGTGTCCGTGCGCCCGGTGCGCGTGAGCCAGACCATTGGCGACGCCTGGCTGGTCGAGGACGGCCTCGCCGCCGGCGACCGCGTGGTGACCGCCGGCCTGCAGAAGATCAAGCCGGGCGACGTGGTGGAAGTCACGGAAGACGTTGCCGACGCGAAGCAGGTGCAGCCGGCCGCCGCCGCGCTTGCGGCCGCCAGCGCGGTCGATACCGCCGATGCCGATGCCGCTGACGCGGCCACCCCCGCCTCCTCCGGCGCCACCGCACCGGCGGCCGGGGCCTCGGCCTCGAAGGAGTAAGCAATGGCTCGTTTCTTCATCGATCGCCCCATCTTCGCGTGGGTCATCGCGATCATCATCATGCTTGCCGGCGTGCTCGCGCTGACCTCGTTGCCGATCTCGATGTACCCGACCGTGGCGCCGCCTTCGGTCGAGGTGCGCGCGACCTATCCGGGCGCGTCGGCCAAGGTCGTCGAGGATTCGGTGACGCAGATCATCGAGCAGAACATGAAGGGCCTCGATGGCCTGATCTACTTCTCCTCCAAGTCGTCGTCCAACGGCATGGCGCAGATCACGTTGACGTTCGAGAGCGGCACCAACCCCGACATCGCCCAGGTGCAGGTGCAGAACAAGCTGCAGCTGGCCATGCCGCTGCTGCCGCAGGACGTGCAGCGCCAGGGCGTGCACGTCTCCAAGTCCACGTCGAGTTTCCTGCAGGTGGTCGGCTTCGTGTCCGAAGACGGCAGCATGACCCCGAGCGACATCGGCGACTTCATCGGCACCAACGTCGTCGATCCGATCAGCCGCGTTCCCGGCGTGGGCACCACCCAGGTGTTCGGCGCCAAGTACGCCATGCGCATCTGGCTGGACCCGAACAAGCTGCACACCTACGCGCTGTCGGTGGCGGAAGTCACCGCTGCCATCCAGGCGCAGAACGCGCAGGTCGCCATCGGCCAGCTCGGCGGCGCGCCGGCGGTCGAAGGCCAGCAGATCAACGCCACCATCAACGCGCAGGACCGCCTGCAGACCCCCGAACAGTTCCGCAACGTGGTGGTGCGCGCCGAGCCCGACGGTTCGGTGCTCAAGCTCGGTGACGTGGCGCGCGTGGAGATCGGCTCGGAGACCTACGAGTTCGTCACCCGCTACAACGGCCAGCCGGCCAGCGGCCTGGCGATCTCGCTGGCCACCGGCGCCAACGCGATCGACACCGCCGCCGGCGTGAAGCAGGCGCTCGCCGAACTCGAGCCGTACTTCCCGCCGGGCCTGGTGTCGGTGGTGCCCTTCGACACCACACCGTTCGTGCAGGTGTCCATCAAGGGCGTCGTGGTGACGCTGATCGAAGCGATCGTGCTGGTGTTCCTGGTGATGTACCTGTTCCTGCAGAACTTCCGCGCCACGCTGATCCCGACGATCGCCGTGCCGGTGGTGCTGCTGGGTACTTTCGCCGTGCTCGCGGTGCTGGGCTTCTCCATCAACATGCTGACCATGTTCGCGATGGTGCTGGCGATCGGGCTTCTCGTGGACGATGCGATCGTCGTGGTCGAGAACGTGGAACGCATCATGAGCGAGGAGGGACTCTCGCCGCTCGAGGCCACGCGCAAGTCCATGGACCAGATCACCGGCGCGCTGGTCGGCATCGGCCTGGTGTTGTCGGCGGTGTTCGTGCCGATGGCGTTCATGTCCGGCTCGACCGGCGTCATCTACCGGCAGTTCTCGGCGACCATCGTGTCGGCGATGCTGCTGTCGGTGGTGGTGGCGATCGTGCTGACGCCGGCGCTGTGCGCAACCATGCTGAAGCCCATCGAGAAGGGCGTGGACCACCATGGCACCGGCCTGTCCGGGCGCTTCTTCGGCTGGTTCAACCGCGGCTTCGACCACACCAGCGGCAAGTACCGCGGCGGCGTGCGCCGCATGCTCGGCAGCCCGAAGCGTTCGATGACCGTGTTCGCGCTGCTGGTGTTGGTGATGGGCGTGCTGTTCGTGCGCCTGCCCAGTTCGTTCCTGCCCAACGAGGACCAGGGCGTGCTGATGGCGCTGGTGCAGACGCCGGTCGGCGCCACCCAGGAGCGCACGATCGAGGCGCTCAAGGAGCTCGAGGACCACTTCATCGCGAACGAATCCGACATCGTCGAATCGGTGTTCTCGGTGCAGGGCTTCAGCTTTGCCGGCATGGGCCAGAACGCCGGCATGTCGTTCGTCAAGCTGACCGACTGGGGCGAGCGCAAGGAGGCGTCCGAGGGCGCGTTCGCGCTCGCCGGCCGCGGCATGGGCGCGATGAGCCAGGTCAAGGACGCGCAGATCTTCGTGTTCCCGCCGCCCGCCATGCCCGAGCTTGGCATCGGTGCCGGCTACACCTTCTTCGTCAAGGACAACGGTGCGCAGGGCCACGAAGCGCTGATCAATGCGCGCAACCAGATGCTTGGCGCGGCCAACCAGAGCCCGCTGCTGCAGGCGGTGCGCCCGAACGGCCAGGAGGACACGCCGCAGTTCCGCATCGACATCGATACCGAGAAGGCGAGCGCGCTCGGGCTGTCGGTCGGTGCGATCAACTCGACCCTCGCCGCGGCCTGGGGCAGCGCTTACATCGACGACTTCATCGACCGCGGCCGCGTGAAGCGCGTGTACCTGCAGTCGGATGCGCAGTTCCGCATGACGCCGGACGATTTCAGCCTGTGGTCGGTAAAGAACAACCAGGGCGAGATGGTGCCGTTCTCGGCGTTCGCCAGCTCGCACTGGGACTTCGGTTCGCCGCGCCTGGAACGCTACAACGGCGTATCGGCTGTCGAGGTCCAGGGCGAGCCCGCGCCGGGCGTGGCCACGGGCGACGCGATGCTCGAGATCGAGCGCCTCGCGGCGGAGCTTCCGCCGGGCTTCGGCATCGAGTGGACCGCGTTGTCCTACCAGGAGCGCGAGGCTGGTTCGCAGACGCCGCTGCTGTACGCGCTGTCGTTGCTGATCGTGTTCCTGTGCCTGGCCGCGCTGTACGAAAGCTGGACGGTGCCGACCGCCGTGTTGCTGGTAGCGCCGCTGGGCATCCTCGGCGCGGTGCTGGCCAACTCGATGCGCGGCATGGAGCGCGACATCTACTTCCAGGTGGCGATGCTCACCACGGTGGGGCTGACCAGCAAGAACGCGATCCTGATCGTCGAGTTCGCCAAGGCGAACGTGGAGCAGGGCATGGAGCTCATCGAGGCCACCATGCAAGCGGTCCGCGACCGGCTGCGCCCGATCATCATGACCTCGCTGGCCTTCGGCCTCGGCGTGCTGCCGCTCGCCATCGCCAGCGGCGCGGGCTCGGGCGCGCAGCGCGCCATCGGCACCGGCGTGCTGGGCGGCATGGTGGTGGGCACGCTGCTCGGCGTGTTCTTCATCCCGCTGTTCTTCGTGGTGGTCAACCGCCTGTTCAACCGCAAGCAGCACGCACCCGTCGCCACCGGGGTCGACCAGCATGCATAAGCCACTGCACGCGAGCCTCGCGCTGGCCATCGCGCTGGCGGTCTCCGGCTGCGCCACGCTGGTGCCAGCCACCCCCGCCGCCGCACCCGCGATCCCCGTGGAATGGCCGCTGCCCGCGACCACGCCCGCGGGCCAGGCCGGCGCGTTCGCGCCGGCCGAGCCGGCCATTGCCGCGCTGCCCATGGCCGATGTCGGCTGGCGCGACTTCCTCGCCGACCCGGCGCTCGAAGCGGTCGTCGCCCAGGCGCTGGACAACAACCGCGACCTGCGCGTGGCGATCCTCAACGTCGAACGTGCGCGCGCGCAGTACGGCATCCGCCGTGCCGACCGCATGCCGTCGCTCGGCGCCAGCGCCACCATGGAGCGCGTCGGCGGCGATGTGCCCGACAGCGAGTCGTATGTCGCCGGCATCGGCCTGGCGGCGTTCGAACTCGACCTGTTCGGACGCGTGCGCAACCTCGGCGAGGCGGCGCTGCAGCAATACCTGGCCACGGCCGAGGCGCAGCGCGGCACGCAGCTGTCGCTGGTGGCCGAAGTCGTCGGCGCATGGCTGGCGCTGGCCTCCGACCAGGAGCAGCTGCGCCTGGCGGAATCCGCGCTGGAGACCTACGAGCGCACGCTGTCACTCACCGCGCAGCGCCAGGCGCTGGGCGCCACGTCGGCGCTCGAGGTGGAGCAGGTGCGCACCCAGGTGGAAGGCACGCGTTCGGATGTCGCGCGCCTGCAGGGCCAGGTGGCATTGGACCGCAACGCGCTCGACCTGCTGGCCGGCGCGCCGGTGCCGCCCGAGCTGCTGCCGCTGCGTGATTCAGGCGCCGTGCTCGGCCTCACCGCGCTGCCGGCGGGACTGCCGGCGGAAGCACTGCTGCGCCGGCCCGACGTGATCGCCGCCGAGCACCGACTGCAGGCCGCCAGCGCCAACATCGGCGCGGCGCGCGCCGCGTTCTTTCCGTCGATCTCGCTGACCGGCAGCGTCGGCTCGGCCAGCGACGCGCTGTCCGGCCTGTTCGAGGGCGGCACCCGCGTCTGGAGCTTCATGCCGCAGGTCAACCTGCCGATCTTCCAGGGCGGACGCCTGCGTGCCGGCCTCGGCGTGGCCACCGCCGAACGCGACATCGCGCTTGCGGAGTACGAAAAGGCGATCCAGGTCGGCTTCCGCGAGGTCGCCGACGCGCTGGCGCAGGCGGATGCGCTGGCCCGCCAGGTGCGCGCGCAGCAAGCTCTGGTCGACGCTGCCACCCGCGCCGAAGCACTGGCGCAGGCCCGCCATGGCGCGGGCCTCGACAGCTCGCTGGTGCGGCTGGATGCGCAGCGCACGCTGTATGCCACGCAGCAGGCGCTGGTGGCCACGCGCATGGCCGAACAGCGCAACCGGGTCACCCTGTACAAGGTCCTCGGCGGCGGCTGGCAGGAGCGTTCGGCGGTCGCTGCCGCAAGCGGCGACTAGCCGGGCCACACGCCGCGCTGCGCCGCGCGGCGCGGCGCATGTCGCGGATCGACGCGGTCAGCCGCGATGCGCGGCGTGCACGCGCGCCACGTCGTGGTGCAGCTTCTTCGGGTGGGTGATCATCGCCTTGAAGCGCGGCTCCAGCGCGTGCACGCGCGCCTCGGCCGCCACGACCTCGGCATGCAGGCGTGCGCGCTCCGCCGCCGGCGCGTCGTCGCCCAGCGCGAGATAGTCCCCCACGTACCGGCGCAGCCTGGTGACCGCGGCCTTGGCCTTGCCCTTGGGGCTGACCAGCGACACCAGCACCGTGAGCAGAAGCAGGCCGACGATCACCACCAGCGACAGCCCGGTACTGATCTCGATCACCTTCACCGGATCGCCGTCGTTGATGAACGGCAGGTTGTTCTCGTGCAGCGCGTGGACCACGAGTTTGACGCCGATGAAGCCGAGCACCGCGGCCAGGCCAAGTGACAGGTACACCAGCCGCTCGAGCAGGCCACCTACCAGGAAGTACAGCTGGCGCAGGCCGAGCAGCGAGAACGCCGTGGCGGTGAACACGATGTAGATGTTCTGGGTGAGGCCGAAGATCGCCGGGATCGAATCGAACGCGAACAGGATGTCGGTGCCGCCGATCGCCAGCATCACCAGCAGCATCGGCGTGAGCGCGCGCTTGCCCTGCCAGGTGGTGAACAGCTTGTCGCCGTCGTAGTGCGGGCTGGAGTGGAACACCTTGCGCACCACGCGCACCACGATGTTGGGCTTTTCATCCTCTTCGCCGTGGTGCTGCGGCTTGAGCAGGTTGCCGGCGGTGAGCAGCAGCGCCAGGCCGAACAGGTAGAAGACCCACGAGAAGCGTTCGATCAGCGCTGCGCCAAGCAGGATGAACACCGTGCGCGCGATCAGCGCGAAGGTGATGCCGAACAGCAGGACCTTCTGCTGGTCCTCGCGCGGCACCTTGAAGCTCGCCATGATCACCAGGAAAACGAAGATGTTGTCGACCGACAGCGCCTTTTCGGTGACATAGCCGGAGAAGTACTCCGCGCCCATCGTGGCGCCGCCCCAGTACCAGACGCCCGCGCCGAACAGCAGGGCGATGCCGACGTAAAGCGCCGACCAGACCGCCGCCTCGCGCAGGCTGGGCGAGTGCGCCTTGCGCACGTGGAAGAAGTAGTCGAAGGCAAGCAGCGCGACGATCAGCGCGATCGTGGCTTCCCAGACGAGTGGGGCGGTCGGCATGCGCGGCCCTGCATTTGGACAGGTCGCGATTTTCGCATGCGGATGTGATGCGCCGCGTGGCGGCCAGCGCGGCTCACGGGTGTGATGACGGCGTGAAATACGCGCGCAGCATCGCCACCCTGTTCGTTGTTACATTGCCGCCTCCATCCCCCGCGCCGTCCCCTTTGCAACGTCGACAATTCCTTTTCGCCGGGCTTGCCCTGCCTGCGATCGCCACCTGGCCGTCGCTGGCGCGCGCGCGCGCGCCGGCGGCCGCGGCGGGGTTCGATGCCGGCACCGTGCCCGCCATTGCACGCCGACTGGCATCGGTTCCGCATGTGCCGGTCTCGCGCACGCTGCCACGCGCACTTGCCGGACTCGGCTACGACCAGTACCGCGACTACCGCTTCCGCGCTGCACGCGCGCTCTGGCGCGACGACGGCCTGCCGTTCCAGGTGCAGTTCTTCCACCGTGGCTACATGTTCCAGGATCGCGTGGACATGCACCTGGTGGAGGACGGCCGCACGCGCCCGTTCCCGTATTCGCGCGAGCTGTTCGACTTCGACCACGGCGTGCCACAGCCACCCGAAGGCGAGGACCTCGGCTTCGCCGGCTTCCGCGTGCATGCCCCCGTGCAGCGCCCCGGCCAGTTCGACGAACTGGCGAGTTTCCTCGGTGCCAGCTACTTCCGCGCGGTGGCGCGGGGGCTCGGCTACGGCCTGTCGGCGCGCGGGCTGGCGCTGGGCAGCGGCGACCCGGGCGCGGAAGAGTTTCCGGTGTTCCGCGGCTTCTGGCTGGAACGCCCGGCAGCGGGTGCCGCGAGCCTCGTGGTGCACGCGCTGCTCGATTCGCCGAGCGTCGCGGGTGCGTTCCGCTTCGTGATGACACCTGGCGACGAGACGGTGTTCGATGTCGACGCGCGCCTGTATCCGCGCGTCCCCCTCGCCAACGCCGGCATCGCGCCCTTGACCAGCATGTTCGAGTTCGACGCGCACGACCGCGTCGGCGTGGACGACGCGCGCCCCGCGGTGCACGACTCCGACGGCCTGGCGCTGTGGACCGGCGGCGACGAGCAGGCCTGGCGGCCGCTGCGCAATCCGGCACTGCTCGAGCACAGCGGCTTCCAGGACCGCGATCCGCGTGGCTTCGGCCTGATGCAGCGCAAGCGCGATGCCGGCGAGTTCCAGGACTTCGAAGCCGGCTACGAGAAGCGCCCGAGCTGCTGGGTGGAGCCGCTCGACGCCTGGGGCGCGGGCGAAGTGCACCTGGTGGAGATTCCCACCGGCGACGAGTTCAGCGACAACATCGTCGCCTTCTGGCGGCCGGCCGAGCCGCTCGCCGCGGGCCGCGAACACCGTTTCCGCTACCGCCTGCACTGGTGCCGCGACCACGCCTGGCATCCGCGCCTGGCGCGCGTGGCCGCCACCCGCAGCGGCGCGCTGGATGCAGGCAAGGGCCGGCTGTACATGGTCGATTTCGTCGGCGGCGACCTCGATGGCCGCGCCGACGGCGTGCGCGTGCAGGCCAGTGCTTCGGCCGGCACGCTGCGCAACGCGGTCACCTACCGCAATCCGGATACCGCCGGCTGGCGCATGAGCTTCGAGCTCGATCCCGGCACGGCGCGCGCGATCGAACTGCGTGCCTGGCTTGAAGGCGCCGCCGGGCGGCTGTCGGAAACCTGGCTGTCGCGGTGGACGCCGTGAGCACGTCTCCGGTGCGCGACACATCGACGCCTGGCGACCTGCCGCCGGAGTCGCCGCTGACCATGCCGGTGCAGACCCTGGCCGCGGGCACGCTGCGCAGTCCCGGCTTCCCGACGCGGCCGCCGAACATGCGCTGGCGGCGCTTCGCGGTGATCGGCAGCGCCGTCAGCGTGACCCTGTTCGCGGCCTACCAGATCTGGTGGCTGCTGCGCGGCAACGGCATCGATCCGCTGGAAGGCACGCTGCTGGTGCTGTTCGTGCTGCTGTTCGCGTGGATCGTGCAGGCGTTCGTCGGTGCGATCGCGGGCTTCGTGCTGGTGCTGCAGAAACGCCCGGCACGGCTTGGCATCCGCCCCGGCGAGCCGCTGCCGGCGCTGGGCTCGCGCACGGCGCTGCTGATGCCGATCTACAACGAGGAGCCCGGGCGGCTGATGGCCGGCCTGCAGGCCATGCACGAGTCGCTGGCCGCGACCGGGCGCCTGGACCACTTCGATTTCTTCGTGCTGAGCGACACCCGCAAGCCGCAGCTGCAGCAGGAAGAGCGCGAAGCGTTCGCCGCGCTGCGTGCGCGGCTGGGCGCGCAGGCGCGCGTGCACTACCGCCTGCGCGACGACAACAGCGAGCGCAAGGCCGGCAACATTTCCGACTGGGTGCGTCGCTGGGGCGGCGCGTACCCGCAGTTCCTGATCCTGGACGCCGACAGCCTGATGACCGGCGACACCATCGTGCGCCTGGCCGCGGCCATGCAGGGCCACGACGACGTGGCGCTGATCCAGACCCTGCCGGTGATCGTGAACGGCAGCACGCTGTTCGCGCGCATGCAGCAGTTCGCCGGCCGCGTGTACGGGCCGGTGATCGCCTACGGCGTGGCCTGGTGGCACGGCGCGGAGAGCAACTACTGGGGCCACAACGCGATGATCCGCACGCGCGCGTTCGCCGCATGCGCCGGGCTGCCCGAGCTGCGCGGCGTCAAGCCGTTCGCCGGCACCGTGCTCAGCCATGACTTCGTGGAGGCCGCGCTGCTGCGCCGCGGCGGCTGGGCGCTGCACATGATCCCCGCGCTCGCCGGGAGCTACGAGGAAGGCCCGCCGTCGCTGACCGACATGCTGGTGCGCGACCGGCGCTGGTGCCAGGGCAACCTGCAGCACGGCGCGGTGCTGCCTGCGAAGGGCCTGCACTGGGTGAGCCGCTGGCACCTCCTGATCGGCATCGGCCATTACTTCACCGCGCCGATGTGGGCGATGCTGATGATCGTCGGCATCGCCATCCCGCTGCTGCATGCCGGATTCTCGTTCGGCCAGGTGTCGCTGGAGGGATTCACGCCCACCGGGTACTGGCGCGAGCAGGACGAGGACCGCTTCCTCGGCGTGTTCGCGCTGACCATGTCGATGCTGCTGTCGCCGAAGCTCATGGGCTGGCTGGCGACCGTCATCGATCCCGCCATGCGCCGCGGCTGCGGCGGCGCATTGCGCTCCGCGCTCGGCGTGCTGCTGGAAACCCTGCTCGCGGCGCTGATGGCGCCGGTGACCATGTACGTGCAGTCGCGTGGCGTGGCGGAGGTGCTGGCCGGGCGCGACTCGGGCTGGGAATCGCAGCGCCGCGACGATGGCAGCCTGCCGCTGCGCGAACTGCTGCGCCTGTATGGCGGCATGACGCTGTTCGGCATCGGCGCCGGAATTGCCGCGTGGATGGTGTCGCCGGCGCTGGCGGCGTGGATGTCGCCGGTGGTGCTGGGCCTGGTGCTGTCGATCCCGATCGTCGCGCTTGGCGCTTCGCGCGCGGCCGGGCAGTGGCTGCGCCGGCATCGCGTGTTCGCCACGCCGGAGGAACTTGCGCCCCCCGAAGTGCTGGTGCGCGCCAACGCCCTGCGCGCGGCTCCGTCGCGGAACTGAAGCGGGACTGCAGCGGCAGCGTCATCGACGCGGCATAAGCTGCCCCCCGTAAGCCACAGGGGGCTTGGAAATGAGGCTTGGACTACCGGTCGCGGCGCTCGCCGCGGCGCTGTTGGCATGTGCCTGCCAACCGCAGGCGCATGACGGCAGCGGGGCGGCAGCGGATGGCGGAGCTGACGCTTCGCCTGCGATCGCAACGCCCGTCGTGGACCTGTCGCGGCAGCCGATCGACGAACTGAAAGCGTCGGGCAGCCGCGCGCTGAGCGAGGGTCGGCTGCATGCGCCCGCCGGCGACAGTGCCATCGAATACTGGCTGGAAGCGAAACGCCGCCACCCCGATGACGCCGCGCTGGCGAGCGCGATCACCGACCTGCAGCCCTACCTGTTGATCGCGTGCGAACAGGCGATCGCGCGGCGCGACACCGCCGAGGCGCATCGCCTGCACCGGTTGATCGCCGCGAGTGATCCGGATGCGCCTGCCCTGCAGCGGCTCGCCAGCGCGATCGTCGGCGTGGAAGCCGATATCGAAGAAGGGGCGAAGGCTGACCGCGAACAGGCCGTGCGCCTGGCCGCGGTGGAGGCGCAGCGCCAGCGAAGTGACGCGGATGCGCGCGCGGCTGCCGCGACGCGGGCTGCGGCGGCCGTCGTGGCGCCGCCGGCGCCGTCGCAGCCGCGCTCTCCGCCCGTGGCAGAGCGGCGCGCCGAAGCCGAGGTGCCTTTGCCAGCGCCGGCACGCCCCACGCACGCAGCCGTCGAACGCGCGTCCATGGCGGCGACCTCGCCGAAGCCTTCCCCGCGGCTGCTTCACCAGCCTGCCGCGCGCTATCCGGCGGCGGCCCTGAATCGTCGCGTCGAGGGCGCGGTGCAGGTCGGTTTCACCATCCTTCCGGATGGTTCGGTAGCGGCGGCGCGCGTGGTCAGCGCCACGCCGCCGGGCGTGTTCGACCGCTCCGCGCTGGTCGCGGTGGGCGAGTACCGCTTCGAGCCCACCGGCGACAACGTGGCATCCATGATCACCGTGCGCTTCACGCTCGACCAGTAGCCCAGGGCCATCGGGCCGCGGCGGATGCGCCATGCATAATGGCGCGCCAACCTTGCCGAGTGCCGCTATGCCGCTGGACTGCATCGAACACGAGACCGGAACGTCGCCGGCCTGGAGCGTGATCTGGCTGCACGGCCTGGGCGCAGATGGCCACGACTTCGCACCCATCGTCCCGCAGCTGGTGCGCCGCGACTGGCCGGCGCTGCGCTTCGTGTTCCCGCATGCGCCAGTGCGCAAGGTGACCATCAACAACCACATGGCGATGCGGGCCTGGTACGACATCGTCGATGCCGACCTCGACACGCGTGCCGATGAAACCGGTGTGGCCGAGTCCGTCGCCCAGGTGGAGGCATTGATCGCGCGCGAGGCCACGCGCGGCGTGCCGCGCGGGCGCGTGCTGCTGGCCGGATTCTCGCAGGGCGGGGCGGTCACGCTGGCCGCCGGGCTGCGCAGCGCAGAGCCGCTGGCAGGGCTGGTGGCACTGTCGACCTACGTACCCTCCGCCAACAAGGCGCGCAGCGTGCTGGCCGAAGCCCGCGTGCGCGCGCCGGTGTTCTTCGGCCATGGCAGCCAGGACCCGGTGGTCCCGTTCCAGGCCGGGCAGGGCAGCGCGGCGCTGCTGCGCGAGCTCGGCTTCGACGTCGACTGGCACGCCTATCCCATGCCGCATTCGGTGTGCGCCGAGGAGATCAGTGATCTCGGTGACTGGATGTCGCGCCGCTTTTCCGCGGGCTGAGGCGATGGGCGACCCGCGCGCCGACGAGCCGTGGTTGCCCGACCTGTGTCGCCTGCCGCGGCTGGGCGCCATGCTCGGCATGGCGCAGCTGGTGGTCGTGGTGGTGGTGCTGGTGCCCGATGCCGGCTCGCGCTGGGACCTTGCGCGCGTGCTGTCCACCAGCGGCTTCGCGCTGTGGCTGGCGCTGTCGGTGTCGGTGCTGCTGTGCGTGTCGCGACGCACGCTGTCGCGCCTGCCTCGGCGCACCGGGGCGCTGGCGGCGGTGGCGCTCTCGGCCCTGGTCGCTGCGGTGGTGGCGGCGATCGTGCACGCGCTGTTCGCAAGTGTCGGCGATGCCGGTGGCTGGCCGTCATCGTTGCGCTTCGTCACCGGATCGGCGGGCGTGGTCACGCTGATCACCGCGCTGGCATTGCGCTACTTCTACGTCATCGATCGCTGGCAGGCGCAGCTCGCCGCGCACGCCCGCGCCGAGGCCGACGCGCTGCAGGCGCGGATCCGCCCGCACTTCCTGTTCAACAGCATGAACATGATCGCCACCTTGCTGCGCCGCGATCCCGAGGTCGCCGAGCGCGCCGTGCTCGACCTGTCCGACCTGTTCCGCGCCGCGCTCGGCGCTGGCGAGGGGGATTCCTCGCTGGCCGAGGAGGTGCGCCTGGCCGAAGGCTACCTGGGCATCGAGCAGCTGCGCCTCGGCGAGCGCCTGCGCGTGGAATGGCGCAAGACCGAGCCGTTGCCGTGGGACCTGGCGATGCCGCGCCTGGTGCTGCAGCCCTTGCTTGAGAACGCGGTGCTGCACGGTATTTCGCGCCTGCCCGAGGGCGGCACCGTGGCCATCGACGTCGCGGTGGAGGGCGACGCCCTGCGGCTGCGCGTCAACAACCCGTCGCTCCCGCCGCACGTGCCGGGTGTGCACGGAGCGGGCCACGCGCAACGCAACATCGCGCACCGGCTCGGCTATGCATTCGGCCCGCGCGCGCGGATGACCTGCGGTTGGGACGCGGGCTACTATGCCTGCGAGCTCAGCCTGCCGCTGCAGCCCGTCAGGAGGACGCCTTGAAGGTCGTCATCGCGGACGACGAACCGCTTGCACGCGAGCGCCTGCGCGCGCTGCTGGGTGCGCTCGACGGCATCGAAGTGGTGGCCGAGGCCGGCGACGGCCGCAGCGCGCTGCAGGCCTGCGCCGAGCACGAGCCCGACCTGGTGCTGATGGACATCGCCATGCCCGGCATCGATGGCCTCGAGGCTGCGCGCCACCTGGCGGCGTTCGAGCCGCGCCCGGCGGTGGTGTTCTGCACCGCGTACGATGCGCACGCGCTGTCGGCGTTCGATGCCGCGGCCGTCGACTACATCGTCAAGCCGGTGCGCCCCGAGCGCCTCGAGGCCGCCATCGAGCGCGTGCGCACCTTCACCGCCGGGCTGGAACGCAGCCGCGGCGATGCGCCCGGCAAGCTCCGCACCCACCTCTGCGCGCGCCTGCGCGGCAGCCTGCGCCTGATCCCGATCGAGGACGTGCGCTACCTGCAGGCCGAGGAGAAGTACGTGGTGGTGCACCACGCGCGCGGCGAGGACCTGATCGAGGAGTCGCTGAAGTCGCTGGAAGAGGAGTTCGGCGAGCGCTTCCTGCGCATCCACCGCAACTGCCTGGTCGCCCGCCACGAGCTGGTGGAGCTCAGGCGCGACCCGGAAGGGCATGTGCACGCGATCCTGCGCCACGGCGCCGAGCCGCTCGAGGTCAGCCGCCGCTGCGTGGCGCAGCTGCGCGAGATGCTGCGCGAGCGCTGAGTGGCGGGAGGGGTCTAGCCGAGCCCGACCGTCTGCCGCGTCGCCCGCTTCAGTCCGGTCAGCAGCCGGTACGGGCTGTTCCCGCTGCGTGCCGCGACCTCGGCGACCGGCAGGCGCGCGCCCCACAGTTCGATGTCGCTGCCGATGCCGGCGCCGGGATGGTCGGTCAGGTCGACGGTCAGCATGTCCATCGACACGCGCCCGATCAGTTCGCCCGGCAGGCCGTCGATGATCACCGGGGTGCCCGAGGTGGCGTACTGCGGATAGCCGTCGGCATAGCCGGCCGCCACCACGCCCACGCGCGTCGGGCGCGAGGTGATGAAGGCGCCCGCGTAGCCGATCGGTTCGCCCGCGGCGAGCTCGCGCACGGCGATGACCTTCGACGCGAGCTCCATCACCGCGCGCAGCGGCTCGGCCTCCGCGCACGGCGCGTCGAGCATGTGCGAGCCATAGAGCATCAGGCCGGGGCGCACCCAGCCGCCGCGCGCCGCTGGCCAGGCCATCAGTGCGGCGGAGTTGGCAAGGCTGAAAGTCGTGCCGGCGGGAAGCCGCGCCAGCATCGTGTCGAACGTGGCCAGCTGCGCGGGCGTGCTGGGCTGAGCGAGTTCATCGGCGCGCGAGAAGTGGCTCATCGCGACCATGTCGCCCACCCACGGCAGTGCGCGCAGGCGCCGCCATGCATCGGGATAGTCCTCGGGTGCGAGGCCCAGGCGGTGCATGCCCGAGTCGAGCTTCAGCCAGACCGGCAGCGGCTGCCGCAGCGGCTGGCGCTCGAGCACGTCCACCTGCCAGGGCGAGGCGACCACCGTCCACAGCGCATGCCGCTCGATCAGCGGCAGCTCGTCGGCGTCGAAGAAGCCTTCCAGCAGCAGGATGGGCGCGCGGATGCCGGCCTCGCGCAGCTCGATCGCCTCCTCGATGCAGGCCACGCCGAAGCCGTCGGCTTCGCCGTCGAGCGCGCGGGCGCAGGCCACGGCACCGTGCCCGTAGGCGTCGGCCTTGACCACGGCCAGCGCCTTGCCGCCGCCGAGCGCGCGCGCGTGGCGGTAGTTGTGGCGCAGGGCGTCGAGGTCGATGGTGGCGCGCGCGGGGCGCATCAGCGCAGCCCCGTGGGCGCCGCGGGCCAGGGACGCCCGTAGCGGGAGATGTCGAGGCCTTCGCCGTCGATCGCGGGCGCGCGGCCGTCGACCAGGTCGGCCAGGTAGCGCCCCGAGCCGCAGGCCATCGTCCAGCCCAGGGTGCCGTGGCCGGTGTTGAGCAGCAGGTTGCGGTAGGTCGTGGTGCCGACGACCGGCGGGCCATCCGGCGTGGAGGGGCGCAGGCCGCTCCAGAAGCTGGCGTTGGCGAGATCACCGCCGTCGGGATACAGGCTGCGCACCACCATCTCCAGGGTGTCGCGGCGGCGCTGGGGCAGCGACAGGTCATAGCCGCTGACCTCGGCCATGCCGCCGACGCGGATGCGATCGTCGAAGCGGGTGATGGCGACCTTGTAGCTTTCGTCGAGCACGGTCGAGTGCGGCGCCATCCCGGGGTTCGTGATCGGGATCGTCAGCGAATAGCCCTTGAGCGGATACACCGGCAGGCGGATGCCGAGCGGTGCCAGCAGGCGCGGCGACCACGCGCCGAGCGCGAGCACGTAGCGGTCGGCGGTTTCGGTGCGGCCCTGGATGCGCGCGCCGGTGATGCGATCACCGTCGCCCAGCAGGGCGTCGATGTCCTGCCCGTAGCGGAACTCGACGCCGGCCGCCTCGGCCATCGCCGCCAGCCTGGTGGTGAACAGGTGGCAGTCGCCGGTTTCGTCGCCCGGCAGGCGCAGCGCGCCGGCCAGCGTGTCGGCGACCCGGGCCAGCGCCGGTTCGACGCCGACGATGCCCGCGCGGTCGAGCAGTTCGTAGGGCACGCCGTACTCGCGCAGGATCGCGATGTCCTTGGCGGCACCGTCAAGCTGCGCCTGGGTGCGGAAAAGCTGCGTGGTGCCGAGCGTGCGCTGCTCGTACGCGATGCCGGTGTCGCGGCGCAGCTCCTCCAGGCAGGCACGGCTGTACTCGGCGAGCCGCACCATGCGCGCCTTGCTGATGGCATAGCGGTGATGGGTGCAGTTGCGCAGCATCTGCCACATCCAGCGGTACTGCGCGGGGTCCGCGGTCGGCCGGATCGCCAGCGGCGCGTGCCGCGACAGCAGCCAGCCCACCGCTTTCAGCGGGATGCCCGGCGCGGGCCAGGGCGAGGCGTAGCCGGGCGAAACCTGGCCGGCATTGGCAAAGCTGGTTTCCATCGCGGGGCCGGTCGCGCGGTCGATGACGACGACGTCGTGCCCCTGTTGACGCAGATACCACGCGCTGGTCACTCCGATCACACCGGAGCCCAGGATCAGGATACGCATTGGATTGACTCGATCGGGCGGGCGGCCAGTGGGGCGGCGTGGCCGGCGGGTTCATGGAATCCGCCAGTATATGGATCGAAATCCACGTCGGCAGGTGCGGTCGGCGATAATGGCAGGGTGAACACCCTCCGTATCGCCACCCGCAAGAGCCCGCTCGCCCTCTGGCAGAGCGAACACGTCGCCGACCTGCTGCGCGCCGCCCACCCGGGCATCACAGTTGAGCTGGTGCCGATGTCGACCCGCGGCGACGAGGTGCTTGACCGCTCGCTGTCCGCGATCGGCGGCAAGGGCCTGTTCCTGAAGGAACTCGAGCTGGCGATGCTGCGCGGCGAGGCCGACTGCGCGGTGCACTCGCTGAAGGACGTGCCGATGGAGGTCGACGCGCCGTTCGCGCTGCCGGCCTTCCTTGCGCGCGCCGACCACGCCGATGCCTTCGTCAGCAACCACCATGCAAGCCTGGCCGCGCTGCCGCAGGGCGCGCGCGTCGGCACATCCTCGCTGCGCCGCCAGTCGCAGCTGCGCGCGGTGCGCCCGGACCTCGAGATCCGCGACCTGCGCGGCAACGTCAATACGCGCCTGGCCAAGCTCGATGCCGGCGAGTACGACGCGATCGTGCTGGCCTGCGCGGGGCTGGACCGCCTCGGCTTCAGTGCGCGCATCCGCATGCGCCTGGATGCGCCGGAGTGGCTGCCGGCGCCGGCGCAGGGCGTGATCGCGATCGAATGCCGCGGCGACGATGCCGAGGTGATGGCGCTGTGCCGCGTCCTCGACCACGCGCCCACGCGCACCTGCGCGTCGGCGGAGCGCGCGCTCAACCTGGCCCTGCATGGCAGCTGCCACGTGCCGGTTGCCGCGTTCGCGCGCATCGATGGCGACAGGCTGCGGCTGGATGGGCTGGTGGGCAGCGAGCACGACGGGCGCAGCGTGCGTGCCAATGCCGAAGCGCCTGCATCCACGCCCGAGGCGCTTGGCCGCGACGTCGCGGCGCGCCTGCTGGCCGCCGGCGCCGGCGAGTTCCTGCCGCCCGCTCAGAACCTGTAGCGCAGCTGCAGCGAGCCTTCGGTGTCGGTCGCACCGCGGCCGCCGTCGCCCGCACTGTCGTGGCGCAGTTCGAAATTCGAATGCAGCGTCCATTGCGGCTGCAGGCGCAGGTCCAGGCCGATCACCTGCCGGGTGGTGGTGTTCAGGCGGCCGGTCTCGACCAGCACCCGCTGGGTCAGCAAGGCGTTGTCGCTGATGTTCTGGCGCAGCTCGAGCCGGCCACGGGCGATCGGGCCTTCGCTCGCGGTGCCGTAGTCGGCATAGGGCTGCAGGCGATAGCCGGTGCCGAGTTCAACGCGGATGTTGGTGTCCGGCGTGCGCACGGCCTCGTAGCCGAAGCCGGCGTCGAAGCGCGAGTGGCTGCCGTGCGTGGTGCGCCAGTCGCGGCGCGAGGCCGGCGAATACAGCGGATAGCGGCGCGCGGCGATCGCCGGCAGGCGCAGGGGCAGCAGCGGATCCAGCGTGCCCGGCGCCTTGGGTTGGGCGATGCGCGTGAACCGCGTGGGCGCGCGCCAGCCGGCGTCGTTGCAGGCCAGCCGGTAGCAGGGGCGGCGCAGGTCGGCGCGCCCGGCCGCCACGGCGAACAGCGCCGGCTCGCCGGGGGATTCCGGCAAGGGCGCGATCAGCACGGGCGGGGCGGCGAACGCCACCCACAGGGCGGCGGACAGCATGCCGTGGGCTCCGATGAAAACGATTACCTGGCGATTATCCCGTCTTTTAGGCGCTGTTCAAAGGCGATCAGCCGAGATGTCGCTGCGCGGTTCAGTAATAGGCCGAGACCACATGCCGCGCCTGCGCGAAAAACAGCCAGCGCTCCACGAACGCCGCGGCCAGCAGGCCGAGGGTGGCCAGAAGCACGCCGGCCACCGGGGACAGCAGGCCGGTCGCCACCAGCAGGGTCGCCAGCAGCGGCGCCGCCACCAGCCCAAAGCTCATGGCGATCCGCAGCCGCAGCGCATGGCGGCGCGCGAGTTCGAACACCATTTCGCGGGTGATGTAGTTGGCCTCGGTGTGCGGGCGCTCGAACACCTTTGCGTCGCGACCGGGCAGCCCGAGTGCCGCGCCGCGCGCGGCCGGCGCTCCGGCGCCGTCGATCGCCAGCCAGTACAGCCATTTCAGGCCTGCCAGCAGCGCGCCGAGGAGCGCCAGGCTGGCCAGCATCATCGCCGGCCCCTGTCCGCGCAGCATGGCCGCCATCACCAGGTACTGCAGGGCGAGCCCGGTCAGTAGCGCGAACAGCAGGTATACCGGCACCACCAGCGGATGGCGCCACGCGGGGATCGGCTTGAGCGAGGCGTAGATCATCGCCGTGCAGGCCACGGTGGCCAGCGCCAGCACCGCGAGCAGCACGCCAAGCAGCGCCAGCCAGGATGCGCGCGCTGCGCTGGCCGGCATCCACACGAGCAAGGCGATCACCGCGAGCGCCGGCACGGTGGTGGCGATCGCCAACACGCCTTCGCGCGACAGCCACGAGGTGCGCCACTGGCTGAGCGCGCGCCAGGCGCGCCGCGGCTGGCCGAGGTGGCCAAGCGAGGACAACAGGCCCACCGTCGAAAGCACCAGGCCGAGCACCACGCCGGCGAACTGCACGCCGTCGAGCGCGGTGGACAGCCCGCCGCGCAGCGCCAGCAGCGCGATCGCGATGCCGGTCCACGCCAGCAGGCCGTAGCCGGCGCCGGAGAGCGCGGTGAACAGGATGATCGACAGGGCGGGTCGCATCGGGATCGCTCAGCGCCGGAAGCTGCGGGCCAGCCAATGTAGCGGCGAGGTCGCGCGCGTGGCTGTGTCGGCTTCCGCGCTTTCGCCATCGGTACGCCGCGGGCGCGGCGGCAGGTAACGGTTCACCGGCTGGTAGCCGAGTTCCGGCAGCAGCGCCACGCCGCCGCGATCGGCGACCAGCTTCGACACCGCCGACTCCGGATCGCCAAGGTCGCCGAAGTGTCGCGCGCGCGTCGGGCAGGCCTGTACGCAGGCCGGCTGGCGCTCGGCCTCCTCGAGGTTCACGTTGTAGATGCGGTCCACGCACAGGGTGCATTTCTTCATCACCCCCTCGACCTCGCTGTACTCGCGCGCACCGTAGGGGCAGGCCCAGCTGCACAGCTGGCAGCCGATGCACTTGTCCTCGTCGACCAGCACGATGCCGTCCTCGGCGCGCTTGTAGCTGGCGCCGGTCGGGCACACCGTCACGCACGCCGGCGTTTCGCAGTGCAGGCAGCTGCGCGGGAAGTGCAGGGTCATCGCCGGCTGCGCGTCCGCCTCCGCCAGCTCGTAGCTGTGCACGCGGTTGAACCACACGCCGGACGGATCCTTGCCGTAGGGGCGTTCGTCGGTCAGCGGCCCGGCCATGCCGCCGGCGTTCCACTCCTTGCAGCTGGTCGCGCAGGCATGGCAGCCGACGCAGGTGTCGAGGTCGATCACCAGGCCCATCTTCTTCGGCGACGGCGCGGGCAGGCTGGTCATGGCAGTTTCCGGTGGTGTGCGCGGTTGCTGCCGTAGCCGATGACCAGCAGCGAGAACACGAAGCCGAGCGCGGCGCGCCAGCGCGGCGACGGCGGATCGAACGCGCCTCCGCTGCCCTGCATCGCCGGAAACGCGGACGGATCGATGAAGGCCCAGGTGCTCACCACCAGGCCGACCACGCCGCCCACCAGGCAGATCCAGTGCAGCGCGATGGCGAACCCCCTCATCGGCGGTACGCCTTCGCGCGCAGGCCGGCGCCGTAGCGCAGCGGCCCTTCGGGCGCATCGCCCAGCGGGAGGCTGTCGAACTGCGGCTCGGCCTGTCGGTCGCCGCGTCCGCCGTGCCCGGCGGCATTGGCCTTGCGGATCGACACCCGCAGGTCGAACCACGCCGCCTGCCCGGTGACCGGGTCGGCGTTGGCGTAATCGCCACGCGGGGTGCGGTCGGAAATCAGGTGGTTGAGCAGGAAGCCGGTGTCGCCTTCCGGCGCGTCCTTCGCCAGCCGCCAGGCGCCGCGGCGCTTGCCGATCGCGTTCCAGGTCCACGCCGTGTCCGGCTGCACGTTGCCGGCGAACTTCGCCTGCACGGTGATCTCGCCGTTGTGCGACGCGACGGTGATCCAGTCTTCGTCGGCCAGGCCGAGGCGTGCACCGGTGTCGGGATGCAGGTACAGCCAGTTGCGCGCGGCGATCTGCCGCAGCCACGCGTTCTGCGATCCCCACGCGTGGTACATGAACATCGGCCGCTGGGTCACGGCGTTGAGGGGATAGGCCTCGCGGCTGGTCTGGTCGTGCTCGAACGGCTCGTACCAGATGGGCAGCGGGTCGAAATAGGTGGCCACGCGTTCACGATGTTCCTCGGGCGGCTGGTGCGCGCCGTGGCCCTGCGCCGCAAGCCGGAATTTTTGCAGCGGTTCGGCGTACAGCTGCAGCACGATCGGCGCGGTCGAGCCGATGAAGCCCAGCCTGTGCGCCCATTCGAGATAGCCGCGGTTGGCCATCTTGAAATAGCGCGCGTGCTCGGGGATCTCCTCGCGCCAGAAGCCGCCGTTGTCGATGTAGCGCTGCAGCTGCTCCGGGTTGGGCGCGCCCTTGCCGTGCAGGTCGCCGTCTTCGCCGCGCCAGCCGGCGAGCAGGCCGACACCCGGCGTGCGTTCGTGGCGCACGATGTAGTCGGCGTAGTCGCGGTACGCAGGCGAACCGTCGGCGTGCACCATGCCCGGCAGGCCGAGGCGCGCGCCGAGGTCGAGCAGCACCGACTGGAAGCCGCGTACGTCGCGCGCGCGCCCGTCGCTGCCGGCCTGGGTATCCGGGTCGAACACCGGGTGGCGCATGGCATCCGCCGCGCCATCGGCGTCGGAAATCGGGCGGTCGAGCATGCTGATCGCGTCGAAGCGCTCCAGGTACGTCGTGTCCGGCAGCACCAGGTCGGCATACGCGACCATCTCCGACGCGTAGGCATCGGAATAGATGATGTGCGGGATGCGGTAGCTGCCGTCGGCGTCCTTGTCGGTCAGCCAGCGCATGGTCTCGCCGGTATTCATGGCCGAGTTCCAGCTCATGTTGGCCATGAACATCATCAGCGTGTCGATGCGGTACGGGTCGCCGGCGTGGGCGTTGCGGATCACGGTGTGCATCATGCCGTGCGCCGACAGCGGGTAGGCCCACGAAAACGCATGGTCGATGCGCCGCGGCCGTCCTTCGGCGTCGACCAGCAGGTCTTCGGGGCCGTGCACGAAGCCGAGCGGGCCGGCGTCGAGCGTGCCATCGGCGCGGCGGGTCTTGCCGGGACGGTTCGGCGGCGGAATGGGCTTGGGATACGGCGGCTGGTAGCGGAACGAGCCCGGCGCATCCACCGCGCCCAGCAGCAGCTGCAGCAGGTGCAGCGCGCGGCAGGTGTGGAAGCCGTTCGAGTGCGCGCTGATGCCGCGCATGGCGTGCAGCGACACCGGCCGGCCGGGCATCTCCGCGTGTTCGCGGCCCCAGGCGTCGGTCCAGGCGATCGGCAGCGACAGCTTGCTGTCGAAGGCAGCCGCGGCCAGCTCGCGCGCGATGCGGCGGATGGTGTCGGCGGGAATGCCGCAGCGCTCGCTGACGGCATCGGGTGCGTATCGCGGGTCGAGGTAGCGCTCGGCGACGAGCTGGAATACCGGCACCGCGTTGCGGCCATCGGGAAGCGCGTATTCGCCGACCACCGCCGGCGAGATGTCGACGCTGTCGGCGGGCTGGAGCTTCCCTTCGCGCGATGAACCCACCCAACAAAGCGCGCGCCCGTCCGCATCGCGCACGAACAGGCCGTCCTGCGCGCCGCCCGGATCGCGCACCACCAGCCAGTGCGCATTGGCATAGCGCACCAGGTAGTCCAGGTCGATGCGGTCCATGCGCAGCAGCTCGTGGATCAACGCGAACGCGAACAGGCCGTCGGTGCCGGGGCGGATGCCGATCCACTCGTCGGCGATCGCGCCGTAGCCCGAGCGCACAGGGTTCACCGCGACCACCTTGGCGCCGCGCGCCTTCAGCTTGCCCAGGCCGAGCTTGATCGGATTGGAGTCGTGGTCTTCGGCCACGCCCCACAGCATCAGGTACTGCGTGTGCTCCCAGTCCGGCTCGCCGAATTCCCAGAACGAGCCGCCCAGCGTGTACAGGCCGCCGGTGGCCATGTTCACCGAGCAGAATCCGCCGTGCGCCGCGTAGTTGATGGTGCCGAACTGCTGCGCCCACCAGCCGGTCAGCGCCTGCGACTGGTCGCGGCCGGTGAAAAACGCCAGTGCATCCGGATCGCGCTCGCGCAGCGGCGCCAGCCAGGAGGTCGCCAGCTGCAGCGCGTCCTCCCATTCGATCTCGCGGAATTCACCGCTGCCGCGTTCGCCCACGCGCAAGAGCGGCTTGGACAGCCGCGCCGGCGAGTAGTGCTGCATGATCCCGCTCGCGCCCTTGGCGCACAGCACGCCCTGGTTCACCGGGTGCGCGGGATTGCCCTGGATGTAGCGGACCTTGCCGTCGGTGAGCCAGACCTTGATGCCGCAGCGGCAGGCGCACATGTAGCAGGTCGTGGTCTTGACCTCGTCGCCGGGCGAGGGCGAGGTGTCGATGGCGGGCTCGTTCGGGGCGGATGCGCGCATGTGCCCCATTGTGCCTATGTCACCGCCGCCGCGCTGGCGTCGTCCGGCGGCGTTCCAGGAGGCAGAATAGCGGGGCTGCCGGCGGCGCCGGCCATCGTCCACAAGGGCCCCTGCATGGACCGCTACGAACGCATCCTCTCGCTGCACCGCATCCTGAAGTCGGCGCGCTATCCGGTCACGGTGGCGCGCCTGCAGGACGAGCTCGGCTGCTCGCGCGCCACCGCGTACCGCGACCTCGCATTCCTGCGCGACGCGCTGATGGCGCCGGTGACCGGCGACGGCGACGCCGGGTTCCGCTACGCGGCGGAAGACAGCGACCGCTTCGAGCTGCCCGGCCTGTGGCTGAGCTCGGACGAGCTGCACGCGCTGCTGGCCGCGCAGCAGCTGCTGTCGCGCAGCGGCGGCGGCGTGCTGTCGTCGGCGCTGGCGCCGCTGCAGTCGCGCATCGACAAGCTGCTGAGCCAGCACGCCAGCGGCAAGCGCCTGCCGATGGAGCGCGTGCGCGTCATCCCGCACCGCACCCGGCGCCTGGACGAGCACGCCTTCCGCGTGGTCTGTTCGGCGGTGCTGGAGCGCAGGCAGCTCGCGTTCGAATACCGCGCACGCTCCACCGGCGAGAAGACGCGGCGCACGGTGTCACCGCAGCGCATCACGCATTACCGCGACAACTGGTACCTCGACGCCTGGGACCACGAACGCGAAGGCCTGCGCAGCTTCTCGGTGGATCGGGTCGTGCAGGCGAAGGCGCTGGAGGTGGTGGCGATCGATGTCGACGAGGCGGAGCTCGATCGTCACCTCGGCGGCAGCTACGGCATCTTCTCGGGCGCGCCCAAGGGCGTGGCCACCATCATGTTCAGCGCGAAGGCCGCGCGCTGGGTGGCCGACGAGCACTGGCATTCGCAGCAGCAGGGACGGCACCTTGCCGACGGCCGCTACGAACTCAAGGTGCCGTACAGCGCGCCGCGCGAACTTCTGATGGACGTGCTGCACTACGGCAGCGACGCGGAGATCATCGAGCCGCCGTCACTGCGCGAACAGGCGCGCACGCTGCTGGCGCTGGCGCTGACGAACTACGAAGGCTGACCGCTGCGGGGCTGGCAGGGGCGCGTCAGCGCCCGGTGGACGGCACCGCGGCGGGTTCGAAGCCCAGCTTGCCTTCCTGCTCCGGCACCTGCGGCACGCGCCGCAGCTTGTCGGTGTTGACGCCGTGGCGCCCGATGCGCTTCTCGAGTTCGAGGTAGGCGGCGTCTTCCACCACCTGCGCGCGGGTCAGGATCCAGGCGATATCGCGGCCCTGCGAATCCATCAGCAGCCAAGTGCCGTCTTCGGCGATTTCGAGGATCCGCAGCTTGTTGGGCATCACGCCGTACAGGCGCACCGTCCACACGCGATCGCCGTGGCCGCTGCGACGTGCGGTGGTGTCGTCGCTCTCCTCGACCTCGGTGAAACCCTTGCGCCAGCTGCGATGCACCGCCACGCGGTCGTCGCGGTCGGCCGTGAAGCGGACCCGGTGCGCCACGCGGCCGCGTTCGCCGAACCACGGCACGCGGGCCGCCACGTACCAGTCGCCCATCAGCGCGTCCAGCGCCGGAGCCTTCGCGTCAGCGTCGGCCTCGGCCGCGCCGCGGGTCGTGCCGCACGCCGCCAGCAGCAACGCCAGCGCCGATGCGCAGAGCAGGTGGAATATCGGCGGTGCGGTGCGGAGTTTCAGCTTGGCGGTCATCGCGTGGTCCGGGGGTGGGCGCAGGATCGACCACGCGTGGCGAACGTAGTGTCAACGCCGGTCGCAGCCCTTGAGATGGCCGCGGCCGAACCTGCGCATCCATTGTGGAGGATTGCCATGACCGTTGATTGTCACAGCTCTTTGCACCGCGCGCGCCGCGCGGCTCCGGTCGCCGACGGCGACTGGCTGGCCCGCGGCCTCCTCGGCCTGGTGTTCGTGGCCGTGGTGGCGCTGCTGTCGCTGCCGCAGGCGCGCGCGGCGAGCGCCACGTTCGGCTGGCTCGCGCTGTGGCTGCCGGGCCTTCCGGCCTGCGCCTGGCTGGCGCTGCTGGCCGTGCGCCGCACCGGGACTTTCGGCGGCCGCCCTGGCGTGGACGCTGTGCTAGCGTGGCCGGCCACGTCCGAACCGCTGGAGTTGCCGTATGCCCAAGCTGTCCCACGCCTGCCTGTTTGCCGCACTGGCGGTCACCGCGTTCGGCGCCATCGCCCAGGAAAAGGAGCCCGAAGTGGTCGATCCGCACCAGTGGCTGGAGGACGTGGAGGGTGAGAAGCAGCTCGCCTGGGTACGCGAACAGAACGCCGCGGCCGAAGCCGAGCTGGCCGCCACGCCGGGCTTCAAGGCGCTCGAATCCGAACTGCTCGCCATCCACGACTCCGATGACAAGATTCCCGGCGTCTACAAGCAGGGTGCGTGGTACTACAACTTCTGGAAGGACAAGCACCACGAGCGCGGCCTCTGGCGCCGCACCACGCTCGACGAATACCGCAAGCCGCAGCCCAAGTGGGAGACGGTGCTCGACCTCGACGCCCTGAACAAGGCCGAAGGCGAGAACTGGGTCTGGCACGGCGCGAATTGCCTCAAGCCCGGGTACGAGCGCTGCCTGGTCGCGCTGTCGCGCGGCGGCGCCGATGCCGACGTCACCCGCGAGTTCGACCTGTCCACGCTGCAGTGGGTGGATGGCGGCTTCTTCCGCGACGAGGCCAAGGGCGGCCTGCAGTGGATCGATCGCGACACCGTCTACGTGTACACCGACTTCGGCGACGGCTCGCTCACGAGCTCCGGCTATCCGCGCATCGTCAAGCAGTGGACGCGCGGCACGCCGATCACTTCGGCCACGGTGGTGTACGAAGGCAAGCCCGATGACATGTACATCGCGGCGATGCGCGACCACACGCCGGGCTTCACGCGTGATTTCGTCACCCGCACCCTGGCCTTCTACAACGACGAGCTGTACCTGCGGAACGCCGACGGTGCGCTGGCGAAGATCGACGCACCCAACTCGGCCATCAAGGGCGCGCACCGCGAGTGGCTGACGCTGGAGCTGCGCGAGCCCTGGCAGGTCGGCGGCAAGTCGTACAAGGCGGGCTCGCTGCTGGCGGCGAAGTTCGACGACTACATGGCCGGCAAGCGCGAGTTCCAGGTGCTGTTCGAGCCCACCGACACCACGTCGCTGGCCGGCGCCACCTTCACCCGCAACCACCTCGTCCTCAACGTGCTGGACGACGTCAAGAGCCGGCTCAGCGTGCTGACCCCGGGTGTCGAGGGCTGGGCGCGCGCTGAGTTCGCCGGCGCGCCGGAGTTCGGCACGGTCGCGGTCTCGGCGGTGGACGACGAGGAATCCGACGCGCTGTGGATGACGGTCACCGACTACCTGACGCCGAGCACGCTGTCGCTGGTCGAGGTGGGCGGGCAGCCTGAAGTCCTCAAGAGCATGCCGGTGTTCTTCGATGCCGCGAAGCATGAGATCGAGCAGCACTTCGCCACGTCGAAGGACGGCACCAAGGTGCCGTACTTCCTGGTGCACCCGAAGGGCATGGCGCTCGACGGCAGCAACCCGACGCTGCTGTACGGCTACGGCGGATTCGAGATCTCGCTGACCCCGGGCTACTCCGGCAGCGTCGGCAAGGGCTGGCTGGAGAAGGGCGGGACCTACGCGGTCGCCAACATCCGCGGCGGCGGCGAGTACGGCCCGCGCTGGCACCAGGCGGCGCTGAAGGCCAACCGCCACAAGGCCTACGAGGACTTCGCCGCGGTCGCGCAGGACATGATCGCGCGCGGGATCACGTCTCCGAAGCACCTTGGCATCCGTGGCGGCAGCAACGGCGGCCTGCTTACCGGCAACATGCTCACGCAGTACCCGGAGCTGTTCGGCGCGGTGGTGATCCAGGTGCCGCTGCTGGACATGCAGCGCTACCACAAGCTGCTCGCCGGCGCCTCGTGGATGGCCGAGTACGGCAACCCGGACGTCGCGGCGGAGTGGGCGTTCATCCAGACGTTCTCGCCCTACCACCTGTTCGATGCCGCCCGTGACTATCCGGCCACGCTGATCCTCACCTCGACGCGCGACGACCGCGTGCACCCCGGCCATGCGCGCAAGATGCACGCGCTCATGTCCGAAGCCGGCAAGGACGTGCGCTACTACGAGAACATCGAGGGCGGCCACGGCGGCGCGGCCAACAACCGCCAGGCGGCGCACATGGAGGCGCTGTACCTGACGTTCCTCTGGCAGCAGATCGGTCGCGACAGCAACTGATCCCGACGCAGGCCGACACCACCACGGGGGCGCCTTGAGGGCGCCCCCGTTGCATCCCGCCTCCGTGGACCCCATCCCATGAAACCCATCGCACTTGCAGGCCTGTTGCTCATGACCGCCACCAGCCACGCCGCGGCGCCCACGCCGCCCGACGCCGAGAAGCGCCAGCACGAGGTGCGCGCGCCGCACGGTGCGGTGCGCGGCGACGAGTACTACTGGCTGCGCGACGACACCCGCGAGGACAAGGCGATGCTGGCCTACCTCGAAGCCGAGAACGCCTACGTCGACCAGGTGATGGCGCCGCTGAAGCAGGTCGAGGACGTGCTGTACGACGAGTTCGTGGGCCGCATCAAGCAGGACGACGCCAGCGTGCCGTTCCGCGAGCGTGGCTGGTGGTACTACCAGCGCTACGAGACCGGCAAGGACTACCCCGTGCACGCGCGCCGCAAGGATGCCGACGGCATCGGCGCCGCGGACATCATGCAGCGCAACGAGGCCGGCGACTTCGCCGCCGAGCAGGTGCTGCTCGACGTCAACACGATGGCCGCGGGCAAGGACTATTTCAGCGTCGGCGTCTATGAGGTGAGCCCCGACAACCGCATCCTCGCCTGGGCCGACGACGCCGTCGGCCGCCGCCAGTACACGATCCGCTTCCGCGACCTCGAGACCGGCAAGGACTATCCGGAGTCCATCCCCGGGCTCTCCGCGGACATGGTCTGGGCCGATGACAACAGGACCCTGTTCTACGTCGAGAACGACCCCGAGACCCTGCTCACCGTGCGCGTGAAGAAGCACGTGCTCGGCACCCCGGTGGCCGACGACGTGCTTGTCTACGAAGAGGAGGACGACAGCTTCTACATGGGGCTCTCGCGCAGCCGCGACGACCGCTTCATCTGCATCGGCGTGGAAAGCACCGTGTCCAGCGAGCTGCGCTGCGCGCCGGCCGCCGCTCCCTCCGTTTTCACCGTGCTGGCGCCGCGCGAGCGCGACGTCGAGTACGACGCCGACCACTTCGATGGCCGCTGGGTGATCCTCACCAACGCGCCCGACGCCGACGGCAACAAGGCGCCGAACTACCGCCTCGCCACCGCGCCCACCGGCGCCACCTCGCGCGCGGAGTGGAAGGAATGGATCGCGCACCGCGACGACGTGCTGCTCGAGGATTTCGAGCTGTTCGACGGCTTCACCGCGATCGCCGAGCGCTCCAACGCGCTCGAGCGCGTGCGCGTGCTGAAAGCCGATGGCGACGAGTACGTCGCCGCCGACGAGCCGGCGTATTCGATGGGACTGTCCATCAACGCCGAACCCGGCACGCCGTGGCTGCGCTACGGCTACACCTCGCTGACCACGCCGGCGACCACCTACGAGCTCAACGTGCTCAGCGGCGAGCGTCGCCTGCTCAAGCAGCAGCCGGTGATCGGCTACGACCCGTCGAAGTACGCCACCGAGCGCAGCTGGGCCACCGCGCGCGACGGCAGCCGCATCCCGGTGTCGCTGGTCTACCGC
The DNA here is from genome assembly GCF_016615815.1 of Luteimonas sp. MC1572. Lineage (NCBI taxonomy): Bacteria > Pseudomonadati > Pseudomonadota > Gammaproteobacteria > Lysobacterales > Lysobacteraceae > Luteimonas > Luteimonas sp. MC1572. The sequence continues at coordinate 2,668,613 of NZ_CP067112.1, read as the reverse complement.
AAGGGCTTCAGGAAGGACGGCACCGCGCCTTTGCTGCAGTACGCCTACGGCAGCTACGGCATGTCGATGGACCCGGGCTACAGCCTGACCACCACCAGCCTGCTCGACCGCGGCATGGTCTACGCCATTGCCCACATCCGCGGCGGCCAGGAGATGGGCCGCAAGTGGTACGACGACGGCAAGCTCGGCAACAAGATCAACACCTTCACCGACTTCATCGACGTCACCGACCACCTGGTGGCCGAAGGCTGGGCGGCGAAGGACCGCGTCGCCGCCTACGGCGGCAGCGCCGGCGGCCTGCTGGTGGGCGCGATCGCCAACATGGCGCCGGACAGGTACCGGCTGATCCTGTCGCAGGTGCCGTTCGTGGACGTGGTCACCACCATGCTCGACCGCAGCATCCCGCTGACCACCAACGAGTACGACGAGTGGGGCAACCCGGAGCGCAAGGCCGACTACGACTACATGCTCCGCTACTCGCCCTACGACAACCTCGAGGCCAAGGCCTACCCGGCGATGTTCATCGGCACCGGCCTGTGGGATTCGCAGGTGCAGTACTGGGAGCCGGCGAAGTACGTCGCGCGCCTGCGTGACCTCGACACCTCGGGTGCGACGGTGCTGTTCCGCACCAACATGGACGCAGGCCACGGCGGCAAGTCCGGCCGCTTCCGTCGCTACCGCGAACTGGCCGAGATGTATGCGTTCATGCTCGACCAGCTCGGGGTGGATGCCGGCGCCGCAGGCGCGCGCTGACCGTATCCAGGCGCGGCAGGGCGGTCGTCGCCCGCCGCGCGCGGCATGATGCCGCCATGGATGACATGCCCCACAGACGCGTGCGGTTCCGCTGGGCCTGGTGGCTGCTCGCCTATGTGGCGCTGGGACTCGGCCTGGTGGGCATCGTGGTGCCGGGCCTGCCCACGGTGCCGTTCATCCTGCTGTCCGCCTGGGCCGCCGCGCAGGGCTCCGCGCGCCTGCACCGCTGGCTGCTCGCGCATCCGCGCTTCGGCCCGATGATCCGCGACTGGCATGAGCACGGCGCGGTCGCGCGGCGCTCGAAGTGGATGGCGAGCAGCGCGATGGCCGCCAGCGCGCTGGTGCTGGTGGCGGTGGCCTGGCTGACCGGCTACGCGCGCTGGTGGGCGGTGGCGCTGCCGATCGCGTGCATGGCGGTGGTGGCCACGTGGCTGTGGCGGCGGCCCGAGCCGCCCGTCTCGTAGCGCACGCTCTCTCGCCCCGGCCGGTCGTCACGGCCACGGGCCGGCGCTAGACTGGGCGCATGAACATTCGCCCTTTGCTGCCCGCCACCCTGCTGTCCGCGCTGCTGCTGTCCGCCTGCGGCAACAAGGGTCCGTTGCTGCCGCCGCCCGCGCCCGATGCCGAGCCCGCGCCGTCCGCGGCGGCCATCGATGCCGGCGCCGAAGCCGATCCTCGCCCCGTCGACGAGCTTGACCCGCCGCTGCCGACCGAGCCGGTGACCGTGCCGGTCGACGTGCCGGTGGATGGCGAAGAGCCGCCCGCCGTCGATGACGACGGCGACGACGACAACGGCTGAGGGCGGGTCGGTGGCGGCCATCCCCGCCGCGCAGGCGCTGCGCTTCAGCAAGATGCATGGCGCGGGCAACGATTTCGTGGTGCTTGACCTGCGCGGTGGCGCGGCCCCGCCGGATGCCGCGCTGTGCCGCCTGCTCGCCGACCGCCACCGCGGCGTCGGCTGCGACCAGATCCTGACCATCGCCGCGCCGCATGGGCCCGGTGCGATCGCGTCGTATGCGATCTGGAACGCCGACGGCTCGCCCTCGCAGCAGTGTGGCAACGGCGCGCGCTGCATCGCCGCCTGGCTGGTCCGCGACGGCGCCGCCGGCGACGACTTCATGCTCGACAGCCCGGTGGCGCGGCACCACGTGCGCATGCTGGGCGACGGGCTGGTGGAAGTTGCCATGGGCGCGCCGGACTTCGCGCCGGCGGCCGTGCCGCTGGCCGGTTTCGACGACGCTGTGGACGGCTACGAACTCACGCTCGACGGTGCAGCGGTCCATTTCGGCGCCGTGTCGATGGGCAACCCGCACGCCGTGCTCGAGGTCGACGACGTCGACGCCGCACCGGTCGCGACGCTCGGCGCGGCACTCCAGCGCCACGCGGCGTTTCCGGATTCGGCCAACGTCGGCTTCGCCCAGGTGGTGGCGCCCGATCGCATCCGCCTGCGCGTGTTCGAACGCGGCGTCGGCGAAACGCTGGCCTGCGGCAGCGGCGCGTGCGCCGCGGTCGCGGTGCTGTCGCGGCGCGGGCGCGTCGATGGCGCGCGCGGCGTGACCGTTGCGCTGCCCGGCGGCGAGCTGCGCATTTACCATGGTCCGGACGGCGGCATCCGCCTGGCGGGTCCGGCCACGTTCGTCTACGAAGGAAGATTCAACGCATGAGCGAGACCGGCGAGAAGATCGGCGCACACGAAGTCGCAGCCTGGCTGCGGCGCCACCCGAAGTTCCTGCAGCAGTTCCCGGACCTGGCGATCAGCCTGGTGGTGCCGCGCGAGGACGGCCCGGCGGCATCGCTGGCCAGCTACCAGCTCGAGGTGCTGCGCGACAAGAACCGCGAGCTCTCGCGCCGCCTGCAGGACCTGTACGCGGTGTCGCAGGAGAACGAGCGCCTCGCGGTGCGCACCCACCAGCTGACCCTGGCGCTGATGCGCCCGCAGGATCCGGCAGGCGTGGTGCGGGCGATGGTGGCCACGCTGGCCGAGGACTTCAACGGCGACCTGGTGCGCGTGGTGCTGTTCGCGCCGGTAGCGGGGCTGGCCGAGGAAGAGTGGCTGCAGGTCATTGCGCGCGACGATCGCGTGCTGCAGCCGTTCGCCGACTGCCTGCGCGACTGCGAACCGCTCTGCGGCCGCCTGCACCCCGACAAGCAGGCGGTGCTGTACGCCACGCGCTCCGATGACGTCGCGTCCACCGCGCTGCTGCCGGTCGAGGGCGTGGGCCTGGTGGCGGTGGGCAGCAGCGATCCCAACCGCTTCTACCCCGGCATGGGCACGCTGTTCCTGCGGATGATGGGCGAGGCCTTCGCGGCCGCCCTGCAGCGCCACCAGCCATGAGCATTGCGCGCGGCGCAGCCTGCACCGCGCGCGACCGGACCCGGCGGCCGTGACCGATCCCGCGATCGACGACTTCCTGGCCCACCTCGAAGTGGAGCGGCGTGCGTCGGCGCACACGCTCGATGCCTACCGCCGCGACCTGCAGGCGCTGGCGCACTGGGCGGAGGGGCAGGGCGAACGCGACCTGCTCAAGCTGCAGTCGCTGCAGCTGCGTGCGTTCGTTGCCGACGAGCACCGCCGCGGCCTGTCGCCGAAGAGCCTGCAGCGCCGCCTGTCCGGCTGCCGCAGCTTCTACCAGTGGCAGCTGAAGCACGGCCGCATCGCGGCCAATCCGGCCGCCGGCGTGCGCGCGCCCAAGGCACCGCGCAAGCTGCCGCAGGTGCTGGATGCCGATGAAGCCGTGGCGCTGGTGGAAGTGCCCACCGATGCGCCGCTCGGGCTGCGCGATCGCGCGCTGCTGGAACTGTTCTATTCCTCGGGCCTGCGCCTGGCCGAACTGCGCAACCTGCGCTGGCGCGAGCTCGACCTCGCCGACGGCCTGGTGACCGTGACCGGCAAGGGCAACAAGCAACGCAGCGTGCCGGTCGGCTCGCATGCCTGCCGTGCACTGGCCGCATGGCGCGCGGACACCGGTGCCACGGCCGATGCGCCGGTATTCCCCGGCCGCGGCGGCGGCCCCATCAGTGCGCGCGCCGTGCAGCTGCGCCTGCGCCTGCTGGCGCAGCGCCAGGGCCTGTTCAAGCGCGTGCACCCGCACCTGCTGCGGCATTCGTTCGCCAGCCACATGCTCGAGTCGTCCGGCGACCTGCGCGGCGTGCAGGAGCTGCTCGGCCACGCCGACATCGCCACCACGCAGATCTACACCCACCTCGACTTCCAGCACCTGGCCAAGGTGTATGACGCCGCGCACCCGCGCGCGAAGCGGCGCGCGAAGGAATAGGCGGCACACCGGGCCGCTGGCCGTTGCGCCCGTCGCGCCGCGTACTACGCATGGATGTCCACCGGGAATCCCGCCATGCGCCTGACCCTGCTCGCGTTCCTGCTGCTCCTCGCCGCGCCCGTGGCCGCGCAGCCCTACGACGGCCCGATCATCGACGTGCACCTGCACGTTGGACCGGCCGCGCCGGGCGCGCCGAACCCGGCCACCGGCGAGCCGACGAGTGCAGGCACCGATGCCGACCGCGAGCGCCTGACGCTGGAGCGCATGCGCCGCCACGGCATCGTGCTCGGCCTGGTCAGCGGTCCGGACGCGTACATGGCGAGCATGCGCAAGGCCGGTGGCGATGCGATCCGCGCAGGTGCGTTCATGGATGACGGGCGCACGCGGCTGCCGCCGCCGGAGGTGCTGCGCAAGGCCTTCGCCAGCGGCGAGCTGCAGGTGCTGGGCGAGATCGGCGCGCAGTACCACGGCCTCGACGCCGGCGCCGCCTGGTTCGAACCCTACCTGGCGCTGGCCGAGGAGTTCGATGTCCCGGTCGGCATCCATACCGGCCTCGGTCCGCCGGGCACGCCCTACGGTTGCTGTCCGGAGTTCAGCGTCGAACTCGGCAACCCGAAGCTGCTCGAGCCGATGCTCAAGCGCCATCCGAAGCTGCGCGTGTGGCTGATGCACGCCGGCTGGCCCTACCTGCAGGAAACCAAGGCGCTGATGTACGTGTACCCGCAGCTGCACGCGGATGTGTCGGTGATCAACTGGATCATCCCGCGCCAGGAGTTCCACGATTACCTGCAGTCATTGATGACCGCTGGGCTCGGCGACCGGCTGATGTTCGGCTCCGACCAGATGGTGTGGCCGGAAGCGATCACGCTGGCGGTCGAAGGCGTGGACAGCGCGGTCTTTCTCACGCCCGCGCAGAAGCGCGCGATCTTCCACGACAACGCGGCGCGGTTCCTGAAACTCGAGGCGGCGGGCAGGGCAGCGGAGTCGGCCGCCGGCGCGGACTAGCGGCCGCGACGCCGCTGCTGGCGGCGGTCGCGCCGGCGCCAGTGGCGCGGGAGGTTGATGCGGGGCATCGCGGCCCCATCTCGAGGGTTCAGACCCGGAGGCCGCATGGACCCCAGCCAGAACCCCAATGTCTTCCACGCCACCACCATCGTGTCGGTGCGCCGCGACGGCCGCGTCGCGATCGCCGGCGACGGCCAGGTCACGCTTGGCCACACCGTGATGAAGTCCAACGCGCGCAAGGTGCGCCGCCTTGGCAAGGACGGCCAGATCCTCGCGGGCTTCGCCGGCGCCGCCGCCGATGCCTTCACCCTGTTCGAACTGTTCGAATCCAAGCTCGAGAAGCACGGCCAGCTGACTCGCGCGGCCGTCGAGCTCGCCAAGGACTGGCGCACCGAGCGCCGCTTCGGAAAGCTCGAGGCGCTGCTCGCGGTGGCCGACAAGGACACCTCGCTGATCATCAGCGGCACGGGTGACGTGATCGAGCCGGAGGACGGCCTGGTCGCGATCGGCTCCGGCGGCCCCTACGCGCTGTCCGCCGCGCGCGCGCTGCTCGCGCACACCGCGCTCGATGCGAAATCGGTCGCCATCGAAGCGCTCAACATCGCCGGCGACATCTGCATCTACACCAACCGCAACGTGGTGGTCGAGGAACTGTGAACATGCGCATGAAAGTGGACAACTCGCACGCCTCGATGACCCCGCGCGAGATCGTGCAGGAGCTCGACCGCCACATCGTCGGCCAGCAGGACGCCAAGCGCGCGGTCGCCATCGCGCTGCGCAACCGCTGGCGCCGCGCCCAGCTCGACGACGAGCTGCGCAACGAGGTGATGCCCAAGAACATCCTGATGATCGGCCCCACGGGCGTCGGCAAGACCGAGATCGCGCGCCGCCTGGCCACGCTCGCCAACGCGCCGTTCGTGAAGGTGGAGGCCACGCGCTTCACCGAGGTCGGCTACGTCGGCAAGGACGTCGAGCAGATCATCCGCGACCTCGCCGACACCGCGGTCAAGCTGTACCGCGAGCAGGCCAAGCAGAAGGTGCGCACGCAGGCGGAAGAACGCGCCGAGGACCGCATCCTCGATGCGCTGCTGCCGCGGCGCGAGGCGTCGACGCCGGGCTTCGGCTTCAACCCGGTCGCGCAGCCCTCGACCACCGTCGACATCGGCGCCGAGCCGTCGGCGCGTGAGTCCGAGACGCGCCAGAAGCTGCGCCGCCAGCTGCGTGCCGGCGAGCTCGACGACCGCGAGATCGAGATCGAGCTGAGTGCCAATGTCGGCGTCGACATCATGACCCCGCCCGGCATGGAGGAGATGGGCCAGCAGCTGCGGCAGATGTTCTCCAGCCTCGGCGGCGGCAAGACCCAGAAGCGCAGCGTCAGCATCCGCGCCGCGCGCCCGCAGCTGGTCGAGGAAGAGGCCGGCCGCCTGGTCAACGAGGACGAAGTGCGCGAGGCCGCGATCGAGGCCTGCGAGCAGCACGGCATCGTGTTCATCGACGAGATCGACAAGGTCGCCAAGCGCAGCGAGGGCATGGGCGCCGACGTCAGCCGCGAGGGCGTGCAGCGCGACCTGCTGCCGCTGGTCGAGGGCTCGACCGTCAGCACCAAGTACGGCTCGGTGAAGACCGACCACATCCTGTTCATTGCCTCCGGCGCGTTCCACCTCGCCAAGCCCAGCGACCTGATCCCGGAGATGCAGGGCCGCTTCCCGATCCGCGTCGAGCTGTCGGCGCTGACCAAGGATGATTTCGTGCGCATCCTGACCGAGCCCAAGGCGTCGCTGACGCGGCAGTACGTGGAACTGCTCAGGACCGAGGGCGTCAACCTGGAGTTCGCGCCCGACGCGGTCGAGCGGCTCGCCGAGATCGCCGCGCAGGTCAACGAGCGCCAGGAGAACATCGGCGCGCGCCGCCTGCACACCGTGCTCGAGCGCCTGCTCGACACGCTCAGCTTCGAGGCGCCCGACCGCAGCGACCGCGTGGTGATCGACCGCGCCTACGTCGACGCGCAGCTTGGCGAGCTGGTCCAGGACCAGGACCTGAGTCGCTACATCCTTTGAGCAGGAGAGTCCCCATGTCCAGGTTCCCGACATTCGCCCCCGTCGCCGCCGTGGCGGTGGCCCTGCTGCTCGCCGCCGCGCCGGCATCCGCACGCGGCGTCTCCTGCCGCCTCGATTTCGACATGTCCGGCTGGTCGGTGTTCTACAAGACGGCGTCGGGCACGGGCCGGGTGAGCTGCGACAACGGGCAGGGCATGGCCGTGCGCATCAGCGCCAAGGGCGGCGGCCTGACCATCGGCAAGTCCGAGATCCGCGGCGGCCGCGGCGAGTTCTCGCCGGTGAACAGCATCCGCGAGGTGCTCGGCACGTACGTCGCCGCCGAGGCGCATGCCGGCGCGGTCAAGTCCAGCAAGGCGCAGGCGATGACCAAGGGCGAGGTGTCGCTGGCGCTCGCCGGCACGGGAGAGGGCTGGGACCTGGGCGTGGCCTTCGGCGGGTTCACCATCGAGCCGCGCTGACGCGGCCGATCCAGGCCGCGGCCCGCGCGCCGCGCACCCCGGGATCGTCGCCGCAGTGGCCGCGGACGGCCGTGGCCGGCGTTGCGCCATTGGCAGGGCCGCCCCCGCGGCGCCGAGGCCACAGACATGCATCGCGAGCTGCCCGCCTTCCTCCTGTTTGCAACATGTCTCGCCGTCGCCGGGTTCGCGGCACCCGCGGCTGCGGCGCCGGGCGTGGTGCCCGACGCGATCAAGGCGCGGGTGAACGAGCTGGTCGCGGCCTGCGCGCGCGCCGGTGGTCGCCTTGGCGACATGACCGGGCAGGGGCGCTTCGTGATTCCCGCCGATTTCAACGGCGACGGCCACACCGACTTCGTGGTCTCCGAGGGCAACGTGCCCTGCGTCGGCGCGCCGGAGCTGTTCCGCGAGGGCGGGCTGGCACGGGTCGAGCTCTATACCGGCACCGGCACGCCCAGGGCGCAGCTGGTGTTTGCCGATCACCTGCTCGCGTACCGCGTGTTGGCCGGCAGCCCGGCGAAGCTGCAGATCGCGCGCCGCGGCGAGGCCTGCGGGGGCGGCAGCGGCGCAAGCACCCAGTGCGGCGCCGAACTGCGCTGGAACGCCGCGCAGGCACGTTTCGACGAAGTACCCACCGGCAGCCGCGCCGCAGCGGCCCAGCCCGTGGTGCGCCCGGCGGTGGCCGCGCGCGCCGCCGTTCCCGCGCGCGGCGCGGCGGTGACAGCCGCGCCCGCTGCGTCCGCGCCAGGCAAGTCCGCTGGCCCGGCGGCCGCGCCACTGCGGATGGCGGCGAATGCGCGCGCCGCCTACCTCGAACGCTGCCGCGCCGGCGAGCGCCGCGACAACCCGAAGAAGGCCGCCGCGGACATCGACAGCGCCTGCGGATACCTCTGGGACAAGATCGAGACAGCCGGGCCCGTGGCCGACGTGATGCTGGCCGCGGTGCCGGCGCGTGCCGGCGAGCGGCTCACGCTGGCCGATCTCCGCGCGCGCGTGCCGACTGCGCGCTGGGACGCGGCCGCGCCGGTCTCCGGAGCGACCGCGGCCGCCGCCACCGGCCGGCTCGGCACGCTGGACGCCTGGGTTGGCGGTACCGCCCGCGCGCCCACGTCACTCGCGCTGGGCTGGAGCGAAACCGGCGCGGACCCGCCCTACGACCTGCCCGGCGCACTGGCGGCGCGCGGGGCGAAGCTCGAGCCGCTGGGCTGCTACCACTTCGGCGCGGGCGAAGTGAACGCGGTCTACGTGGTCACCGCACCCGGACGCCCGCCGTTCGCGCTCACCATCTACACCCGTGGCGCGCCCGTCGCGCAGTCAACGGCCCAGCAGAACATGAGCGTCGCGCTCGACGGCGTGCTGCCGACGCGCGCCAGCCTGCGCGCCGCGAACCGGGATCCGCCGTGGGAGGATCCCTGCACGGTGTAGTGCGCTGCGCCGCCGGCGGGGCTCATTCCTCGCCGATATCCTCGTTCCACAGCCCCGGATTGGCGTCGATCCACTCGCCCATCATGGTGATGCAGCGCTCGTCATCGAGTACCACCACCTCGGTGCCGGCCTCGCGCAGCCAGTCCACGCCGCCGGCGAAGTTCACCGCCTCGCCCACCACCACCGTGCCGATGTTGAACTGCCGCACCAGGCCGCTGCAGTACCAGCAGGGCGCCAGCGTGGTGACCATGATGGTGTCGCGGTAGGAGCGCTGGCGGCCGGCCTTGCGGAAGGCGTCGGTCTCGCCGTGGATCGAGGGGTCGCCTTCCTGCACGCGGCGGTTGTGGCCGCAGCCCAGCATCCGGCCGTCCTGGTGGTACAGCGCCGCGCCGATCGGGATGCCGCCTTCGGCCAGGCCCTGGCGGGCTTCGGCGATGGCGGTGTCGAGGAGGGCGCGGTAGTCGGGGGTGGTGATCATTGCGGGGGTCCGGGAAGCGGCGGCCTGCGATCCTGCCACGGATCGCGTCGCGCCGGCCCCGTGGCCACGGTGCGATAATCGCCGCATGAACGAACACGACGAGCGCCCCGGCACCACCCATTTCGGCTTCCGCGACGTGCCGGTGGCCGACAAGCAGAAGCTGGTGGGCGAGGTGTTCTCGTCGGTGGCCGGCAGCTACGACCTGATGAACGACCTGATGTCGATGGGCATCCACCGGGTCTGGAAGCGCTATTTCGTGGCCACCGCGCAGGTCGGCCGCGGCGCGCGCGTGCTCGACCTGGCCGGCGGCACCGGCGACATCGCGGCGCTGCTGCGCGACCGGGTCGGCGACGCGGGCGAACTGGTGCTGGGCGACATCAACGGCAGCATGCTGCGCGTCGGCCGCGACCGCATGGTCGACCGTGGCAACGTGCAAGGCTTCGAGTACGTGCAGTGCAACGCGCAGGCGCTGCCGTTCCCGGATGCCAGCTTCGACCTGGTCACGATCGCCTTCGGCCTGCGCAACGTGACCGACAAGGACGCGGCGCTCTCCGAGATGCTGCGCGTGCTCAAGGTCGGCGGCCAGGCGCGGGTGCTGGAGTTCTCGGAGGTCACCATGGACTGGTTCAAGCCGATCTACGACTTCCACTCGTTCAAGGTGCTGCCGCGGCTGGGCCGGCTGTTCGCGCAGGACGCCGACAGCTACCGCTACCTCGCCGAGTCGATCCGCAAGCATCCGCCGCAGGAGGCGCTGAAATCGATGATGGAGGCGGCCGGTTTCGCGCGCTGCGGCTACCGCAACCTGACCGGTGGCATCGTCGCCATCCACGACGGCTACAAGGCCTGAGATACCGGCCACGGGGGCGATGGCGGCAACCGGGATAGAATCGGCGCCTGTTCCAATTCGCGGACCCCCGTCCCATGACCCTCAGCCGTACCCTCCGCCTGGCCGCGCTCGCGGCGCTGGCGCTTGCCGCCGTTGTCGCCTGCAAGCGCGAACCCACGCCGCCGCCGTCCGCCGCCACGCCGCCGCCCGCCGCGGCCGCCAAGAGCGGCGACTACGACGAACACTCCTACGCCGAGCCGGACAAGGTCGCCATCGACGACCTCGCGCTGGCGCTGGCGATCGATTTCGGTACCCGCACCCTGGCCGGCACCGCCACCTACACGCTCGACTGGCGTGACCCCGAGGCCAAGGAGCTGGTGCTCGACACCCGCGACCTGGCCATCGAGCGCGTGGAAGGCGAGGCCGAGGGCGGCGCCTGGCAGCCGCTGCAGCACACCCTGGCCGCGCGCGACGCCCTGCTTGGCAGCAAGCTGGTGATCGCCGCACCCGAGCGCAACGCGCGCATCCGCGTCACCTACCGCACCTCGCCCGAGGCCTCCGGCCTGCAGTGGCTGGATGCGGCGATGACGCAGGGCAAGGCCACGCCCTTCATGTTCAGCCAGTCGCAGGCGATCCACGCCCGCTCCTGGGTGCCGCTGCAGGACACGCCGCGCGTGCGCTACACCTACAGCGCCGAGATCACCGCGCCGGCCGACGTGATGGTGCTGATGAGCGCCGACAACGATCCGGCCGCCGCGCGCGACGGGTCGTACAGCTTCTGCATGCCGCAGAAGATCCCTTCGTACCTGATGGCGATCGCCGCCGGCGACCTGGTGTTCAAGCCGATCTCGGCGCGTTCGGGCGTGTGGGCCGAGCCCGCCGCCGTGGACGGCGCTGTGGCCGAGTTCGCCGACACCGAAAAGATGATCGCCACCACCGAGGCGCTGTACGGCCCGTACCGCTGGGAGCGCTACGACCTGCTGCTGCTGCCGCCGTCGTTCCCGTACGGCGGCATGGAGAACCCGCGCCTGTCGTTCATCACGCCGACCGTGATCGTCGGCGACAAGTCGCTGGTGTCGCTGATCGCGCACGAGCTGGCGCACAGCTGGTCCGGCAACCTGGTCACCAACTCCAGCGCCAAGGATGGCTGGCTCAACGAAGGCTTCACCAGCTACGTCGAGAACCGCATCGTGGAGGCGCTGTACGGCAAGGAGCTGTCCGACATGGAGTACGTGATCGCGCGCAACGCGCTGGCCACGGAGATCAAGGACATGGCACCCGAGCTGCAGGCGCTGGCGGTGCGCCCCGGCGTGATGAAGGACCCCGACGACGGCCTCAGCGGCGTGTCCTACGACAAGGGCGCGTGGTTCCTGCAGTTCCTCGAGGAGCGCTTCGGCCGCGCCGAATTCGACGTGTTCCTGCGCGGCTACTTCGATCATTTCGCGTTCCAGAGCATCCCCACCGCGACGTTCGTCGACTACGCGCGCAAGAACCTGCTCGAGAAGCATCCGGGCAAGGTGTCGATGGCCGAGTTCGACGCCTGGCTGTACGAGCCGGGCATCCCGGCCGATGCGCCCAAGGTGCTGTCGCGCCGCTTCGGCGTGGTGGACACCGCGCGCCTGGGCTGGCTGGGCAGCGGGCAGCTGCCGCCGCCGGTGATCACCGACGCATGGGTCACCCAGGAATGGCTGCACTTCTTGGGCGGCATGCCGGCGACGCTGACCGTCGAACAGCTGTCGCAGCTCGATACCGCTTATGCCTTCACCGGTACGCCGAACGGCGAAATCGCGATGCGCTGGTATCCGCTGGCGGTGCGCAGTGGCTATGTGCAGGCGAATCCGGCAATCGCGGCGTTCCTGGAGAAGATCGGCCGGCGCAAGCTGATCATGCCGACCTACGAGGCGCTGGTCGCCACCGAGGGCGGGCTGGCCTTCGCCAGGGAAGTGTTTACCAAGGCACGCCCGGGCTACCACCCGATCACCACCGCGTCGGTGGAGAAGGTGATTGCCGAGGCCAAGCCTGTGCCGGGCAGCGGGCTGGCGCCGGCCGCGCCGGCCGCCGATGCCGCGGTCGTGGCGCCCGAGCCCGAGCGTCCCGCGATGCCGGTCGCCGATGGCGATCCGACGCGTCCGGCGCCGGCCAAGCGCTGAGATGGCCGTGAACCGCATGTCTGCCCGCGCCACCGCGCTCCGCCATGCGGCGCGCCGCGGCGCGCTGGCTGCGGCAGTGGGTGGCGCGCTGCTGGCGCTGTCCGCCTGCCAGGACCCGGCCGCGCAGGCCGAGGCCCAGGCGGCGGCGCAGGCGCAGGCCAGCGAGGCGGCGGCCGACAAGGCCGCGGCCGAGTTCGATGCCGCGTTCGCGGCGGAGAACTGGCCGCTGGCAAGGGCCCACGGCGACCTGATCCTCGCGCGCCATCCCGATTCCGCCGCGGCCGCGCGCATCGCGCCGCTGCACGAGCAGGCCGCTGCGCGCGCCGAGGCGGTGCGCGAGGACAAGCGCCTGGCCGGCCTGTGGATCTACAACGTGGAGCCGGTCACCGGCGGCACCCAGCTGTCGGCGTCGATCTACACCCGTGACCGCGTCGACAGCGACGGCAGCGGCGCAAAGCCGGTGCGCCTGATCTTCCGCGACCACCCGTCGTGGGGACGCAGCAGCTACCTGGTCATGGAAGCCGGCGACTTCGACTGCTACGGCGCCTGCCGCGTGGCGGTCACCGTGGACAGCGCCGCGCCCGAGCGCATGGCCGCCAACCGCCCCGACACCGACGAGGCGATCGCCATGTTCATCGATGACGAGCGCGCGCTGTGGCGGATGCTCGATGGCGCCAGGACGTTGTCGGTGGAGTACCCGGTCAAGGCCGGCGGCACGCGCACGGCGGTGTTCGAGGTCGGCGGGCTGGACCGCGGCAAGCTGCCCGGCTGGAAGTGAGCACGCCGTCCGGCGCCTGAGCCGCGGGAGGCGGACTCAGTCGAACCAGAGCAGCGGCAGGTCGGCGTTCAACGACAGGTTGCGGAAGTCGCCCGTCGCGCGTGCGACCGCCTCGACGTCGTGGCAGCCCGGCGCCAGTGCGCGCTTGCCGGTGGCGAGGTAGCTGGCACCGATGGTGCGGGTGCTGACCGAGTGCGGAATCGGCCCCAGCGTCTGTTCGCTGGCGCGACCGACGTCCTTGCCGTTGATGCGGATGCGCAGCGTGACCTTGCCGCCCGGATCGGCGTCATCGCCCTGGATCCGGCTCTTGGCCGAGAACATCACCACCCCGTTGTGGCCTGGCGGGATGCAGGCGCGTCCCTGGCCGAGCACCACGTCGCCGCCGGCCGGCGGGCATTTCTCCGGCCGGAAACCATTGGTCCCGATGCAGACATAGGCGTAGCGGCGATGTCGGCCTTTCTCCGCGTAGTCGTGCCCCGGCGCCAGCCCGCGCCCGACCACGCGCATGCCGCCGCTCAGTGCGACCAGCCGCGTGTCCGCACCCACCCGGTAGCGTGCGGCGTTGGTGCTCGCCATCAGCGGCTGGTAGTAGGGCGACTCGCTGGCGACAAGCTGCACCTCGCTGTCCCGCGGCGGCGACAGGTACAGCGCCTGCGCGAACATCGGTGCCTGCACTTCGGCGCCGAGCGCGAACAGGTCGTTGATCGACCAGGTGGCCGAGTCGAGCGGGGATTCACGGCCGTTGAGGTAGATCCCCCACATCGCATCGCCCGGGGAGGTGGACACGTAGCTGTGCCCGGACGCCATCGCCACCACCGGCCCGGTGGAGTTGCGCGCGGCGGCGGTCAGCAGCGTGTGCCGGCCGCGTTCCGGAATGGGCGTGCCTTCCGGCGTATCGCGGGTGTCGAACGCCAGCCACGGCGAGGCCGCAGGCAGGCGGGCTTCGGCCACGTGGGTGGCGGAGGTGGTGACGATCGACAGGTTCGCGCCCGCCATGACCATGGCCCGGCCGTCCACGGTGCGCGCGTGCAGCGCGACGCGCACCTTGCCGGCCGAGACGCGCACCGCACCGACCGCATTGAACCCGTGGCGGTTCGGGGCGCTGGAGCCGCGCCAGTCGATGATGCTGTCGTTGGACGCCGGCTTTCCGTCCACGGTGATGTAGACGTTGGCCTGCGCGGCGTCGAGCGGCGCATACACGCCGTCCGACTGCAGGTAGATCCAGCCGGCGCGGGGCATGTCCACGGTCGCCTCGAGCAGCGCGCCGGAACGGCCAGCGACGATGCGGTCCGCCGCCAGTTCCAGGTAGCGCGATTCGGGCCCGGCGCCGTGCGCCGGCAACCACGTGGCGTCCGCCACCAGGGCGGTACAGGCGATCAGCAGCATCGCCAGCCGCGGCGCCATGACTACAGCGCGTACCCGAACTGCTGGGTGAACTGCGCTGCGAACTCGTCGTAGTCGAAGCGCTGGTTCTGGGTGCCGGGGTGCTCGACCTTCAGCGCGCCCATCAGGTTGCCGATGCGGCCGATGGTTTCCCAGCCGTAGCCCTTCTCGATGCCGAACAGCAGGCCTGCGCGGAACGCATCGCCGCAGCCGGTGGGGTCGGTGACGCGGGTCTCGTGCGCCGGCGGCACGTCGTAGGTCTTGCCGTCGGCGTAGATCACCACGCCCTTGGGGCCGCGGGTGGTGATGTAGGCCTTGACCTTGCCGGCGATGGTCGCCTCGTCCCAGCCGGTGCGCTCCTGCAGCAGGTTCGACTCGTAATCGTTGACGGTGACGTAGTCGGCCTGCTCGATGAAGGCGCGCAGCTCTTCGCCGTTGAACAGCGGCATCGCCTGGCCCGGATCGAAGATGAAGGGAATGCCGGCCTCGGCGAATTCCTTCGAGTTCTGGATCATGCCCTCGTAGCCGTCAGGGCTGACGATGCCGATGGTCACGCCGGGCACGTCGCGCACGTGGTTCTCGTAGGAACGCATCATCGCGCCGGGATGGAAGGCGGTGATCTGGTTGTTGTCGAGGTCGGTGGTGATGAACGCCTGCGGCGTGAACAGCTCCGGGATTTCCTTGACCTGCTGCAGCGGGATCCCGAGGTCCTCGAAATACTCGCGGTACGGGCCGAAATCCTGCCCGACGGTGGCCATCGGGATCGGGTCGCCGCCGAGCAGCTTCAGGTTGTAGGCGATGTTGCCGGCGCAGCCGCCGAACTCGCGGCGCATCCGCGGCACCAGGAACGACACGTTCAGGATGTGCACCTTGTCCGGCAGGATGTGGTTCTTGAACTGGTCGGGGAACACCATGATGGTGTCGTAGGCCAGGGAACCGCAGATCAGGGCAGGCATCGGGAAGGTGCTCCAAGGGGCTGTGCCGGCGCCAGGGCCGGTTTTTTTGTGATGGGGTTCGCGACCGGAGCCGCCGTGGGACAAGCAGACGCCGCACCATGGCGCGCGCGGCGGGCGCACAGGTTAGCCGTTGCGGTCGTGCCGGGCCAAGCACGGCGCGCACCGGGCCACCTGTTCTCCTTGCCGGGGAGGGGGGGCGTTGCTAGGCTTGCTGATCCCGTTTTCACGGGAAATCCCCCAGCTCCCCTGCCTCCTGACGGACGTCCGCCCCCGATGTTCAAGAAGTTCCGCGGCATGTTTTCCAACGACCTGTCCATCGACCTGGGCACGGCCAATACCCTCATCTTCGTCCGCGGCCAAGGGATCGTGCTCAACGAACCTTCGGTGGTGGCCGTGCGCCAGGACCGCTCCGGCGGCCAGAAGGCGGTCGCGGCAGTCGGCAGCGAGGCCAAGCAGATGCTTGGCCGCACGCCCGGCAACATCACCACGCACCGGCCCATGAAAGACGGCGTGATCGCCGACTTCACCTACACGGAAGAAATGCTCAAGCACTTCATCCGCAAGGTGCACAAGTCGCGCTTCCTGCGCCCGAGCCCGCGCGTGCTGATCTGCGTCCCGGCCGGCTCCACGCAGGTGGAAAAGCGCGCCATCAAGGATTCCGCGCTCGAAGCCGGCGCCCGCGACGTGTCGCTGATCGAAGAGCCCATGGCGGCCGCGATCGGCGCCGGCATGCCGGTCACCGAGGCCCGCGGCTCCATGGTCGTCGACATCGGCGGCGGAACCACCGAAGTCGCGGTGATCGCGCTCAACGGCATCGTCTACTCGCAGTCGGTGCGCATCGGCGGCGACCGCTTCGACGAGTCGATCATCAACTACGTGCGCCGCAACCACGGCATGCTGATCGGCGAGTCCACCGCCGAGCGCATCAAGCTCGAAGCCGGCTGCGCCTATCCGCAGGAGCGGGTGATCGAGATCGAGGTCTCCGGCCGCCATCTCGCCGAAGGCGTGCCGAAGATGATCAAGATCAGCTCGACCGAAGTGCTGGACGCGCTGCGCGAGCCGCTCGCCGGGATCGTCAGCGCCGTGCGCCAGGCGCTGGAACTCACCCCGCCGGAGCTCTGCGCCGACGTCGCCGAGCGCGGCATCGTGCTCACCGGCGGTGGCGCGCTGCTGCGCGACATCGACCGCCTGATCAGCGAGGAGACCGGCCTGCACGTGCAGGTCGCCGAGGATCCGCTGACCTGCGTCGCCCGCGGCGGTGGTCGCGCGCTCGAGCTGCTGGACATGCACGGGAACGAATTCTTCGCCTCGGAGTGACCTGACCGTCCACGGCCCAGACAGTGTCCTCCTACGCCGGCCCCGCCACCCCGCGCTCCAGTGACGTCGCCGGCACGCTGAAGCTGCTGGCGTTCCTTGCGCTGTCCGTCACCCTGCTGGTGCTCGACCATCGCGGCGACTGGCTGGCGCAGGCGCGGTCGCATGCCAGCGTGGCGATGCAGCCGGTGTGGTGGCTGGCCGGCCTGCCGTCGCGGCTGGGCGAAAGCGTGCGCGACGATGCAGCCACGCGCACGCGCCTGGCCGAGGAAAACCACCGCCTGCGCAACGAACTGCTGGTGGGTGCCGCGCGCCAGGCGCGGCTGCAGGTCGAGGCCGAGGAAAACGCCCGCCTGCGCGGCCTGCTCGGCGCCGCCGAACGCGGCGGCTTGGACGTGCAGCTGGCGCCGATCCTCGACGTCGACCTCGATCCCACCCGCCAGCGGCTGATGCTCAATGCCGGGACCGGCCTCGGCGTGCACCGCGGGCAGAGCGTGATCGACGCCGGCGGCCTGGTGGGGCAGGTGATCGATGCCACCCCGACCACCGCCGTGATCCTGCTGCTGACCGATCCCGACCACGCCGTGCCGGTGGCGGTGGCGCGCACCGGCGTGCGCCTGATCGTGTACGGCACCGGCCGCAGCGACCGGCTGGAGCTGCGCAACGTGCCGCTGTCGAGCGACGTCCGCGCCGGCGACGTGCTGATCACGTCCGGCCTGGGCGGGCGCTTCCCGCCGGGCTTCCCGGTGGGCACGATCTCCGCCCTGCGCCCCGACGACAGCCGCGCCTTCCTGGTCGGCGATGTCCAGGCCGCGGCGCAGCTCGACCGCGGCCGCGACGTGCTGCTGCTGCGCGACCAGGCATCGCCCGCCCACGGCACGCCGCCGCCGGCGTCGCCGGGCGCGCCGGGGGACATGCCATGACCCGCGGCCGCAGCTGGGTGCTGCCGGTGGCCGTGCTGCTCGCACTGCTGCTCGGCCTGCTGCCGATGCCGGCGCTGCTGCAGCCGTTCCGCCCGTACTGGCTGGCGCTGGTGGTCGCGTACGGCGTGATCGAGGACCACGACAGGGTCGGCCTCGGCTTCGCGTTCTGCGTGGGGATCCTGGCCGACCTCGCGTTCGGCGGCCTGCTCGGCGAGCAGTCGCTGCGGCTGGTGGTGATGGCGTTCATCCTGCAGCGCTTCCGCACCCAGCTGCGCTTCTTCCCGATGCCGCAGCAGGCACTGGCCATCGGCGGGCTGCTGCTCAACGACCGTGTGATCAGCACCGTGCTGCATCTCGCGCTCGGCGAGCCGCTGCTGCCGCTGGCCTACTGGTGGGCGCCGCTGCTGGGCATGCTGCTGTGGGCGCCGCTGTTCCTGCTGCTGGACGCGCTGCGCATCGGCCGCGGCGTGCGGCGATGATCGGCGGCCGGGCGCGGACGCGCCTGCGCAACCCCGAAGCCGAGGCGCGGCTGTTCCGGCGCCGTGCGCTGGTCGGCTTCAGCGTGGTGGTGCTGGCGCTGGGCGGCCTGGCCGGCTGGTATTTCAAGCTGCAGGTGCTCGACCACGACGTCTACGCCAAGCGCTCGCAGGCCAACCGCATCAAGCCGCGGCCGGTGGTGCCCGGGCGCGGCCTGATCTACGACCGTACCGGGCGGATCATCGCCGACAACGTGCCGGCCTATCGCCTCGACGTGACCCCGGAGGACGCCGGCGATCCCCAGGTGCTGCTTGCCGCGCTGTCCAAGGTCGTCGCGCTGTCGCCGGAGGACATCGCCCGCTTCGAGGCCGAGCGCAGGACCACACGATCGTTCCGCGCGATCACGCTGAAGCTGCGCATCAGCGACGAGGAGGCGGCGCGCTTCGCGGTCGAGCGCTGGCGGTTCCCGGGCGTCGACCTGGTGCCGTACCTCAATCGCCGCTACCCGCAGGGCGACCTGCTTGCGCATATCGTCGGCTACGTCGGCCGCACCGACGAAAGCGACATCGTGAAGTTCGGCGAGGCGCATGCGGTGTTCACGCATACCGGGCGCACCGGCCTGGAGCGCTATTACGACGAGGCGCTGCGCGGGGTGGTCGGTTACGAGCAGGTCGAGACCAACGTGGAAGGCCGCGCGCTGGGCCGCGTCGGCATGGTGCCGGCCTCGGCGGGTGCCGACCTGCGGCTGTCGGTGGACGTGGACCTGCAGCGCGCGATGGTGCTGGCGTTCGGCGGGCTGCACGGCTCGGCGGTCGCCGTGGAACCCGCCACCGGGCAGGTGCTGGCCATGGTCAGCCTGCCGAGCTATGACCCCAACCTGTTCGTCAACGGCATCGCCAACGTCGACTACCGGCGCCTGATGGACGATCCGGCGCGGCCGCTGTTCAACCGCAACGTGCTGGGCGGCGGGCCGCCGGGGTCGACCATCAAGCCGTTCGTGGCCCTGGCAGGCGTGGACAGCGGGGTGCGCACGCCGGAAAGCCAGGTGTTCTCGACCGGCGAGTTCTTCATTCCCGGGCAGAGCCGCGGCTATCGCGACGCCGGTGCGGGCGGCGGCTGGGTCGACCTGCGCGATTCGATCTCGCGCTCGATCAACTACTACTACTACAAGCTCGCCTACGACATGGGCATCGCGCGCTTTGCCACGTACATGGCGCGCTACGGCTTCGGGCAGCCGACCGGGATCGACCTGACCGGCGAGACCAGCGGCATCGTGCCGTCGCCGGAGTGGAAGGCGTCGCGCACCAGCGAGCCCTGGTATCCCGGCGAGACCGTGATCGCCGGCATCGGCCAGGGCTACTGGGTCGCCACCGCGCTGCAGCTTGCGCGCGGCACGGCGGCCATCGCCAACGGCGGCACCCTGCATCCGCTGCGCCTGGTGGCCGAACGCCGCCTCGCCTACGACGCGCCCTGGACGCCGTTGCCGCGCCTGCCGGCGCCGGCGATCACCGACAACCCGGCACACCTGCGCGCGGTGCAGGAGGGCATGGTCAACACCATCCACGGCCGCGGCACCGCCACCGCCATGGCCCGCGGTGCCGAATACCGCATGGCCGGCAAGACCGGCACCGCGCAGAAGATCAGCCGCAAAGGCACCGCGCGCATGGATCCGCGCAGCCTGCCCTACCACCTGCGCCACCAGGCGCTGTTCGTCGGCTACGCGCCGGCCGAAGCGCCCACGATCGCGGTGGCCGTGGTGGTCGAGCACGGTGGCTACGGCGGCACCACCGCGGCACCCATCGCGCGCAAGATCTTCGACGCCTGGCTGCTGGGCACCATGCCCGAGCCGAGCCCCGGCACCGAGGCCGCGATCGACGCGCCGCCGGTGGCCACGTTCGACAGCGTGGTATCGGACGTGCTGCCCGGCGCGCAGGCGGTGGTGGTTGGCGCCCCGGCCGCCGAGGGCACGCCATGAACGTCATCCTGCGCTGGCTGCTGGACCTGCTGAAGGCCTTCGCGCGCAGCATCGACTGGATCCTGCTCGGCGCCCTGGCGGGGCTGATGGCCGCGGGGCTGGCGGTGCTGCACAGCGCCGGCGGCGGCGAGATGGTGCTGGTGAAGTCGCAGGGCGCGCGCTATGCGGTCGGCCTCGGCATCATGTGGGTACTGTCGCGCGTGCCGGTGCTGCGCCTGCGCGCTGCGGCGCCGGTGGTCTTCGCGCTGTCGCTGCTGCCGCTGGTGGCGGTGCTGTTCGTGGGCACCGGCCGCAGCGGCGCGCACTGGCTGAACCTCGGCGTGTTCTATTTCCAGCCCGCCGAGCTGCTCAAGCTCAGCCTGCCGATGGCGGTGGCCTGGTACCTCAACAGCGGCCCGATGCCGCCCGGCTTCGCGCGCACGGTCACGGCGATGGCGATCATCGGCGTGCCGACCGGACTGGTCCTGATGCAGCCCGACTTCGGCACCGCCATGCTGGTGGCGGCCAGCGGCGGATTCGCGCTGTTCCTGGCGGGCATGTCCTGGTGGTGGCTGGTGGCCGCGGCCGGCGGCGTGGCCGCGGCGGCGCCGGTGGCCTGGTACTGGCTGCTGCGGCCCTACCAGAAGGACCGCATCCTCACCTTCCTGGATCCCGAATCCGATCCGCTCGGCACCGGCTGGAACATCATCCAGTCGAAAATCGCGATCGGCTCCGGCGGCCTGCGCGGACAGGGCTGGGGCGAGGGCTCGCAGTCGCACCTGAACTACGTGCCCGAGCACACCACCGACTTCATCTTCGCGGTGCTCTCGGAGGAGTTCGGCTGGCTGGGCGTGGTCACCGTGCTGTCGCTGTACCTGGTGGTCGTGGGCCGCTGCCTGTGGATCGCGGCCGAAGCGCGCGACGGCTTCGCACGCCTGCTGGCCGGCGCGCTCGGCCTCGGGCTGTTCGTGTACGTGCTGGTCAATGGCGGGATGATCTCGGGCCTGCTGCCGGTGGTTGGCGTGCCGATGCCGCTGCTGAGTTTCGGCGGCACGGCAGCGGTCTCGCTGCTGGCCGGCATGGGCGTGGTGATGGCGGTGCATGCCAGCGGCCAGGTGCGCGCACGCCGCTGAGCCTGCAACGGGGTCTGAACGGCCCGGCCGTGGCCCGCGAGGCTGCGTGTTAACCTCGCGCCCGATGATCCGAAGCCCCCGATTCCCGATGTCCCGACCGCGTCTGTTGCCGGTCCTGGCCGCACCGCTGCTGTTCGCGGCCTGCGCTTCCACCGCCACCTCGCGCGCGCCGGTGCCGCCTGCGGCCACCACGCCGCAGGCCGCCATGGCGACCGCGCCGGGCCTGTTGCCGGCGGTGCCGCAGCCGCCGGAACGCCCGGTGGCGCCGCCCGCGGTCACCGATCCGTCGCTCCCGCTCGAGCAGCGCATCGCCGCGTTCGTCGACTACACGGCCACCACCTATGGCGTGGACCGGCAGCGGATCCGCGACGTGCTGGCCACGGCGGAGCACAAGCAGTCGATCATCGATGCGATGTCGCGCCCCGCCGAGGCCGTGCGCCCGTGGCGCGACTACCGCCCGATCTTCATCAACGATGCGCGCATCAACGGCGGGCGTGCGTTCTATGCGGAAAACCGCGCGGCGCTCGATCGCGTCGCCGCCGAGACCGGCGTGCCGGCCGAGTACATCGTCGCCATCATCGGCGTCGAGACCAGCTACGGCCGCATCACCGGCAACCACCGCGTGCTCGACGCGCTGTACACGCTGGCGTTCGGATTCCCGAAGCGCGCGCCGTTCTTCGCCGGCGAACTGGCGCAGCTGTTCGCGCTCACCGCCGAGGAGCCGCAGCTCGACCTGGGTGCGCTCAAGGGCAGCTATGCCGGCGCGATGGGCATGGGGCAGTTCATGCCGTCCAGCTACCGGCTGTGGGCGAAGGATGGCGATGGCGACGGCCAGCGCGACCTGCTCACGCACAGGCCCGACGTGTTCGCGTCCATCGCCAACTATTTCGTGGTCCACGGCTGGCAGCGCGGCGCGCCCGTGGTGGCGCGCGCCACGCGCGATGCCGCTGCGGCCGACTTCAAGCCCGACAACCTGGAGCCGGTGCATCCGCTGCCGGCGCTGGCGGCGCGCGGCTACCGGCCGCAGGCCGGGCAGCCGCTGGCCGAGGGCGCAACGCTGCTGTCCTTCGACGGCGAGGCCGGCCCCGAGTACTGGCTCGGTTACCGCAACTTCTACGTGATCAGCCGCTACAACCGCTCGCCGATGTACTCGCTGGCCGTGCACCAGCTCGCGCAGGCGATCGCCGGCCGGCCGGCGCAATGATCCGCCGGCGTGCCGCTGCCGGCTGGGGCTTCGCCGCCGCCGTGCTGCTGCTGGCCGGTTGTGCCGCAGCGCCGAAGAAGGCCGACGCGCCGGCGCCCGGTTCCGCGCCGGGCACTGCGACGCAGCCGGAAAGCGGCCGCAAGGTGTCGCCGTACGCGCCGGCCAAGGAAGATCCGTCCACGCGCGGCGACTACGTCGCCGGCGGCCTGTACAAGCCTGGCGTGCGCGACACGCTGCCCGACTACCTGCCCGACGTCGACGCCATTCCCGAGCCCGAGGTGGTCGCCGAGGCGCGCTCGCGCAGTGGCAACCGCTCGCCGTACACCGTGCTCGGCAAGTCGTACCGGGTGCTGGACGATGCCGGCGGCTTCGTCGAGCAGGGCCTGGCGTCGTACTACGGGCAGAAGTTCCACGGCCGCAAGACCTCCAACCAGGAGGTCTACGACATGTACGCGTTCACCGCGGCGCACAAGTCGCTGCCGCTGCCGAGCTTCGCCCGCGTCACCAACCTCGACACCGGCAAGTCCGTGGTGGTGCGGGTCAACGACCGCGGCCCGTTCCACGAGGGCCGGGTGATCGACCTGAGCTACGCGGCGGCGGTGAAGATCGGTGTGCATCCGCGCGGCACCGGTCGCGTCGAAGTGCGCGCGCTCAGCCCTGCGGAGAACGCACGCGATACGCGTGATACGCGGGTCGCAGTCCAGGTCGACCCTGCCACCGGCCTGCCACCGGGCGTGCGTGTCGCCACCGGCAAGCCGCAACCGGCGCAGCCCAGCGCCATCGATGGCCTGGTGCAGGCGTTGCCGGCCACGTCCGCCGCTGCCACCGCCCGTCCATCCGCCACCGCGGCCACGGCGCCTGCGGCAGGCGGGACCACGTCGGCGCCACCGGCCGCCGGTGGTGACGACTGGCGCTTCGACATGCGCCAGGACGGCAAGGCGATGAGCGCCGACGAATTCGATGCCTGGATGAAGGCGCGCCGCGCGCGCGTGGCGACAGGTCGTGCAGGTACGCCGGATCCCTATGGTTCGGCGGCGGCGGCCGCACCGGCCAAGGCAGATGCCGCACCTTCGCCGACGCCTGCCGCTGCGGCGCGCGCCGATGCCGGCGGCGTGCTGCTGCAGGTCGCCGCCTTCGGCTCGCGCGACAACGCGCAACGCGCGCTCGCGATGCTTGAACGCGCCGGCATCGCCGCCGTGCGCCTGCACGACGGCACCGCCGCCGGAAAGCCGGTGTGGCGGCTGCGCGTCGGCCCGGTTGCCAATGCCAGCGTCGCCGAACTCAGTGCCCGCGTTGCCGGTCTCGGCTTCGGCGCGCCGCACGTCGTGCGCGAGTAGACTTCTGTCCTTTGCCCCCTGTCGTCCCGGTCACGGATGGCCGTAATCCCGGAGTTCCACGCCTGATGAATGCCCACGCCGTCCGCGTCGCGCTGATCACCCTTGTTTCCACCGCCGCGCTCGGCTTTGCGTACGCCCAGAACCCGGCGCCCGCGCCGTCGCCCACGCCGCAGCAGCCGGCCGCGCTCAGCGACGAGCTGCCGGTTCCGGACGCGCCGCCGGTCACCGGTACCGCGTGGCTGCTGATGGATTACGCGACAGGCCAGGTGCTTGCGGGCCACAACGCCGACGAGCGCGTCGAACCGGCCAGCATCACCAAGGTGATGACCAGCTACGTGATCGCCGCCGAGATGAAGGCCGGCAAGGTCGGCGCCGACGACGACGTGCTGATGAGCGTCAACGCCTGGCGCACCGGCGGCGCCGGTACCGACGGCAGCTACAGCGGCTTCGAGGTCAACAAGACCGCGAAGCTGGTGGAGATGGAGAAGGGCATGGTGGTGCAGTCGGGCAACGACGCCGCCATCGCGCTGGCCGAGCACGTCGCCGGCACCGAGCAGGCGTTCGCGATGCTGATGAACGCCTACGCCAAGCGCATCGGCATGAAGAACTCCAACTTCGTCAATGCTCACGGCCTGTCCGCGCCGGAGCACTACTCCACCGCGCGCGACCTGGCGCTGCTGGGGCGCGCGCTGGCGCGCGATTTCCCGCAGGAGTACGCGTACAACAAGATCAAGGAATTCACCGTCGGGCCGATCACCCAGCGCAACCGCAACCTGCTGCTGTGGCGCGACCAGAGCGTCGATGGCATCAAGACCGGCCATCACTCGGGTGCCGGCTACTGCCTGCTGGCGTCGGCCAAGCGCGGCGACCAGCGCCTCGTCTCGGTGGTGATGGGCTCCACCAGCGAGAACCAGCGCGCCGTGGATTCGCAGGCGCTGCTCAACTGGGGGTTCCGCTTCTTCGAGACCCACAAGCTGTACGACGCGGCAAAGCCCGTGGCCACGCAGAAGGTGTGGAAGGGCCAGGTGAACGAGCTGAGCCTGGGCGTCGCGCAGCCGCTGCTGGTGAGCGTGAACCGCGGCAAGTACACCCAGCTCAAGCCGACCATGGACGTGCCCAAGACCCTGGTGGCGCCGATCGCCAAGGGCCAGGCCATCGGCACCGTGCGCGTGAGCCTGGATGGCAAGGTCGTCGCCGAAGCGCCGCTGGTGGCGCTGGAAGGCGTGGAAGAGGCCGGGTTCTTCAAGCGCCTCTGGCACGAACTGCTGATGTGGTGGCAGACGGTCTGACGCCGTCCACCCCCAGCTTCAACGCGACAGGCCGAACAGCGTCGAGTTGACCCAGCCACGGTTGCCGAGCTCGTCGTCCACCTCCCACATCAGCTCCGAGCGGTTGCCGGTGGGGTAGAGCATCATCCCGACGTCGAGCTCGCGCACCGCGCCGCCGCGGCCGTCGGCCTGCTTCAGCAGGCGCCCGGGCTTCTGCATGGTCACCGCCTGCTGGGCGTTGGCCGCCGAGGCATTGCCGGGCAGGCCGCCGAGCTGCGCGACCAGGTCGGTGTAGGCCTGCAGATAGGCCAGTGCGATCACCTGGCCGATCTCGGTGTTGGCGTAGCCGGTGGCGCCGCCACCGCCGAAGCCGCCCGAGAACAGGCCCGCGCCCGCGCCCCAGCCGAGGTCGGTCTTGCTGGCGTGGCCCTCGGTCATCGCCACCTGCTCCGAGGAGCGCATGTCGGTGACCGTCAGCACCACATCGGCGGTCTTGCGCTTGAGGTTGAGCCCGCCGACCACCGCCGCGGCGGTGCTGTTGCCGATCATCCCGCCGAGCAGGCCGCCGATGCTGTTGCCGCCCGAGTTGGCGTTCTGCGCCACCAGGTCGGGCACCAGCACGTAGTCGGCGGCGCGGATCTGGCCCTTGCCGAGGTTGGAGCCGCCGCGCAGGTCGCCGGAGGAGGCCAGCCCGCGTTCGGCCTGCATCGCGGCCATGCCCTGTCCGCGGTCGACCAGCGTGAAGCAGCGCGACTTGCTCACATAGACCTTGATCACCGCGGTGGGCGAGGCCAGCTGCTGGCCGCTCCACCAGTTGCGGCCCGGCGGCTCGGCCACCGAGATGGTGCCCAGGCTCTGCGCACAGGTCGGGATCTGGTTGGCCTGCTGCGCCCGCTGCTGCTGCGCGGTCTGCGCCTGCGCCGGCGCGGCCAGCAACAGGCCGATGGCGCACGACAGTGCGAGGGTGGCGGCCGGGGTGGCGGCACGGTGGTCGATCAACATGGCATCTCCTGCCCGAAGGCGTAGCGGTTACCGCGGAAAACGCGGGCAGGCCGTGTCGCAGGCCAGGTCCGGCGCTTGGATTTCGCGCCTCGATCCCCATAATCGCGAAATGGAGATCAAATCCGACAACCCCGAACACGGCTTCCAGTTCCCCGGTGATTTCGAGATCACCGCGGTAGGTCCCGTCACCGCGGGCCTCGAGGTCGAGGTGCCCAACCTGCTGCGCGCGGCCGGCCTGACGGTGCTGCACGAAACCGTGACCACGCGGGCCTCGAGCAGCGGCAAGTTCGCATCGATCAGGCTCAGCTTCCGCGCCAACTCGCGCGAGGAGTACGAGACCGCGCATGCGGCGCTGCGCGAGCATCCCGAGGTGAAGTGGACGCTGTAGCGGCCACGCCGCGACCAGCGCTGCTGCGCGAACTCGGCCGGCAGCCCTACGAACCGGTGTGGCGCGCGATGCAGGCGTTCACCGACCGCCGCGACGACGCGACGCCCGACGAGCTGTGGGTGGTGGAGCACGATCCGGTGTTCACCCTCGGCCAGGCCGGCAAGCCCGAACACGTGCTGCTGCCTGGCGACATTCCCGTATTGCACGTCGACCGCGGCGGCCAGGTGACCTACCACGGTCCCGGCCAGCTGGTGGTCTATCCGCTGCTCGACCTCAAGCGCCTGAAGATCGGCGTGCGCGATTACGTCTGCCGCATCGAGCAGGCGCTCATCGACACCCTGGCCGGCTGGGACATCGCCGCGGCGCGCCGCGAGGGCGCGCCTGGGGTCTACGTGGGCGACGCCAAGATCGCCGCGCTCGGCATCCGCGTGCGCCGCGGCTGCACTTTCCACGGCCTCGCGTTCAACATCGCGATGGACCTCGAGCCGTTCCGCCGCATCAACCCCTGCGGCTACGCCGGGCTCGCGGTGACCTCGGTGGTAGAATGCGGCGGTCCCGCAAGCCTCGATATCGCTGGCCCCGCGCTGGTCGCGACCCTCGCCACGCAGTTCGGCCTGGCGCCGTCAGAAGCGCCTCGAGAAGCGGTTTTTGCCACGGCCACGAGATCATGACCAACACCTCCGCCAAGTCCATCCCGCTCGCCGTCATCGCCGATGCCGGCGCGCCGTCGCTGGTGCCGGGGGTCAAGCAGGTCGCGGGCGACAAGATCGGGCGCTCGCCAGTGGAATTCGTGGACACCCCGGTGCTGCGCAAGCCGTCCTGGATCCGCGTGCGCATCCCGTCCAACGGCGCGGTTGCCGCGCTCAAGGCCAAGCTGCGCGAGAACCGCCTGGTCACGGTGTGCGAGGACGCCAGCTGCCCGAACATCCACGAGTGCTTCGGCCACGGCACCGCGACCTTCATGATCCTGGGCGACGTGTGCACGCGCCGCTGCAGCTTCTGCGACGTCGCCCACGGCCGGCCGAAGCCGCCCGACGCCGACGAGCCGCGCCGCCTGGCCGAGACCGTCGCCGACATGGGCCTGAAGTACGTGGTGGTGACCTCGGTCGACCGCGACGACCTGCGCGACGGCGGCGCCCAGCATTTTGTCGACTGCATCGCGGCGATCCGCGCGCTCACCCCGACCACCAAGGTCGAGGTGCTGACGCCGGACTTCCGCGGCAAGGGCCGCATGGACCGCGCGCTGGAGATCCTCGCGGCCAATCCGCCGGACGTGTTCAACCACAACGTCGAGACCGTGCCGGAGCTGTACCGCAACGTGCGCCCGGGCGCCGACTACCAGTGGTCATTGACCCTGCTGCAGCGCTTCAAGGCGCAGCATCCGGACGTCACCACCAAGTCGGGGATCATGCTCGGCCTCGGCGAGACCCTGGAGCAGGTGCAGGGCACCCTGCGCGACCTGCGTGCGCACGACGTGGACATGGTCACGATCGGCCAGTACCTGCAGCCCAGCGCGCATCACCACCCGGTGTTGCGCTACTGGACGCCGGAGGAGTTCAAGGCCTTCGAGGACTACGGCATGGCGCTTGGCTTCACCCACGTCGCCTCGGGGCCGCTGGTGCGCTCCTCGTACCACGCCGACCGCCAGGCCGCCGGTGCCGGCGTCGCGGGCTGAGCCCGTCGCGCCGCGGCCGCCACGGCGCTTGTTCATCGTTCACACCCATGCCCATTCCCGCGGTTAGAGTGGGTTTGCGCCTTCCCGATGCAACTTCCAGCACTGTCCCCGGCCCCAAGGGCAGGCGATCGTGGCCCAGGCGCCACCCCGCAGCGACGCGAGCAACGAGCGAGTACGAATGAAAGCCAGGCAAGCCATTTCCATCTCCGCGATCGTCCTCGCACTCGCCACCCCGCTGGCGCTGATGGCGCGCGCCGACGGCGGCGCCATCCCGGCCGCGCCGACCGCCGACCACGCGACCACGTCGAAGCTGGTCTACGGCCTGCTCTCCGACAGCCGCTACGCCTACCGCCCGCGTGCGCTCGACGCGGCGATGTCGGCTGACATCTTCAAGCGTTACCTGGAATCGCTCGACGGCAACAAGCTGTTCCTCTCGGCCGGCGACGTCGCGCGCTTCGCGCGCTACGAGCCGCGCATGGGCGATGCCGTCCGCCAGGGCGACGTGGGCCCGGCCTTCGAGATCTTCGCCCTGTACAAGCAGCGCGTCGACGAGCGCGTGGCGTACGCGCGCGGCCTGCTGAAGCAGGACATCTTCGATTTCAGCAGCGACGAACGCTGGTACTACGACCGCGAGGACGCGCCCTGGGCGGCCGATGGCGCCGAGCTCGACGGCCTGTGGCAGAAGTCGGTGCGCAACGACTGGCTGCGCCTGACCCTGGCCGGCAAGAGTGCCGCCGAGATCCGCACCACGCTCGACAAGCGCTACGCCAACATCGCCTCCAGCATCGCCCAGCTCAACGGCGAGGACGCGTTCCAGAGTTTCCTCAACGCCTATACCGCGTCGATCGACCCGCATACCGACTACTTCAACCCGCGCACCGCCAAGCTGTTCACGCAGAGCATGTCGCTGTCGCTGGAAGGCATCGGCGCGCAGCTGCAGCGGCAGGACGACGTGGTGGTGATCCGCGAGCTGATCCCCGGCGGGCCGGCAGCGACCAGCAACAAGTTCACGCCCGGCGACCGCATCGTCGCTGTCGGCCAGGGCACGAGCGGGCCGATGGAGGACGTGATCGGCTGGCGCATCGATGATGTCGTCGAGAAGATCAAGGGCAAGGCCGGCACCCAGGTGCGCCTGGACGTGGTGCCGGTGGAGGCCGTGCTCGACAGCGCGCCGGTGCGGATCACCCTGACGCGCGCCAAGGTGCGCCTCGAGGAGCAGGCGGCCAAGTCCAAGATGCTCGACATCCCGGGCGTCGATGGCGCTCCCGCCAAGCGCATCGGCGTGATCGAGCTGCCGGCGTTCTACCAGGACTTCGAAGGCCGCCGCAGCCGCGATGGCGACTATGCGTCGGCCACGCGCGACGTGGCGCGCATCCTCGGCGAGTTCCGCGGCAAGGC
The DNA here is from genome assembly GCF_016615815.1 of Luteimonas sp. MC1572. Classification (NCBI taxonomy): domain Bacteria; kingdom Pseudomonadati; phylum Pseudomonadota; class Gammaproteobacteria; order Lysobacterales; family Lysobacteraceae; genus Luteimonas; species Luteimonas sp. MC1572. The sequence continues at coordinate 2,638,999 of NZ_CP067112.1, read as the reverse complement.
GGTCGATGGCGTGGTGCTCGACCTGCGCAGCAACGGCGGCGGTTCGCTGAACGAGGCGGTCGAGCTGACCGGCCTGTTCATCGACCAGGGCCCGGTGGTGCAGGTGCGCGAATCCGGTGGCCGCGTCAGCGTGGAAGCGGACCGCAAGGCCGGTGTGTCGTGGGACGGCCCGCTCGCGGTGCTCGTCAACCGCGGCTCGGCCTCGGCCTCGGAAATCGTCGCCGGCGCCATCCAGGACTACGGCCGCGGGCTGGTGATCGGCGAAACCACCTTCGGCAAGGGCACGGTGCAGAACCTGGTCGACCTCGACCGCTGGCCGGCCAACGAAGGCAAGCGCTACGGCCAGGTCAAGCTGACCATCGCGCAGTTCTTCCTGCCGGGTGGCAGCAGCACGCAGAACAAGGGCGTGGTGCCCGACATCAGCTTCCCGGTGACGGTCGACGCCAGCGTGTTCGGCGAGAGCACCTACGACAACGCGCTGCCGTGGACGCGCATCGCCGCCGTGCCGCACACGCGCTACGGCAACTTCGCCTCGCTGCTGCCGCGGCTGGATGCGCTGCACACCGCGCGCGTGGCGAAGGACCACGAGTTCCGCTGGTTCTCGCAGGACGTGGCCGAGTTCCGTGCCGAATCCGAAAAGAAGTACATCTCGCTCAACGTGGCCGAGCGCCGCGCCGAGCGCGACCGCCAGGACGCCAAGCGCAAGGAGCGCCAGGCCGAGCGCCAGCGCCTGGGCCTGCAGCTCGACCCGCTGGCCGACATCGACAGCGACGACGGCCTGACCGCGAACGAGCGCGACATCGCCAAGGACACCGCGCGCGAAGCCGCCGCGGAGAAGCGCCCGGATCCGCTGCTGCGCGAGTCGGCGGCGATCCTGGCCGATGCGGTGCGCCTGCTCGATGCCGACCGCAAGCTTTCGGCCACGGTGCTGCCGGAGTCGACCGGTCCGGGGCTCTGGGCGCGCTGAAACGCGCCCCGCGCTCCGGCGCGGCATGAGCCCGCAGCGCCGGGCCATGGGTCACGATTCGCGCCACCATTCCGTGGTTGGTCCGCAGTGATGCGGGCCCCGCGGCTGCCCGCGGCGTAGAATCCCCGCACGCCGCCAGGTCCGTCCGGGCCGCGTTCCCTCCCGATACCTCTACGCCCTGGACATTGCGATGGGTGCTGCCCCGTTTCCGGCTCCACGCAACGCCACCGGGCCGTCCGTCGTGCTCGCGCTCGCGGCGGTGTACCTCGTGTGGGGCTCCACGTACCTGGCGATCCGCTTCGCGCTGGAAGGTGGCTATCCGCCGCTGCTGATGGCGGGCGTGCGCTTCCTCGCCGCCGGTGGCGTGTTCTACGCATTCCTGCGCCTGCGCGGCGTGCCCGCGCCGACGCGCGCGCAATGGCGCGATCTCGGCGTGATGGGCCTGCTGCTGCTGGGGCTGGGCAACGGCATGGTGTGCATCGCGCAGCAGACGGTGTCGTCCGGCCTGGCGGCGGTGGCCGTGGCCTCGGCACCGCTGTGGATCGCGCTGTTCGCCAGCCTGCGCGGAGAACGGCCGACGCGGCTGGAACTCTTCGGGCTGGGCATCGGCTTTGTCGGCGTGCTCTGGCTCAACGCCGGCAGCTCGCTCACCGGATCGCCGCAGGGCATGCTGGCGCTGCTGATCGCGCCGCTGGCATGGGCCTGGGGCTCGGTGTGGAGCCGCGGCCGCGCGTTGCCGACGCCCTTCATGGCGGCAGCCGGTCAGATGCTCTGCGGCGGCGTGCTGATGCTGGTCGCAGGCCTCGTGTTCGGCGAGCGCATCACGGCCATGCCAACGCCGAAGGCGAGCGCGGCGCTGGCCTACCTCGCGGTGTTCGGCTCGATCATCGGCTTCACCGCCTATGCCTGGCTGCTGCAGAACGTGCGCACCACGCTGGCCAGCAGCTATGCCTACGTCAATCCGGTGATCGCGGTGCTGCTCGGCACGTGGCTGGCGGCGGAACGCTTCAGTGGCCATGACATCGGGGCCATGGTGGTGATCCTGGGCGGCGTGGTGGTGATCACCGTGGGCAAGGCGCTGCGCGCGCGTCCACGCGCGCCAGCCGCCGCAGCGGCGGCCGGCGAAACGCAGCCGTGAGCCGGCTCGACAGCAAGGGCGTGTGGATGGCCGTCGGCGCGTTCGTGCTGTGGGGCGTCATGCCGCTCTACTGGCACCTGCTCAAGATGGTGCCGTCGCTGCAGATCGTCCTGCACCGGATCGTGTGGAGCGCGGTGCTGGTGGCCGCCTGGCTGTTCTGGAAGCAGGGCGGTGGCTGGTTGCGCGCGGTGCTCGCGCAGCCGCGGCTTGCGGGGATGCTCGCGGCCAGCGGCGTGCTGATCGCGTTCAACTGGGGGCTGTACATCTGGGCGGTCAATGCCGGCCATGTCATCGAGACCAGCCTCGGCTACTTCATCAATCCGCTGCTCAACGTGGTGATCGGCGTGGTGTTCCTGCGCGAGCGCCTCAACCCCGTGCAGTGGGTTTCGGTGGCGATCGCCGCCGCGGGCGTCGCCTGGCTGACCTTCAACTACGGCAGCTTCCCGTGGATCGCGCTGACGCTGGCAAGTTCGTTCGCGCTGTACGGCGTGATCCGCAAGTTCGCCGCGATCGATGCGGTCGCCGGCCTGGGCGTGGAAAGCGCCTACCTGTTCCTGCCGGCGCTCGCGGCACTGGCCTGGTTCGAATTCCAGGGCACCGGTGGCTTCATCGGCGGCTGGGGGGCGGGCGTGGACCTGCTGCTGGTGCTCGGCGGCGCGCTGACCGCGCTGCCGCTGGTGGGGTTCGCGTACGCGGTGCGGCGCGTGCCGCTGTCGATGGTGGGCGTGCTGCAGTACATCGCGCCGACGCTGCAGTTCCTGATCGGGCTGCTGGTGTTCCAGGAACACTTCGACCGCGACCGTGCGATCGGCTTCGCGCTGATCTGGGCGGCGCTGGCGGTGTTCATGATCGATGGCATCCGGCGCGCGCGCCGGAGCGGCCGCGCATGACCGGCGCAGGTTACGACCTCGCCGTCATTGGCGGCGGCGCCGCGGGCGCGCTGGTGGCGATGCACTGCCTGGCGCGCGACCCGGGCATGCGCATCGCCATCATCGAGCCGCGCGCGACGCTGGCGCGCGGGGTGGCGTATTCGACCACCCGCGACGAGCACCTGCTCAACGTCACCGCCGATCGCATGGGCTGGCACGCGGCGATGCAGGGCGACTTCGTGGCATGGCTGCAGGCCGTGGATGGCGAGGGCGCCGCGGACGTGGGCCACGACTTCATGCCGCGCCGCCGCTTCGGCGACTACCTCGCCGCGCGCCTCGCCGAAGCCGCGGCCAGCGGTGCTGTGGTGCACGTGCACGCGCGGGCGGTGGCCTGCGAGGACGGCGGGCGCACGGTGGTGCTGGCGTCGGGCGAGCGCCTGCATGCGGCGGTGTGCGTGTTCGCCACCGGCAACGCGTCGCGCCCGCTGCCGTTGTCCGTGCCGGCGGAGATCGCGGCGCGGGTCTGCGAAGCCTGGGACCTGGCGGCGATCGCCGCGATCCCGGCGGATGCCCGTGTCGCCATCGTCGGCACCGGGCTGAGCATGGTCGACATCGTGCTGGCGCTGCGCGGGCAGGGACATCGCGGCCCGGTCATCGCGCTGTCGCGGCACGCGCTGCTGCCGCTGCCGCACGAGCCCACGCACATGGCGCTCGATGTCGACATCGATGCGCTCGCCGCGCTGCCGCTGCGCGCACGCATGCGCCGGCTGCGCGCGCTGGCCACGGAGGCGACAGCCGCCGGCCTGCCGTGGCAGGGCGTGATGCAGGCGCTGCGCCCGCACGGCGTGCGGCTGTGGAAGTCGCTGTCGCCCGCCGACCAGGCGCGCTTCCTGCGCCACGTGGTGCGCGGCTGGGACGTGCACCGCCACCGCATCGCGCCGCAGGTCGTGGAGGCGCTCGAGGCGATGCGCGCCGACGGACAGCTGCGGGTCGAGGCCGCACGGCTGGCGGCGATCACGGCGGACGGCGACGGCGTCGCACTGCACGCGGTGGCGCAGGGCGGAAAGCCGGCGCGCCATTGGCAGGTGGACCGCGTGGTCAATGCCACCGGCATCCAGTCGCGGTTCCCGGTGGCGGACGATGCGCTGCAGGCGTCGCTGCTCTCCGCGGGGCTCGCGCGACCGGGTCCGTTCGGCCTCGGCGTGGATGTCGATGGCGACGGCGCACTGCGCGACCGCGACGGCAGTACCGCCGCGGCGCTGTTCGCGATCGGCAGCCTGCGCATCGGCGCGGAGTGGGAAAGCATCGCCGTGCCCGACCTGCGCCTGCAGGCGGCACGCATCGCCGCCCGGCTCAGGCCCGCAGCGCGATCCAGCTGATCGCCGCGGTGCCGGCGACTGCGATCGCGACGCCCGCATTGCGCCAGTTCCGCGCCCTCCGGCGCAGCCGGCGCACGCGTTCGTCGTTGACGGCGCGGGCCTCGGCGATCAGCGGCGCCGCTTCCGCCTCGGCGCGCGCGTAGGCCTTGCGGTCCTCGCGCGCCTCGGCGGCGAGCGCGGCATCCTCGTAGACCTCGAACGCGCGCCGCTGCAGGTCCAGCAGGCGCGCCTCCAGCTCCGCGTTCGACAGCGCGTGGAGGTCGCCGCCGGTCATGCCGCGCGCAGGGCGTCGGTCACCGGCATGGTCGCCGCGCGCAGCGCCGGGAACAGGCCGCCGACGAAGCCAATCGCCAGCGCCCACTTCAGGCCCTCCCAGAGCAGGGCGGGCGACACCTTGAACTCGAACGTGAGCTGGGCGACGCCGCCGGCGAGCGTCGATGCCGTGTAGCCGTTGAACACCAGCCAGGCGATCGCGCCGCCGAGGGCGCCGCCAAGTGCCGCCAGCAGCATCGTCTCCAGCAGCACCGCGACCACGACCGGCACGCCGCGGAAGCCGATCGCGCGCAGCGTGGCGATCTCGCGTGCACGCGAGGCGACGCTGGCAAACATGGTGTTGAGCGCGCCGAACACCGCGCCGATCGCCATGATCGAGCCGACCACGATGCCGATGATGCGCAGCACTTTCGACACCCCTTCGGACTGGCCCTGGAAATAGTCGAGCGTGGTCTTCGCCTCGACCTGCAGGCGCGGGTCGGCGGCCAGCGTGGCCTTGAAGGCGTTGAAGGCGGACGGCGCGGACAGGCGCGCGAACACCGAGGCCCGGCTGCTGCCGCGACCGTAGGTGGCGGCCACGACTTCGGCATCGGCCCAGACCTCCGACTCCATCGAATCGCCCGACTCGAACACGCCCACCACCGTCCACGGCTGGCTGCCCAGGCGCAGCTCGCTGCCGGGGTCGAGGCCGGTGAACTGGCGGCGCGCGCCCTTGCCGACCACCAGCTCGCGCTTGCCGGGTTCGAAGCGCCGTCCCTCGACGATCTTCATGCCCGGCCGCACCGCCCACGCCATGTCGCCGACGCCGCGCAGCTGCACGCTGCCATCCTCGTCGGCGGCGCCGCCGCGGACCGGCAGGTTGGCCGCCACCACCAGCTCCGGCGAGGCCATCGGCCGGCCTTCGGCGTCACGCGCGATCTCCGGGGCGCGCTCGATGGTGGTGATGGCGTCGCGCGTCATCACCGACATCAGCTCCGCCGACGAGCCGCCGCGCAGCACGATCGCGGTCTGCTCGTCGCCGCTGCTGCTGACCGTGTGCCGGTAGCCCTCGGCCATCGCCAGCAGCGCCACCAGCACGCCGACCACGCCGGCGATGCCCACGATCACCACCGATGACGAGCCGAGGCGCTGCGACAGCGTGCTGACCCCGACCATCGTCACCGAAGCGGCCTGCCGGCCGCTGCGGGCCAGCAGCATCCACAGTGCGAAGGCGGCGGCCACGCCGAGCAGCGCCCACCACGGCAGGAAGATCCACGCGGCGAGCACGAGGGCGATCAGCAGGACCAGGCCGGCGGCGCGGAGTACCTTCATCAAACGATTCATCTGCATGTCCTCGGGAAGGGCCTTCAACGGCCCGCGAGGGCGTCGACGATGTTCAGGCGCATGGCGCGGATCGCCGGCAGCGCGCCCACCAGCAGGCCGATCGCCAGCATCAGCGCCAGGCCCAGCATCCAGCTCTGCAGGCCCACCGGTGGCAGGCTGATCATGCCGCCGCTGCCGGCCGAGGCCGCGGGCCCGATCACCGCCGCAAGGGCGAGGCCCAGCACCCCGCCGATGACCACGATCAGCATCGATTCCGCCAGCACCATGCACAGCACGCTGCTGCTGGAGAAGCCGATCGTCTTCAGCACCGCGAGTTCCGAGGTGCGCTCGCGCACCGCCTGCGCCATGGTGTTGCCGGTGAGCAACAGCAGGGTGAAGAACACCGCGCCCATGATCGAGCCCACGATCAGGCCGATGTCGGCCATCTGCTTGAGCTGCGAGGCCATCGCCGCCTGTTCGCTCATCGACTTGGTCTCGTGCGGCGAGTTGGCGGACAGCGCGTCGATCGCCCTGGCCGCCGCGTCGCTGCGGCGCACGTCGGAGACGCGGCTGATGTACCAGCCGACGTCGCCGTCGACATACGGCGTTGATTCCTCGAAGTAGTCGTAGTGCATCAGGATCAGCGATTCGGTGAAGCCGGCGCTCTTCTTGTCCTTGGCACGCAGCACGCCGACGATGTCGAACGCCCAGTCCAGGCTGCCGTCGCTGTTGGGGAAGATGCTCGACTGCAGCGGCACGCGCTGCCCGACCTTCCAGTCGAAGCGCTTCATCATGGTCTCGCCGACCAGCATGCCGGTGCGGTTGCGCTTCCAGGCCTCGACCTCGGCCGGATCCACCAGGATCTCGGGATAAAGGTCCAGGTAGTTCGGCGCCACCGCGAACGTGAACAGCTGGTTCTTCGGTCCCTGGTAGGTGCCGCCGAACCAGTTGGCGTAGGTCACTGCTTCGATGTTGTCGATGTTGGCGATGCGCCCCTGCAGCGAGATCGGCAGGGTCTCGATGAAGGACAGCTTCGACGCCGTCTGCAGGCGCTGCGCGCCGTCGGCGTTCTGGCCGAGCTGGGCGAAGCTCGAGCGGATGCCGTCGAGCAGGCCGAACAGCAGGAACGCGGCCACGATCGAGGCGAGCGTCAGGAAGGTACGGGTCTTGCGCCGGAACAGCGCGGCCCAGACCAGGTGGAAGTACTTCATGTCGGCCTCCTCCGGTCGTGCTTCAGGCCGCGTGCGACTGCTGTTCGACAAGGGTGCCCTTGTCGAGGTGCAGGGTGTGGCTGGCGTATTCGGCCGCCTTCGGGTCGTGGGTGACCATGACGATGGTCTTGCCGTGCGTGCGGTTGAGCTCCTGCAGCAGGCCGAGGATGTCTTCGGCCGACTGGCGGTCGAGGTCGCCGGTCGGCTCGTCGCAGATCAGGATCGTCGGGTCGGAGACGATCGCGCGCGCGATCGCCACGCGCTGCTGCTGGCCGCCGGAGAGCTCGGCCGGCTTGTGCGAGGTGCGGTCGGACAGGCCGACAAGCTCGAGCGCGATCTGCGCGTTGCGCTTGCGCTGCGCTGCGCCGAGCCTGGTCAGCAGCAGCGGCAGCTCGACGTTCTTCTGCGCGGTCAGCGCAGGCATCAGGTTGTAGAACTGGAACACGTAGCCGACGTTGCGGCTGCGCCAGGTCGCCAGCTGGCCCGCGCCCATGCTATCGATCCGCTGGCCGTCGATCTCGATCTCGCCGCCGCTGGGCGCATCGAGCCCGCCGATGAGGTTGAGCAGCGTGGTCTTGCCCGAGCCCGACGGCCCCATCAGGGCGACGAAATCGCCCGAGGCGATGTCCAGGTCCAGGCCGTGCAGCACCTCGACCTTTTCCGGGCCGCGCTGGTAGGACTTGGTGAGGTTGCGGATCGATACCAGGGTGGTCATGGCCATGCCTCGTGGTGGTTGCAAGGGTGTCGTGGTCAGTCGTTGGCGATGCGCAGCCGGTCGCCGTCGCGCAGGTCGGCCGGCGGGTCGAGCACGACGGTTTCGCCGGGTGCGAGCCCGGACAGCACCTGGCGGTCGCCGCCGCTGCGCCCCGCGACGGTGCGGATCGTGCGCAGTTCGGCGCGGTCCTCGGCGGCGACCACGAAGGCGACGTCGCCGCCGTCGCGCGCAGCGATCGCCGCGGCCGGTACGCGCACGCCGCGCGGCTGATCCGCTGCCGCATCGGGTGCGCGTTCCAGGAAGCTCACGGTCACGCCCATGTCCGGCACGATCCGCGGGTCCTTCTCCTTCAGCGCCACGCGCACCTTGACCGTGGCCTTGCCGCGGTCGGCGGTGGGGATGATGGCGATTACTTCCGCCGGGATCTTCCAGTCCGGATAGGCATTGAGCGTGGCTTCGACCGGCATGGCCGGCTGCACGCGACCGATGTAGGCCTCGCCGACGTCGACTTCGACTTCCAGCGAGTCCATGTCGACGATGGTGCCGATGCCGGTGCGGGTGAAGCCGCCACCGGCCGACAGCGGCGACACGATCTCGCCAGGCTGCGCCGCCTTGGCGATCACCACGCCGGCGAACGGCGCGCGCACGATGGTGTTGTCGACGCCGATGCCGCTGATCCGCAGCTGTTCGCCGGCGACCTGCGCGTTGCGCTGCGCGGTGGCGAGCTGCGCGCGCAGCGAATCGCGCTGTGCGATGGCCTGTTCGTACTGCGCGCGCGACACCAGCTGCTGCTGCACCAGCGACGACAGCCGCCGCGCATTCGCTTCGGCTTCGACCAGCTGCGCGCGGACGCCGCCGGCCTGGCTGCGCGCGGCACCGAGCTGCGCCTGCGACAGGTCGCGCTGCGCGTCTGCATCGATCGGGTCGAGGGTCGCCATGACCTCGCCTTCGGCCACGCGCTGGCCTTCCTCGATCAGCACCTCGCGCACGCGGCCGGTGATCTTCGATGACACGGTCGCCATGCGCCGCGCCACCACGTAGCCGCTGGCATCGAGCACCGAAGCCGCGGTGCTGCCGCCGCCCGCGGCGGCGACCACCGGCGCGGTCTGCACTTCGATGCCGCGGTCGCGCGCGAGGAACGCCCACGCCGCGCCGGCCACCAGCAGCACCGCTGCGGCGACGGCCACGGCGATCCACAGCCCGCGCCGCGATGGCGGCGGTGGCGCGTTGCGGTCGATCCTCAATTCCCTGAGCAGGTCGGCGTTGGTGTTCATATGGTCATCTGGACGGAGGGACGCTGCGGAGTGTGACCGAGTGTGTCCGCCGCAGGATGCGATGTCAGGTGACGTCTGTCACCCGCGATCCCTGACCGGCGCGACTGCCGGCCAGCGCGCATGGCGACGAACATGGCGCCGTCCAATCGCCGGGGTTCACCGCATGCACCAGTCCGATCACGCGCCACTCGCCCAACTGCAGGGCGCGGGCAAGCGCTATGGCACGGTCGTCGCGCTCGACGGCGTCGATCTCGACCTGCATCGCGGCCAGGTGCTCGCCCTGCTCGGCGCCAACGGCGCCGGCAAGACCACGGCGATCTCGCTGCTGCTCGGCCTGCTGCAGCCGGATGCAGGCCAGGCGCGGCTGTTCGGGCGCTCGCCGCAGGACCTCGCGGCGCGCCAGGGCATCGGCGTGATGCTGCAGGCCGGCGCGATCGCCGACACGCTCGCCGTCGGCGAACTGCTCGACCTGACGCGCAGCTATTACCCCGCGCCGCGCAGCGTGGCCGACTGCGTCGCCATCGCCGGGCTCGACGGCCTGCTCAAGCGCCGCTACGGCAAGCTCTCCGGCGGCCAGCAGCGTCGCGTGCAGTTCGCACTCGCCATCTGCGGCGCGCCGCGCGTGCTGTTCCTCGACGAGCCCACCACCGGCCTCGACATCGAAGCACGCCAGGGCCTCTGGCGCGGCCTGCGCGATCTCGTCGCCGGGGGCACCTCGGTGCTGCTGACCACGCATTACCTGGAAGAGGCCGAGGCGCTGGCCGATCGCGTGGTGGTGCTGGCCGATGGCCGCGTGGTGGCCAGCGGCAGTCTTGATGAAGTGCGCGCACGCGTCGACCAGCGCCGCATCCGCTGCACCACCACGGTCGATGCCGAGGAGGTGGCGCGCTGGCCGCGGGTTCGTGCCGTGCATCGCGATGGCGGACGCCTGGAGGTGGTGGCCGACGTGGCCGAGGACGTGGTGCGTGGCCTGCTCGCCGCCGATCCGGCGCTGTCCGGGCTCGACGTCAGCCGCGCCGGCCTCGCCGAGGCCTTCCTGGAAATCACCCGCGACACGTCGCTCAAGGACGCCGCGTGATGCATGCCATGGTCGAGGTTCCAGCGGCCGCCCGCCGCCACCCGCTGCTGAAGAGCCACGTGCTGGAAGCGAAGTACGAGTTCCTGCGCATGCTGCGCACGCCGATGTTCGCGCTGCCCACGCTGCTGTTCCCGGTGATGTTCTACCTGCTGTTCGGGGTAGCGATGAACCGCGGCGACGGCAGTGCCGCGCAGCACATGCTGGCCACCTATGGCGTGTTCGGCGTGATGGGCGCCGCGCTGTTCGGCTTCGGCGTGACCGTGGCGATGGATCGCGCGCAGGGGCTGCTGGCGCTCAAGCGCGCGCTGCCCATGCCGCCCGGCGCGTGGCTGCTGGCGAAGATGGCGATGGCGCTGCTGTTCTCGGCGATCGTCGCACTGCTGCTGGCCGTGATCGCAGCCACCCTGGCCGGGGTCTCGCTTGCACCCGGGCAGTGGGCACTGCTGTGGCTGGTGCACGTGGCCGGCGCGCTGCCGTTCTGCGCCATCGGGCTGTACATCGGCACCGTGGCCGGCGGTTCCGCCGCGCCGGTGGTGGTCAACCTGCTGTACCTGCCGATGTCGTTCCTGTCCGGACTGTGGCTGCCGCTGGCGATGCTGCCGGACGCGCTGGCCCGGCTGGCGCCGGTGTGGCCTTCCTACCATCATGGCCAGCTTGCGCTGAAGGTGGTGGGCATGGATGCGGGCCAGCCGGTGGCGCTGCACCTCGGCGTGCTGGCGGTGGTCGCGATCGGATTTTTCGTCCTTGCCCGTGCGCGCCTCGCGCGCTGCGGCTGATGCTTCACCGTTCGCCACCGCTGCTGATCTCCAAGGAGTGTTGCCATGAATCGCTGGCCTGAAATCCTCGCCGCGGGCGCCATCGCCGCCGCCATTGCCGGCGCCGTGCTGGCCCAGGGCGCGTCCGCGGAGCCCGCGGTCGCCGCCGACGTCGTCCTGCCGTCCGGAGGCGAAGGCGCCGCCTTCGCGATCACCGGCGTGCGCGTGTTCGACGGCGAACGGGTGTTGCCCGCCGCCAATGTCGTCATCCGCGATGGCCGCATCGCGGCGGTCGGTGCCGATGTCGCCATCCCGGCCGGCATCGAGGTCGTGGACGGCGCGGGCCGGACGCTGCTGCCCGGCTTCATCGACGCGCATACGCACAGCTGGGGCGAGGCGCAGCGCGACGCCCTGCGCTTCGGCGTCACCGCCGAGCTCGACATGTTCGGCGACTGGAACCGCATCCCGGCGCTGCGCGCGCAGCGCGAATCGCTCGGTGCCACCGGGCAGGCCGACCTGTGGACCGCCGGCGCCACCGTCACCACCGCCGGCGGCCACGGCACGCAATACGGCTTCCCGGTGCCGACGCTCGCCGCCGACGGCGATGCCGCGGCGTTCGTCGCCGCGCGCGTGGCCGAGGGCTCCGACTACATCAAGCTGATCGTCGAGGATTTCAGCACCCACTCCGACGAGCGCCGCCTGCCGACGATCACGCCGGCGCAGGTCGCCGCCGCGATCACCGCGGCGCATGCGCACGAGCGCCGCGCGGTGGTCCACGCGTCGTCGCAGGCGGATGCGCTGCATGCGGTTGAATCCGGCGCGGACGGCCTGGTGCACGTGTTCCATGACGCCGCCGCATCGCCGGAGTTCGTCGCCGCTGCCCGCAGCAGCGGCGCCTTCGTGGTGCCGACGCTGTCGGTGGTCGCAAGCTTCGCGCAGGACGGCAGCGGCAGCGCGCTTGCGGCGGACGCGCGGCTGGCGCCCTGGCTGGCCGCGGAACAGCGCGGTGCGCTCGAAGCCGCATTCCCCGGCGCGCCGCGTCCGGCGGCATTCGACAACGCCCTGCGCAGCGTCGCCGCGCTGCATGCGGCGGGCGTGGACGTGCTTGCCGGCACCGACGCGGGCAATCCCGGCACCACCCACGGCGCCAGCGTGCACGGTGAACTGGCACTGCTGGTCCGCGCCGGCCTGTCGCCGCGCGCCGCGCTGGCCGCGGCCACTTCGGTGCCGGCGCGTCGCTTCGGCCTCGACGACCGCGGCCGCATCGCGCCCGGGCTGCGTGCCGACCTGCTGCTGGTCGATGGCGACCCCACCGCGGACATCGCCGCCACGCGCGCCATCGCCGGCATCTGGAAAAACGGTCACGCCGTCGTCCGCCCGCGCATGGACGCGCCGGCTGCAGCGCCGGCGATCGCCGCAGGCGCGCTGCTCGCCGACTTCGAGGACGGCGCGACCGGCGTGCGCTTCGGCCACGGCTGGCAGCTCACCACCGATGCCATGGCGGGCGGCACATCGGTCGCCGACCAGGCCTGGGCCGCAGGCGGCGCCGCAGGCTCGCGTGGTGCGCTGCGCGTGGCGGGCGAGATCCGCCCCGGCTTCGCCTTCCCCTGGGCCGGCACCATGTTCCATCCCGGCGCGCAGCCGATGCAGCCGGTGGACGCGTCGGCGCGCAGCGAACTGGTGTTCCAGGCGCGCGGCGACGGCCGCGGCTACCAGGTGATGCTGTTCTCGGGGCCGTCGATGCAGGCGCTGCCGAGCATGCAGGCATTCACCGCCGGACCGGAGTGGCGCGAGGTGCGGATCCCGCTGGCGTCCTTTGCCGGCGCGGACGTGGCCACGCTGCGCGCGGTGGCGATCACCGCCGGCCAGCCGCAGGGCGCGTTCGAGCTGTACATCGACCAGGTCGAGTTGCGCTGAGTGGCGCATCATCGCGCCATGGAACATGCAGGCGCGCACCGCGCGAAGTTGTCCGGCTGGCGTGCGTGGGTGCAGCCGGCGCCCGATTCGGCGCTCGCCGCGGTGCAGCGCCAGGGCCGCTCGGCGTGGACCGAATGGGTGCACTTGATGTGGTCGGCGTGGGTGTTCACCACGCCGCTGTTCACGCCGGACGGCTACAGCACGCGCTGGGCGCTGCTCACGCTGCTGACGTATCCGCTGTTCGTGCTGCTGTACGCCTGCGTGCTGCTGCGCCCCGAGCGGAACGCCTGGCGCTACGCCCTGGCGATGATCGCGCTCGGCATGCTGCTCCTGCCCTGGTATCCATCGGGCATGAGCTATTTCGTGTTCGGCTGCGTGATGCTGCGCAGCCAGCGCGCGCGCTCGCTGGTCCGCTACGTGTTGCTGCTGGCCGTGCTCAACGCCGCGTTCGTCGGCTTCGCGCTTTGGCTCGGCTACCCGTGGCAGGCGGTGGTGTGGCTGCCGCTGGTCGCCCTGATCGTCGGCACCATCGTCCACGTCGAACACGCCAGCCATGCCGCGGACGCGGCGCTCAGGCTGTCGCACGACGAAGTGCGCCGGCTGGCCGCGCTCGCCGAGCGCGAGCGCATCGGCCGCGACCTGCACGACCTGCTCGGGCACACGCTGTCGCTGGTCGCGTTGAAGTCGGACCTGGCCGCGCGCCTGGTGGAGCGCGACCCGGCGGCGGCGCGCGCCGAGATCGATGCCGTGAGCCGTGTCGCGCGCGATGCGCTGGCGCAGGTGCGCTCGGCGGTCAGCGGCATCCGCGCGGCGGGCATCGCCGCCGAGCTGGCATCGGCAAAGCTGCTGCTGGAATGCGACGGCGTGGGGCTGCGCCATGACTGGGATGAGCGCGGCCTGGCCGGCGGCGCGCTGCCGGCACGCGTGGAGACCACGCTGGCGCTGGTGCTGCGCGAAGCCGTGACCAACATCCAGCGCCACGCCCGCGCGCAAAGCGCGGAGATCACCATGCGTGCCGCGGGTGAGGGCATCACGCTGCGCATCCGCGACGACGGCCGTGGCGGCGCGATCGTGCCGGGCAACGGCGTGGGCGGCATGCGCGAGCGCATCGAGTCGCTTGGCGGGCGCATGGATATCGGCCCGGCGCCCGGCGGAGGCACGGTGGTGGAGGCCTGGCTGCCGCTGTCGGCGCACGCTGCCGGCGACCACGACCACGACCACGAGAATCCTGACGGCCCTGCCGACGCTGGCCTGCGCCGCGCCACGGATGGCGGCGCATGATCCGCATCGTGCTCGCCGAGGACCAAGCCCTGCTGCGCGGCGCGCTCGCCGCGCTGCTCGCGATGGAGGCCGACATCGAGGTGGTGGCCGCGGCGGCGGACGGCGAGGCCGCCTGGCGCGACCTGCAGGGCACCTCGCCCGACCTGCTGGTCACCGACATCGAAATGCCCGGCCTCACCGGCCTGGAGCTCGCACAGCGCATCCAGCGCCACGGGCTGGCGACCAAGGTCGTCATCGTCACCACCTTTGCCCGCGCCGGCTACCTGCGCCGCGCGCTGGATGCGGGCGTGCACGGCTACCTGCTGAAGGACGCGCCGATCGAACGGCTGGCCGAGGCGCTGCGCCGGGTGCACGCCGGTGGCCGCGCCATCGATCCGCAGCTCGCGCTCGAAGCGTGGTCGGAGGCCGACCCGCTCAACGAGCGCGAACGCCAGGTGCTGCGCCTGGCCGGCGAAGGCCAGGCGGCCGCCGACATCGCCACCGCGCTCGGCCTGTCGCATGGCACGGTGCGCAACTATCTGTCGGAAGCGATCGGCAAGCTCGGCGTCGGCAACCGCATCGAGGCGTATCGCCTCGCGCGGCAGAAGGGCTGGCTGTAGCCGGACTCAGCCGGCCGCGCGCGCCTTGAGCATCGCGTAGGCCGCGCGCAGCCCCAGCGCCTCGCCCCCGGCGGGGCGGCCGGGGCGATCGCTGTCATTCCAGGCGTAGGTGTCGAGGTGCGCCCACGGCATGTCCTTGGGCACGAAGCGCTCCAGGTACAGCGCCGCGGTCACGCTGCCGGCCATCTTCGAGCCGGCGTTGGCCAGGTCGGCGACCTTGCTGGTCAGGTAGCGCAGATACGGCCTCCACAGTGGCATGCGCCACAGCGGGTCGCGCACCTGCACGCCGGCGTCGAGCCAGGCTTGCGCCAGCGCGTCGTCGTTGCTGAAGAGCGCAGGCAGGTCGGGGCCGAGCGCGATGCGCGCGGCGCCGGTGAGGGTGGCGAAGTCGAGGATCAGGTCGGGCGCCTGTTCGCCGGCATAGGCCAGCGCGTCGCCGAGGATCACCCGGCCCTCGGCGTCGGTGTTGTCGATCTCGACGCTCACGCCGGTGCGCGTGGCGATCACCTCGCCGGGGCGGAACGCGTCCGGGCCGATGGCGTTCTCCACTGCCGGCACCAGCAGGGTGATGCGCAGCGGCAGCCCGCGTGCCATCACCAGCTCGGCAAGCGCCAGCGCGTGCGCCGCGCCGCCCATGTCCTTCTTCATGTTGCGCATGCCGTCGGCCGGCTTGATGTCCAGGCCGCCGGTGTCGAAGCACACGCCCTTGCCGACGATCGCCACATGCGGGTGCGCGGCGTCGCCCCAGCGCAGCGCCAGCAGGCGCGGCGCGCGGTGCGAGGCGCGGCCGACGGCGTGGATGGCGGGGAAGTTCTGCGCCAGCAACGCGTCGCCGGTGATCGCCTCGAACGCCGCGCCGTGCGCCTCGGCCATGCCGCGCGCCACGTCTTCGAGCTGTTCCGGCCCCATGTCCTGCGTCGGCGTGTTGACCAGGTCGCGCACGCGCACGCAGGCGGCGAGGATGTCGGCGGCCTCGGCATCGGGCTGCGCCAGCACGAGCCGCGCCGGGGGGCGCGTGCGCGCCTTGTAGCGGTCGAAGCCGTAGCTGCCCAGGCCCCAGCCGAGCTGCAGGGCGTGGCGTGCGGCGTCATCGAGTGCTGCCGCCGGCGCCCAGTCGCCGCCCGGCAGCGCCATCGGCGCGTGCGCGTAGCTGGCGGGGTCGAGGCGGTCACCGATGCCGAGCACGGCGCTTGCCGGCCCGCCGTCGTCGGCGGGCAGCAGCAGGTGGCTGCCCGGTGCCGCGTCGAAACGGTTGGCATCGAGCCAGGCACCGACGGCCTCTGGTTGCGCGGCGCGCCAGGCGGCGAGGCCGTCGCGGTCGACCAGGTGCAGCGGCTGTGCGGAAGTGGCGTCGGCTGTGCCGGTGACGGGCGTGGAACTCATGCGGGGGTGCTCCGTGTGTCGTCGCCCGGCGCGGCGGTCGCCGCCTCCAGCCAGTCGGCCAGTCCGGACAGGGTGTCGAAATTGAGGTCCGGCGTGGCGCTGCGGTGCCGCCACGGCGGGCGGCGGCCGTCCGCGCCGCGACGGTTGATCCAGCAGCTGCGCAGCCCGGCGCGCGCGGCGCCGGCGACATCGGCCTCGGGATGGTCGCCCACGTGCAGCACTTCGGCGGGCGCGAGGCCCACGCGCTCGCAGGCGGCGAGGAAGATGCTGGCGTCGGGTTTGGCCGCGCCGTGTTCCTGCGCGCTGACGCTGGCGGCGAAGTGGTGGCGGATGCCGATGCGGTCGAGGTCGGCGTTGCCGTTGCTCAGCGCCACCACCGGCACCCGCGCGCTGATGCGCGCCAGGGCGTCGCGCGCCTCGGGATAGAACTCGACTTCGTTGCGCGCGGCGAAGAACACCTCGTAGGCTGGTCCGGCGAGCGCCAGGTCGGCGCCGCTCTCGCGCAGCGCGTGTTCGATGGTCAGCCGGCGCAGCGCCGACATGTCATGCGCGAGCTGCGGGTGGCGGGCGAACATCTGCTCGCGCAGCGTGCGCATGGCGGCGACCGGGAACATCTCAGCGGTGGCGGGGCAATGCGTGCGCATCCAGTCGTCGAGCGCGTGTTCGATGCGCACGCCGATCGGGGCGAACGGCCATAGCGTGTCGTCGAGGTCGAGAGTGATGGCGCGGACGTCGAAGGCCATGGCGCCATTGTACGTGGGCCTCACTCCAGCAGCCGGGCCCAGCCTTCGAGTCCGTCGATGCGCGAGACCACCAGTTTCGCGCAGGCCAGCAGCGGCACCGCCAGCAGCAGGCCGATGATGCCCCACAGCGCGCCGAACACCATCAGCGCGAGGATCAGCACCAGTGGCGACAGGCGCATGCGCTGGCCGAGCACCAGCGGGGTGAGGATCTGGCCTTCCAGGGTGTGCAGGCCGAGATAGATCGCGGCCGGCAGCAGCGACGGACCGACCTCTTTCCAGGTCACGAAACCCATCACCAGCATCGCCACGATGCCGATCATCGGCCCCACGTACGGCGCGAAGTTGAGCAGCATCGCCAGCGTGCCCCAGAGCAACGCCTCCTGCATGCCCACGCCGAGTGCGAAATGCAGGATCGCCGCCAGCAGCAGGCCGACGGCCGCGTTGATCAGGCTGATGGTGAACACGTAGCGCGAGATCTCGCGCTCCACCGACTGCATGATCTCCACGGTGACCCGCTGCCGCTGCCGGGTGGGCAGAAGCGCGATGGCGCGGCGCTGCAGGTCTTCGCCGAACACCATGAAGAAGAACGTCAGCAGTACCACCGCGAGCACCGATGCCACGGCCTTGGGCGCCTTGTTGAAGATCGCGTAGGGGTCGTCCTCCTGGGTGCGGATCACTTCGGGGCGGCGGCCGCCCGCCCCTTCGCCGCCAGCGAGCCGTGCGATGTCTTCCGCCACGCGGTTGGCTTCGTGCACGGGCTTGGCCAGGTCGCGCAACTCACCGCCGAGCTGGCGCATCTGCTTGGGCGCTTCCTGCATCCAGTCGATCGCCGGTGCGAGCAGCTGCTGGCCGAGCAGCCCGGCCGCGGCAAGCCCGCCCGCCAGCACCAGCAGCGCGGCCAGGGACCGCGGCAGGTACAGCCGGCGCAGCGCCCGGATCACCGGGTTGCCGATCAGGGCGAAGAACATCGCCAGCAGCACCGGGAGGATCACGTCCTGCGCCACCCACAGCGTGTAGCCGATCGCGAGCGTGGCCAGCACCAGCACGGCGAGCGATGCCGGCGGTCGGCGTGCCGGCGCGGCATCCGCCACGCCTGCGGCAGCGGGCGCAGGCGCCGGCGCGGAGGCAGGTACCGGCACCTTGGTGACGGGTGTTGGTTCTTCGCTCATGGATCCGCTCCCGCGGGTCAGCGCCGTTCCGAGAGTTCGGTGGCGGCTTCGGCCGCAACCGGTGGAACATCCCACGCCGGATCGGCGCTGTAGCGGCGTTCGCTCGGCGACAGCGTCGGCGCCGAAGCCGCGTCCGCCGCGCCCACGGTAGCCTCGGTGGCCGCCGCGACTTCGGCCTCTGCGCCCTTCGCGGCGCTTTCCGCGCCCTCCGCGGCGAACTTCGCCTGCAGCGCGCCGACCAGGCCGGCCACGCTGCTGGCCAGCTGCAGCCAGCGGGCGCCGCCGAGGCCGCCGATCGCGGCGCCGGCATGCACCGGCCGCGCGCGCCCGGCGAGGAAACCGGCGATGACGCCGGCGATGACGATGCGCGTCGGCGTCAGGGTCTCGCGCCACGCGGTGCCGAGCACGCGCAGGTCCGCGGCGACCTGCCGCTCGCGGGCCTCCAGCGCATCCTCGGCCTGTTCCACCTTGGCGAGCAGCTTGTCGAAACTCACGGGCGCGGTTTCCTCATGGCGGGGTGACGTTGACGCCGCGCTCGTCGCGCACCGGTGCACGGTTGGCCTCCTCGCGCACGCGGACCTCGGCGGCGCGTGCGGATTCGGCGGATGCGGCGCCGGGCACGAGTTCCGACAACTCGCCGATGCCAAGGCGAGCGAGCTGGCGCCGGGTGGTTTTCAGGCGGGTGTGTTCGAAATACGCGGCCGCCTTGCGGACGGCCAGCCATGCGCCCAGCGCGCTGAGCATGGCGCAGCCGCACAGCGCGACCCACCAGGGCAGCCCTAGCTGGCTGCTGAGCAGCACGATCAGCGCCGCCATCAGCAGCAGCCATGACGACGCCCCGAACACCACCGCCACGCCCGCGAACGCGATGCTGCGCCCGGCCGCGCTGCGCGCGAGCGAGACGTCGGCCACCACCAGGCTGCGGAATGCCTTGGCGGCTTCGCCCGCGGCACCCACGCCGGACTTGCCGGTGTCGCGCAGGCCACGCAGGGATTCGATCAGGTCGGGGGGCGGGGCACCGTCCGTCGCGCGGTCGGGCGCGCCCTCACCCGGCATGGCGTTGCCGTCGGGGCCGGGTGCCGTCGGGCCATGCCGCCCGCCGGGTGCGGGCCCCGGCGGTGGTGCGGACGGGGGCGGTGTTCCCTGCACGCCGGATTACTTGCCGCCGCTGCGCGCGAGCTTGGCGATGATCCAGCCGGCGGCGAAGGCGACGCCGAAGGATGCGATCGGACGCTCGCGGATCAGGTCCGCGGCGCTGTCGAGGAGGTCGCGGCCCTTGTCGAGCAGCTGGTCCACCTGCTCGCCGCCGGCGCCGGCGGCTTCTTCCAGCGCGGACAGCCCGGCCAGCGCGCCGTCGGCGAGGTCCGACTTCAGGTTGGCCCTGCCGAGGCGGAGTTCTTCACCGGCCGCCGCCGCCGCGCCGCGCAGCGCGTCGGCGGAATCGACCGCCGCCTGCTTCACGTGGCCGCCGGCGGTGGACAGGTTGCTCTTCAGGTTTTCGGTGTGGGTCGGGGTCATTGCGGTCATCTCCGTTGGGGGGTCATTCGATCGCCAGGTTGCCCTGGCTGCGGCCGCGCTGGATGCGCAGCACAAGCGATTGCGGTGGATCGGACAACGCGGTGCGCAGGCCGGCGAGGTCGGCGGCGCGGGCGCGGCCGACGGCGAGCACCACGTCGCCTTCGCGCAGTCCGCTGCGCGCGGCGCGGCTGTCCGGCGCCACGCTCTCGACCAGCACGCCGCCCGCGCCACTGCGCCGCAGCGCCTCGGGCAGGTCGGCGAACGACGCGCCTGACAGCCGCGGGTCGAGCTGCTGTCCGGCGATCATGCGCGGCTGCTCGCGCAGCGTGGTGGCGACCTGGCGGGTCGTGCCGTCGCGGCGTACCTCGAGCGTGACCCGCGCATTGGCCGGCTGCAGGCCCTGGAAGTTGCGCAGCGACTCGCTGTTGGCGATGCGCTGGCCGTTGGCGGCGGCGATCACGTCGCCGGGCCGGATGCCGGCCTCGGCCGCGGCGGAGCCGGGATAGACGCGGGTCACCACCGCGCCCCGGCTGCCCGGCTCCAGCCCGAGGCTGGCGGCGAGCCGGTCGTCGAGATCCTGGCTGTCGAGGCCCAGCGATCCGCGGCGCACCTCGCCGGTGGAGGCGAGCTGCTGCAGCACGTCACGCGCCAGGTTTGCCGGGATCGCGAAGCCCAGGCCGATGTTGCCGGCCATGCTGCCGCGCGGGTTGAAGCTTGCGGTGTTGATGCCGACCAGTTCGCCGCGCAGGTTGACCAGCGCACCGCCGGAATTTCCCGGGTTGATGCTGGCGTCGGTCTGGATGAAATTCTGGAACCCCACGCCGGGCACGTTGCTGCGCCCGACCGCGGACACGATGCCCGAGGTCACCGTCTGGCCGACACCGAACGGGTTGCCGACCGCGACCACGAAGTCGCCGACCTCCAGCGCGCTGCTGTCGGCAAGCGGCATCGCCTGCAGCGGGGTGCCGTCGGGCGCCACCGGGATCTTCATCAGCGCGATGTCGGTGTCGCCATCGGAGCCGACGAACTCGGCCGCCAGGGTGCGGCCGTCCGCCAGCGTCACCGACACCTCGTCGGCGCCCTCGATCACGTGGTGGTTGGTGAGAACGTAGCCGCGCGCGGCGTCGACGATGACGCCCGAGCCCAGCGACTCGTTGATCCGCTCCTCGGGGATGTCGGGAAACATGCGGCGGAAGAAGGGGTCGTTGGCGAACGGGTTGTTGATGCGCACGCGCTGGCGGGAATGCACGCTGACCACCGCCGGCGTGACCCGGCGCAGCATCGGCGCAAGCGAGGGCAGGGCCTGGCCTTCGACCGTGGCGGGCACCGTCGCCAGCGTGGGAAGCAGCAGCGTCGGCGAGGCCGGCTCGACCGCGCGCGCGGGCACCTGCAGCGCATCGCGGATCGCTGTGGCGGCGAAACCGCCAAACGCAGCGGCAAGGGTCAGGGTGAGGAGGGTTCGCGTCGAGTGCTTCATCGGCATGGTGCGGAGGGGAACCCTGTCGAGTTTCGCCGGGACTGGTGCAATCGTCCCTGAAAGCTGGCGTGGCTGGAAAACGGCGGCATGTGGCGACCCGACAACCCGGAGGCACCCGACAGCGTCTCCGGGTCGGACGGGATCGACAACGTGCCTAAGCTACCGTAACCGCTACGTGAGGAACCGCAGCGGCAGCTGCCGCCAGGCCCCGGCGTCACCGCTCAGAACGCATGGCGCAGGGCGAGCATCCAGCTCCGGTCGCGGCGGTCGTCGGCGCCGTCGGCGTAATCCATCCGCCATTGCGAATACCGGCCGATGTCGCCGCCCAGGCCCACGCGCAGCGCGCCGCCGCCGGCTTTGCGCTCGCCCGGCAGCGCGAACCCGACGTCTGGAACGCCGCGGAATGCCGCACGCAACGTGGTGTCGTCGATCACGTCTCGATGGAAGCGCGCGTCCAGCTCCAGGCGCAGCCGTTGCCGGCCAATCGTCCAGTCGCGGGCGTAGCGCGCGCCCACCGCGGCGGAGAGTCGTGTCGACCGCGATGGCCCGGCGACCAGTTCGAAGCCGGTGTCGCCCTGTTCGGCGAACGCATCGCTCCGCGCGCGGCTGTAGTCCAGCGCCAGGAACGGCACCAGGCTGCCTGCGCCGAGCGGCACGGCACCGCCGATCTCGCCATGCAGGAACCCGTGTTCGAAACTGCGCTGCGAATGGGCGACATGACGGCCGTCGGCGCCGGGTTCGATGGGCCGTTGCAGTTGCAGCCAGGTGCGGCCGGCGCCAAGCACGCCGTTGAGGTGCCAGCCATCGCCGCGGTAGTGGGCATGGAAGGCCGCCGCCGGCGATTCGCCCTCTCCCACGCCGCCCAGCCGGTCGACCTGCAGTGCTGCGCGTCCGCCGCTGACGCTGCCACCGACCAGCAGGCGCGGTGACAGCCACCGGTCGAGCCCGGTGGCCGGGCCTCCAAGGCCATGGCCGGGCGCATGCGCGCGCGCAGCATCCGCCCACCACACCGTCCCGTAGTCGTAGGCCTGGCTGGCCAGTCGCGCATCGAGCTGCGCCGACGCCTCTGCGGAACGCCGGTGCAGCGCCTCCTGCATGGTCGTGTGGGCGTGGCCGGCCAGGCTGTCGAAGCTGCGCTTCGCCTGCGCCGGATCCTGCAGCCACAGCAGCGATGCCGCCGACGCGAGGAAGCTGCGCTGCGCGTCGTCCAGCGCGGTGCGCGGCAGGAGCGCGAAGCGGTCGGCGCCGGCGAGCGCGCTGTCGAGGTTGGACGCGCTGGCGAGGCTCAATGGGTCGCTGATCCCGTTGGAGGCCGAAGCGGCCTGCAACGAGATCCGGGTGGCATCGAAGAACACGTCGCTGGCGGTGTAGCGGAGCGCACCTTCGAGGAACAGGCTGGTCGTGGACCAGCCATCGAACGCGCCGCTGACGCCGTCGTCGGCATGCAGGACCAGCACGCTGCTGGGAGCGGTGGGCAGCACGTACTGCGCATCACCGCGGGCCAGCAACAGCCAACCGTCGAGCGCGGCGGTGCCGGTGACCTGCAGGTGCCTGCCCAGCACGGTTTCCAGCACGCCTTCCGCCAGCTGGGTGTAGTTCCCGTCGATGCGCTGCTGCGGGACTGACGCGCAGCCGTGGATGCCGCTCCAGCAGGTCAGGTTGAGTCGCTCCTCGTTCACCACGTTGCCCTGCACGGTCCCGAGCAGCCACAGCTCGCTTTCCCCGGCGAAGCCCAGCCCGGTGTAGTCGTGGTGGATGTGCACGTCCGACACCAGCCTGTCCCAGACAACCAGGGTGGTGCCTGCGATCCCGGTGCCACCGGCAAAGCGGTATTCGCCATCCTTCAGGTTCACCCACCCGCCGCCCGACATGCCGCCATGCACGAACAGCTTGTGCGCGCTCTGGCGGCCTCCGCTCATCCCGTACTCGTCGAAGGTCAGCGTGTACACGCCTTCCAGGACGCAGTCATCGGTGATCGGGGCCTCGCAGGGCTCCGGCGGTGGCGGTAGATCAGGAGGGGGTGGTGATGATGGTGGCGATGGGGCGGCCGTGGACGAGGCCAGGTCGCTGCCGCTCCCGCCGGCGCAGGCGGGCACGAGCAGTGCGGCAAGGCAGAGGATGGAGACTCGGGGCAGGGTGGGGGTCATGACGGCGTTCCTCGCGTGGATGGGCGTGTCTGCCCAGTCCGATACAACGCCTCACGTGGCCCGTTGCGCCTGCAAAATCCACTGAAACAAGCTGAAACATCCTGAAACCGCCGACTGACGCGGTCCTTGCCGGCATTCCGGCCGGGCGCGCGTGGGTGGGACGTGTCGCATGTGCCGCGCGTCTCGATTTTCGCCGGACGGCGCGACACCGCTGGGCCGGCGTCCGGATGCCCGTGTGGGCGATTGACTTCGCCCCGCACCGCGCTTAACGTCACTGCCCTCGGCCACAACATGTTGGGGTCGGGCAGGCAGGCAGGGCCCAGTGGTTGTTGAATGGGCTTCAGGCAGCGCAGACGCCACAGGGGTGGTTCAGCATGCAGGACGTCGCAGCCGGCTACCACGAAGAATGACTTTCGCACGGTGCGCGTAGCGCGCCTGCGGCTTTGCCGTCGGCGCGATCCGCCCACCGCGGTCCGCGACCGGCATCACAACAAGAACGGGCCTGTGCACGCGCAGCCGGGCAGCGACAAGGAGATAGGAGCAGCATGAGCACGGTTCGCCTGGAGGCTGTACAGAACACCATGGCCGGCAAGGAGCAGGACATCCCGATGCAGCCGGCCTCGGCCGACATCTGGGACAAGAAGTACCGCCTGAAGACCAAGCAGGGCGACGCCGTCGATGCCGACATCGATGGCACCTACCAGCGCGTGGCCCGCGCGCTGTCCGAGGCCGAGCCGACCGCGGAAAAGCAGAAGTACTGGAACGAGCGCTTCCTCTGGGCGCTGCGCCGCGGGGCGATCCCCGCCGGCCGCATCACGTCCAACGCCGGCGCACTGGCGCACAAGCCCGCCACCAGCACGATCAACTGCACGGTGTCCGGCACCATCGTCGATTCGATGGACGGCATCCTCGAGAAGGTCCACGAAGCCGGCCTGACGCTCAAGGCGGGCTGCGGCATCGGCTACGAGTTCTCGACGCTGCGCCCGCGCGGCGCGTTCGTCGCGGGCGCCGGCGCGTATACCTCCGGCCCGATGTCGTTCATGGATATCTACGACAAGATGTGCTTCACGGTATCGTCGGCCGGCGGCCGCCGCGGCGCGCAGATGGGCACCTTCGACGTCGGACATCCGGACGTGCGCGACTTCATCCGCGCCAAGCGCGAGGATGGTCGCCTGCGCCAGTTCAACCTGTCGCTGCTGGTCACCGACGGCTTCATCGACGCGGTCAAGTCCGATGGTGACTGGCCGCTGGTGTTCCCGGTGAGCGACAAGGAAACCGGCGACATCGACATGGCCGACCCGGCGCAGGTGGTGTGGCGCGAGTGGCCGCAGCACGCCGGCTACATCGTCCGCGACGACGGCCTGGTGGCGTGCAAGGTCTACGGCCACATCCGCGCGCGGCACCTGTGGGACATGATCATGGTCTCGACGTACGACTACGCCGAGCCGGGCTTCATCCTGATCGACCGCGTCAACGAGATGAACAACAACTGGTGGTGCGAGACCATCCGCGCCACCAACCCCTGTGGCGAGCAGCCGCTGCCGCCGTACGGCGCCTGCCTGCTCGGCTCGGTCAACCTGACCAGCTTCGTGCACGGCGCGTTCACCGACCAGGCGACGTTCGACTGGGAGGAATACAAGGAGGTCGTGCGCGTGTTCACGCGCATGCTCGACAACGTGGTCGAGGTCAACGGCCTGCCGCTGGAGGAGCAGCGCCGCGAGATCATCCGCAAGCGTCGCCACGGCATGGGCTTCCTCGGCCTCGGCTCCACGCTGACCATGCTGCGCATGAAGTACGGCTCGCAGGAGAGCTGCGAGTTCACCGAGCGCATCGCCCGCGACATGGCGGTGGCGGGCTGGGAAACCGGCCTGGCGCTGGCCGGCGAGAAGGGCCCGGCGCCGATCATGGAGGAGCGCTTCGAGGTTACCGCCGAAATGCTGCGCAAGCGCCCCGAGATGGCGCGCGACGGCTGGAAGATCGGCCAGGAGGTCCCCGGCAAGGTCCTGCACGCGCGCTATTCGCGCTACATGCAGCGCATCGCCGAGGTCGCCCCCGAACTCGTCGAGCAGCTCGC
Source organism: Luteimonas sp. MC1572 (assembly GCF_016615815.1). NCBI lineage: Bacteria > Pseudomonadati > Pseudomonadota > Gammaproteobacteria > Lysobacterales > Lysobacteraceae > Luteimonas > Luteimonas sp. MC1572. The sequence goes on along the minus strand of NZ_CP067112.1, from coordinate 2,613,730 downwards.
CGAGACCGGTGCGCGCTTCACCCACCACAGCTCCATCGCGCCCACCGGCACGATCAGCCTGTCGCTGGCCAACAACGCCTCCAACGGCATCGAGCCGTCGTTCGCGCACCACTACAGCCGCAACGTGATCCGCGAAGGCAAGAAGTCCAAGGAAAAGGTCGACGTGTTCTCGTACGAGCTGCTCGCCTACCGGGTGCTGGTCAACCCGAAGGCGATGCCGTTCAGCGAGGAGGCGGATGCGAAGCTGCCGGACTATTTCATCAGCGCCGACGACATCAATCCGAAGGAGCACGTCGACGTGCAGGCCGCGGCGCAGAAGTGGGTCGACTCGTCGATCTCCAAGACCGCCAACGTCCCGACCGACTATCCCTACGAGGACTTCAAGGACATCTACCTGTACGCGCACGCGCAGGGGCTGAAGGGCTGCACCACGTTCCGCTTCAATCCCGCCGCGTTCCAGGGCGTGCTGGTCAAGGATTCCGACCTCGAGAACACCCTGTACCGCTTCGAGCTCGAGGACGGCAGCACGGTCGAGGTGAAGGGCAACGAGGAGATCGAGTACGACGGCGAGATGCACAGCGCCGCCAACCTCTTCGACGCGCTCAAGGAAGGCTATTACGGCAAGTTCTAGCCCGGTCGCCGCCCGCCCCGCGTCGACGGGGCGGACGGCTGTGCACTCCGCGTTTGCATGCACGGAACGGCTTCGCGCTACATTTCGCCCCGCGGGCGCTTTGCCCGCCACACGACCGACGAGGGGAACAAGATGAGCAACGGCAACGGGGTCGCCACGACCCTCAGCAATGCCGCCGAGGCCGTCGCCGACAAGGCGAAGGAACTTGGTGCCGCGGTGTCCAAGCGCGCCTCCAGCGCGGTGAAGACGGCGAAGACCACGGCGAAGAAGGCCGAGAAGGCCGTGGCCAAATCCGCCGTCAAGGCGAAGAAGGCCGTGACCAAGCGCGTGGCCAAGGCCAAGAGCAGCCTGGCCGCGACCAGCGCCAGCGCCAAGGCCGAGGCCGGCACGCTCAAGCGCAAGGGCGTGGGCAAGAAGGCTGCGAAGAAGGCCACGGCCAAGAAGGCGGCGAAGAAGGCGACTGCCAAGAAAGCGGTGAAGAAGGCCGCGAAGAAGGTGGCCCGGAAGACGGCGGCGACCAAGGCCGCGGTGAAGAAGGCCACCCGCAAGGTAGTGAAGAAGGCGGCCACGAAAAAGGCCGCGGTGAAGAAGGTCGCGAAGAAGGCCGCGAAGAAGGCGACGAAGAAGGCCGCCCCCAGGAAGGCCGCGGCGAAGAAGGCCGTCGGCAAGGCGGTCCGCAAGGCCGCACCGAAGAAGGCCGCGAAAAAGGCCGGCGCCCGGAAGTCCGCCGCCAGGTAATCCCGCCAGGTCCTCCCCCGCATGGGGGAGGACGGGCACCAACGAACACCAGGAACCCGCGTCATGGCCGTCAAGATCGAGAAGAAAATCACCGGATACGCTGTCGTCAGCGCAGCGGACAAGGCCGCAAGTGCCGATGCCGCCGACCGCGCGCTGTCCGGGCCCGCGTTGCCCACCGCCGAAGTGATCCAGATGCACGAGCGCATCGAGCGCCCCGAGATCCTGATCGGCAACACCTACAAGATCAAATCGCCGCTGGTCGAGCACGCGATGTACGTGACCATCAACGACATCGTGCTCAACGCCGACACCGAACACGAGTCCCGGCGCCCGTTCGAGATATTCATCAACTCCAAGTCGATGGAACACTTCCAGTGGATCGTCGCGCTCACCCGCATCATGTCCGCGGTGTTCCGCAAGGGTGGCGACGTCACCTTCATCGTCGACGAGATGAAGGCCGTGTTCGACCCGAAGGGCGGCTACTTCAAGGCCGGTGGCGTGTACATGCCGTCGCTGGTCGCCGAACTCGGCAGCATCGTCGAGGACCACCTGAAGTCGATCGGGATGATGCACGACCCTGACATGAGCGATGCCACCCGGGCGCTCATCGCCGAGAAGCGCGCCGCGTTCGCCAAGCTGGACCTAAAAAAAAACGCTGACGTGAGCCCGCGCGGGGCGTCCGCCGCTGGAAGCCAGGGTGCGCGCGAGGACATCGAAGTCACGGGCGACGGTGCGGTGTTCCCGCCGTCGGCCACCATGTGCCACAAGTGCAGCACCAAGGCGCTGGTGATGATGGATGGCTGCGCGACGTGCCTGAACTGCGGCTACTCGAAGTGCGGGTGAGGCAGCGATCGCAGCAGGGCCGCCGACGGTCGAGCGCCGGACTGCGGCCTAGCGCGCGGGCCTGGACGCCTGCAATGCCCTGACCCGTTCGATCTCCGCAGGCAGCTTGCGCTGCAGCATCGTGAGCAGGTCCGCAGCGGCGGTGCCGTCGAGCGCCGCGCCGTTCCCGGCCACGGCGCTGACGCGCGTCGTGGATCGGCGGACCTTGGGTGACAGCGGCACGGCACGGGTCAGCAGCAGGATGTCCTGGCCACGATAGGTGACCGCATGGAGGTCGAGCATCTCCGAGCGGCCTTCGAGCCGGATGTCACTGCTGCGCACCAGCAGCTGGCCGACCGCATTCCAGGTATCAAGCCTGTCCGCCGTGATGAGGAAGCCGTCGCGCATGGCGGGCGGCGCCTGCACGGGTGCGACCCCGTCGCTGTCCGCCTCGCCATCGATCCGCGGCGCGGTGCTGCAGCCCGCGGCCAGCAGCACCGCACACATCACCCATGCGCATCGTGAATTGCGCGGCAGTTGCGGCGGCAATCGGGACATGTCGCGATGATGCTCGCTGGCCGTTGCGCCGGCAACGCCGTCGGGCGGCTGGGCCGCTTCGCGTAGAATCCGCCGCATTGCGCCGGGGGGGCGCGGCAAGGGGAACGCGATGGGACGCGCAAAGGGCCTGTGTGCCGTGATATTGCTGATGCTGGCGTGGTCGGCCGGCGCGCACGCGGCCGACAAGAACGTCGGCAACGGCAAGGGTGCCGCGGCGCCCGCCGGGGACGTCATCCGCTGGATGCTGCCGTGGCGCGAGGGCGTCACGCTGCGCTATGCCACCGAGGACTACGACGACGAGCACGACGGCGACGGCCGCGAGCGCACGCGCATCACCGGCATCGAGACCGTCAGCATCCGCAAGGCAGGCGAGGACGGCTACCTGCAGGAGTGGTCGTTCGCGGACACGCGGTTCGAGGTGCTGGAGGGCGAGCCGGCCGGTGTCGAGGTGACGCAGGGCCTGATGGAATCGCTGGGTGACCTGGTGCTCGAGGTCGAGCTCGATGGTGAAGGCAACTACCAGCGCATCCGCAACCTGACCGGGGTCGCCGCGCGCATGCGCCCGGTCATGAAGGAGGCAATGGTTGCGGCGACCGCCGCGGCGCTGGACGCCGAGTTCGCCGCCGCGGCCCCCGGCGACGCCGAAGCGGCGGTCGACCCCGCAGTCATGCAGGCGGCACGTTCGGCCGCGCTGCAGACGGTCGACGGCATGGTCGAACGGCTCACCTCGCCCGAGGTGCTCGAGCGGCTGCTGTCCGAGGACGCCGTGCGCTACAACGATTTCGTCGGCGTCGAGCTCGAGGACGGCCGCGAGTACGAAGTCGACGTCGACCTCGACAATCCCCTTTCAGGCGGCAGCCTGCCGGCGCGCGTGACGTTCGGCATCCACCTGCGCGAGTCCGATCCCGATGACGTGTTCCTGGAATGGACGACGCGCGTGGACCCGGCGAAGGCCGCCGAGGCGGCACGCCACTTCCTCGGCATGCTGCTGGAGTCGATGCCCGAGGAGGCGCGTGCGCAGCTGCCCGCGGAGCTGTCGATCATTGAGAACGGGTTCGTGCTGTTCCGCCGCTCCACCGGCGTGGTCGAGATGCTCGAGGCCACGCGCACCGTGCGTGCGGCGGGCCAGCTCAAGGTCGAGCGCCGTCGCATGCGCCTGCTCGATGACGACCACCGGCACGAGTGGGCCGGCGACGACGCACCGACGCCCGCGCAGGAGCCGGCCGACGCGGCGTAGGCCGCGCCAGGCGTCTCAGGCGCAGGCCGGCCGCGCGTCGGACGCCAGCGCCGCCGCGACGAGGCGCTCGAGGTGGTCGAAGTAGCCGCGGATGTAGCCGCCGCCGGCGGGGCCGGCGTCGAGCAGGAACGGGTTCATCAGCGTATGGCGCAGGATCGCGATGCGGTCGCGGTCCTCGCTCGCGTCGTCCAGCGCGTCGGCGTCGAGCTGCAGCGCGTGCAGCACGCGCGCGGTGTCGGACGCGCCCATGGCGTCGGGCCGCAGCGTGGTCATCGAGCCGAAGTACTCGCCGCGCTGCGTCGGTTGCACGGGGTCGGCGCGCAGCGCGCGGTGCAGCCCGCGCACGAAGCGGTTCATGCGCGCGACGTCGCGGTTGCCGCGCGGATTGAGGGCCAAGCACACCAGGTTGCAGTCGGGCGTGAACGGCACCAGCGCGGTGGCCAGCGGCGCGATGCGGGCGACGAAGCCGCGCGCCTCTTCCATGAAGGCCTCGGTGGCGAGCAGCCCCTGCGCGGGCAGCCGGCCGAAGTGGGCGTGGTCCAGCGGCAGCACCTTGTGCGTCACGTACACCGCCGCGGCGTTGGCACCGGGCTTGGAGCCTTCCGGGATATAGCGGCCGAGCTGGCCGTGGCGCTGGAAATAGTCGCTGCCGGCCGCGCCGTCGAACACGTAGTCCGCGTCCTCCGCGAGCAGCCCGATCGCGCGCTGGTCGCGGCACAGGAACGCACCGGCGCCATAGGGCAGGTGGCCGAGCTTGTGCGGGTCGATGGTGATCGAATCCATGCGCGGGATGGCGGAGAACGCGGCGTGCACCTTGCGCCGCGGGAAGTCGCGGAAGCCAGCGCCGACTTCCGCCTGCGTGCGCAGGCGCCCGTCCGGGTCGCGGAACAGTGCGGCGAGGTAGCCGCCCCAGGCGGCGTCGAGATGCAGCGACAGGCCAAGGCCGCGCGACTGCATGCGCGCGCGTGCGTCGGCCAGGCGGTCGAGCGGGTCGATCGTGCCGAACTCGGTGCTGCCGAGCACGCCGACCGCCATCAGCACCGGCTGGCGGTGGCGCAGGCAGCCGTCCAGCGCGTCCTCCAGCGCATCGACGTCCAGGCGCATCGCGCGCCCCGGCACCAGTTTCAGCTGCGCACGGCCCAGGCCGAGCATCTTCATGCCCTTGCTCCACGAGTAGTGCGCGGTGGCGGGCGCGAACACCAGCGGCGTGGACAGGGCCGGATGCCGCTCGAGGAAGCCGACCAGCCCCAGGGTCTCGATGCGCTGCGCATCGACGCGCCGTTGCCAGGCCACGCGCTCGCGCGCCGGCAGGCCGTCGCGCCACGCGCACCAGGCCGCATACAGCGTGGTCGCCTCGGCCGGGCCGGTGTTGAAGGCCTCCCAGTCGTCGCCTGGCACACCCGCCAGCGGCACCGACGCCGCGCGCAGCGCGACCGGGAACGCCTTGAGCGCGAGCGCCAGGCGCAGGCCCTGCACGTTGGCCAGCGTGCCACCGGAGGTGAGGTGGCCGAACGCACAGTCGGCGGCGGCCGGGTCGGCGGGGTAGCCGACCATCGCCGCCAGCTGCAGCCCGGCCTTCAGCTCCAGGTCGATGGTGATCGGGGCGGCATCGGCGCTGACGTTGTTGGGGTTGTAGGGCAGCGCGAGCATCTGCGCGGCCAGGCCCGGGATCAGCAGGTCGCTGACCATGTGGCCCAGATAGCGCGGGCTGTGGAACGGCACGCTGCGCTTCAGCGCCGCCGACAGCAGGTGCAGCTCGCGGCGCAGGCGCGACTCGAAGTCGATGTAGTCGGGCCGGCGGTTGGCACCGGTGGGGATGGCCGGTGGATCCTCGGGGTGCAGGTTGCGGCGCCAGTACACGTGGTCGCGCAGGAACTCGACCACCAGCGATTCCAGCAGCTGGTCGTTCTCGCCGTAGGGGCCGAGGAAGCAGGGATGGAGCGCGGGATCGGTCATGGCGGCGGCAGGCGGACGGCGGCGAGGGTGAGCTTGTCGCGGCGGCGGCCCGCGCGCATTGAGCGAGGTCAAGCGCAGCCGTGACGGTGCGCGCACGCGCAAGGCTGCTAGCGTGGTTGCACCCGCAGGAGACCCGCCATGTACCGCATCGCCGTACCTGCATCCGCCGTCCGCGGTGACGCGGATGCCTGAGGCGCCCGTGCCCCTGCCGTCGCCGCTGCTGCTGGATGCGGACGATCTGTCCGCACTGCGCGAGGCGCGCGCCCTGCTCGAGAACCCCGGCCTGGCCGCGCAGCTCGCCAACGCCGTCGGCGCGCCGCTGGAATACGTGCTTGCGCGGCGCCTGCCGGCCGCGGTGTCGCGGCTGGTCGATACCGCTACCCGCAAGGCGCTGGACCAGTCGCTGCGCGTGGCCATGGCCACGCTCGCCAAGGGCGGGGCGCCGCGCGCCGCGCACACGCGCAGCCACACCTTCGCCGCCGCGGCCACCGGCGCGGTCGGGGGTGCGTTCGGCATGGCAGGCCTGGCGCTGGAGCTTCCGGTCACCACCACGCTGATCCTGCGTTCGATCGCCGACGTGGCACGCAGCGAGGGCGAGGCGCTCGATGATCCACAGGCGACGTTCGCGTGCTTCGAAGTGCTGACCATGGGCGGGCGCGGCAGTGCCGATGACGGCAGCGAATCCGGCTACTTCGCCGCGCGCGCGCTGCTTGCGCAGCAGGTCGCGGCCGCCGCCCAGTACGTCGCCGTGCACGGCATGGCCGGCAAGGGCGGTCCGGCGATCGTGCAGCTGCTGTCGGCCATCGCCTCGCGGTTCTCGGTCAACGTCAGCCAGAAGCTGGCGCTGCAGGCGGTGCCGGTGGTCGGCGCGGTCACTGGCGCCACGCTCAACACGGTGTTCATGCGGCACTTCCAGCGCATGGCGCGCGGCCATTTCGTGGTGCGCAGGCTGGAGCGCCGCCATGGCGCGGAGACGGTCCGGCGCGCGTACGAGTCGCTGGCCGCGGAGACCCCCGCCACGGATGCCAAGCCACCGCGGCCCCGGTAAGATCGCCGCTTGACCACAGGGGGGTTGAACATGGCGAAGATCGGAATGGAGGGCGCGCTGGCACTGCTGCTGGGCGCGGGAATGGTGCTTGTGCCTGCGCACGCCGCCAGCAAGGGCGTGACCGGCCCGGAGGTCGTGGCGGTCCTGGCACAGATGGATCTCGAACCCGAGCTCACCACCGACTCCGTCGGCGATCCGATGGTGAAGTTCAAGATCAACGGGCTGAATGCCTACGCCAACTTCTATGACTGCGACAACGGCACCTGCGGCTCGATGCAACTCGAGGTCGGCATCGACATGGCCGACGGCCTCAGCCTGCAGATGGCAAACATGCTCAACACGCGTTACCGCTACACGCGGATCTACCTCGATGACGAGATGGACCCGTTCATCCAGTACGACTTCGAAGTGCTGCACACCGACCACGCCGAGCACATCACCAGCCAGGTCGAGATATACGGCGGACTGCTGGAAAAGGTCACCGAAGCGATCGACTTCTGATCGCGCCGGTGGCGCGGGGGCGGGTCAGGCGCGGCGCAGTGCCGGGAACTGCGTGGTCATCCGCGCGCCGTCGGCAAGCCCCCAGCGGATCCCGATGCGCCGCAGCCGCGCGGAGGCATCCGGCCGCAGCTCCTCGGGCGCGCGGCGCATGATCGCGTCATGGCGCTCGGCCCAGGCGTTGGCGTAGGCGAACAGGTCCTTGTGGCGCAGCTGCAAGTCGGCCATCTGGTCCTCGAGTTCGGCGATCGCATCGTCGAGCTCGGATTCGGTCATGGCGGGGCTGGCGTCGGACATCGGGAGCGGCTGCCGGTTACGGAACATGGCGGAGGTTGCGCGCCCACTATGTCAGTACGCCGTGCAGGGCGCATGAATCACCGCCGCAAACGCGGATAATGCGGCTTTGGCCAAACGTGGAGTTGCCATGCGTGGAGCGGGAGCGGGTTGGCTTGCGGTGGTGCTGGCGTCCGGGCTCGTCGCCTGCGGAGCACAGCCGCCGGAGCAGGTGGGCGATGCCGACAATGCCGCGCGGCCGCCGCGCCTGGACTTCGCCGCCAAGAGCCGCGTGCCGGTGCGGCTGGAGATGCGTGCGACGGCCGATGGTGGTCGCGTCGCGCCGTTCGCGGGCGGTTATCGCGTGGACGTCGAGTTCGAGGGCACCGCCACCACGCGCTGCGCCGTGAGCCGCGGCGACATTCCCGAAATCGCCCCCGGAAGCCGCCACGAGGTCGCGCTCATGTGCGGCGATGCCGTGCGCCTTGCCGAAGGCGGAAGCCGCGGCTTCCGCCTCATCGAGGACGGCCGGGAGGTGGGCAGCGGGGTGGTGCTGCCCTGACCGCAGCGCGGGTCAGTCGCCCGCGGGCACCAGCTTCAGCAGCCGGCCGAGCGAGCCGTCGCGGCCACCGTCCTCGAGCAGCCACAGCCCGCCTTCGGGGCCCTGTTCCACGGCGCGGATGCGCGCACCCATGTCGAAGCGCTCCGCTTCGCGTGCGGTGTCGCCATCGAACGCCACGCGCACCAGCGACTGCGATGACAGCCCGCCGATGAACGCGTTGCCCTGCCACTCCGGGAAGACGCTGCCGGAATAGAACAGCAGGCTCGAGGGCGAGATCACCGGCGTCCACGAGATCGCCGGCGCCTCGAATTCGGGCCGCGTGTCGTGGTCGGGGATGTCGCGGCCGTCGTAGTGGTCGCCGTTGGAGACGATCGGGTAGCCGTAGTTGGCGCCACGCGCGACGAGGTTGAGCTCGTCGCCGCCCTTGGGCCCCATCTCGGTATTCCACAGCCGGCCCTGCGCATCGAAATCGATGCCGAGCACGTTGCGGTGGCCCAGCGACCAGACCTGCGCCGCCACGCCGCCCTGTGCGGCAAACGGGTTGTCGGCCGGGACGCTGCCGTCGTCCTCCAGGCGGATGATCTTGCCGAGGTTGGAGGCCATGTCCTGCGCCGGGTCAAACGCCTGGCGCTCGCTGGAGCTGATCCACAGCTTGCCGTCAGCGCCGAACAGCAGGCGATGGCCGTAGTGGCCGTTGCCGGTCATCTTCGGCACCTGGCGCCAGATCACCTGCAGGTCTTCGAGGCGACCGCCGTCGGCACCGGTCACCAGCCGCGCGCGCGCCACCGCCGCGCCGCGCTCGTCGCCGCGTCCCGGCTCCGCATAGCTCAGGTACACCAGGCCGTTGTTGCTGAAGCCCGGATGCGGCAGCACGTCGCCCAAGCCGCCTTGGCCGCCGTACGCAACCTCGGGCACGCCGGTGATGGCCGTGCTGGCGCCGCTCTCCACGTCGACCAGGCGCAGCGTGCCCTTCTTCTCGGTGACCAGCAGGCGGCCGTCGGGCAGGAAGGCCATCGCCCACGGTTCGTCGAACTTGGCGATGACGTCGACCGCGAACGGGCGCGCATCGGCATCGGCGCGGCCGGCGTCGGTGGCGGCGTCGGCCAGCGATGCGGCTGCAGCGTCGACCGGCGCGGAGCCGGGGACACCGGCCTCGCCGTCGCGGTGGCAGGCGGCGCCGGCAAGGGCGAGCGCGCATGCGGCGGTGAGGACGAGTCGGTTCATCGCGGGTCTCCGTGGCGGTGGCACGCAAGTATCCGGCAGCGATGCGCGGTGCGCATCCCCGGATGTAAACGTTGTGTTGCGTTCACCGTCGCGCGTGTGCGGCGCGGCGTCCGCAGGCGCGCAGTGGCGTGGCGTGGGCACCTGCCTAGCGTGGATTGCCGGCGAGTTGGTTAATGCCGTGTGGAGGTGCCGGATCGTGGAGGGTGAAACGTTAATGAGCGCGTGGGCAGGGTGGCGGTGCGGAACGGATCGACGATCACCGCAATCACCACCGAACCCAATGGACGCCCCCGCGTCCACCAAGGAGACGCCCTGATGCAGATTTCCCCCAAGCCGCTTGCCGCCCTCATCGCCCTTGGCGCCGTGCTCGCCCTGCCGGTCGCATTTGCGCAGAGCGAGCCCAGCCCCGAAGTCCGCGAAGCGCAGTCCGCTGCCGCCGCCACGGCGGCGACACCTGCCGCGGCGCCGGCCGCCGAGCCGCGCCAGCTGAGCTGGGCCGATGTCGACACCGATGGCAACGGCTCGATCTCGCTGACCGAGTCCGCGGCGATCGCCAACCTCGCGCAGGTCTTCGCCCAGGCCGACGTGGATGCCGACGGCGAGCTGACCGCCGACGAGTACAAGGCCTTTGTGGCCAAGGCCGGTCCTGCCGCACCGAAGGCGGACGACGAAGGCTGAGGCTTTCCGGCACGACGTTTCTCCAGGAGGGGCGGCGCAAGGCCGCCCCTTTTTTTGGATCGCAACGCGGCAGTGCCGCGCCGGGTACCAAGGCCCTTGAGTGCTCATGTCCCCCGGCGATGGCCTTGCGGCCATCGCCTCCTCCTTGACTTCCCCCTCAAGGGCCTTGGCACCCGGTACGCTGCATTACGCGGTGGCCCGGGCGCGCAGCCCACAGCCCGCAATCTCGCGCATGACTCGCGTACTGGCAGCCGGCCCAAAGCCCCGAAGTGGCCGGGAGGCCTTCGCGGGGAAGTCAAGGAGGAGGCATCCGCCGTAGGCGGATCCGGGGGACATGAGCCGCGAAGGCCTCCCGGCCACCACGGGCCATCCATGCGCTCTGGTTCATTCGAAAGGGCGCCCCGCGCGCGGGCCCGGAGCCTCCGGGCGATAATGGCGCGATGACCACCATCCGCATGGTCGGCTTCGATGCCGACGACACCCTCTGGCGCAGCGAGGACTATTTCGCCGCCGCGCAATCCACGTTCGAATCGATCGTCGGCGCCTACGTCGGCGATGACGCGCGCACCACCGATCGCCTCTACGCCATCGAGAAGGCCAACCTCGCGGTATTCGGCTATGGCGTGAAAGGCATGGCGCTGTCGATGGTCGAGGCGGCGATCGAGATCACCGAGTCGCGCATCTCGTCCAGCGACCTGCAGCGCATCGTGCAGATGGCCAAGGAAATGCTGCGCCATCCCGTCGACCTGTTGCCGGGCGTGCGCGAAGCGGTCGAGCAGGTGGCTGCGGACTACCCCGTGGTGCTGGTCACCAAGGGCGACCTGTTCCACCAGGAGGCGAAGGTGCGCGATTCAGGCCTGTCGCACCTGTTCCGGCGCATCGAGATCGTCAGCGAGAAGGACGTGCCCACCTACCGGCGCCTGCTGGAGGAGTTCGCGATTCCGCCCGAAGGCTTCGTGATGGTCGGCAATTCGCTGCGCTCGGATATCGCACCGGTGCTGGAACTGGGCGGCTGGGGCGTGCACGTGCCCTACCACCTGACCTGGGAGCACGAGCGGCAGGCCGATATTCCCGCCGATGCCGCACGCCGGCTGCGCAGCCTCACCCACGCAGACGAACTTCCCGGGGCGCTGCGCGCGATCGCCGCCGGCTGAATGCCGTGTGCGTCCATCGCACGGCGCGGGGCGGCGGCGTGCCACGCGCCGCGCCGCCTGCGGCACAATCAGCGCATGGCACGCCTTCCTGCCGTCCTGCTGATCGCACTCGTCGTCGCCGGTGGTGGCTGCGAGCCTGCGCGCGGACCCGATGCGCAGCTGCCCGCGCTCGGTGGCGCGGATGGCAGCATCGAATGGCGTGGCACGCTGCCCTGCGCGGACTGCGAGGGCATCGACACGCTGCTGGTGCTCGAGCGCCAGGGCGACGCCAGCCACTACGCGCTGGTCGAGGTCTATATCGCGCTGGATGGCAGCGTGCGTTTCGAGGAAACCGGCGCCTGGCGGCTCGATGACGCGCTGCTCAGCCTGGAGCCGGCCACCGGCGGCCTGCGCCGCTACGCGCTGCTTCAGGATGGCGCCCTGCAGGCACGCGATGCCGCGGGCCTGGCGTTCCCCGGGCGCGAAGGCGACATCCTGCAACCCGTGGCCGCGAGGCCATGACCCGTTTCCGGAGCCACGCATGATCCCCCGCAGCCTGCTGCTCGTTTCCGTGTTCGGCCTGTCGGCGCTCGCCCACGCGTTGCCGCAGGCCACCGCGCCGGTTGCCGGCAGCGATGCCGAACGCACAGCAGGCGCCGCCGCCACGCCGGCGTCCGCGCCCGATGCCAGGCCCGGCACGGGCGATCCCGCCATCGACCACCTGCTCACGGACATCGACGCCTACGCCGCGCGCCATCGTGACGCCTTCATCGACGAGCTGGTGCGCTATTTCGATGCGCCGCGGCCGCTGGTGACCGACCTGCTGGTGGGCGAGCGCCGCTGGAGCGCGGGCGACGTGTACTACGCCTGCGCGCTGGCTCGCGTCGCCGGCCGGCCCTGCCGCGCGCTGCTCGACGCCTGGGCGGCGGACAGCTCGCAGGGCTGGGCGCCGATCGCCGCGCGCATGGGCGTGGCCAAGGGCTCGCCGCAGGCGCGGCGCCTGCGCGAGGGCATCGCCGAGAGCTACGTGCGCTGGGCGCGGCCGCTGCCGGTGGATACGCGCTAGCCCGCGACATTCCGCGGCGAGAAATGCGCGACGGTGTCCTCGATGCCCTTGCTCAGCGCCATGACCTTCTCGGCGTATTCGCAGAGGCGCAGGTCGTCATCGCTGGTCGGCGTCCAGCCGGGCACTTCCAGCGGCGTGCCGGTATCGCGATCGACGGCGACGAAGACGATGACGCAGTGCGTGCACAGGCGGTCGTCGCCACCCATCGGGTCGCGCGCACGCACGTCCACGCCGAACTGCATCGACGTGCGCCCGGTACGGACCAGGCGCGCCGAAACGGTGACGAGGTCCGAGATGCGGATCGGCGCCACGAACCTGATGCCGCCGACCGCGACGGTGACGCAGTAGTGACCACTCCATCCGACCGCTGCGGCAAAGCCGGCCTGGTCGATCCACTTCATCACGGTGCCGCCGTGCACCTTGCCGCCGTAGTTGACGTCGGTGGGCTCGGCAAGGAACCGCAGGGTGAGATGGTGCGTGCGTTCGGCCATCCGGCAGCCCTGTTGCGGGGAGTCCCGAGTCTACGTCCGATCCCCGGACGGGGCCGGATTGCCGCGGTGTACCCTAGCGGGCGGCCGCCAATCGCATCGATTCGACAGACAGCAGGTCCATGAAGAACACAGAACACGCGCGCTATGCGGCATCCGCGCGCCTCTCGGTCGCGCCGATGATGGACTGGACCGACAGCCACTGCCGCGTCTTCCACCGCCTGCTCGCGCCGCACGCCCGCCTGTACACCGAAATGGTGCACGCCAACGCGGTGATCCACGGCGACCGCGCCAAGCTGCTGGCGATGGACCCGGTCGAGCACCCGGTGGCGCTGCAGCTCGGCGGCAGCGAACCGGCGCTGCTGGCGCAGGCATCGCGCATCGGCGCAGACCACGGCTTCGACGAGGTCAACCTCAACGTCGGCTGTCCGTCCGACCGCGTGCAGGCCGGGCGCTTCGGCGCCTGCCTGATGCGCGAGCCGGCGCTGGTCGCCGACTGCGTGGCGGCGATGATCGCCGCCTGCGACGTGCCGGTCACGGTGAAGTGCCGGCTGGGCGTGGATGACGACCACGAGTACGCGCGCTTCCTCGCCTTCGTCGACGCCATCGCCGCGGCCGGCTGCCGCACGTTCGTGGTGCACGCGCGCAATGCGTGGCTGAAGGGCCTGTCGCCGAAGGAGAACCGCGAGGTGCCGCCGCTGCGCTACGACTGGGCCTACGCGCTCAAGCGCGAGCGCCCGGAGCTCACGGTGATCGTCAACGGCGGCATCGCCGACGCCGGCGAGGCGACCGCGCACCTCGCGCACACCGACGGCGCGATGCTGGGGCGCGCGGCGTACCACGACCCGTGGCTGCTGCACCGGCTCGACGTGGCCTGGTTCGGCGGCGAACTGTCCACGCGTGCCGACGTGCTGCGTTCGATGCGCCCCTATGTCGAAGCCCAGCTCGCGCGCGGCGCGCAGCTCAAGCACATCAGCCGCCATTTGCTCGGCCTGTTCCATGGCGAGCGCGGCGGCCGCGCCTTCCGCCAGGTGCTGAGCGAGGGCGCGCACAAGCCGGGTGCCGGCTGGGACCTCGTCGAGGCGGCGCTGGCACCGACCCAGGGCGACGCGCGCGTCGCCGCCTGAGGACACCACACGATGCTGACCCGCGACACCGCCGCCTTCCTCGCGTTCGCCGCCGATGCCCAAGCGGACTTCGGTCCCGCCACCGCGCGTGCCGCGTTCCTGGTCGCGCCGGACGGCTTCGGCCACGCCGAGGAATCGGCGTCCGACAACCGCTACATGGCCGCGGCCGGGGGTTTCGACGCGGCGCGCGCGTCGGCGCAGCACCGCGACCTGCAGCGCGCGCTGTCGCAGCTGCTGCCGACGATCTGCTTCCCCGGTGATCCGGAAGCACCCGACGCACTCTTCCCGAACAACGTGTTCGCGACCGCGCGCGACACCCTGGTGGTCGGCCGCATGCGCCATGCGGTGCGCCGGCGCGAGGCCGCACGGCCGGATATCCGGGGATTCTTCCGCGACGTCCTCGGTTATGCCGAACGCGACCTCTCGCCGCAGCCGCATCCCTGCGAGCTGACCGGCGCGCTGGTGGTCGACCGCGCCCGCGGCCTGGGCCTGTGCGGCCTGTCGGAGCGCTGCGACGAAGCCGGCGCCCGCCTGATGCACGAAGCGCTCGGCCTGCGCGCGACGCTGATGTTCGACCTGGCGCCGGGCGAGTACCACGCCAACGTGGTGCTGGCGGTGCTCGCCGGGCGCGCGGCGCTGATCTGTCCGGCCGGCTTCGCCGATCCCGGCGTGGTGGACGCCGTCGCCCGGCTGTACGCGCCGCACGCGATCCGGCTCTCGGCGGCGGAGCAGGCCGCGTTTGCCGGCAATGCCATCAGCCTGTCGGCCGACGCCGTGTGGATGAGCGCGCGTGCCGCGCAGGCGCTGTCGCAGGCGAGCCTGGCGGCGCTCGCTGCGGCCGGGTTCGCGGTCCGCAGCGTGCCGCTGGATGCGATCGAGGCCGCGGGCGGGTCGTTGCGCTGCTGTGTCGCCGAGATCTTCTGATTGCCCCGGGCCTGAACCGCCGCATTGGCCCCTGGAAAAGTTAAGGACCAATTCACCGCCCGCTTCCGAGAATGCCCGCCTGCTCGTTGCCACCCCGCTGTTCCGTGTAACCTTCTGTAGTCACTTGGATTTGCACCTATGCCCGTCCGTAGCGTCCGCGCCTCCACCCTGTGCCTGATGGCCGTCCTTGCGACGGTGGCGGCTGGTGGCATGGCACATGCCGACGACGGGCGTCGCGGCGGCAAGGGCCAGGGGGGGGCGCGCAGCGCCGATGACAGCGCAGCCCGGGAGGCCGCGCAGGCCCGGCGGAGCGATTCCGACGCGCGTGGCCAGAGCCCGCGCCAGCGCCAGCGCGATGCGCTCGCCGATTCGGTGCGCGAAGCGTCGCGCCGCGGCCAGGTGCTGAGCGCCGAGAGCGTTCCCTATGACGGTCGCAACATCAATCGCGTCAAGGTCATCGACGAACGCGGTCGCGTCCGTGTGTACATGGATGATCCGCAGTCGAGCCGTCCGCTGCGCCGTACACGCGGTGACGACGACTGAATGCGCAACCTAGGTAGCATGGTGGGCATCGCCGCGCCCGATGCCCCGGGCCGCCGCCGCACGCTATTTCATGGAGACGCACATGCGCATTCTTCTGGTCGAAGATGAAGCCCCCCTGCGGGAAACCCTTGCCGCGCGCCTGAAGCGCGAAGGCTACGCCGTCGATGCCGCGCAGGACGGCGAGGAAGGCCTGTACATGGGGCGCGAAGTCCCGTTCGACGTCGGCATCATCGACCTCGGCCTGCCGCGGATGTCGGGCATGGAGCTGGTCAAGGCGCTGCGCGACGAAGGCAAGCAGTTCCCGGTGCTGATCCTCACCGCGCGGTCCAGCTGGCAGGACAAGGTCGACGGCCTCAAGCAGGGAGCCGACGACTACCTGGTGAAGCCTTTCCACGTCGAAGAGCTGCTGGCGCGCATCAACGCGCTGGTGCGCCGCGCCGCGGGCTGGAGCAAGCCGACGCTGGAATGCGGCGCGGTGGTGCTCGACCTGGCCGCGCAGACGGTGACCGTCAACGGCGCCAACGTCGACCTGACCAGCTACGAGTACAAGGTGCTGGAGTACCTGATGATGCACGCCGGCGAGCTGGTCTCGAAGGCGGACCTCACCGAGCACATCTACCAGCAGGACTTCGACCGCGACTCGAACGTGCTCGAGGTGTTCATCGGCCGGCTGCGCAAGAAGCTCGATCCCGAGGGCACGCTGAAGCCGATCGAAACCGTCCGCGGTCGCGGCTACCGCTTCGCGATTCCGCGCAGCAGCGAAGCCTGAGCGGTGCGGGCGCCCGGCGGCGCCCGCGTGACGGGGAGGGGAAGGCGGCATGCCGCAGGCGGGCCATCGGAGACTGCATTGGCGGCCGCGCTCGCTGCAGTCGCGCCAGCTGCTGGCCGCGAGCATGGGCCTGCTGGCGTTCCTGGCGCTGGCCGGCTTCGCGCTTGACCGCGCGTTCGTCGACGTGGCCGGCGAAGGCCTGCGCGAACGCCTGAAAAGCTATGCCTACGCGTACGCCGGCGCCACCGAGTTCGCCCGCGACGGTTCGCTGATCGCGCCGTACGTGCCCCCGGATGGCCGTTTCGACCGCCCCGGCAGTGGCCTTTACGCCGAGATCGTGCTGCCCAACGACAGCTGGAGCTCCGGCTCGGCCCGCGGCCCGCAGTTGCCCGAAGCCGTCATGCTCGATCCGCTCGAGGAGCGCTTCGAGGGTCCGTTGGCGATCACCCGCAGCGACGGCCAGCCGGGCGAGGTGTTCCGCTTCGGTATCGGGCTGGTCGACGCGAGTCGCGGGCCCGATGCGGAATTCCCGTACGCCATCTACATCATGGAGGACGCCGGCACGCTGCCGCGCCAGGTGCGCGTGTTCCGCGCCGCGCTGTGGCGCTACCTCGGCATTGCCGGCGTGATCCTGCTGCTGCTGCAGGGCCTGGTGCTGCGCTGGAGCCTGTGGCCGCTGCGCAAGGTGGTCGCCGAGCTCAAGCGCGTGCAGCGCGGGCAGGCGCACCGCATGAGCGAGCTGCACCCGCGCGAGCTCGAGCCCCTGACCGACAGCATCAACGCGCTGGTGGAGAGCGAGCGCGAGAACCTGGAGCAGCAGCGCAACACCATGGCCGACCTCGCGCACAGCCTGAAGACGCCGCTGGCGGTGCTGCGTTCGCGGCTGGAAAACGATGCCAGCCATGACGAGCTGCGCGACGAAGTCGCGATGCAGGTGCGGCGCATGAACGACCTGGTCACCTACCAGCTGGGCCGCGGCGCGGCTGGCGGCCACAAGCTGTTCGCGGCGCCGGTCGAGATCGAGCCCCACGCGGAGCAGATCGTCCGCGGCCTGGAGAAGATCTATGCCGCAAAGGGCACGATCTGCGAATTCGAGATCGATAGCGCTGCGCGCTTCCACGGCGAGGTCGGCGACCTGCAGGAGCTCCTCGGCAACCTGCTGGAAAACGCTTTCAAGTGGGCGGGCTCGCGCGTGCTGCTCACCGTCACGCCCGGGGCCACCGCCGCCAACCGTCGCCCGGGCCTGGTGGTCGCCGTGGACGACGACGGTCCGGGCATCCCGCCCGAGCGCATCGCGCACGTGCTGCAGCGCGGGGTGCGCGGCGACGAGCGCGTGCATGGCCACGGCATCGGCCTGTCGATCGTGCAGGACATCGTGCGCAGCTACCGCGGCGAACTCGAGGTCGGCGCCTCGCCGGAGCTGGGCGGGGCGCGCTTTCTGGTCAGGCTGCCGCCAGGGCTGTAAGGCGCGTCAGGCGACGGGCGCGAACGGCGACGCGCCGTACAGGCGCCGCAGTTGCGCGGCCACCACCGGCATCTCGCGCTCGAGCAGGACGGGGTCGCTGAAGTGGTACTCGCTGCAGACTGCGAAGAACTCTTCCGGCGCCTCGGCGGCGTAAGGATCGATGGCGGTGTCCTCGTCGCGGTCCACGCGCGCCGCGAACGCGTCGTAGGCCTGCTGGAAATCCCGTGCCCATTCGCGTTGCCATGCGCGCGGCAGCGGCGGCGTGCCGTCCAGCGCGCCGTCGAGCGCGTCGAGCTTGTGCACCATCTCGTGCACCGCCACGCAGTAGCCCTCGCGCGGGTTGGCGAGGTCGGAGGCGACATCGGCCCACGACAGCACCAGCGGTCCGTACTCCCACGACTCGCCGGCCAGGTCGTCCTGCCATTCGTGCATCACCCCGGCGGCGTCGACGTGGCGGCGGTCGACGCGGAAGGCATCGGGGTAGACCAGCACCTGCGCCCAGCCATGCAGGCCTTCGGCGCCGAATTCGAGCAGCGGCAGGCAGCACAGCGCGGCGAGGGTCGCGCGCAGCGCGTCGTCGAGCGCGAGGCCGGCAAGCGGGGTGATGACCTTGTCGCGGAGGAAGAGCGCGGTCAGGCCGCGCAGGCGGTCGGCGCGCTCGTCGTCGAGCGCGGCCAGCAGCGGAATGTCACGGCGCAGTGCGCGCCACAGCGATGCATCGACATCCGGCGGCGGGCGCCGGAACAGGCGCCTGATCACGCCATGCCTTTAGCGGAACATCCCCGGCAGGAAGCTGTGCCAGCGCGGACGCGTCACCTGCGGCTCGGCGCCGCGGGTCATGACCGGCTTGTCGCGGCTGGCACGCTTGCCGGCGCGCGTCGGATCGACTTCGGCCTCGTCGTCCTCGGCCTGCCCGGGGCAATCGGTGCCGCCTCCACCACCACCTGCGGCGGACATGCGTACATCGCGTGCCTGCGCCGGCAGTGCCAGCAGCGGCAGGGCAATGGTCATCACCAGAAGCGCGGTTCGGACGGACATGGCGGCAGGCCTGCACGGTGGCGGGTCGAGACCCGGATCATACATGGGATGCGCCAGGCCGGAGGACGGTTGCATACCGGCGTTGCAGCACGCGGCACGGCCACCATAATCGACGCATGACCGTATCCCGCCTGTCCCGCCCCGCTTGTGAAGACACCAGCCCCGAGCGCGCGCTGCTGCTGCGCCTGCAGGACGGGCCGGTGCCTGGCGACGTGCTGGCGCGTGAAAGCGGCCAGACCCGCGCCGCGGTGTGGAAGCGCATCGAGGCCCTGCGCGCCGCCGGCGTGGCGATCAGCGCGCGGCCGGGCCGCGGCTACGCGCTGGATGCGCCGCTGCAGCTGCTGGATGCCGGGGCGATCCTGGCGCGCCTCCCCGACGCCGTGCGCGCCGGCGTGGCCGCGCTCGAGGTGGCCTGGTCGCTTGACTCGACCAACGCCGAATTGCTGCGTCGCGACACGCCGGCCAGCGGCGTGGACGTGCTGCTCGCCGAGCGCCAGACCGGGGGGCGCGGCCGGCGCGGTCGCAGCTGGGCGTCGCCGCTGGCAGCCAACCTGTACCTGTCGCTGGCGCGCCGCTTCGACGGCGGCCTGGCGCGCCTCGGCGGCCTGAGCCTGGTCGCCGGCGTGGCGGCGGTCGAGGCCCTGCATGCGCTCGGCTACCGCACGGTGCGCCTCAAGTGGCCCAACGACCTGGTGGTGGTGGACGAAGCCGCGCTTGCGCTGCGCAAGCTTGGCGGCCTGCTGGTCGAAGGCGGTGGCGAGCACGCCGGGCCGGTGCGTGCGGTGGTCGGCCTGGGCCTCAACCTGCGCATGCCTGCCGGCGCCGCGGCTGCGATCGACCAGCCCTGGTGCGACCTGGCGGCGCTGCCGCATGCGGCGCCTCCAACCCGGGATGCGTTCGCCGCCATGCTGCTCGCACACCTGCTGCCGGCGTTGGACCTGTTCGATCGCGACGGCCTGGCGCCGTTCCTGGCCCGGCATGCGGCCTGCGATGCGCTGGTCGGCCACGAGGTCGACATCCATGCCGGCGATGGCGTGCACAGCGGCCGCGCGCTCGGCCTGGCGGACGACGGCGCGCTGCGCGTGGAGGTCGGCGGCGACGAGCGTCGCTTCCACGCCGGCGAAGCCAGCCTGCGTGCGCGCATGGCCGCGGCATGAGCGACTGGCTGTTCGACCTCGGCAATACCCGGCTCAAGCACGCGCCACTGGCGTCGGCTGCCGGGCTTGGCGAGACGATCGCCGTGAGCCACGACGGCGAAGCGTTCGCCGACGGCTGGCTGGCGGCGCTGCCGCCGCGCATCGATGTCGCCTGGGTGGCCAGCGTCGGGCCGCCGGCGCTGCGCGCGCGGCTGCTGCAGGCGTTGGCGCCGCGCGCGCTGCGCGTGGTCCAGGCCACGGTGCAGCGCGAGATGGGCGGGGTGCGCATCGCCTATCCGGAGCCCGCGCGGCTCGGCATCGACCGCGCGCTGGCGATGGTGGCGGCGCATGCGCGCGCGCCGGGCTGGTCGCTGGTGGTGGGTGTGGGCACGGCGCTCACCGTGGATCTGGTCGATGGCGATGGCCGCCATCGCGGCGGCCGCATCGCGCCGTCGCCCGAGCTGATGCGCGAGGCGCTGCACGCGCGTGCGCCGCACCTGCCGCGTGCCGGCGGCGACTACGCGGAGTTCGGCGTCGATACCGACGCGGCGCTCGCGTCCGGCTGCCTGGGCGCGGCGCTTGGCCTGGTGGAACGCAGCCTGCGCGAAGCCGCGGCGCTGGCCGGCGAAGTCCCGCGCACCTGGCTGCATGGCGGTGGCGCCGCGGCGCTGCTGCCGCACCTCGCCGCCGCGACGCATGCGCCGTCGCTGGTGATCGAAGGCCTCGCGCGCCTGGCGCGACGCCCTTCGGTCGCAGGCTAGAATCCAGCCATGCCCGCGCGCGCCCTCGTCGTCCTCCTGCTCATGCTCAACTTCGGCGTCGCGACGTGGTGGCTGCTGCGTCCCGAGCCGCTGCCGCCGACACGCTGGGTGCAGCCTGCCGATGTGCCGCGCCTGCAGCTGCTCGGTGAGGCCGTGGATGCCCGGCAGGACACGGCGGGCGCGGGTCCCGTCGCCGATGACGCGGCGGCCGACGGCGACGCCGCGGTTGCGGCGCAGGCGCGCGAGGCCGGCGTGATCGCCCTCGACGCGTCGGCAGGCGGCGCGTCGAATGGCGAAGCCGGCAGCCATGCAGGCGCCGCGGATGGCGGTACGCCCGTCGCCGTGGCGGCGGTTCCCGCCGCGGTGCGGGCGCCGGCGTCCCCCGCGTCGCTGCGCTGCATGTCGTTCGGTCCCTTCAGCGACGCCGGGTCGGTGGCTGCCGCGCGTGCCGCGCTGCAGCCGCTCGGCGCGCAGCGGATGCGGGTGCGCGACGTGGTCGAATCGCCGCGCGGCTGGCGCGTGGTCATCCCGCCGCAGGCCGACCGCGCCGCCGCGGACGCGCTCGCGGCACGCATCCGCGAAGCCGGGTTCGACGATCTCCTGGTGGTGCCGGCGGGCGACGATGCCAACTCGATCGCCCTGGGCCGCTACGGCAGCGAATCCGCGGCGCGCCGCCGCGAGGCATCGCTGCGCAGCGCCGGATTCCCGGTGCAGGCGCAGCCCCTCGGCGACACCAGCACCCGGCACTGGCTGGACGTCGCCGCAGGTGCAGGCTTCGACGCCGCGGCCGCGCGCGGTGCGGGCGGCGCCGCCCGCGTGACCGACCTGGACTGCGCCACTTTCATCGCCGGTGGCGCGGCAGGCTAGAATGCCGCGCGCGCCCCGCGGGCGCGGCACGTTGCCGGCATAGCTCAGTTGGTAGAGCAACCGCCTTGTAAGCGGTAGGTCCCCAGTTCGAACCCGGGTGCCGGCACCATCACGACGCGCGCATGGACCCCGGCGCGCGCCTGCAGGATCATGGCCGCATCCGTCGTCCTGGAGTGGTCCATGCCCATCGCACCGCAGCGCGTCTCCATCTTCGGAGTGCCCACCGACATCGGTGCCGGCACGCGCGGAGCGTCGATGGGTCCCGAGACCCTGCGCGTCGCCGGGCTGGTCGAAGCCCTGCACGCACGCGGGGTCGACGTGGTCGACCGCGGCGACCTGGCCGGGCCGCGCAACCCGTGGCTGCCGCCGGACGCGGGCTACCGTCACCTGGATGAAGTGGTCGAATGGAACCGCGCGGTGATGGCCGCCAGCGCCGCCGAACTCGCCGCCGGGCGGATGCCGGTGATGCTGGGTGGCGATCATTGCCTGGCAATCGGCTCGATCACCGCGGTCGCCCGCCACTGCCGCGAGCAGGGCAAGCACCTGCGCGTGCTCTGGCTCGACGCGCACGCCGACTTCAACACCAGTGCCATCACCCCCTCGGGCAACGTGCACGGCATGCCGGTGGCCTGCCTGTGCGGCATGGGGCCGGATGTCCTGACCCGGCTCGGCGGCGATGCACCGGCGATCAGCCCGGGCGAGGTGCGCCAGATCGGCATCCGCTCGGTCGACACCGGCGAGAAGCGGCTGGTGCGCGACCATGGCCTCGACATCTACGACATGCGCTACATCGACGAAGTCGGCATGAAGCGCGTCGTCGAGGAGGCCCTCGACGGCATCGGCGCGGACACCCACCTCCACGTCAGCTTCGACGTCGATGTCCTGGACCCGTCGATCGCGCCGGGCACCGGCACGCGCGTGCCGGGCGGGGTGAACTACCGCGAGGCGCAGCTGCTGATGGAAATGATCGCCGACAGTGGACGACTGGGCTCGCTGGATATCGTCGAGGTCAATCCCGCGCTCGATATCCGCAACAGGACCGCGAAGCTCGCGGTGGACCTGGTGGAGAGCCTGTTCGGAAAGTCCACCCTGATGCGCGAATGATCGCGCGCATCGGCAAACTGAATGCATTCCTTCCACTGCAGCGTCGCGCGACGTCGAGGGCGGTGAATGCACGCTCCTTTCACGCCTTGGTGGGGTCTCATGCACCCTGCGCCAGCGGACCAGTCCCGCGGCCCACGACCCGAAGGAGATTCATATGAAGCGTTTGTTCGCCCTGATGCTGCTCGCCATGTTCTCGGTTGGTTTCCTGTCTGCCTGCAACACCGTCAAGGGTGCCGGCAAGGACGTGCAGAAGGTCGGCGAGAAGGTCGAGGATGCCGCCGAGGACACCGGCGCCACCGACCCGCGCTGAGTTTGCCCCACCCGCTGTTCCGGGGTGCGAAAAGGCCGGCCATGTGCCGGCCTTTTTGTTGCGCGCACGTCGCGTCGCGGCCTGCGGCCTGAACCCTTCATCGGTGTGAAAGAGCGCGCAACGAAACCTTGACCGGACGGGGACGCGCGATGCGGCAGGATGCTTGCGTGATCCGCCGCGGTGCGGCGATCGCATTCCCCCATGCAACAGAAGGTGTATCGCATGAACAAGGACATCATCGCCGGCAAGTGGACGCAGCTGAAGGGACAGGCGCAGGCCAAGTGGGGCGACCTGACCGACGACGTATTCGACGTGGCCAAGGGCGACAGCAAGTACCTGGCCGGCAAGCTGCAGGAGCAGTACGGCTGGGAGCAGGAGCGTGCCGAGCGCGAAGTCCGTGACTTCGAGAAGTCGCTGCACTGATCCAGCCGCGGTGCCTCGCCACTGATGCGCGGGGCGCGACCTGGACCGACGGGCCGGCAATCGCCGGCCCGTTTCTTCGTGCGGCGGGGCACGCGCCGCATCGCGGGCTAAAATGGCGGACCGTTCCCAGCCTGGCCGTTGAATGAGCCTCCGCGTCCTTACTGGCATCAAGCCCACCGGCGTGCCGCACCTCGGCAATTATGTCGGCGCCATCCGCCCGGCCGTCGCCGCCAGTGGCGCGCCCGGCGTGGAGAGCTTCTTCTTCCTTGCGGACTACCACGCGCTGATCAGCACGCAGGATCCGCTGCGCGTACAGCGCTCGACGCTGGAGATCGCCGCCAGCTGGCTGGCCTGTGGCCTGGAGCCCGACCGGGTCTGGTTCTACCGCCAGTCCGACGTGCCGGAGACCACCGAACTGACCTGGCTCCTGACCTGCGTCGCGGGCAAGGGGCTGCTGAACCGCGCGCACGCCTACAAGGCCGCCGTGGACCGCAACCGCGAGGACGGCGCCGACGACGATGCCGGCATCAATGCCGGGCTGTTCATGTACCCGGTGCTGATGGCCGCGGACATCCTGATCTTCAACGCGCACAAGGTGCCGGTGGGGCGCGACCAGGTGCAGCACATCGAAATGGCGCGTGACTTCGGCCAGCGCTTCAACCACCTGTACGCCACGCCGGGCGCCGAGCCGTATTTCGTGCTGCCGGAAGCCGTGGTGGAGGAGCAGGTGGCCACGTTGCCAGGCCTCGACGGCCGCAAGATGTCCAAGAGCTACGACAACACCATCCCGCTGTTCGCGCCGCGAGCCGAGCTGCGCAAGCTGATCTTTTCGATCGTCACCGATTCGCGTGCGCCCGGCGAAGCCAAGGACACCGGGGGCTCGGCCCTGTTCCAGCTCTACCAGGCGTTCGCGAGCGACGCGGAGACCGCGGCCATGCGCCAGGCCTTCGCCGACGGCATCGCCTGGGGCGAGGCCAAGGAGCGCCTGTTCGAACGCATCGACGCCGAGATCGCACCGCTGCGCGCGCGCTATGAAGCGCTGATGGCCGACCCGGCGGCCATCGAGCGCACGCTGCGCGCGGGTGCCGCGCGCCTGCGTGAGCGGCACGCGGCGCCGTTCGTCGCGCGCCTGCGGCATGCGGTCGGGCTGCGTGACCTGTCCGCGCTCGACACGACGGCGGAGCATGCGGCTGCCGCCGCCGCGGCGCCGCCGGTGTTCAAGCAGTACCGCGAGGCCGACGGCCGCTTCCACTTCAAGCTGGTCGATGGCGAGCGGCTGCTGCTGCAGGGCGACGGCTTCGCTTCGCCGCGCGACGCCGGCCAGCTGGTCGCGCGCCTCAAGTCCGGCGATGGCGTCCTGCTGGTGGCCGATGACGGCCGCGTGCGCCTGGGCGAGGTCGACGTGGGCATGCTCGGCACCGATGTCGATGGCGACGCGCTGCGCGCCGCGCTCGCGCGCTTCGCGGAAGATGCGGCATGACTGCACTGGTGGAAATGAACCTGGCGCTGATCCTGTTCCTGCCGTGGTTCCTGATCCTCGCGGTGCTGTTCTGGGTGTATCCGCGGCAGCCGCGCGGTGTCGGCCGGCGGCTGTTCGACATCGCGTCGCTGCTGCTCGCGGTCGCGGCGTTCGTCGCCAGCCTGTACTGGGCGCATGCCACCGCCGACAGCAGCCATGGCCGCATGTGGCACCAGATCCTCGCCACCGCGGTGGGCTACGGCGTGTTCCTGGCGGTGATGACGCTCGCGTTCTTCGTGCGCATGCGGCTGTTCGGCAGGCGTCGGACCGCCGGCGGAGTCTAGACGCATGGTCACCATCATCGACACCGGCTTCGGCGAGCGGCCGGACTTCTGCGCGGCCTACCTGCTGGTCGAAAGCGGGCGCGCGGCGCTGATCGACTGCGGCACCCTGCACAGCGTGCCGCGCATGCTGGCGGCGCTCGACGCCGCCGGCGTCGCGCGCGACGCGGTCGACCATCTCATCGTCACCCACGTGCACCTCGACCACGCCGGCGGTGCCGGCGCGCTGCTGCGCGAGCTGCCCAGTGCACGGCTGGTGGTGCACCCGCGCGGCGCGCCGCACATGGTCGATCCGGCCAGACTGATCGCCAGCGCGCGCCAGGTCTATGGCGACGACTTGTTCGACCTTGCCTATGGCGGGCTGGTGCCGGCGCCCGCGGCGCGCGTGGTCGAAGCCGCCGATGGCGCGGTGATCGACCTGGCCGGCCGGCCGCTGCTGCTCGCGCACACGCCGGGCCATGCGCTGCACCACCTGTCGGTGTGGGACGCGCGCACGCGCAGCTGGTTCAGCGGCGACATCTTCGGCATTTCCTACCGCGAGTTCGACGTCGACGGCCGTCCGTTCGCGATCCCGACCACCTCGCCGGTGCAGTTCGATCCCGCGCAGATGAAGGCGTCGGTGCAGCGCATGCTCGCGGAGTCACCCGAGGCGTGCTTCGCCACCCATTACGGCCGGGTTGCCGACGTCGCGCGTGTCGGCGCCGGGCTCATCGAGCAGGTCGATGCGATGGTGGCGATCGCGCGCGCGCTGGACGACGCGCCGGACCGCCATGACGTGTTGAAGCGCGAGCTGACCGCGCTTTACGTGGAGCGCGCGCGACGCCACGGCGTCGCCGATGCGGAGGTGCAAGTGCCCGCGCTGCTGGAGATGGATATCGAGCTCAACGCGCAGGGCCTTGCGGTGTGGCTGGAGCGCGAGCGCAGGCAGGCGCCGCAGGCGGTCTGAGGCGCGCGGCGCCGCGCGCCTATTCCCAGGTGTTGAGGTGCGGCCCGAACGGCGTGCGCTGCGGGCGGACCACGCAGAAGCGGTGCCCGCTCGGCGCTTCCATCACCCACCACGTATGGCGCTTTTCGATGCGACGCGCGCCGAGTCCTTCGAGGCGCGCGGCTTCGGCGTCGACGTCGTCGGCCTCGATGTCGAGATGGATGCGGCTGTCGTGGTCGACCTTCTGCAGCAGCAGGACGGGCTCGTCGGCCGCGGTCGCAAGCCTTGCGTACTTGCCGTCGCCGTCCTCGTCGGCGCTGGCCACCGGCTTGCCCAGCGCCGCGCTCCAGAACGCGACGTGCGGCGCCAGGTCGTCGACCCGGCAATCAAGGACGAAGGTGGAGAGGCGGCTGCGGTGTGCCATGGCGCGGCCCTCGATCGGGACAACCGATCTTCCGGGCCGCGCATGGCGGCGGCAAGTGCCGCCGGCAGGCCTCAGCTGGCGAGCGCCAGGTCGTCGAGCATCGCCTTGAGGAAGCGCGCGGCTTCGCCACCGGTCGCGGCGCGATGGTCGAACGTCAGCGAGATCGGCATCCGGCGGTGCACTTCGATGCCGCCGATCACCGCAACCACGTCCTGGCTCAGCTTGCCCGCGCCGACAATCGCCACGCACGGCGGCACCACCACCGGGGTGGCGTAGCGGCCGGCGAACATGCCGAAGTTCGACAGGCTGATGGTGTAGCCCGACAGCTCGCTGGCCGGGATGCTGCGGTCCTCGACCTGCTGGCGCAGGCGCTGGATGGAGGAGCGCACGGCACCGGCATCGAGCACGTCGGCGTTGCGCAGGGCGGGCACGAACAGGCCCTCCTCGGTGTCCACCGCGATGCCGATGTCGACCTGCGGGTGCAGGGTGCGCGTCAGGCTGTCGCCGTCGAACCACGCGTTGAGCGCGGGCACCGCCCTGGCCGCCACGCAGATCGCGCGGATGAGGCGCGCGGTGATGTCCTGCTTGCCCACCCAACCGTGCAGGTCGGCATCGTCGACCAACGTGGTCGGGACGACCTTGCTGTGGGCATCGGCCATGACGCGCGCCATGTTGCGGCGCACGCCCTTGAGCTGCTCCGGCTGGCCGCTGGCGGTGACGCCGGGCGGCTGGGTGCGCATCGGCTTGCCGCTGGCGGAGAGCTGGGTGCGCTGCGCCGCGTCGCGGGAGGTTGCGGCAGGCGCCGGCGGCGCGCTGCGTGCCACGGCGGGGGCGGCTGCCGGCGCGGCGCCGATCGCCGCCGAGCCGTTGGCGGCGGCGTTCTTGACGTCGGCCATCGTCACCGTGCCGTCGGCGCCGGTGCCGCGCACGCGGGTGATGTCCACCTTGAGCTTGCGCGCCTGCGCGCGCACCGCGGGCATCGCACGCACGCCGCCGACGGCGAGCGCCTGCTCGCTGCGCACCGCATCGGACGATTGCATGGCGCCGACGACGGTGCCGCTGTCGCTGCGCTCGCTGCCTGACGTGCTCTTGGGCGCTTCTTCGCCGGCGCTGATCGCACCGCCGTCATCGGAGGCGACGACCTTGTGGTCGGGCGCCGGATCCTCGCTGCCCACGCCGTGCCCGCCACCGCCGTGGTGGTGGCCGGTGTCCTGGCCCTCGGCGCGCTGCGGAAGGCTGGGGTCGACCTCGAATTCGGCCAGCATGCTGCCGGTCACCACGATGTCGCCGGCGGCGCCGGCGAGCCTGAGCACCTTGCCGGAGACCGGCGACGGCACTTCGACGACCGCCTTGGCGGTCTCCATCGACACCAGAGCCTCGTCCAGGCGGATGGTGTCGCCTTCCTTGACGAACCACTCGACGATGGTGGCGTCCGGCAGGCCCTCGCCGAGGTCGGGGAGGTGGAAGGTCTTCTTGTCAGCCATGTGATCCTCGTCTTTCCATGTGCCGCGCGTTCGCGCGCGGCGTGCAATGTGCGTGGTGCGGTCGCGCCCGGCGGGTCAGCCCGCGGCAAGCGCCCGCTTGGCGGCGGTCACGATCTTCTCGACGCTCGGCAGGTACTTCATTTCCAGGCGGAACAGCGGGATGTGCGTGTCGTAGCCGGTGACGCGCTGGACCGGCGCGAGCAGGTCGAACATCGACTCCTCGGCCAGGCGCGCGGCGATCTCGGCGCCGAAGCCCGCGGTCTTCGGAGCCTCGTGCACGATCACGCAGCGGCCGGTCTTGGACACCGACTCGGCGATGGTCGCGAAATCGAGCGGCTTGAGCGTGGCGACGTCGATCACCTCGGCGCTGATGCCGTCCTTCGCCAGCGCCTCGGCGGCCTCGAGCGTTTCCTTCACCTGCGCGCCCCAGGTCACCAGGGTCACGTCGGTGCCGTCGCGCAACACGAAGCACACGTCCAGCGGCAGCGCTTCGCCGTCATCCGGCACCACCTCCTTGTACTGGCGGTAGATGCGCTTGGGCTCCATGAAGATCACCGGATCCGGTTCGCGGATCG
Organism: Luteimonas sp. MC1572; assembly: GCF_016615815.1. Lineage (NCBI taxonomy): Bacteria > Pseudomonadati > Pseudomonadota > Gammaproteobacteria > Lysobacterales > Lysobacteraceae > Luteimonas > Luteimonas sp. MC1572. The sequence continues at coordinate 2,585,143 of NZ_CP067112.1, read as the reverse complement.
CAGCCAGAAGCAGGCCGTAGGCGCGCGCCGGCGACGACGGCAGCACCACGCGCAGGCCCGGCACGTTGGTGAAGATGGATTCGTTGGCCTCGCTGTGGTGCTCGGGCGCGCGGATGCCGCCGCCCCACGGCACGCGCAGCACCATCGGGCAGGTCAGGCGGCCGCGTGTGCGGTACCGGAAGCGCGCGGCGTGGCAGATGATGTGGTCGACCATCGGGTACACGAAGCCGTCGAACTGCGCTTCGGCCACCGGCTTCATGCCCTGCGCGGCCATGCCGACGGTGAGGCCGGCGATGGTGGTTTCATCCAGCGGGGTGTCGATCACGCGCTTGTCGCCGAACTCGGCCTGCAGGCCGGCGGTGGCGCGGAACACGCCGCCGTTGACGCCGACGTCCTCGCCCAGCACCACCACGGACTCGTCCTGGCGCATCTCGTACGCCAGCGCCTGGGTGATCGCCTCGATCAGGGTGATGGCGGCCGGTGCCGCGTCCTTGGCCACGGCGCTCATGCGCGCTTCTCCAGGGCGATCGCATCGGCACGCTGGTCCAGCAGGTCCTGCGGCGGATCGGCGTAGAGGTAGTCGAACATCGCTTCCACGGGCTGCACCTTGCTCTCCAGATAGGCGTTGATCTCCACGTCGATCACGCGGCCGCATTCTTCGAGCCAGGTCTTTTCCTGCGCCTCGTCCCACGCGCCCTGGGCGGTGAGCCAGGTGCGCAGGCGGGTCATGGGCTCGCGGGTCCAGCCGTCCTTGACCTCCTGCTCGCCGCGGTAGCGGCGCGCGTCGTCGGCGGTGGTGTGGTCGTGCAGGCGGTAGGTCATGAACTCGATGACGCTGCCGCCCTTGCCCGAGCGCGCGCGCTCCATGGCGCGGCGCATGCCCTCGAGCACGGCGAACAGGTCGTTGCCGTCCACCTGCAGGCAGTGCAGGCCACCGGCGAGGCCCTTCTGGGCCAGGGTCTCCGCGCCGGTCTGCGCGGAGCGCGGCACCGAGATCGCCCAGCCGTTGTTGATGATGCACTGGATGAACGGCAGCGCGTAGGCGCCGGCCGAGTTGATCGCGGCATAGGTGTCGGTCTTGGAGGAGCCACCATCGCCGCAGCAGGTCACGGCCACGCGGTCTTCACCGCGCAGCTTGAACGCCAGCGCGGCGCCGGCGGCGTGCAGGCACTGGGTGGCGATCGGCACGCACCAGGGGAAGTCGTGCTTCGGGCCGGCGAAATCGTTGCCGCGTTCGTCGCCGCCCCAGTACATCAGCACGTCGCGCGGCTGCACGCCGCGCATGAACTGCGCGCCGTACTCGCGGTAGCTGGGGGCGAACACGTCCTCGGGGCGCATCGCCGCGCCAATGCCGACGTGCGTGGCCTCGTGGCCGAGGCAGGCGGCATAGGTGCCGAGCTTGCCGGTGCGCTGCAGCGCGATGGCCTTGGTGTCGAAGGTGCGCACCAGCAGCATCTGCTTGAAGAGGGGCACCAGGTCGGCGGCCGACGGGGCTTCGGGCGGCAGTTCGGCCACCAGGGTGCCGTCTGGCCCCAGGTACTGGAGGTATTCGATTTCGAAGGTCGCGGCGACGCTCATGCGGTCACGTGCTCGGTCAACAACGGGCCGGCCATGATACCCGGTGGCCGGATTGCGGCTGTTGCGCGCTGCGGCAAGTGCTTGCGCCGCCGTGCCGGGTGCCAATGCCCTTGAGGACTCATGTCCCCGGGCGACGGCCTGCGGCCATCGCCTCCTCCTTGACTTCGCCCTCAAGGGCATTGGCACCCGGTCCGCCGCATTACGCGGTGGGTTGAGAAGCACACCCCGCGATCTCGTGCGTGGCTCTCCGGTAGCTGCAGCGCGATGCCCAAGGCCCACGGGGGCGCTACAGCCGCCCACAAGAAAGGAGCGCGGCCGAGGCCGCGCTCCCTGGTCACAGCAGGTCGATGGTGCGGATCAGGGCGCGCGCGCGCCCTGGACCCGGACCGCCGCGGCGTTGTTGCCGGCAACCGGATCGGTCGCTGCCGACGACACGTCGGCCCGCACTTCGAACACCGGCGCCATGAGCTTGCCGCTGGTGTCCACGGTCAGGGTGAACTGTCCGGTTGCACCATTCGCAAGCGAGCCGCCCGACGGGCTGCAGGTCACCGCGAACAGCTGCGTCGGCAGTGCCTCGCAGGTCCAGCCGGGCGCCGGCAGCAGGGCGACGCGTGCCTTGGCCAGCGACACGTTGATCGCGACGCTTGCGTCCGCAGCACCCGACGGCCCGTGGTTGGCGACGGCCACCGCGTAGCCCGGGCCTGCCGCGCCGCGGACGTAGCTCGTCGGCCCCGACACCAGCACGCCCAGGTCGGCCTGCGCCTCGACCGACACCGCGCCACTGCTGCTGTCATTGGTGGCATCGGTGTCTTCGGTCTGCGAGGTCGCGGCCGCGGTCAGGGTGACCACGGTGCCGCCGGTGGCCGGCGTGGCGGTTGCCGACACGTCGAACGACGCCGACTGCGATGCCGCCAGGCTGTCGGCACTGCACGCGCTGCTGGTCTGGTTGCCGGCCACGCTTGCGGGATCGCAGGTCCACCCGCTGGGCGCGACGATCGTGAGGTCGGGCAGTGCGGCATTGACCGCGAAGCCCACGCCCGGCGACTGCGCCGCATCCGGCCCGGCGTTCGACGCAGACACCACGTAGCGCAGCGTGCCGCCGACGGCGATCGCCGGCTGCGGGGTGGTCACCACCGCCGCCATGTCGGCGAAGGTCAACGCGTTCAGCCGCAGCATCAGCACCGACGGGTCGTGGTCGGACAGGCGTGCGGCGCTGTTGGCGTCGTTGCGCGCGGTCTCCGGGAAGTCGGCGTTGAGGCGCGCGTGGCTGATGGTCCACGAGTTGATCGCCGAGCCGAGCGCCGCATTGTTCACCAGCACGTGGTCGAGCGACTGCGCGTTGTTGTCGAACACGAACGAGTAGCGTTCGGACGGCGCCAGCATGTGCGTTGCGTTGAACAGGTCGGGGTCGACCAGGTCGGCGCCGTCGCCGTTGACCGCGGTGGTGGCATCGGCCGAAGGCATGCCGATGACCGTGCCCATGATGTCGGCGTAGCCGTCGTTGAACTCGAACGCGTTGAAGTCGCCGAGCACCACGATGGCGCGCGCCGGATCGGCGGCCTGCATGTCCTGCAGCATGCCGGCGAGGAACTCCGCCTGCAGCTGGCGCTTCTGGCGCACGCGATCGCCGAGGGTGCCGGTGCCGGCCGCGTCCTCGCTGTTGACGTCGCTGAGCGAGCGCTGGTGCACCGTGACCACGGTGATCGGCAGCGCGCGGCCGTCGGCGAAGTTCACCACCGCATCGAGCACCAGCGGCGGGCGGTCGTTGAGCAGGCTGGTGGCGCCGTTGCCGGCGTACGTCCACGTTGTGTCGGCACCCACCTGCTCGACCGCGAGCACGTCCACGCGCGGCAGCGCCGCGCCGATCTCGCCGGCCTTCACCAGGAAGCCGACGTCGATGCCGCCGACGTCATTGCCTTCCTCGAGGTAGGCGACGTAGCCGGGGTCCGGCTGGCCCAGCGCGACCGTGTCGGCGTTGATCTTGGCCGCCAGCGCCTGCAGTGCGCCGAGGTTCTCCACTTCGCTGACGCCGATCACGTCCGGCGCGTGCATGTAGGCGCGGATGCCGAGGGATGCCTTGTTGAGCCGGCTCGCGAATGCGTCCGCGGTCAGCACCGGGTCGCTGGTGGCCGGGTCGTTCACCGTGTCGAAGAAGCGCTGCAGGTTGTAGGTGGCGAAGGTGGCGTGGTCCTCGCTGGGCACCACCGAGCCGCGCGGCTGGTCGAAGCCGTCACAGGCCGTGGTGAGCGCGCCTTCCGGGTAGATCGTGTAGCGGCGGAAGGTGTAGTCCAGCGGGCCGGTCAGCGTGCCGTCGACGATCCGGCAGCCGGCGGCGAGGTTGGCCTGCGGCGCGCCGATCGTGTCGCTGTCGACGGCGATGATCTCGGGGTTGAAGTCCCAGCGCGGGATCGCGGTCGCGGTGCTGCCGCTCGGATCCGGGTCCGGGACCTGGATGCCGGACTCGCGCAGTGGGCGCGGCACGCCGGTGACCACCACCGCGAACTGACCGTTGCCGGTCGACGTGGCATTGGCTTCGTTGGTGTTGCCTCGCGTGGGCGCGACGACCGTGGCGCTGGGGATGCTGACGCGCATGCCCTCGTATGGCTCCAGCTGGTCGAGGCCGCCATCGGGCAGCACGCTGTCGACCGCCAGCACCACGGGCGCCGGCAGCGCGTGGCCGGTGCCGAGCTGGGTGACGGTGGCGAAGGTGAGTTCGGTCATCGGCAGCTGGTGAGGATCGGCCGCCGGGATGTATTCCTCGACCTTGGCCTGCACGCGCACGCGGTTGCCGACCGTGGCCGCCGCCGACGGCACGCCGGCGGTGAACACGAAGATGCCTTCGGACGTGGCGTCGTCGCCGTCGTCCTGGCCGTCGGGGGTCTGCAGGAAGAAGCCGTTGTTCTTGCGCGCGGTGACGACGCCTTCGGTCACCACCACCTGGCCAACCAGGGGCGACAGCGCGCCGGGGCCCTGGATCTGCGCGATCGGCACGATCACGAAATCGTCGTTGACGATGGTGCCGGTGCCTTCGACGCTGCCGGCGACGGCGCCGGTGAAGCTGAACAGGACCAGCGAGAAGGTTTCATCGGGCTCGACCGCGGTGTCGCCGTTCACGCTCACCGACAGCGCTACCGAACTCGCGCCCTCGGCGATGGTGGCGGTGCCGGCGGCCGCGACGTAGTCGCTGCCGGCGATGGCGCTGCCGTCGGCGGTGGCGTAGTCGAACTCCACGCCGCCGGCGCCGGCGGGTGCCGACAACGTGACCTGGAAGAACATCGGCGATGTACCGGCGTCGCCCTCGGCTACCGCACCATTGGAGACGCTGATCGCCGGGTCGTCACCGCCGCCGCCGGTGGCGACGATGCTGATGTCGTCGATGCCGATCCATTCGTCGTTGCCGACCGCGTCGGTGGTCATGATGCGCAGCTCGACCAGTGGCTGGTTGTCGACCGCGGCGGGCAGGGTGACCGAGACCGGCGTCACCAGGGTGGCCAGGCTCGGTCCGGCGCTGGCGTCGGCCACGAAGGCGGCGGGCACGTTGGTGAAATCGCCGCTGCCACCGACGCGGTACTGCAGCGCCACCGGTTGGACGGAGTTGTCGGTCGAGCCGTCGAGGTCGCGGAGCTTGTACGACACCTGGATGCCCGTCGCGCCCACGGTGTTCAGGTGGATGCGGATGTACGGTGCCCGCGCGGTTCCACTGCCCGACAGCGCGACCACGGCGTCGGCCAGGTGGAACTCGGTCACGCCGCCCGTGCTGAAGGTATTGGGCAGCGCCTGGTTGGCGTTGACGTCGACCACGCCCGCCGCGTCCGCGCCGAGCACGAGTTGGGGATCCACGCCGGAACCGGCCGCGAGCCCGTCGCCGCGGTAACCGACAATGCCCGGCACGCCCGACCAGCTGTCGTTCGCGGTGATCTGCCCGATATCGGTCCAGTCCTGGGCAAACGGCAGCGTCTGCGGCGTGGTGTCGGCGTGGGCCGCGCCGATGGCGGCGGACAGAGCGATGGCAAGCGCCAGGCGGCGCGGCAACGGTTGCATGTGGTGTATTCCCCTGGAATGGTGATGGTCGCGGCCCCCGCCGCGATCGGCGGATTGTGCACCAGCTGCACTGCAGCGGAGTGACACGATTTCCGTTCCGCCCCGTACGGTCGCCCTGCGCTACCCTTTGCGCATGAGCATCGAAGACAACGAACGCGCGCTGGAAGCCGGCATCCACACCGAGCTGTCCGGGCGCCTGACCTACGGCGGCTACCTGCACCTGGAGCGCCTGCTGTCGGCGCAGCAGCCGCTGTCGGATCCGCCGCACCACGACGAGATGCTGTTCATCGTCCAGCACCAGGTGTCGGAGCTGTGGCTGAAGCTGATGATCCACGAGCTGCGGGCGGCGGTGGCGCACCTGCGGGCGGACCGGCTGGAGCCGTGCCAGAAGATCTTCGCGCGCTGCAAGGTGGTGCTGCGCCAGCTGACCGCGATGTGGTCGGTGCTGGAGACGCTCACGCCCTCCGAGTACGCCGAGTTCCGCGACCTGCTGGGGCCGTCGTCCGGCTTCCAGTCGGCGCAGTACCGCACCATCGAGTTCCTGCTCGGCAACAAGAACGCCGGCATGCTCAAGGTGTTCGCGCACGACCCTGAGGCCCACGCCATGCTCGCCGAGGCGCTCGAGGCGCCGAGCCTGTACGACGAAGTCCTGCGCCACCTGGCACGCCACGGCCATGCCGTCCCGGCCGCGCACCTGGAGCGCGACTGGACCCGCCCGCACGTCGCCGATATGGCGCTCGTGCCGGTGTTCGAGCGCATCTACGCCGATACCGCCGCGCACTGGGATGCCTACCACCTGTGCGAAGACCTGGTGGACCTGGAGAGCGAGTTCCAGCTGTGGCGCTTCCGCCACATGCGCACGGTGATGCGCATCATCGGCTTCAAGCGCGGCACCGGCGGATCCAGCGGCGTGGGGTTCCTGAAGCAGGCGCTGGAACTGACCTTCTTCCCTGAGCTGTTCGAAGTACGCACGCGGATCGGTGGCGCGCCCGCCGACGCCGCGTACTGAGCACGCGATGGATGCCGGCGCCGCGCTTCCCGCCTGGGCCACGGCCCTGGCCTGGACGCTGGCGCTGGGCGTGCTGGCGGCGTCCACCCGCGGCCTGCGCCTGGAGCGCTACCGCAACGGCGAGGCGCGCCGCCTGCTGCTGGCCGCGACCCTGGTGATCATGGCGATCCGCTGGTTCAACACCGCGGCGCTGCAGGGCGTGGTGCTGCACTTTCTCGGGGCCACCGTCGCCACGCTGATGTTCGGTGCGCGCATCGCCTGCTGGATGATGGCGCTGGCGAGCCTGGCCGGCGTGCTGCTGGGCGCGGCCTGGCAGGGTTGGGCGGGGGATTTCCTGCTGGCCGGTGCCCTGCCGGTCGCGGTGACCGTGCTGGTGCAGCTGGCCGCGCTGTACTGGGTGCCGGCGAACATCTTCACCTACGTGATGGCCAATGCATTCGGTGCCGCCGCCCTGGCCATGGCCGCCTCGTCGCTGGCCAAGGCCGCGACCATGGCGGCGATCGGCGGCCCGGCGGCCGCCTACCTCGCCGCGACCCCGCTGCTGATGTTCGGCGAGGCCTTCCTGACCGGCGGGATCATGGTGCTGGTGGTCGTCTACCGGCCGCACTGGTGCATCAGTTTCGATGACCCGACCTACCTCGCGCGCAAGCGGCCGATGTAACAGCGGGTTCCCAACACCGCCCGCTCCGGATAACGTTGCGGCGGGAACGACCGGCGAAAGCGCGGTCGTGGCACCGCCGGAGCCCGCGGGTCGGGATGGGCGGAAAACGATCCATCCTCCGGGGGAGTACACGTTATGAGTTCGAACCGCGTCGAGCCTGCAGGGCCGGGCATGGAAAAGCCGGCCAACGGCGGCACCATTCCCGAGTTCACGCAGGTCATGGGACATCCGCGTCCGCTGTGGATGCTGTTCATGACCGAATTCTGGGAGCGCTTCGCGTTCTACGGCATGCGCTGGGCGCTGGTGCTGTACATCGTGGCGCAGTTCTACAACGGCGACGCCACCGGCGAAGCGCCGGCGAGCCAGCTGTACGGCGCCTACCTGGCGCTGGTGTACGCGGCGGCGATCTTCGGCGGCTACGTGGCCGACAAGCTGATCGGCTACCAGCGCGCGATCCTGCTGGGCGCGATTTTCATGGCCGCGGGTCTCTTCCTCATCACCACGCCCAGCGAGCAGTGGCTCAAGCTCGGACTGGCCACGGTGATCGTCGGCAACGGCCTGTTCAAGCCGATCATCTCGACCATGGTCGGCAAGCTCTATGCCACCGATGACCAGCGTCGCGATTCCGGCTTCACCATCTTCTACATGGGCATCAACATGGGTGCGTTCATCGCGCCCATCCTCACCGGCTGGCTGGCCGAGAAGGTGTTCGGCGCCGACGGCATGCCGGCCTACAAGGTGGTGTTCATCGCCTCCGCGGTGGGCATGCTGCTCAGCCTGGTGTGGTTCTGGTTCGGCCGCAGCCAGCTGAAGGGCATCGGCGCGGCGCCGGCGGATGCGCCGGGCATCGGCCGTGTGCTGGTGGTCGCGGCGGGGGCGCTGGTCGCGATCCCGGTGTTCTACTTCCTGCTGACCATCGAAGCCGGCGTGCTGAACTGGATCCTGCTGGCGCTGTTCGTGGTGCCGGCGATCATGCTGCTGGTCGAAGGCATCCGCGAAGGCTCGCGACAGCGCGACATGGTCATTGCCATGTTGATCATCTTCGGCTTCAACGTGCTGTTCTGGATGTTCTTCGAGCAGGCTGGCAGCTCGTTCAACTTCCTGGCGCAGAACATCGTCGACCGCGACCTCAACGGCTGGATCTTCCCGGTCGGCTGGTTCCAGTCGGTGAACTCGATCGCGATCATCACGCTGGCGCCGGTCATGGCCTGGCTGTGGGTCGCGATGGGCCGCGCCAATCCGTCGATCCCGCGCAAGTTCGGCCTCGGCCTGATCTTCAACGGCCTGGCGTTCCTGCTGCTGGTGTTCGCGCTGTCGAGCCTGGTGGATCCGGCGTCGCTCAAGATCCCGTTCTGGACGCTGTTCATGGTCTACGTGATCCAGTCGGTCGGCGAGCTGTGCCTGTCGCCGATCGGCCTGTCGATGACCACCAAGCTGGCGCCGGCCAAGTTGACCGGCCTGGCGATGGGCGGCTGGTTCCTGTCGATCGCGATCGGCAACAACCTGTCGGGCATCTTCGCCTCGAGCGTCAGCGGCGAGGGCGGCATGACCGTCGCTTCCGCGCAGGCGGGCTACACGTTCGGGTTCTGGGCGCTGCTCGGTGCGGGTGTGGTGCTGCTGCTGATCGCACCGCTCATCCAGAAGCTGATGCACGGCGTGAAGTGATCGCGCGAGGCGCGGGACGCGCCCGCCGATCCACTTGAAACGGCGGCCTTCGGGCCGCCGTTTCTCTTGCGAGATCGCCTGTTCAGCTTCCCTTGCAACCTGTGATCGCGTTAAGTTGGCCGATTCCGCCCGCGATACGTGCGGCATACAGACGGAGTACCGAGTGTCCCATCCAGACCACGCTGTTGAAGCGCAGAAGACCCTCCTCGGGCATCCGCGCGGCCTGTTCGTGCTGTTTTTCGCCGAGATGTGGGAGCGCTTCTCCTACTACGGCATGCGCGCCCTGCTGATCTTCTACCTCGTCCAGCACTGGATGTATTCGGACTCCGAGGCGTCTGTGATCTACGGCGCCTACACCGCGCTGGTGTACATCGCGCCGGTCGTGGGCGGCTATCTCGCCGATCGCTACCTGGGGCAGCGGAAGGCGGTGCTGTTCGGTGCCGTGCTGCTGACCTTCGGCCATTTCCTGATGGCGTTCGAGGGCACCGGTGGCCAGGACGCCGCGGAGATCAACATCTTCTGGCTGGCCCTGTCGTTCATCATCGTCGGCTCGGGCTTCCTGAAGGCCAACATCTCGGTGATGGTCGGGCAGCTGTACCCGCGCACTGACATCCGGCGCGACCCGGCGTACACGATCTTCTACATGGGCATCAACCTGGGCGCGATGCTCGGGTCGCTGATCGCCGGTTACCTCGGCCAGACCTACGGCTGGAAGTACGGCTTCGGTGCGGCCGGCGTGGGCATGCTGCTGGGCCTGGTGGTGTTCGTCATCGGCAAGCCGATGCTGATGGGGCGCGGCGAGTCGCGTGCGCCGGAGCGCCTCGCGAAGCCGGTGGTGGCTGGCATCACGTTCGAGTGGATGCTGTACGCGTTGGCCTTCCTGTCGGTGGGCCTGGTCTGGTTCATGATCCAGCACCAGAAGCTGGTCGGGTTCCTGCTCGGCGGCGCGGGTGTGGTGCTGCTTGGCTACGTGCTGATTACCGCGGTATTCAAGCTCAGCCGCGAGGAGCGCAACCGCATCATCGCCGCGCTCTACCTGATCGTCGGTTCGATTCTGTTCTGGGCGCTGTTCGAACAGGCCGGCGCATCGCTCAACCTGTTCACCGACCGCTCGGTGGACCGCGCGATCTTCGGCTGGGAAGTGCCGGCCTCCATGTTCCAGTCGCTCAACTCGATGTACATCATCGCGCTGGCGCCGCTGTTCGCGATGTTCTGGCTGTGGCTGGCCAAGCGCGGCTGGGAACCGTCGGCACCGGCCAAGTTCGCGCTTGGCGTAGTGATGGTGGGCTTGGGCTTCCTGGTGCTGGTGGCAGGCGCGAAGGCCGCGGGCGCCGGCGCCACGCCGGTGATCTTCATCTTCCTGATCTACCTGATCCACACCATGGGCGAGCTGTGCCTGTCGCCGGTCGGCCTGTCGGCGATGAACCGCCTGGCCCCGGCGCAGATGGCGAGCCTGATCATGGGCGCGTGGTTCTTCGCTTCGGCTACCGGCAACTTCGCGGCGGGCCTGATCTCGGCGGCCACCGGCGGCGAGGGCGGGGGCGTGGCGCGGGTGATGGAGGTGTACGCGAACGTCGGCTGGCTCGCGGTGGGCGTGGGCGTGGTGATGCTGGTGATCGCGCCGTTCGTGCGCCGGCTCATGCATCTCGACACGTTGCGCGACGATGACCTGGCCGGGCAGATGGAGCTTGCCGAGCCGATTGCCGCCGGTGTCGACGTGACCGAGGAGCGTCGCTGAGCGACCCCGCACGCCGTTCCCCGGCTTGAGTGACACGCCGCGCCCTTCGGGGCGCGGTTTTTTTTTGTTCGGCCTCACGGCCACTTCGGGGCTCTGCACTGCGCTGCAGGTGCCGGAGAGCACTTCACGGGATCGCGGTCTGTGCCTTTGCACCACCGCGCAGTGCGGCGTACCGGGTGCCCATGCCCTTGAGGGCGAAGTCAAGGAGGAGGCGATGGCCGCCAGGCCATCGCCGGGGGACATGAGTCCTCAAGGGCATGGGTACCCGGTGCCATAACCCGCCGCGCCTTTGCTTTGCGAGAAGAAGTGCTGCCTGCGCGACGCTCAGTCCAGCGTAATGCCCAGGCCCGCCGCCAGCGGGCCGAGATGCGCTCGGTAGGGTGACCAGTCAGGCTCGCGCGGCGTGCGGATGCCGTCGCGCACCTGGGCCGCGCTTGCAGTGGCGACCGCGCCGCCATCGCGTTGTGGTTGCAGTACGCCGGGTTCGAATGCGAGGCCGCAATGCGCGAGGACGCGTCGCAGCTCGTGTTCCGGCGCACGCACCAGGTCCGCGTGCGCGACGTCGAGCAGGCGATCGCCGAGCACCGCGCGCCAGTGCGCCATCAGCGCCGTGTGGCCCTGGTGCCAGGTGGCCAACTCGCGCTGGTCGTAGGACCACGGCGCGAAGCCGCCATAGAGCATGCGCAGGTTCGAGAAGCAGACGTCCATCGGTGGCCGCCACGCGTGCACGAAGCGTGCGTCGGGCAGCGCGCGCGCCACCATGCCCAGCAGCAGGGCATTGGTCGGCAGTTTCTCGGTCCACCACGTGCGGCCCTGGGCGCGCCAGGCGTTGCCGGCCATGAAGGCCGCGCCAAGCGCGGGCCAGTCGACATCATCGCTGCGGCGCAGTGTTTCCAGGTCGACCACGCCGCGCGCGCGATGGTCCACGGCATGGCGCAGCGCGGCGGCGAAGCCCATGCTCTCTCCGCCCTCGGCGATCGCGGAATGTCCGCCCAGCATGCGTTCGAGCAGCGTGGTGCCGGAGCGGAACATGCCGACGATGAACAGCGGGCGCGGCGCATCCGCATCGCCGGGGTGACCGGGGCCTGCGAGGAAATCGCGGCTGCCGTGCGCGCGGATGGCTTCGAACAGGTGCGCGTCATCGGCAGCGTCGTAGCGCAGGCTGGCGCGCTTCGCGGCCGCGCCGCGCGCCAGTGCCTGCCAGGCGTCCGCGTACTCGCCGAGGTCATGCAGCTCGTCGAACAGGGCGTGGCTGAAGTGGATGTCGTGTTCGCTGCCCGTTGCGACCTGCGCGCGCTCGGCCAGCAGGCGGTCGACGCGCGCGCGCGCGCCGCCGCGATCCGTGGCGCGCAGCTGCGACAGCCGGCGATGGGCGTGGGCGAAATGTGGCGCCCTCGCCATCGCGCGCTCCAGGTCGTCGCGTGCACCGGCCATGTCGCCCAGGAACAGGCGCGTGCTGCCGCGCAGGTATGCGGCGGGTGCGTGCGCGGGATCACGTGCGTTTGCGCGGTCCAGCCAGTCGAGCGCGGTGCGGTGCAGGTCCTCGCCGCCTAGCAGGTCGGCGAGCGCCACCATGTCGTCGGTCGCAGCTTCGTGCGCGCGCGGCACCAGGTCGGCGGCGAGTGCGTCGAGTGCGCGCGTCTCGTGCAGGTCGCGCAGCAGGCGCGCCAGGGCCAGCGCGTGCGGCCAGGTGCGCGGGCCCGCGGCCGCCGCGCGCATCGCCGCGGCGTGCATGGCGCGGTACTCGCCGTTGCGGCCGCGCGCCTTTGCCAGCCCGATCCAGGCCGCGGCATCGCCCGGCGCCGCGGCGGCGATGCCTGCGTAGCAGTCCGCTGCGGCGGGCCAGTCGGCAGCCGCGGCGAAGGCGTTGGCCTGCCGCCACGCGTCCGTGGCAGCGTGCGCCGCGACAGGCGCGCTGGCGGATGTGCCTTCGTCGGTGGAGGCGGGCGGGGTCATGGCGCGATCGGGCGATGGACCGCCCGATTGTCACCGATCGCCGGCCATCGGGCCCCTTCGTCGTCGTGCAGGTCAGACGCCGTAACGTTCGCCGAGGCGATCAAGCAGTTCGGACAGCACGCGACGCTCGGTGGCGTCCAGCGGCGCCAGCAGGTCGCGCTCGTAGGCCAGCGCCTGCGGCGCGACCTCGTCGTACACGCGACGCCCGGCTTCGCTCAGCTCCAGCACCGAGCGCCGGCGGTCGTCGTCGTGGGTTTCGCGATGCAGCAGGCCGCGTTCCAGCAGCCGTGCCACCGCGCGGCTCACCGCGACCTTGTCCATCGCACTGCGTTCGGCCACGCCGACTGCGGACAGGCCGGGGAAGCGCCCGAGCACGGCGATGATCCGCCACTCGGTGACAGCCAGCCCGAAGCGTTCGCCGTAGGCCTGCGCGATCTCCTGGCTGACGAGGTTGGAGAGCACGCTGAGCTGGTAGGGAATGAAGCGATCGAGCTCGAGAAGCGCGGACTCGTCCGTCGCATCCGGATCAGGGCGGGAGGGGTCGCTCATGCTGCGCTGCGCCTTGCAAGCGGTTTCACATGAAACTATAACAACAGCCCTCGCACGTCCACTCTTCGCTTTCCAGGAGCCGCCATGAGCGCCCAGACCACATCCGCCAGCAGCGCGCCCAACCTCGGCATGGAGGTCACCACCTTCGAGAATCCGATGGGCATCGATGGTTTCGAATTCGTCGAGTTCGCGGCGCCCGAGGGCCAGGGCGCGCTGCTGCACGACTACTTCCGCAAGATGGGCTTCAGCCCGGTGCTGCGCCACCCCACGCGCGCGATCACCGTGTACCGCCAGGGCGGGGTGAACTTCCTGGTCAACGAGGATCCGGATTCGTTCGCCGCCGACTTCGCGCGCGCGCACGGCCCCTGCGCCGCCGGCTTCGCGATCCGCTTCCGCCAGCCTGCCGGCGAGGTGTACGCCAAGGTGCTGGCCAACGGCGGCGAGGCGATCGACAACAAGGAGTCCACCAAGGCGGTCGATGCGCCGGTGGTCAAGGGCATCGGCGACTGCATGCTGTACCTGGTCGACCGCTACGGCGACGCGGGCAGCATGTACGACGGCTTCGTGCCGGTCGAAGGCGCGGACGCCAACCCGACTGGCTTCGGCCTGACCTTCATCGACCACCTGACCCACAACCTCTACTTCGGCAACATGCAGAAGTGGTCGGACTACTACGAGAAGCTGTTCAACTTCCGCGAGATCCGCTATTTCGACATCAAGGGCGCCAAGACCGGCCTGGTGTCCAAGGCGATGACCGCGCCGGACGGCATCGTGCGCATCCCGCTCAACGAGTCCAGCGACCCGAAGAGCCAGATCAACGAATACCTCGACGCCTACAAGGGCGAGGGCATCCAGCACATCGCCTGCTTCACCGACGACATCTACACCACGGTGGAGAAGATGCGCGACGCGGGCGTTGAGTTCCTCGATACGCCGGAGTCCTACTTCGAGGTCATCGACCAGCGCATCCCCAACCATGGCGAAGACGTGGAGCGCCTGGCGCGCAACCGCATCCTGATCGACGCCGACCCGGAGACCAAGCAGCGCAAGCTGCTGCAGATCTTCACGCTGAACTGCTTCGGCCCGATCTTCTTCGAGATCATCCAGCGCAAGGGCAACGAAGGCTTCGGCGAGGGCAACTTCCAGGCGCTGTTCGAGAGCATCGAGCGCGACCAGATGAAGCGCGGCGTGCTCTGACCAACGGGTTCCGGGAGCCCTGCCATGACCGCATCGACCGACCGCTACCTGTCCGGCTTCGGCAACGAGTTCGCCAGCGAGGCGATCGCCGGTGCGCTGCCGGTGGGGCGCAACTCGCCGCAGAAGGTCGCGTTCGGCCTGTATGCCGAGCAGTTCACGGGCACGGCGTTCACCGCGCCGCGGCACGCCAACCGGCGCAGCTGGCTGTACCGGATCCGCCCGGCGGCGATGCACGGCAGTTTCGAACCGTACGTGCAGCCGCGCTTCCATGACGACTTCGGGCACGGGCCGGTCACGCCCGACCAGCTGCGCTGGGACCCGCTGCCGATGCCGGCGGATGGCAGCCAGGTCGATTTCGTCGACGGGCTGTTCACCGTGGCCGGCAACGGCGGCGCCGCGGCGGGTACCGGCGTCGGCATCCACCTGTACGCGGCCAATGCGCCGATGCGCGGCCGGTTCTTCTACAGCGCCGACGGCGAACTGCTGATCGTCCCGCAGCAGGGTCGCCTGCGCATCGCCACCGAGCTCGGCGTGATCGACGTCGAGCCGCAGGAGATCGCGGTGATCCCGCGCGGCCTGCGCTTCCGCGTCGAGCTGCCCGACGGCCACGCGCGCGGCTATGTCTGCGAGAACTTCGGCGCGCTGTTGCGCCTGCCCGACCTCGGCCCGATCGGCTCCAACGGCCTGGCCAACGCGCGCGACTTCCTCACGCCGGTCGCGGCGTACGAGGAAGCCGAGGGCGACTTCGCGCTCATCGCCAAGTTCCAGGGCCACCTGTGGCGCGCGCCGATCGGCCATTCGCCGCTCGACGTCGTCGCCTGGCACGGCAACTACGCGCCATACAAGTACGACCTGCGCCGCTTCAACGCGATCGGCTCGATCAGCCATGACCATCCCGATCCGTCGATCTTCCTGGTGCTGCATTCGCCCAGCGACACGCCGGGCACCAGCAACATGGACTTCGCGATCTTCCCGCCGCGCTGGCTGGTGGCGCAGGACACGTTCCGCCCGCCGTGGTTCCACCGCAACGTGGCCAGCGAGTTCATGGGCCTGGTGCACGGCGCCTATGACGCCAAGGCGGAAGGTTTCGCGCCCGGTGGCTGCTCGCTGCACAACTGCATGACCGGCCACGGCCCGGATGCGGCGACGTTCGCCAAGGCATCCGCGGCCGACCTGTCGAAGCCGGACGTGATCACCGACACCATGGCCTTCATGTTCGAGACGCGGGCGGTCATCCGCCCGACGCAACAGGCGCTCGATGCCGCCCATCGCCAGCGTGGCTACCAGGCCTGCTGGGCCGGTCTGGAGAAGCACTTCGCGATGGGTTGACGGGTTTTGTCGTAGCCTTGGGCACTGCGTTTTTCCCGCCACAGGAGCCTGCCGAATGCGTCGTGCCGCCCCCTTCATCGCCATCCTCAGCCTTGCCCTTTCCGCCTGCAGCGCGGAGCGCTCGCCCTCCGAAGCCGATGTGGCAGCCGCACCGGTTGCCGAAGCCGATACCGCGGACGCCGTCGATGGCCCGCGCGCGATCGCCGACGCCGGCGACGCGCGCATGAACGGCTATGGTGCGCTCGACCTCGGCCTGACCGCGGAAGAGGCCAGGGCCGAATGGACCGGTGGCGCGCTCCAGGGCAAGCCCGATCCGCGCGACCCGGCGGCCTGCTTCCACCTGAGTCCGGCGGGGCAATCGACGCCGGCGCAGCTCGCCTTCATGTTCGAGAACGACGTGCTGGTGCGCTACAGCGTCGAGTCTCCCGACATCGCCGCGCCCGGCGGCGGCAAGGTCGGCATGGACGAGGCCGCGATCCAGGCGCTCTACGGCGGCACGCTCGAAACGCTGCCGCACAAGTACGTGCAGGGCGGCAAGGTACTGAGGTCAGCCGAGGATGGCGGTGGCCTGCCGTCGAAGCTGGTGTTCGAACTCGACGCCGCCGGCAAGGTCACTTCGTGGCGCGTGGGCATGGTGCCGCAGATCGACTACGTCGAAGGCTGCAGCTGAGCCTTCGCCGCGCGCCGCGGCCGGGCCAGCGACGCGCGTGAACCCGACCCGTCCCGTGCCACCAAGGGAGTCGCGCCATGCTGACCGCCATCGGTTTGTTCGTCCTCGGCCTCGCGCTGCTGGCGCTGGGCGGTGATTCGCTGGTCAAGGGCGCCTCGGGGCTGGCGCAGCGCCTGGGCGCGTCGCCATTCGTTGCCGGCCTGGTGCTGGTGGCGTTCGCCACGTCGTTGCCCGAACTCGCGGTCAATGCGCGCGCGGTGTTCGCCGGCGAGCCGGCGCTGGCGCTCGGCAACGCCGTCGGCAGCAACATCGCCAACGTCGGATTGACGCTCGGTGCCGCGGCGCTCGCGGCGCCGCTGGTGGTGCGCTGGCGTGCGCTCGCGCCGCTGCTGCTGGTCCTGCTGCTGGCGACGCTGGCGGTGATCGGCTTCGGCTGGGACGGCCAGCTGTCGCGCGGCGAAGGCGGGCTGCTGCTGGCCGGGTTTGTCGGCGTGCTGGTGTTCGCGCTGGTGCGGGCGCGTGACGAGCGGCCCGGCGTGATCGACGCGCTGCAGGCGTTCGCCGCCACGCGCGGCGGGGTGGGCCTGCACGTGGTCCGCCTGGTGGTGGCGGCCGGCCTGCTGTATTACGGCGCGGGCCTGGTGGTGGGCGCCGCGCCGCGCATCGGCATGGCGCTGGGCATGGAGCCGCTGGTCACCGGCCTGCTGGTGGTGGCGATCGGCACCGCGCTGCCGGAAATGGCGGCGGCGGTTGCCGCGGCGCGCCGTGGCCAGGGCGACATCGTCGCCGGGCACGTGATCGGCTCCTGCCTGTTCAACCTGCTGGTGGTGATCGGCGGCATGGCGGTGGTCGGCGGGGTACCGGCACCGGCCTCGTTCGTGCGCTTCGAACTGCCGATGGCGTTCCTGTTCGCGCTGCTGCTGGTGCCGCTGCTGCGCGGCGACACCACCGTCAGCCGGGTGGAAGGCGCCTTGCTGCTGGCCGCGCTGCTCGCGTGGGTGGGCATCGAACTGGCGATGCTCGGCTGAAGCCGCAACTGGCGGGCGCGCCGGCGTCCAGCGTGTCGGGGCGCCTCAGATCGCGTCGTCGTCGCCGCCGTCGGGACGCGGCGGCACGTGCGTGTCCTCGTCCGACTTGCCTGGCAGCTGCGGGCGCTCGTCCATGCGCAGCGACAGCGCCGCCTTGGACATCAGGTGCGCGCTGATCGGCGCGGTGATCAGCAGGAACGCGGTGATCAGCAGCTCGCGCGGCTGCGGATCGCTGCCCACGAACAGGTGGTAGCCCACCGAGGCGGCGAGCACGCAGCCGACGCCCAGGGTGCTGGCCTTGGTCGGTCCGTGCAGGCGCTTGAAGAATTCCGACAGCCGCACCAGGCTGATGCCGCCCATCAGGATGAAGAAGCTGCCGACCAGCAGCAGCACGACCAGCAGCAGTTCCCAGAAGACGCTCATTCCACGATGTCCCGGCGGATGACGTACTTGGACAGCACCACCGTGCTCACGAAGCCGAGCATCGCGATGATCAGCGCAGCCTCGAAGTACACCGCGGATTTCAGGTACATGCCCAGCAGCATCAGCTCGGCGATGGCGGTGACGTTGAGGGTGTCGAGGGCGAGGATGCGGTCCGGCACGGTGGGGCCGCGCAGCAGGCGCCACAGCGCCAGCAACATAGAGGCACCGACCGCGTACATCGACACGCCGATCGTCATGTCGATCAGGCCATGACCGAACAGCTGGATGCCGGCGAGTTCGGGTGTGTTCAAGGGAAGATCTCCATCAGCGGGCATTCGTAGCGGCGCTTGATGTCGGCCACCAGCTGCGCCTCGTCGGCCAGGTCGAGCACGTGCACCAGCAGGTAGCGGCGGTCATCGGACAGTGCGGCGGTCACCGTGCCCGGCGTCAGCGTGATGCAGCAGGCCAGCGCGGTGATGCCGTGGATGTTGCCGATGTCCAGCGGATACCAGATGAAGCCCGGGTGGATGCTCGACTCGCGGCCCAGCACCTGGCGCGCGACGCGCAGGTTGCACAGCAGAATGTCCCACAGCAGCACCACCAGCAGGCGCGGCAGCGGGCGCAGGCTGCCGATGCGTGCGAACTCGCGGTCCAGGCGTGAGGCGAACGGCGGGATCGCCAGCCCCAGCAGCAGCGCCATGGCGAACTGGGCGAGATTGAGCTCGGCGACCATCAGCATCCAGAACACGATGATCCCGAGCGACAGGGGCATGGACGGCAGCCAGCTGCGGCGGTTCATGGCTGTCGCCCCGCGGGTTGCGCCGCACGCAGGTGCTGCACGTAGGCGGCCGGCGCCAGCAGCTGCGCGGCGGCGGCCTGCGTGTAGCGCAGGATCGGCGCCGGTGCCAGCGCCATCGCCACGCCGTAGGACAACAGCAGCACGGTGGCGAGGGTCTCGGGCAGGCGCAGGCGGCCGCGCCCGCGCGCGCCGGCGGCATGTTCGGCGACGGCGGCGGCGGCCGGGGCCGGCTTCCAGAAGATGCGCGTGCCGGCCCGGGTCAGGCCCACCACCACCAGCATGCTGCTGCCGAGGATGGCCGGCCATGCCCATTGCACGGCGGCGTCCGGCACCGACTGCAGCAGCAGCGTCTTGCCGATGAAGCCGGACAGCGGCGGCAGGCCGGCGATCGACACCGCCGCCACCAGGAACATCACCCCGGCCATCGTGCGTACGCCCGGCGCCGGCGCGAAGGCGCGCAGGGCATCGCCGGCGTCGCCGCGGCCGCGGCGCACCAGGTCGGCGATCAGGAACAGTGCGGCGGCCGTGAAGCTGCTGTGCACCAGGTAGTACAGGCCGGCGGCGATGGTGCCCGGCTGGCGCAGCCCGAAGGCGATGAACAGCGTGGTCGCCGACACCAGCACCAGGTACACCACCAGCACCCGCAGCCGCGTCGCCGCCATCACGCCCAGCGCGCCCAGCACCAGCCCGGTGACCGCCGCGGGCAGCATCCATTCCCAGCCGTATCCGGCCATGGCGCCCGCCGGTTCGCCGAGCAGCAGCGAGCCGACGCGCAGCACCGCGTAGATGCCGACCTTGGTCATGATGACGAACAGCGCCGCGACCGCCGCCGGCGCGCGCGTGTAGGTTTCCGGCAGCCACAGGTACAGCGGCAGCAGCGCGGCCTTGGCGCAGAACACCACCAGCAGCAGGCCGAGGGTGGCCTTGGCGAGCGGAAGATCGCGCGCCGGCAGCTCGGCCACGCGCACCGCGAGTTCGGCCATGTTGAGCGTGCCGAACACGCCATACACCAGGCCCAGCGCGATCAGGAACAGCGTCGCCGATGCGACGTTGAACACCACGTAGTGCAGGCCCGCGCTCATGCGCACGCCGCGGCCGCCGGACAGCAGCAGGCCGTAGGAAGCGATCAGCATGACCTCGAAGAACACGAACAGGTTGAAGATGTCGCCGGTCAGGAACGCGCCGTTGAGGCCCATCAGCTGGAACTGGAAGAGCGCGTGGAAATGCGGCGCGCGCCGGTCCCAGCCGGAGCAGGCGTGCAGCAGGCAGGCGCCCGCGAGCATCGCGGTGGCGAGCACCATCAGCGCCGACAGGCGGTCCACCACCAGCGCGATGCCGATCCGCGCCGGCCAGTCGCCGAGCAGGTAGACCAGCACCTGGTCGTCGCCGGCACGCGCCACCAGCATCACGGCCGCTGCAAACGTGGCCAGCATCGAGATCCAGCCCACCGAGCGCTGCACCACGGTGCCGAAGCGGCGGTGCTCCACGAACAGCGACAGCGCGCCGCCGAGCAGCGGCAGCAGGATCGGCAGGATCGGCAGCTGGCTCACGACTCCTTCCCCGGGCGGTCGATCATGTCGCCGGCGTCGACATGGTCGCTGTCGTTGTCGGCGCGGCTGCGCATGGCCAGCACGATCATCACCGCGGTCATGGCGAACGCGATCACGATCGCGGTCAGGACCAGCGCCTGCGGCAGCGGGTCGGTGTAGTTGGCCAGCGTGGCGTCGACGCCGTCGCGAAGGATCGGCGGCTTGCCCACCACCAGGCGGCCGCTTGAGAAGATCAGCAGGTTGGTGGCGTACGACAGCAGGGTCAGCCCCAGGATCACGTCGAACGAGCGGGCGCGCAGCATCAGGTACACGCCGGTCGAGACCAGCACGCCGATACCGCTGGCGATCGCGAACTCCATCAGTTGGCCTCCCCGGTGACGGCCGAGCGCGTGGCCGGGTTGATGGTGCCCCGGTGGGCGACCATGGTCTTGGAAGGCTTCAGCGTGCCCATCATCGACAGGATCAGCATGGTGCTGCCGAACACCACCAGGTACACGCCGACGTCGAACGCCGCCGAACTGGCCAGCGGGATGACGCCGAGCAGCGGCAGCTCCAGGTCGTAGTGGCCGCTGCTGAGGAACGGCAGGCCGAACAGCATGGGGCCCACGCCCGCGACCAGCGCGACCATCAGCCCGGCGCCGATGGCGCGGATGTAGTCGAAGCCGAACCGCGATTCCACCGACTCGGCGCCCTGGATCACGTACTGGATCAGCAGCGGCACGGCCAGCGTCAGGCCGGCGATGAAGCCGCCGCCCGGCGCGTTGTGGCCGCGCAGGAACAGGAAGATCGACACCACCAGCGTCAGCGGGAACATCATCTGCGCGAGGTCGGCCGGCACCGGCAGCTTGACCGGCGGGCCGGGCATGATCTTCTCCGGCGCCATGCGCGCGCGGCGCAGCATGGCGTGCACCACCAGCCCGGCGATGCCGAACACGGTGATCTCGCCCAGGGTGTCGAAACCGCGGAAGTCGACCAGGATCACGTTGACGATGTTGCTGCCCCACGCCTCGGGCAGCGCGCGCGCGGTGATCTCGGCGGCCGCGGCGTTGACCGGCGGCCGCACCATCATCGCCCACGCCAGGCCGGCGGTGCCGGCACCGGCCGCCAGCGCCACCACGCCGTCGCGCACCCGGCGCGGCAGTGAACGCGGTGGTGGCGAATCCTTGGGCAGGTAGTGCAGGCCAAGCAGCATCAGGGCGACGGTCACCAGTTCCACCAGCAGCTGGGTCAGGGCCAGGTCGGGTGCCGAAAGCGCCACGAACGTCATGCTGACCGCCAGCCCGCAGCCGCCCATCACCAGCACCGCGAGCAGGCGCTGGCGGTACAGGGCCAGCGTGGCGAGCGCGCAGCCGACCAGCATCAGCCACAGCACCCAGGCCAGGTGCACCATCGGCCTGGATTCGAAGACGAGCGCTTCGCGCGGCTCGCCCCAGCCGGCGATGAAGGGCGCGGCGCCCGCGGAAATCGCCACCAGCACCAGCCACAGCAGGCTGCGCTGCATGCTGCCGTTGGCGATGGTGTGGGTGAAGCGCCGCGCAAGGCGGAACAGCGCCTCGATGTTGAGGTGGAACAGCCGGCGCCCCAGCGAGCGCTGCACGATGGCGTGCAGGTCCAGCACCTTGCGCAGGCCGAGGTATAGCGCGACGCCGCAGGCCACGCCGCCGAGGCTCATCAGCAGCGGCATGTTGAAGCCGTGCCAGACCGACAGGCTGTACGCGGGCACCGCGTCGCCGAGCACGCCGCGCGCGGCGGTGGCCAGCAGCGGGCCGACGGTCCACTGCGGCGCCACGCCGACCGCAACGCAGGCGATCACAAGCACGGCCACCGGCAAGCGCATGAAGGTCGGCGCCTCGTGGACCTCCTGCGTCACCTCGCGCGGGCCACTGCCGAGGAAGGTGTCATGGACGAAACGCAGGCTGTAGGCCACGCCGAAGGTCGCGAACAGGAACGCCGCCACGGTGATGAAGGTGCGCATCGCATCGTCGCCCTCGATCTCCAGCGCCTGCGCGAAGAACATCTCCTTGGACAGGAAGCCGTTGAGCAGCGGAATGCCGGCCATCGCCAGCGAGGCGATGATGGCCAGTGCACTGGTGTAGGGCATCAGCCGCCACAGCCCGCCCAGCCGTCGCATGTCGCGGGTGCCGGCCTCGTGGTCGATGATGCCGGCGGCCATGAACAGCGAGGCCTTGAACGTCGCGTGGTTGAGGATGTGGAACAGCGCCGCCACCGTCGCCATCGGCGTCGACAGGCCCAGCAGCAGGGTGATCAGGCCGAGGTGCGAGATGGTGGAGTACGCCAGCACGCCCTTCATGTCGTGCTGGAAGATGGCGTTCCACGCGCCGACCAGCAGGGTCAGCGCGCCGATGCCGGACACCACGTAGAAGAACAGGTCGGTGCCGGCGAGCGAGGGATGCAGCCGCGCCAGCAGGAACACGCCGGCCTTCACCATGGTCGCCGAGTGCAGGTAGGCGGACACCGGCGTCGGTGCCGCCATCGCGTGCGGGAGCCAGAAGTGGAACGGGAACTGCGCGCTCTTGGTGAACACCGCGGCCAGCACCAGGCCCAGGATCCAGGGATAGAGCTCGTGGGCGCGGATCGCGGCGCCCGACGCGAGCACGGCGTCCAGCTCGTAGCTGCCCACCACGCGGCCGATCAGCACCACGCCGCCCAGCAGCGCCAGGCCGCCGGCCGCGGTGATGGTGAGTGCCATGCGCGCGCCCTCGCGGGCGTCGTCGCGGTGGAACCAGAAGCCGATCAGCAGGAACGAGCTGATCGATGTCAGCTCCCAGAACACCACCGTGAGCAGCAGGTTGCCGGACAGCACCATGCCCAGCATCGCGCCCATGAACAGCAGCAGGAAGCAGAAGAAGCGCCGGGTCTTTTCCTGCGGCCCGAGGTAGTAGTGGGCATACATCACCACCAGGCCGCCGATGCCCAGCACCATCAGCGCGAACATCCACGCCAGTCCGTCGAGGCGCAGGCTCAGCGCCAGTCCGGCCTCCGGCAGCCAGTCGTGCATCGCCCGCGGGATGCCACCCGCGATCACGTCCGGGGTGAACCATGCCAGGATCGCCAGGCCCAGGAGGGGCGCCAGCCCGGCCAGCCACGCACATGCGCGGGCCGGCGCATCGCGGAGGATCGCGAGCACCAGCGCAAACAGGAACGGCAGGGCCAGCATCAACTCCAGCATCGGGGTCCTTGTCGTCGGGGGAGTGCCGCGGCGCGCGCGGCAGCGGTCGATTCTAGCAGCGGGGGATGTACGTTCCTCCGCATCGCGCGGCTTCGCCTATGCTTTCGCGGATGGAATTGCATGACCATGCGCACCCCCGCGCGCTGCTGTTCGGTGGCAGCGGCCAGATCGGCGCCGCGCTGCTCGCGCGCCTGTTGGCTGCGGGCTGGCGCGTGGATGCGCTGTCGCGCACGGAGCAAACGGCGGGCGAGGGCGTGCGCTGGCTGCGCGGCGGTTTCGACGCGATGCCCGGGCTCGAAGCGCGCTACGACGTGGTGCTGGGCTGCGGCCCCCTCGACCGTTTCGCGCGCTGGTTCGAAGATGCCCGCGTCGACACGCCGCGCCTGGTCGCATTCGGGTCCACCAGCCTCGCCGTGAAGCAGGGCTCGGCCGATGCCGGCGAGCGCGAACTCGCAGCGCGCCTGGCCGTTGCCGAAGCGCGGCTGTTGGCGACCGCGGCACGGCGCGGCACGGCGGCCACGCTGCTGCGCCCGACCCTGGTCTACGGCGCCGGGCGCGACCTCACGCTGTCGCGGATCGCGGCGCTGGCGCGGCGGCGCGGCTGGTTCGCGCTGCCGCGCGGTGCCGACGGGCTGCGCCAGCCAGTGCACGTGGATGACCTCGCGGCCACCGCGATGTCCGCGATCGCGGCCGGGGCCGCCAGCCAGGGGCGTTCCTACGACCTTCCCGGAGGTGAAACCCTGCCGTATTGCGACATGGTGGCGCGGGTACTGGTCGCGCTGCAGCCGCCGGCACGGCTGGTCGAGCTGCCCGCGCCGGTTTTCGCCGGCCTTGCGGCGGCGGCCCGTGCAGCGGGTCTGCTGCAGGGCTTCGGTGCCGCGGCACAGCTGCGCCTGCGCCAGGACCTGGTGTTCGACGCGCGGCCGGCGATGGACGACCTCGGCCACGCGCCGCGCCCGTTCCGGCCGGACGCCGCGATGTTCGACCCGCGCTGAATCAGATCTCGCGCGCCGGCGGCAGCGGCCGCGCGGTGGCCATGGCGCGCAGCGCGATCGCGACCACGCCGCCCAGCACCAGCGCGCCGCCGATCCACAGCTGCGGACCGGGGCGGTCGCCCCAGAACACGATGCCCAGCAGGACCGCCAGCAGCGGCGTCAGCATGAGCCACGGCGTGAGCTGCGCCACCGGATGGCGCTGCAGCAGCAGGAAATACACACCATGGCCGAGCAGCGAGGCGACCAGCGCCGAATACGTCACCCCGATCCAGGCACGCGGCGAGAACGTGGCCAGCGCCGACACGCCGCCGGGTTCGAACACCAGGCTGATCGCCAGCAGCGGCAGCACCGCGATCAGCGCGCTCCAGCCCTGCTGGGTCAGCATGCCGATGCCGCCCAGGCGCCGCATCAGCACCGTGCCCAGCGCCAGGAAGCCCGCCGACACCAGCATCGCCAGGATCGCGGCCGGCTTTTCGACGATCGAGGGATCGAAGCCGATCACCAGCACGCCGATGAAGCTCACCGCGATCGCGGTGCCGGTGCGCCAGGCGAAACGCTCGCCCAGCACCACCCAGGCCAGCAGCGCCGACATCGGCACGTAGCTCTGCATCACGATCGCCACCGCCGACAGTTCACCCGCCAGGCGCAGCGCCCAGAAGCTCAGGCCGAAGTGCAGCACGTTCATGCACAGCGCCACGGCCAGGAAGCGCGGCCACTGCGCGCGCGGCACGGGCTTCAGGAACGGCAGCAGGACCAGCGCCACGATGCCCATGCGCAGTGCGGTGTACAGGAACGCCGGCATCTCGAGCAGCGCGTAGGCCGAGAACAGGAAATTCCCCGCCCACGCCATGCAGATGGCCAGGATCAGGAAGAGGTCGCGTGGGGACATGCGCCATTGTCGCCGCTGTGGGTGGCCGCCGCGCGTGCCGGCCGTCCCGGGTCATGGCATGCAGTGTTGCGCGGTGCCGCGACGCTCCTACCAGCGCCACCCCAGGCGGCGGTAGAGCTTGGCCAGCACCCAGGCCGGGCCGATCAGCAGATACACCAGGTCGGTGAAAAAGCTCGGCTTGCGGCCTTCGATGCGGTGGCCGATGAACTGCGCGATCCACGCCACCACGAACACGCCTACGGCGAGCGCCAGCAGCCCGCGCGTGCCCAGCGCGTCGTGCAGCCACCAGCACAGCGAGGCCATGGCCAGCAGCTGCACCGCCATGCCGACGCCGAGCGGGCGCGACGCGCGCTGGTAGAACAGCCAGGCCGCGAACATCGCCAGCGCCGCCCACACCCCTTGGCGGAGCGCGGTGCCCGGCGACGGGATGCACCACAGCAGGGCGATCACGCTCCACAGGATGGCCGGCACCGCGAACACGTGGATGGCCTGGTTGCGGGCATTGCGGTGGTCGCCGGAATAGCTCGCGAACCAGCGGTCGATGGGGCGGTCGGTCTGGCTTGCGATGTCCATGGCGTCACCGGTGCGCGGATGCGGCGAGGATAAGCCAAGCCGCGCCGCCACGCGCCAGGTCAGGCGAGTCCGAGCCGCGCACGCACCTCGCCGGCGATGCGCCCGGTCTCGCGCAGCGGAATGGCGATGTAGCCGTCGAGGCGCTCGTCCACCGCGCGGACGCGCCCGCGCGACAGCAGTTCGTCGACGAAGCGCCGCGGCCGTCCGCGCACGCGGTCCGCGCCGGCCACGAACACCGGCGCCGCGGTGGCGCAGGCTTCGGACAGCATGTTCACGGAGTCGGCGGTGCACACGATGCGGTCCGCCCAGGCCAGCATGCCGGGATAGGGGTTGCGGCCATCGGTGTCGTCCACCCACGCCATCAGCGACACGCGGCCGCGGTGCGCGCGCAGGGCATCGCGCAGTGCGGGCGGCGTGCGCCGCGAGGCCGTCACCAGCAGGCTGCCGCCTTCGCGCGCGGCCACGGCGTCGGCCAGCGCCAGCAAGCCTTGAAATGCCACAAGGTCGAAGCCGGCATGCGCGCTCGGCCCGCCGAGCAGCAGGGCGGTGCGCGGCGACGGCAGCTCCGCGAAGTCCGCGAATTCCATCCGCGCGCGCGCCAGCCAGGCGTCGTCGATCGCATGCAGGCTGCCGAGCGTGGTGATCACGTTGTCGCCGCGCAAGCCGTCATGCGCAGGGGTGACGACCAGATCCCAGTGGCGCGGGTCGATGCGCGGATCGAGCACCTGCACCGCGCGCGCGCCGCGTGCGCGCAGCAGGCGCGTGGCCAGCGCCGCCTGCCGGCCACAGCCGACGGCGACCAGCGGTGGCGCTGCCAGGCTCGCCGCGAACGGCGCGCCGAAGGCCTGCGCGGCGCCCGGCAGGCAGCGTGGCGCAAGCC
This sequence comes from Luteimonas sp. MC1572, assembly GCF_016615815.1. Lineage (NCBI taxonomy): Bacteria > Pseudomonadati > Pseudomonadota > Gammaproteobacteria > Lysobacterales > Lysobacteraceae > Luteimonas > Luteimonas sp. MC1572. The sequence goes on along the minus strand of NZ_CP067112.1, from coordinate 2,558,423 downwards.
ACGACCACGGTGCGCGCGCCGCCAGCGCCACGTCGTCCACGGCACCGACGCCCAGCGCTTCGGCAAGCGCGGTGGCCTGGCGCGCGTTGCCGGCGCGTCCATCGCTCAGCGCCCAGGCGACGGCCGGGTGCGCGCGTTCTGCTGTCGTGACCATCCGTTCCGGGGCCGGGCCTGTGGTTTCTCCGGGCGGACTCTACACTTCCCGGTCCAGCCGAACCCGCGATCGAGAGGACACCTGATGACCGATGCATTGCCCGCCACCGCGCTTGCCCGCCTGTTCCGCGAGGCCCGCACCCACAACGCGATTGGCGGCGAGGTCGGCGACGACAGCCTGCGCGCGCTCTACGACCTGGTGAAGTTCGGTCCCACCGAGGCCAATGCCTGCCCGGCGCGCTTCGTGTTCGTGAAGTCGGCGGAAGCCAAGGCGCGCCTGGCGCCGGCGCTCAGCGACGGCAACCGCGACAAGACCCTGGCCGCGCCGGTCACCGTGATCATCGGCCACGACATGGCGTTCTACGACAAGCTGCCGGTGCTGTTCCCGCATACCGATGCGCGTTCGTGGTTCGCCGGCTCCGACGAAGCGCGCCTGGAGCGCGTGGGCCTGCGTGGCTCCAGCATGCAGGCGGCCTACCTGATCATGGCCGCGCGCGCGCTCGGCCTCGACTGCGGGCCGATGAGCGGCTTCGACAACGCGATGGTCGACGCGGCGTTTTTCCAGGGCACGGCGGTGCGTTCCAACATCCTCGTCAACCTGGGCCACGGCGATCCTGCGCAGCTGTTCCCGCGTTCGCCGCGGCTGTCGTTCGACGAGGCCGCCAGGATCGAGTGATGGCGCCTGGGAACGCGCTGCTCCGCCGCGCCGCTGCGCGCGGACGCATTGTCGCCGGCGGCGTGGATGCGCGGCACGCGTTCTCGCGCGGCGACGCGATCGATCGCGCGTGGATGGGCTGGGGCGCGCTGCGCGTGCTGTCGACGCAGGCGTGGGCGCCCGGCGCGGTGGGCGAGGCTGCCCGCATCGCCAACATGGACCTCGTCCTGCTGGTGCTGGAAGGTCGCCTGCGCATCGATTGCGCAGGCTTCGATCCGCGCGAAGTCACCGCAAGGGGCGCGGCGTGGATCGGCGCCGGGCACGGCATGGACTGCCGGCTGGCCAATGCCTCGGCCACAGCGCCACTGCGCCTGCTGGAAGCCTGGATCCAGCCGGACCGCGTGAACGCGGCGCCCGGTATCGCGGTCGCTCCGGCGTCTGCCACGGCAAGCGGCGCCTGGCTCACGCTCGCCGCCGGCGGGGAGTTCCATGAGTCCGCGGACCGCGCGGACCGCGCGGACCGCGAGGGATGCGATGGCGTGGATGGCGCAGCGGGCGATGACCGTCCGCTCCTTCTGCGCCAGGACGCGCGGTTGCGCAGCGCGCGGCTCGAAGCCGGCGCATCGCTCGCGCTCGACGCCGTGGCGGGACGCCGTGGCTGGCTGCAGCTGCTCGAAGGCGCTGCGGCGGTCGACGGCCAGGCATTGTCCGCGGGCGACGGACTGGCCTGGGACGCCCATTCGCCGGCACCTGCAACGCTGGTGGCCTTACCCGGCGCCGCTACGCACGCGCTGCTGTTCGAGCTGCCGGCCTGAGCGCGGGCCGTGCCGCTGGCGGCGCGGTAAACTCCGGTTTCCGTTTTCCATCTGGCACCGCACCCATGTCCACCGCTCCGACGCAGCCCACCGTGGCCAACGCCCAGACGCAGTACGAGGTCCGGCGCGCCGACCTGCCGCTGAGCTGCCCGCTGCCGTCGATGGCGCTGTGGAACTCGCATCCGCGCGTCTACCTGCCGATCGAAGCCGACGGCGGCCAGGCCGACTGCCCGTACTGCAGCGCCCATTTCGTGCTGGTCGACTGAGACCGGCACGGGCGGCTGCGGGCGCATGCACCGGCCGCTGACAGTCCTGCAGGTGTTGCCGGCGCTGGAATCCGGCGGCGTCGAGCGCTCCACCATCGAGATCGCCGAGGCGCTGGTGCGGGCCGGCCACCGCGCCCTGGTCGCATCGGCCGGCGGGCGCCTGCTGCCGGCGCTGCGTGCCACCGGTGCCGTGCACGTGGAGCTGCCGCTGGGCCGCAAGTCACTGGCGACGCTGGGCCAGGTGCGGCCGCTGCGTCGGCTGTGCGTCGAGCACGGCGTGGACATCGTGCACGCACGCTCGCGGCTGCCGGCGTGGGTCGCCTGGCGCGCGCTGCGCGGCATCCCCGAAACAGGCCGCCCGCGCCTGGTCACCACGGTCCACGGCTTGAACTCGCCCTCGCGCTACAGCGCGATCATGACCCGTGGCGAACGCGTCATATGCGTGTCCGACACGGTGCGCGCCTACGTGCTGCGCGCGTACCCGGGCACCGATCCCGCGCGCCTGCGGGTGATCCCGCGTGGCATCGACCCCGCGGCGTTCCCGCGCGCGCCCTGGCCGGACCCCGCTGCGCGCGCGCGCGCCGCCGCGTCGGACAGCCGTCTGGCCGGCGAGGGCCGGTTGCTGCTGCTGCCGGGTCGCGGCACCCGGCTCAAGGGGCATGGCGATGCGCTGGCGCTGCTGGCCGCGCTGCGCTCGGACGGCCTCGATGCGCGCCTTTGGATGCCGGGTGCGCGCGACTCGGCGCGTGCGGCGTACGTCGACGAGCTGGAGGCGTCCGCCGCCGCCCTCGGCATCGCCGACGCGGTGGTGATCGCGCCCCCGACCACGGCCATCGCCGATGCCTACGCGGCCTGCGACCTGGTGCTGCAGCTGTCGCGCAAACCGGAGGCCTTCGGGCGCACCGTGGTCGAAGCGCTGGCGGTCGGCCGCCAGGTGCTCGGCTGGGACCACGGCGGGGTGGGTGAGCTGCTGCACGAGCTGCAGCCGGCCGGCGCGGTGCCCGCGTTCGATGCCGCGGCGCTGCTGGCGCGCGCGCGCGCGCTGCTCGGACAGCCGTCACGGGCACCGGCTACGATGACCGCCATCCCCGTGACCTACTTGCTCCGGACGATGCAGGACGCCACGCTTTCGGTCTATGACGAACTCCGCTGACACGCTGCCACCGGCAGGTGCGCCCGCGCCCAGCGGATGGCGCTGGGCGCCGCACTGGGTGCTGGCGTTCGTCGCGCTCTGGCCCGCGCCCGGCTATGCCGAGGGCGTGATGGTGCTCGGCGCGCTGCTGGCGATCATCAAGCTGCTCACCGCGCGCTTCCGCGGCGGTGGCGCGCTGCTCAGCGGCCCGGCGTGGGCGCTGACCAGCGTGCTGTTCTTCGCCTACTGGCTGCCCGAACTGCTGTCCGCGCCCGATGCCGTGGATCCGGCGCGCGCGCTGCGCGAAGCCGCGGTCGACCTGCGCTACCTGCCGTTCCTCTGGCTGGTGGCGATCGCCGTGGCCAGCGAGCGCGGCCGTCGGCTGACCTTCATCGGGCTGGCGGTGATCGTGGGCGTGTGGACCCTGGACGCGCTGGCCGAGGTCGCCTTCGGCACCAGCCCGCTGTTCTGGGGGATCGATGCCGCCAAGCAGGCGATCAGCGGTCGGCCGATGTGCAACCTCGAAGAACTGGCCAGCGCCGACCGCCTGGGCGGCGTGCTCGGCCCGTGCAACCTCAAGCTCGGCGTGGTGCTGGCCAGCCTGTCGCCGTTCGCGCTGTATGCCGCGGGGCGGCGCTGGCACACCGCCGGCTGGGTGGTCGCCGCCGCGGCAATCGGCATCGTGATCGTGTTCGCCGGTTCGCGCGCCTCGTGGCTGACCTATGCGCTGGTGCTGGTGCTGTCGGGTTGGCGCCTGCTCGGCTGGAAGCGCCTGCTGCTCGTGTTCGCGTTCGGCCTGGTGACAGTGCTGGCGCTGGGGCTGGCGTCGCCGGATGTCCGCGACCGCATCGAACGCACCACCCATGCGCTGTCGGCGGACGAGACCGGCGTCGACAGCGCACTGTCCGGGCGCACGCGGATCTGGGGCGCGGCGCTGTGCATGGCGCGCGCGCATCCCTTCAACGGCGTCGGCGCGCGCGGCTTCCGCGAGGCGTTCCCGGCCTGCGATCCGCAGGCCGGTGACGTGCCGGCCTGGGGCGAAGGGCCGGCGCTGCATGCGCACCAGATCGTGCTGGAAGTGCTGAGCGAAACCGGCGTGATCGGGCTGTTGCTGTGGCTGGCGGGCATGGCACTGGCGCTGCGCGCCTGGCGCTTCGCCGACGTCGCCGCGCGTGAGCGCGCGCGGCCGGCGATGCTCGCCCTGCTGGTGACGGTGTTCCCGTTCAACACCCACCTGGCGTTCTATTCCACGTTCTGGGGTGGCCTGACGCTGATGCTCGCCGCGCTCTACGCCGGCAGCCTGCTGGCGCGCGTCAGTACACCGAGCCCCCGTCCGGACGCCGCTTGAAGCGGCGGTGGATCCACAGGTACTGCTCGGGCGCGGCGCGCACCATGGTCTCGATGGCGGCCATCACTTCGGCGGTGTCGGCCACGGCGTCCGCGGTCGGATAGCCGGCGGTCGCGGGAAACAGGCGCAGCGTGTAGCCGCCATCCGCGCGGCGCGCGTGCTGGAAGAACACCACGGCCGCGCCCGACATGCGCGCCAGCTGGTGGGTCGATTTCAGGCTGTGCGCCGGCTGGCCGAAGAACGGCACGAACACGCTGTCGCCGCGGCTCGGGTCCTGGTCGGGCGCGTACCAGAGCAGGCCGCCACGCTTGAGGTGGCGCACCGCGCCGCGCAGGTCCTGCTTGGGGAACATCGCAGCGGCATAGCGCGCGCGGCCGCGGCGCACCGCCCATTCCATCGCCGCCTGCGCATGCGGCCGGTACATGCCGGCCAGCGGGATGTGGTCGCACATCAGCCGGCCGCAGACCTCGAGCGTGGTGAAGTGCCCTGAGACCACGATCACCCCGCGGCCCGCGGCGCGCGGCGCGTGCACGTGTTCGAGGCCTTCGACCACCAGCCCGCGGCGCAGCGGCGCCACCGAGCCCCACCAGGCGCGCGCGAACTCGAACACGCCGATGCCGATCGCGGCGAAGTGGCGGCGCAGCAGCGCGTCGCGCGCGGCGGCGTCGAGCTCCGGGAAACACAACGCGATATTGCGCGCGGCGATGTGGCGGCGCCGCGGCAGCGCGGCGCGCAACAGTGCGCCGAACGCGCGACCGACCGCGCGCTGCAATGGCCACGGCAGGCGCGCCAGCAGCGCCATCGCGGCGATGCCGAGCCAGGTCGGCCAGTGGCGCGGCGCCAGCGGCGGCGTGTTGTCGGAATCGGACATGCGGGGATTCTACCGGTCGTGGCCCGCCGGCCCGCCGCAGGCCCGGCGGCTTCGCTATCCTTGCCGCATGAAGGCCGCCCCAAGCGAACGCGCCGTTGAACGCCTGCTGCGCGGTCTGTACTCGGCCGTGCTGTACCTGCTGGTGCCAGTCACGGTGTACCACCTGATCTGGCGCGGATTCCGCCAGGCCGGCTACCTGCAGCGCTGGGACGAGCGCTACGCGATCTACCGCACGCCGCCCGTGGAGGGCGACGGCTGCGTGTGGGTGCACGCGGTATCGGTGGGCGAAGTGAACGCCGCGGCGCCGCTGGTGGATGCGCTGCTGGCCGCGCGCCCCGACCTGCGCCTGCTGGTGACCACCATCACCCCGACCGGCTCGTCGCGCGTCCGGGCGCTGTGGGGCGAGCGCGTCGCGCACGTCTACCTGCCCTATGACCTGTCGGGCGCGGTGCGGCGCTTCCTTGCGCACCACCGGCCACGGCTGGCGCTGGTGCTGGAAACCGAGCTGTGGCCGAACCTGCTGTTCTGCTGCCGCGACCACGGCATTCCCGCCTACCTGGTGAACGCGCGGCTGTCGGAGCGGTCCCTGCGCGGCTACCGCGTGCTGCGGCCGCTGGTGGCGCGCGCGCTGCGCACGCTGCATCGCGTCGCCGCGCAGTCGGCAGCCGACGGCGAGCGCTTCGTGCGCCTGGGCGCCGAACCTGCCGCGATCACCGTGCTCGGCAACCTCAAGTTCGACATCGCGGTGGACGACGCGGCACGGCGCACCGCCGCCGCATTCGCAGGGCACAGCGGCGGTCGCCTGGCGTGGATCGCGGCCAGCACGCATCCCGACGAGGAGGCCGCGGTGATCGCCATCCACCGGCGCCTGCGCGAGCACTGGCCGGCGCTGCTGCTGCTGTGGGCGCCGCGCCATCCCGAGCGCTTCCGCCCGGTCACGCAGGCCTGCGTGGAAGCCGGCTGGCGGGTTGCCACGCGCCAGTTCACGCACTGGCCGGACCAAAACGACGACGTGTTCGTTGTCGACACGCTCGGCGAACTCACGCAGTTCTACGCCTGCGCGCGCGTGGCCTTCGTGGGAGGCAGCCTGCAGCCGGTGGGCGGACACAACCTGCTCGAACCTGCGGCGCTGGGCGTGGCCGTGGTGACGGGGCCGCACCTGCATAACTTCAGCGACATCGCCCGCCAGCTCGACGAGGCCGGCGCCCTGCGCATCGCTGCCGATGCCGACGCGGTCGGCGAGGCGGTGGCCGAGTTGCTCGCCGATGACCAGGCACGCGGCGTGATGGTGCAGGCCGGGCTGCAGCTGGTGAAAGCCGGGCGCGGCGCCCTTGCGCGCACCATGGAGCTGATCGCGCCCCACCTGCCGCCGGCGCCCTGAACGGAACAGGGCGCCGAAGCGCCCTGTTGTGTTTCCGTGCCGCCTGCGCAGCGCTCAGCGGCCGTTGGCTCCGGGCGCTTCAAGCCGTGCTTCGGCATCGACGGTCAGCAGGCGATTCACGTCCTGCACGCTGGCGACATCGATGGTGCCGGCCGCCTGCTCCAGCAACAGCCGGTTCTGCAGGAAGTTGTAACGCGCCAGCGCGTATTCGCGCTCGGCGTTGAACAGCGTCTGCTGGTTGTTGAGCACGTCGAGCACGGTGCGCGTGCCGACTTCCAGCCCCACCTGCGAGGCCTCGTAGGCGCTGCGCGCGGAGAACACCGCCGCCTTGCGCGCCTCGACCTCGCTGATGCCGGCCACCAGCGTCTGGTAGGCGTTGCGGGTTTCGCGCACCAGCGCGCGGCGTTCGGCCTCGTACTGGTCCTGGCGCACGTCGCGGGTGGCGATGGCCTGGCGCACGCGCGACTGGGTGGCGCCGCCGGAGAAGATCGGCACGTCCAGCGTCAGCCCCACGCTGCGCGACTTCGACTCGGCGTCGAGCCGGGCGACGGCACCACCCGGCAACGTCGTGGGATCACCCCAGCGGTCGGTTTCCCCGTAGTTGCCGGAGAGGTAGATCGTGGGCAGGTGGCCGGCCTTGGCGGTGCCGACGTCGTGCCCGGCGGCCTGCAGCTGGTGCTCCAGCGCCTTGAGGCCGGGATTGTTGTCGACCGCGCTGGTGACCCAGCCGTCGACCGCCTGTTCGGTCGGCAGCGCCGGGCTGAAGTCTTCCGGCAGGCCCTTGAGGTTGCGCACGTCGGTGCCGGTGATCTGGCGCAGCGCCTGGTAGGCGTCTTCGAGTGCGTTGCCGGTGACGATGGTGTTGGCGCGCGCGCTGTCGTACTGGGCGCGGGCCTCGTGCACGTCGGTGATCGGCGCCAGGCCGACCTCGAGGCGCTTGTCGGCGAAGTCGAACTGCTTCTTCAGCGCCGCTTCCTGCGCCTGCGCCGCGGCCAGCGTCTCGATCGCGACCAGCACGTTGAAGTACGCCGCCGAGGTGCGGGTGATCAGCGAGTCGCCGGCCGAGTCCAGCGTGAAGTCGGCCGCGGTGGCCAGCTCGCGCTGCGAGCGCAGGTTGCTGATGCGGCCCAGGTCGAGCACCGCCTGGTTGAGGTTCACGCCCAGCGAGCGCGTGGTCGACTCGGACTCGCTGCGGCCGATGAAGGGCTGCCCGGTCACTTCATCGATATCGCGCCCCGAGGTGTCGGTACGCGAACGCGACAGCGAGGCGCTGCCGCCGATCTGGGGCAGCAGCGATGCGCGCGCCTGCACCGCGCCTTCGCGGGTCGCGAGCCGGCTGGATTCGGCGGCGGAAAATGTCGGATCGCTGTTGCGGGCCTGCTCGTAGGCCTGCAGCAGGTCTTCGGCCGATGCCGCGGCGGGCAGCAGTGCCAGGAGGAGCGCGAGGACGAGGGGACGACGGGTCATGGAAGATCCTTGGTGTGGGCTGGCGTTCAGAACGCGAATGCCGGCACGGGGGCCGCGCCCGCCAGATAGGCGAGGTCGGTCTCGAACAACGATTCCGTGCGCGTGCCGTTGACGTCGGCGTGCATGAGCACGGCCTCCATCACCGGCGCGCGGCCGCGGACGATGAACATGCGGCCGCCGGGACGGAGCCAGCCTAGGAAGTGCAACGGCACCGTGTCGACCGCGCCGGTGACGCAGATCGCGTCGAACTTGCGGTCGGTGTTCCAGGCAAAGGCATCGGCATGTTCGACGTCGACGTTGGCCAGGCCCTCGGCGTGCAGCGTGGCCAGGGCGGCGGCGGCGATGTCGCCGTGGCGTTCGATGCTGAGCACCGAGCGCGCCAGGCGGCCCAGGCATGCGGCCATGTAGCCGCTCCCGGTGCCGATCTCGAGCACGTCCTCGCTGCCGTCGAGCGCCAGCGCCTGCAGCGCACGGCCTTCGAGCACCGGCTTCATCATCGACTCGCCGTGCGCGAGCGGGATCGCGAGGTCGGCATAGGCCAGCGCGCGGTGCGCGGCCGGCACGAAGCTCTCGCGGGGCAGCCGCACGATCACGTCGAGGACGCGGGTGTCGAGCACCTCCCATGGGCGAACCTGTTGTTCGACCATGGCTTCGCGGGCTTTGGCGTAATCAAGGGTCATGGCGGGGCCTGGCGGGTCTGGGTGACCGGCCATTTTAGGTCAAATAGCGGGAGGGGACGCCGACAGCATGGTGGGGCAGGCCGCGTGGGCTTGAGTGCCGGAAGTCACCGGGACCGCCGGCGGGATGTTCAAGGGGCCCGGCCGGCGCGCGCGAAGGCGCGCAGGAACATGTCGACGCAGGATTCGAGGTGCGCGTCCACGCCGGATTCCGCCGCCGTGTCTGGGTATCCGATGACGAGCCGCGCAAAGGCCTCGCCCTTCACCAGCGAAAAGAAGTGCCCGGCGGCGCGCGCGGGATCGGCGACATCCAGATCGCCCGCGGCCTGTCGTCGCGCCACCAATGCGGCGAATGCGTCGTGCAGCCGCGCCGGGCCGGCATTCCAGAAATTGCACGCCAGCGTGGAGTCGAGCCGGGGCGCACACAGCATGCGATGGCTGGCGACCGTTTCCGGCGCCATCACCAGCGCGTGGTAGGCGCGGGCAATGTCCATCAGCCGCTCGCGCAGCGGCGTCTCCGGTGACGGTTCGAACAGCGCGGTGGGCAACTGCTGCTCGCAGGCCGCGTTCACCACCGCGACGAACAGCGCGTCCTTGTCGCCGAAGTGGCTGTAGATGGTGAGCTTGGACACGCCGGCCAGCGCAGCGATCTGGTCCATGCTGGCGCCGTCGAAGCCCTGGCGCGTGAACATCTGCTTGGCGGCATCAAGGATCGCCGCGCGCTTGGTGAGGTCCTTGGGCCTGCCAGGCGCGGGTCGGGGAGGGTCTTGATCGGCGCAGACGGACATTCCCCAATACTAGACCATGGAGTTTGATAATTATAGGATGGCCACCGTTTTCCAGCGGCCGCGAGGCCAACGCGGAGAGGCCATGGCGGTGCGGTCCTGGTTGCTGGTGGGTGCGATCGTTTCCAGCCTGGCCGCCTGCGGCGAGCGCACCCCGGCCGAAGCGCCCCCGCGGCCCGTGCTGGTGGCACATCCCGCCGCGTCCGACGCGGGCCAGGCCGCGTTCGCCGGCGAGGTGCGGGCCCGCGAAGAGAGCCCGCTGTCGTTCCGGGTCGGCGGCATGCTGGTGCGCCGTGCGGTCGACGTCGGCGCGCGCGTCGAACGCGGTGCCCTGCTGGCCGAACTCGATCCCGGCGACCTCGCGCTCGAGGCCGGCGCCGCGCAGGCGCGGCTCGCCTCCGCCGAGGCCGAGCTGGTCCGCGCCCGCGCCGACCGCGCGCGGTACGCGGCGCTCGCCGAAGACCAGCTGGTCAGCCGTTCGACGCGCGATGCGCAGGAGGCCGCCTACCAGGCTGCCGCCAGCCAGGTCCGCGCCGCGCGTGCCCAGCTCGACGTCGCCCGCAACCAGTCCGGCTACGCGACGCTGCGCGCGCCGGCCGCCGGCGTCATCGCCAGCCGCCAGGCCGAAGCCGGCCAGGTGGTCGCGGCCGGGCAGACCGTGTTCACGCTCGCCGGCGACGCCGGCCGCGAGGTGGCGATCGCGCTGCCGGAATCGAGGATCCGCGATTTCAGGATCGGCCAGCCGGTCAAGGTCGAGCTGTGGAGTGCGCCCGGGGTTGCCCTGGACGGCACGATCCGCGAGGTCGCCCCGGCCGCCGATGCGCAGGCGCGCACCTACGCGGCGCGCGTGGCGCTGGACGCCGATGCGGCAGCCCGCGTCGACCTCGGCCAGAGTGCCCGCGTGTACGTGCGCGCGGCCGGCGCCGTGCCGCTGTCGGTGCCGCTCCCGGCGGTGCAGCGCGGCGCCGACGGCGCGGCCAGCGTGTGGGTGGTGGGCGCCGACGCGCGCCTGAAAGCCGTGCCGGTGAAGCTGGGGCCGTTCGCGGCGGAACGGGTCCCGGTGCTGGCCGGGCTGTCCGCCGACGATTGGGTGGTGGTGGCCGGCGGCCACCTGCTGCGCGAGGGCCAGGCCGTGGCGCCGGTCGACCGTGACAACCGCCCCGTCGATCCGTCGCCGTGAGTGGCTCGCGGTTCAACCTGTCCGAGTGGGCGCTGCGCAACCGCACGCTGGTGCTCTACGCGATGCTGGTGGCGGCGGTGGTCGGCGCGTGGTCGTACCGACAGCTCGGCCAGTCCGAGGATCCACCGTTCACGTTCAAGGCGATGGTGGTGCGGACGGTGTGGCCCGGTGCCACCGCCGCGGACGTCGCCAGCCAGGTCACCGAGCGCATCGAGCGCACGCTGATGGCCACCGGCCGCTACGAGCTGATCCGCTCGTACTCGCGGCCGGGCGAGTCGCAGATCATCTTCATGGCGCGCGATTCGATGCGTTCGAAGGACGTGCCGGCGCTCTGGTACGAGGTGCGCAAGAAAGTCGGCGACATGCGCGCCACGCTGCCGGAAGGCGTGGTCGGGCCGTTCTTCAATGACGAATTCGGCGACACCTTCGGCAACATCTATGCGCTGACCGGCGAAGGCTTCGACTACGCGGTGCTCAAGGATTACGCCGAGCGCATCGAGCTCGAGCTGCAGCGCCTGCCCGACGTGGGCAAGGTGGAACTGGTCGGCCTGCAGGACGAGAAGGTCTGGATCGAGGTCGCCAACGCCAAGCTGGCCACGCTCGGCATTCCGCTGGCGTCGCTGCAGCAGGCGCTGGCGGCGCAGAACGCGGTTACCGGCGCCGGATTCTTCGAGACCGGCAGCGAACGCGTGCAGCTGCGCGTCGACGGCGCGTTCCGGTCGCTCGACGAGATCCGCGACTTCCCGGTGCGGGCCGGCGACCGCACGCTGCGCCTCGGCGACGTGGCCACGGTGAGCCGCGGATTCGCCGATCCCGCCGCGCCGCGCATGCGCTTCATGGGCGAGGACGCGATCGGCATCGCGGTGGCGATGCGCGACGGCGGCGACATCCTGCGCCTGGGCGGCGCGCTGAGTTCGGAATTCGCGCGCCTGCAGGACACATTGCCGGCGGGCATGCAGCTGGCGCAGGTGTCCGACCAGCCACAGGCGGTGCGCGAATCCGTCGGCGAGTTCATGCGCGTGCTGGTGGAGGCGGTGGCGATCGTGCTGCTGGTGAGCTTCTTCTCGCTCGGCTTCCGCACCGGGCTGGTGGTGGCGGTGTCGATCCCGCTGGTGCTGGCGCTGACGTTCGCGGTGATGCACTACTTCGGCATCGGCCTGCACAAGATCTCGCTCGGCGCGCTGGTGCTGGCGCTCGGCCTGATGGTGGACGACGCGATCATCGCGGTGGAGATGATGGCCATCAAGATGGAGCAGGGCTTCGACCGCTTCACGGCAGCCGGCTACGCGTGGTCGCACACCGCGTTCCCGATGCTCACCGGCACGCTGGTCACCGCGGCGGGGTTCCTGCCGATCGCGACCGCGGCGTCGTCGACCGGCGAGTACACACGTTCGCTGTTCCAGGTGGTGGGCATCGCGCTGATCGTGTCATGGGTGGTGGCCGTGCTGTTCATCCCGCTGCTCGGCGAGCGCATGCTGCCCGACCTTGCGCATCCGGTCGCGCCTTCGCCGCGCTCCATCGCCGGGCGCTGGCGCGCACGCCGCATGCGCTGGGCCGACCGCTGGCCGCAGTACGGCATGCTGCTGGCACCGCCGCCGGTCGGCGATGGCCATGAGCGCGATCCCTACCAGCGTCCGTTCTACCGCCGTTTCCGGCGCCTGCTGGAGTGGTGCCTGGAGCGCCGCTGGCTGGTGATCGGCAGCACGGTGGCATTGCTGCTGGTGTCGGTGCTGATGTTCCGCTTCGTGCCGCAGCAGTTCTTCCCCGACTCGCAGCGGCCGGAGCTGATGGTCGACCTGGAACTGGCCGAAGGCAGTTCGCTGCGCGCCACCGCGGACGAAGTCGCGCGCATGGAGGCGCTGCTCCAGGCGCAGGACGGCGTGGCCAGCTACGTGGCCTACGTGGGCACCGGCTCGCCGCGCTTCTACCTGCCGCTCGACCAGCAGTTGCCGGCTGCGAACTTCGCGCAGTTCGTGGTGCGCGGCGAAGACGTCGATGCCCGCGAACGGCTGCGCACCTGGCTGCTCGACGAGGCTGCCCCGGCGTTCCCGGGCCTGCAGCTGCGCGTGACGCGCCTGGAGAACGGCCCGCCGGTGGGCTATCCGCTGCAGTTCCGGGTTTCGGGCGAACACATCGAGCGCGTGCGCGCCATCGCCCACGAGGTGGCCACGCAGTTGCGCGCCAATCCGCACGCGGCCAACGTCAACCTCGACTGGGACGAGCCGAGCAAGGTCGTGCGCCTGGTGATCGACCAGGAACGCGCGCGCGTGCTCGGCGTCAGCTCGCAGCAGCTCGCGCAGTTCCTCGCCGGGTCGCTGTCCGGGCTGCAGGTGAGCGTGTACCGCGAGGGCAACGAGCTGGTCGGCATGCTGATGCGCGGCCCGGCGGACGAGCGCACGCGGCTCGACATGCTGGGCAGCCTGGCGATCCCGACGGCCAGCGGCCAGTCGGTGCCGCTGGCGCAGGTCGCGCGGCTGGAGTACGCGTTCGAGGACGGCATCATCTGGCACCGCAACCGCCTGCCCACGGTCACCGTGCGCGCCGACGTGCGCGGCGCGACGACGCCGCCCACCGTGGTCGCACAGATCCTGCCCACGCTCGAGGCCATCCGCGAGGCGCTGCCGCAGGGTTACCTGCTGGAGACCGGCGGCACCGTCGAGGACGCCACGCGCGGGCAGGACTCGATCAAGGCCGGGCTGCCGCTGTTCCTGTTCGTGGTGGTCACGCTGTTGATGCTGCAGTTGCGCAGCTTCTCGCGCAGCGCGCTGGTGCTGCTGACCGCGCCGCTCGGTCTGATCGGCGTGGTGCTGTTCCTGCTGGTGTTCCGCGTCGCGTTCGGCTTCGTGGCGATGCTCGGCACCATCGCGCTGGCCGGCATGATCATGCGCAATTCGATCATCCTGGTGGACCAGATCCAGCAGGACATCGATGCCGGCCACGCGCGCTGGGACGCGATCGTCGATGCGACGGTGCGCCGCTTCCGGCCGATCGTGCTGACCGCGCTGGCGGCGATCCTGGCAATGGTGCCGCTGTCGCGCTCGCTGTTCTTCGGGCCGATGGCGGTGGCGATCATGGGCGGGCTGACGGTCGCCACCGTGCTGACGCTGCTGTTCCTGCCGGCGCTGTACGCGGCCTGGTTCAAGGTGCGACGCGACGAGCCGCTGGCGGTTCAGCTGTCGCCAAGCAGCTCCGCGCGCGGACCGGCCACCGGCGAAACGTAGGCGCGCGCGTCGCAGCCCGCATCGAGGAACGCGGCGCGCATCGCCGGCGCCGCCCGCTCCGCGCCTGCGCGGCTGTCGAACCAGGCGAAGCAGCTTGGCCCGCCACCGGAAATGCTCGCGCCCAGCGCGCCCTGGTCCCTGGCCGCGGCCTGGACCGCATCGAATCCGCGGATCAGCGGCGCGCGGCGCGGTTCCACCAGCAGGTCGCGCAGTCCGTCGGCGATCAGCGACGCATCACCGCGTGCCAGCCCGGTGAGGAACAGTGCGAGATGGGTGGAATGCGCGACCACCTCGGCGAGCGCGTAGGGCGCGGACAGCACGGCGCGCGCGTCGCGGGTCTCCAGCACCAGGTCCGGATGCACCACCACGCAGTGCAGCCACGCGGGCACGGCGAGCGCCAGCAGGCGCGTCGGCGTGGCCATCGCCACGCCGCCGATCAGCATCGGCCCGACGTTGTCCCCCTGGCGGCTGTGGGTGGACGCCCATTCGCCGTCGAGCGCGAACGGATACAGCGCCTCGCGCGGCAGCGGCGCATCGAGCAGCGCGTTGGCGGCGACCAGCGCGGCGACGCACGATGCCGCCGAGCCGCCAAGCCCGGAGCCGAGCGCGATGCCCTTGTCGAGCTCCACTGCGAAGCCGTAGGGCAGCGCCAGCGCCGAGCGCAGCGACTGCAGCGCGAGGCCGGCGGTGTTGGCGGCAGCGTCCAGCGGGATCGAAGCCACGCCGCGCACGTCGCCGCGCACGGCGTCGATGCGCACTTCGGGTGCGTCGATCCGGCGCACGTGGGCGACGTCGCGCGGCCCGTCGATGGTGTGCCCGAGCAGGTCGAAGCCCACGCCGATGTTGCCCACGCTGGCGGGGGCGTACGCGGTGGCGGAAAGCGGGCGGGCGCGGGTGTCGGTCATGGCCGGCAATTATGCCGCGCGCGGCACGGGCTGGCCCGCGCGCGGGCAACGTGGTGCAATGCCCGTTGAAGCGGGGGTACCGCGGCCGGCACGGCGTGGTTGAGACAGTCCCTTCGAACCTGATCCGGCTGATACCGGCGTAGGGAAGCTTCGCGGGAACCACGGGCACGCTCCGTGCGTCCGCGCCGCCGCTTCGTCCAGCCCTCCACCAGGACGAACGCCATGAACGCCCAGCCCGCCAGCCTGCAGCAGCAGGCCGCCCAGCTTTCCGACACCGTCACCAGCCCGATCACCGGTTCGCGCAAGATCCACGTCCAGGGATCGCGCCCCGACCTTCGCGTGGCGATGCGCGAAATCCACCAGTCGCAGACGCCGACGCTGTTCGGCGGCGAGGGCAATCCACCGATCGCGGTCTACGACGCGTCGGGCCCCTATACCGATCCCGACGCGCGCGTCGATCTCTCGGCCGGGCTGGCTCCGCTGCGTGCGCAATGGATCGCCGAACGCGACGACACCGTGCTGCTGCCGGGGATCAGTTCGGCGTTCGGTCGCAGCCGCGAGTCGGACGCCCGCCTCGACGCGGTGCGCTTCCCGAACCGCCGCCTGCCACGGATCGCCAGGGCGGGCGCCAATGTCACCCAGATGCACTACGCGCGCCAGGGCATCGTCACGCCCGAGATGGAATACGTCGCCATCCGCGAGAACCAGCGCCTGGACGCAGTGCGCGACGCAACCCTGTTGCTGCAGCACCCGGGCGAGTCGTTCGGCGCCAGCATCCAGGCGTTCATCACCCCGGAGTTCGTGCGCGACGAGATCGCGCGTGGCCGCGCCATCCTGCCCTGCAACATCAACCACCCCGAGAGCGAGCCGATGATCATCGGCCGCAACTTCCTGACCAAGGTCAACGCCAACATCGGCAACAGCGCCGTGTCGTCCGGCATTGCCGAGGAAGTGGAAAAGCTGGTGTGGGCGACGCGCTGGGGCGCCGACAATGTCATGGACCTCAGTACCGGCAAGCACATCCACGAGACCCGCGAGTGGATCATCCGCAACTCGCCGGTGCCGATCGGGACCGTGCCGATCTACCAGGCGCTGGAGAAGGTCGATGGGCGCGCCGAGGAACTGACCTGGGAGATCTTCCGCGACACGCTGATCGAGCAGGCGGAGCAGGGCGTGGACTACTTCACCATCCACGCCGGCGTGCTGCTGCGCTACGTCCCACTGACCGCGAAACGGGTCACCGGCATCGTCTCGCGCGGCGGCAGCATCATGGCCAAGTGGTGCCTGGCGCACCACCGCGAGAGCTTCCTCTACACGCACTTCGAGGACATCTGCGAAATCATGAAGGCCTACGACGTGGCCTTCTCGCTCGGCGACGGCCTGCGTCCGGGCTGCATCGCCGATGCCAACGACGCCGCGCAGTTCGGTGAGCTGGAGACGCTGGGCGAGTTGACGAAGATCGCCTGGAAGCACGACGTGCAGACCATGGTCGAAGGCCCCGGCCACGTGCCGATGCAGCTGATCAAGGAGAACATGGACAAGCAGCTCGCCGAATGCGGCGAGGCGCCGTTCTACACGCTCGGCCCGCTGACCACCGACATCGCCCCCGGTTACGACCACATCACCAGCGCGATCGGCGCGGCGATGATCGGCTGGTTTGGCACGGCCATGCTCTGTTACGTGACGCCCAAGGAGCACCTCGGCCTCCCCAACCGCGCCGACGTCCGCGACGGCCTGATGGCATACAGGATCGCAGCCCACGCGGCCGATCTGGCCAAGGGGCATCCCGGCGCGCAGGTGCGCGACAACGCGCTCAGCAAGGCGCGCTTCGAGTTCCGCTGGGAGGACCAGTTCAACCTCGGCCTCGATCCCGACCGCGCGCGGGAATACCACGACGAGACCATGCCCAAGGACGCGCACAAGCTGGCGCACTTCTGCAGCATGTGCGGCCCGCTCTTCTGTTCGATGCGGATCACCCAGGACGTACGCGAGTACGCCGCGGCGCAGGGCGTCGACGAAGCGGCGGCGCTGGAGGCGGGCATGGCCGGAAAGTCGGCCGAATTCCTGGCCGCGGGCGCGGAGGTGTACCGGCGGGACTAGGACGCGCGGAAGGTCGGCGTGTTGCGGGCCGGTCACCTGTACGAACAGGAAACGCCGTGAAACCGGCGCCCCGGCGGGTGTGGCGACTCACGCCGGGGCAGCGGGCGTCATGCTAGTTTCAAGGCAGACCTGAACGGAGATCCGCCATGCAAGGCTCGCGTGCTTCGTCATTGATCCGCTGGCTGCTGCTCGGCTGTGCACTCGCCCTGCTCGCGGCCTGCGCCACCGGCCCCCGCATCAGCACGGACTCCGACCCGCGCGCGGATTTCTCCGCGTATCGCACCTTCGCGTTCTACTCGCCGCTGGCGATCGAACGCGAGGGTTATGCCAGCCTGGTGAGCGGCCGCATGAAAGCCGCCGCGCGCGCGCAGATGGAATCGCGCGGCTATCGCTACAGCGAGGCGGATCCCGACCTCTGGCTCAACATCAACGCCTACATGCAGCAGCGCACCGACGTCAGCTCCATGCCCGACGTCGACTACGCCTACTACTACAGCTATCGCGCCCGCGGCTACGTCGCCATGCCGTACTGGTACGACCGCACCACCGTGTACCGTTACACCGAAGGCACGATGAACATCGACCTCGTGGACGCGCGGCGCAACGCGCTGGTCTGGGAAGGCATCGCGGTGGGCCGCGTGCCGCGGAACCAGGATGCCGCGAAGCGCGACGCGGGCATCGATTCCACCATTGCCGACATTTTCGCCGCGTATCCGCATCGTGCGGGCTCGCGCGCGCAGGCCGAGTAAGCCACTGCCGGGAGCGCGCGAGACGCCGCATGGCAATACCGTCAATGCTCCGTTCCCGCTGGCCGGCCCTCGCCGGTCGCCATCCCTCGGCGCTGTTGCTGGCCGCTCAGCTGCTGAGCCTGCTGGTGTACCCCGCGATCGACGACACGCGAGACGGTCGCCTCGCATTCGGCGCGCTCGCGCTGGTGGTGGTGCCGCTTGCGGTGTGGGTGGTGCGCCGCAGCCATTCGGCCAACTGGATCGCGTGGACGCTCGCGATCCCGGCGATCGTGTTGTCGGCGTTGGCGATCGCGCTGCAGCAGCCGGGCTTCGCCACCGCGTCGGCGGTGCTCGAATCACTGCTGTATTTCTACGCCGCCGGCAGCCTGATCCGCTACATGCTGGAAGACCACGAGATCAGCGCCGACGAGCTGTTCGCCGCCGCCGCCACGTTCACCCTGCTGGCCTGGGCCTTCGCCTACGCCTACATCGTCTGCCAGGCCTGGTTTCCGGGCGGCTTCACCGGCGCGGTGGAGCCGGACCGCCCACGCCGCTGGATCGAGCTGCTGCACCTGAGCTTCTCCACGCTCTCGGGCGTGGGCAACGGCGATGTGCTCCCGATCGGCGCCTCGGCCCGCGCGCTGTCGATGCTCGAGCAGTTCGCCGGCGTCGGCTACATCGCCGCCGTGGTCGGGCGCGTCATCGCGCTCACCGTGGTCCGCCACCAGCGGCGTTCACGGTGAGCCACGGGGCTCAGCCCTGCTGGTAGCGCGCCATCGCCTCGCGCAGGATCGCCTTGGCCTCGGCCGCGTCGCCCCACCCGTCGATCTTCACCCACTTGCCCTTCTCGAGATCCTTGTAGTGCTCGAAGAAGTGGCCGATCCGCTCCAGCCAGTGCTTGGACACCTGCTCGAGGTCCTGGACATGGGCGTATCCGGCGAACACCTTGGCGTCCGGCACCGCGAGGATTTTTTCGTCCTGGCCGGCCTCGTCGACCATCCGCAGCACGCCCACCGGGCGGCAGCGGATCACCGAGCCCGGCACCAGCGGCAGCGGCAGGATCACCATCACGTCGGCCGGATCGCCGTCACCGCAGACCGTGTGCGGGACATAGCCGTAGTTGCAGGGGTAGCGCATCGGCGTGGACAGCACGCGATCGACGAAGATCGCACCGGATTCCTTGTCGACCTCGTACTTGACCGGCTCGGCGTCCTTCTGGATCTCGATGATGACGTTGATTTCATCCGGCGGGTTCTTGCCGGTCTTCACATGGTCCAGGCCCATGGTGGCTCCAGTGGTGGGTCGGCGGGGCAGGCGCCCGGCCGTGGGGGAAACCGCTGATTCTACGCGCCGCTGCTGCGATGCACCAAAAGCTGTCGCCGGCGCTGAATGGGGCCGGGCCGACCCGAGGTGGGGTACGCCCCAGCTTGGTCGGAGGGGTTGCCGGGCTTAAACATACGCTCCCGTATCCCCCAAGCAAGCGAGCCTGTCCATGACCATCCAGTCCGCCAAGTTCGATCCAGGCGCCAGCGCCGCCGCCCACCTCGACCGCGCGGGCTACTGGAACAACCCGGCGGACCCGAACGGCCACGATCACCGCCCCGAGGCCCACGGCAGCGAGGCATCGGCGCCGCGCGCGAGCGACCTGGACGGCAACGACGTTGTCGCCGAAAGCCCGGACAAAGCGGAGCAGCAGGCGGTCGAGGTCGACGGCACCGCCACCAACAGCGGCGAGCGCAGCCAGCGCAGCACGCCGGACGGAAAGCCCATCCTGGTCGATCCGCTGCACAAGGACGGGCAGGTCTCGATCGCCCGCGAACGCACCAATGCGGACGGCTACGTCAGCAGCGACCAGCTGGTGTTCACCACCGGCGCCGGCGACGACAAGGTGGGGGTGAAGCAGCGCGACGACGGCACGCTCGACGTGCAGGTCAACGGGGAGAGCTACGAGGTCCGCCTCGGCCAGGGACAGGAGCTGACCATCCGCGCCGGCGCGGGTGACGACGTGATCGAGGTGGCGTCGAACGTTCAGGTCAACATCGTGATCGAAGGCGGCGACGGCAACGACACCATCACCACCGGTGCCGGCGACGACCGCATCGACGGCGGCGCCGGCGACGACGTGATCAGCAGCGGCGCCGGCCGCGACGATGTGTTCGGCAACAGTGGCAACGACACCATCACCGGCGGCGACGGGGTGAACATCGTCCACGGCGGCGACGGCGACGACCAGGTCACCGCGGGCCGCGGCACCAACTTCATCGAGGGAGGTGCCGGCAACGACAGCATCAGGGGCGGAGGCGTGAGCGACATCCTGTCCGGCGGCACCGGCAATGATCGAATCACCGTCGGCGACGGTGCGAGCCGCGTCTATGCCGGCGCCGGCGACGACGTCATCGACAACGCCGGCGACAACACCGTGGTGCATGCCGAAGTCGGTGACCTGGTGAACGCCGCCACCCGTGCCACGCCGACCGTGCTCAATGTCGCCATCGACGCCAACGCCGGCAGCACGATCCGGATCGAGGGCTCGGAGGCGTTCGTACAGCGCATCCAGTCCGAGATCGACTTCCTGCGCGCGTCGCCGGTCGGCCAGCAGATGCTGGCCGAGTTCGACAAGGCCGCCGACGCCAAGGGCAACACCGTGACCATCAAGGAACTGGCCAACGAGCAGAACGGCTACGCGCAGACCTTCAGCCGTGACGCCGACATCCGCAACGGGCGCGCCGGGGCCGGCGGCAACGTCGACATCAGCTACAACCCGTCGTTCCACATGGATGCCTTCCCCGCACCCGTGGTGGTGCTGTTCCACGAGATGTCGCATGCCTACAACGGCGTGAACGGGACCTTCCAGCCCGGTACCTACCGCGGCCAGGGCCCTGACTCCGGCCGCGTGCCCAATGCCGAGCGCCAGGCCGTGGGCCTGGAGACCAGTGCCGCTCCCTTCGACTTCGATGGTGATCCGTCCACCCCGGCCACCACCAGCAATCCCGATCACCTGACCGAGAACGGGTTCCGCGAAGAGCTCGGCCTGCCGGACCGACCGAGCTACGCGCTCTGATCAGTCGCTCCCGCCAGCGCACATGACCCGGCAGCCTGCGTTCATCGCGGGCTGCCAGCGTTTGCGCCATGCTGTCTTTTCCGCTTCCATCCAGGCAGGCCAACTTCCATGAGTTCGATCTTCCGCGCGCGCCATGCGTTGCCCATCGCCATCGCGGCGGCCATGCTTTCAACGCTTCCGCAGCCGTCGCAGGCGCAACCGGAGACACCGCAGATGCATGAAGAGGACAGGCCGGCCCGCACCGCGGTCGACGGGGAGCACGCACGCCTGGAAGTCGCGTTCGATCCGGTCGGCGAGCGCTTCGCCGTGCGTTATCGGGTGACCAACACCGGCGACGGACCGCTGGCGGTTTTCGACCGCGGCGACCGCCATGCGGTGCTGACCGGGCGCTTGGAAAGTGGCGCGATCGCGATGCCGCGCTTTACCCAGGAGGGCGGCGACCTTTCGCTCGATCATGCCGCGCGGGCATTGCCGGATCCCGCGCCGACCGTGCCGCCGGTGCCGCTTGCGGCGCGGCTCGGCAAGGGCGAGGCGCTGGACGGCGCGTTCGACTTCGACCTGTCGCTCACGGTGGGCGTGGAACGCGTGCGCTGGTGCCTCGGCGTGGCACCGTTCAACGACAAGGATTACCGGGCCGACGACCGCAGCGTGGATCGCAGCAAGCTCGCCAGCGGTGGCGACGCCGACGCGTGGCAGGCGTCGTTCGCGGTGGTGGATGCGCAGGAGATGCTGTGCACGCCGTGGTACGTGCTGGCCGACGGCGGGTTCGCGGTCGACTGACCGCGGCGCAGCGGCCCGGCAAAGGAAAAGGCGGCCCGGGGCCGCCTTTTCGCTTCACGTCACCGCAGTTTCGCCTACAGCAGCGGCACCAGCAGCAGGGCGACGATGTTGGTCACCTTGATCAGCGGGTTGATGGCCGGGCCGGCGGTGTCCTTGTAGGGATCGCCGACGGTGTCGCCGGTGACCGCGGCCTTGTGCGCTTCCGAGCCCTTGCCGCCGTGGTGGCCTTCCTCGATGTACTTCTTGGCGTTGTCCCAGGCGCCGCCGCCGGTGCACATCGAGATCGCCAGGAACAGGCCGGTCACGATGGTGCCCATCAGCAGGCCGCCCAGCGCGTCGGCGCCGAGCGTGAGGCCGACGATCACCGGGATGGCCAGCGGCAGCAGCGAGGGAATGATCATCTCCCTGATCGCCGAGCGCGTGAGCAGGTCCACCGCGCGGTCGTACTGCGGCTTGCCGGTGCCTTCCATGATGCCGGGGATCTCGCGGAACTGGCGGCGGACTTCCTCGACCACCGCACCCGCCGCGCGGCCGACGGCCTGCATCGCCATCGCGCCGAACAGGTACGGGATCATGCCGCCGATCAGCAGGCCGATGACCACGTTCGGGTTCTCGATGGAGAAGTTGGTGGCCGTGCCCGACAGCTGCAGCTTGTGCGCGTAGTCGGCGAACAGCACCAGCGCGGCCAGGCCTGCGGAGCCGATCGCGTAGCCCTTGGTCACCGCCTTGGTGGTGTTGCCCACGGCGTCCAGCGCGTCGGTGGTCACGCGGATCTCGGGCGGCAGGCCGCTCATCTCCGCGATGCCGCCGGCGTTGTCGGTGATCGGGCCGTAGGCGTCCAGCGCCACGATCATGCCCGCCATCGACAGCATCGCGGTGGCGGCCACGGCCAGGCCGTAGAGGCCCGCCAGCTGGTAGCAGGTCCAGATCGCCGCCGCGACCACGATCACCGGTGCCGCGGTCGACTTCATCGATACCGCCAGGCCGGCGATCACGTTGGTGCCGTGTCCGGTCTCGGAAGCCCTGGCGACATCGCGCACAGGCGCGTATTCGGTGGCGGTGTAGTACTCGGTGATCACCACCAGCAGCCCGGTCAGCACCAGGCCGACGATCGCGCACCAGAACAATGGCAGCGCCAGCGCGGGATCGAACATGTCGGCGGTGATGAACCAGAACGCGATCGCCGCCAGCACGCCGGAGACCGCGAGCCCGCGGTACAGCGCGTTCATGATCTTGCCGCCCGCCCGCACCTTGACGAAGAACGTGCCGATGATCGAGGCGACGATCGACGCCGCGCCCAGCACCAGCGGATACACCACGCCGGCCCAGCCGTAGGTGGTGAAGGCGATGCCGGCGACCAGCATCGAGGCGATGATGGTCACCGCGTAGGTCTCGAACAGGTCCGCGGCCATGCCGGCGCAGTCACCGACGTTGTCGCCGACGTTGTCGGCGATCACCGCCGGGTTGCGCGGGTCGTCCTCGGGGATGCCCGCTTCGACCTTGCCCACCAGGTCCGCACCGACGTCGGCGCCCTTGGTGAAGATGCCGCCGCCGAGACGCGCGAAGATCGAGATCAGCGAGGCGCCGAACGCCAGGCCGATCATCGGCTGCAGCGCGGCGATCACCGCGACTTCGTCGCGGCTCTGGCCGATCACATGCATGAAGTACCCGGCCACGCCGAGCAGGCCCAGGCCCACCACCAGCATGCCGGTCACCGCGCCGCCGCGGAAGCTCACCGCGAGCGCGTCATTGAGGCTGACCGTGGCCGCCTGCGTGGTGCGCACGTTGGCGCGCACCGAGACAAACATGCCGATGAAGCCGGCCAGGCCCGAAAGCAGCGCGCCGATGGCGAAGCCGATCGCGGTCGCCCAACCCAGCGCCGGCACGAAGCCGATCACCAGGAACAGCACCACGCCCACCATGGCGATGGTGGCGTACTGGCGCCGCAGGTACGCACCCGCGCCTTCCTGGATCGCGGCCGCGATCTGCTGCATGCGTTCGTTGCCCGCGGGCCGCGCCAGGATCCAGCGCGCGGAAAGAATGCCGTAGATGATTGCCAGACCGGCGCAGACCAGCGCCAGCCACAAAGCTTGCTGCTCGAGCATGAAACCCTCCCCAGGGTGTGGTCGCGAAACGCAACCGCCCGACTATGGCACAGGGTTATCACCGCGTATTGCCGCGCCGCAGCGCGGCTGGCAGGCCGGCTGGCCGGCAGCAGGACAAGCGTGGAGGATCGATTCAGCCGCCGCGTGCCAGCCTGCGTTCCCCCCCGTTCCATCGGAGTGACGCCATGCGCATCGCCCTGACCGTGCTGCTCGCCGGTGCCGCCGCCGCCACGTCCTCTACCGCACTCGCGGCTGCTCCCGGCCGCGCCGCCGATCCGGTGCCCGAAATCACCCGCAGTGCGATTGCGCCACAGGCGATCGGCGCGGCGCACACGCTGCGCCAGATCCCCGAAGCCTGCGCGCGCATTGAAGGCGTGTTCACCGGCGATGCCGCCGAGCCATACCGCTTTGCCGTTGTGCGCACGAGTGCCAACTGCCAGCCGCGTGCGCGCTTCGTCGACGCCGCGAAGGCGAAGCCTTCAGTGGCCACGGGCTGGAAGTTCAACGACCTGATCCGCGTTGCCAGCACGGGCTGCCCCACGCAGCAGGCGGTGGTGCGCGTGTGGCGCAAGCCGGTGGACCAGACGCAGAAGCTCGACGGCCAGGGACAGTCGCGGATCTACCTGGAAGAGTCGAAGCAGGCCGCCGCGGCCGGCAAGACCGCGGCAGTGCCGATGTTCGCCGCCGCGATGTCGGTTGAGGGGAAGGCCTGCGGCGGCTGACCCGGAAGCGGGCTCAGCCCTCCCAGGCCGCCAGCTTCTTCGCCACCGCCACGTTCTTCAGCGTCACGTACTTCGGAATGCCGTCGCGGCCGTAGGGCGGGTACGCCTCGCCGCGGATCAGCGGCTCCAGATAGGCGCGCGCGGCGGCCGTGATGCCGTGGCCGTCGCGACGGATGAAGCCCTTCGGCATGGTCTTCTCGCGGTTTGCGATCCGGTCCAGGGGGGCGGGTTCGATCTTCCAGCGATAGGGCGAGTCGGACGTGCGGATGATCGCCGGCATGGTCGCGTTGCGGCCTTCCAGTGCGAAGCGCACCGCCGCCTTGCCGACGGCCATCGCCTGGTCGAGGTCGGTCTTGGAGGCGATGTGGCGCGCCGAGCGTTGCAGGTAGTCGGGCAGGGTCCAGTGCACTTTCAGGCCGAGGCTGTCCTTGACCCGCCCCGCCAGGTACGAGGCCACGCCGCCGAGCTGGGTGTGGCCGAAGGAATCCTTGCCGCCGCCGGCATCGGCGACGAAGGTGCCGTCGGCGGTGCGGATGCCTTCGCTGGCCACCACCACGCAATGACCCACGCGGTCGACCACTTTTTGCACGCGGGCCAGGAAGTCGGCCTCATCGTACGGGCGCTCCGGGAACAGGATCAGGTGCGGGGCATCATCGGGCCCAGTGCCGGCCAGGCCGGCCGCGGCCGCAAGCCAGCCCGCGTGGCGACCCATGGCCTCGTATACGAACACCTTGGTGGAGGTGTCGGCCATCGCCGCCACGTCCAGCGCCGCCTCGCGCACCGAGACCGCGGTGTACTTGGCCGCCGAGCCGAAGCCGGGGCAGCAGTCGGTCACCACCAGGTCGTTGTCGACGGTCTTGGGCACGCCGATGCAGGTCAGCGGATAGTCGAATTCGCGGGCCAGCTGCGAGACCTTGTTGGCGGTGTCGGCGGAATCGTTGCCGCCGTTGTAGAGGAACCAGCGCACGTCGTGGGCGCGCAGCACGTCGAGCAGGCGCTCGTACTTGGCGCGGTCGGCGTCGAGCGACTTCAACTTGTAGCGGCAGGAGCCGAAGGCGCCGCCCGGGGTATGCGCCAAGGCGCGGATCGCGGCCGCCGGCTCCTTCGCGGTGTCGATCAGATCCTCGCGCAGGGCGCCGAGGATGCCGTTGCGGGCGGCCAGCACGCGCACCTTGCGCGCGCGGGCCTCGGTGATCACGGCCGAGGCGGTGGCATTGATGACGGCGGTCACGCCACCGGACTGTGCGTAGAGCAGGGTACCTTTGGACATCGTGGATTCCGTTCTGGGGGTTCGGGCGGGGGGCCCGGATACGGTAAGCTGGCGCGGTCGTCGCCGCGGCTGCCGGATTCTACGCCGCGCCCGGTCCACGCCCTGTACGTTCATGGAGCAATCGATGCGACTGGTACTTCTTGGTGCGCCGGGTTCCGGCAAGGGGACACAGGCCGCGCGCCTGAAGGACCACTTGCAGGTCCCCCACATCTCCACCGGCGACCTGCTGCGGGCCGAAGTGGCCGCGGGC
The DNA here is from genome assembly GCF_016615815.1 of Luteimonas sp. MC1572. Lineage (NCBI taxonomy): Bacteria > Pseudomonadati > Pseudomonadota > Gammaproteobacteria > Lysobacterales > Lysobacteraceae > Luteimonas > Luteimonas sp. MC1572. Next base: position 2,532,551 of record NZ_CP067112.1, on the reverse strand, counting down.
AGCCCGTTGGGCATGCAGGCCAAGGAGGTCATGGCGCGCGGCGACCTGGTGTCCGACGAGATCCTGCTTGGCATGCTGGAGGATCGCTTCTCGCGTGCCGACACCCATCACGGCTTCATCCTCGACGGCTACCCGCGCAACCTGGCGCAGGCCGCGGCGCTCGACGCGCTGCTGGTGCGCATCGGCCAGCCGATGGACGCCGCCGTGCAGCTCGAGGTCGACAACGAACTCCTGATCGAGCGCCTCGCTGGCCGTGCCCAGGCCGAAGGCCGCTCCGACGACAACCCGGAGTCGGTGCGCAAGCGCCTGACGGTGTACGACGAGCAGACCGCGCCGGTGATCGAGTTCTACCGGCAGCACGGCCAGCTCACGGTGGTGGACGGCGTGGGCGGCCTGGACGACGTCTTCAACCGCATCCTCGAGGCGATCGCGCCGTCGCATCCGGTCGGCTGAGCCACGTGAAGCTGCATATCCTCGGCATCGCCGGCACCTTCATGGGCGGCGTGGCCGCCCTGGCACGCGAACTCGGCCACGAGGTCGAGGGCAGCGACCAGGCGGTGTATCCGCCCATGTCCACCCAGCTGGAGCAGCTCGGCATCGCGCTCAGCCAGGGCTACGCGCCGTCCAACATCTCCGCCGGCTGCGACCAGGTGGTCATCGGCAACGCGCTGTCGCGCGGCAATGCGGCGGTGGAACACGTGCTCGACGCCGGGCTGTCGTACACGTCCGGCGCCGAATGGCTGCGCGAGAACGTGCTGCCGGGCCGCGACACGCTGGCGGTCGCGGGCACGCACGGCAAGACCACCACCACCACGATCCTGGCGCACCTGCTGGAAGCGGCCGGGCGCGCGCCCGGTTTCCTGATCGGCGGCGTGGCGGAGGATTTCGGCGTGTCGGCGCGGCTCGGGGGTACCGGAGTGGGCGCCGCAGGCGCGGGGGAACGGCCGCTGTTCGTGGTCGAGGCCGACGAATACGACACCGCGTTCTTCGACAAGCGTTCGAAGTTCGTGCACTACCGCCCGCGGGTGGCGATCCTCAACAACCTCGAGTTCGACCACGCCGACATCTTCCCGGACGTGGCGGCGATCCAGCGCCAGTTCCACCACCTGGTGCGCACCGTGCCGGGACACGGGCGCCTGGTGGTCAACGGCGAAGATGCGCGCCTGGCCGAGGTGCTGGCGATGGGATGCTGGACGCCGGTGGTGCGCTTCGGGCTGGACGCGGCCGCGGCGGTCGATGGCATTCCCTTCGACTGGAGCGCGCGCCTGCTGGCCAGCGACGGCAGCGCGTTCGTGGTCATGCGCAATGGTGCCGACGTCGGCGAAGTGCACTGGCCACTCCTCGGCCGCCACAACGTGATGAACGCACTGGCGGCGCTTGCCAGCTGCGACGCGGTGGGCGTGGACGTGCCGGGCGTGCTGCCGTCGCTTGCCGCGTTCCGCAGCGTGAAGCGGCGCATGGAGCTGCTGGGCGAGGCCGACGGCGTGAGCGTGTACGACGACTTCGCACACCATCCCACGGCCATCGCCACCACCCTGGCAGGCCTGCGCGCGCGCGTCGGCGGCGGCCGGATCGTGGTGGCCATGGAGCCGCGCAGCAATTCGATGCGACTCGGCGCGCACGCGGCGGCGCTGGCGCCATCGCTCGACGACGCCGACGCCGTGGTGTTCCTGCACCGGCCGGAGCTGGCCTGGGATGCCGGCGGCGTGGTCGCGGCGCTGCGCGGGGAAGGGCACGCGGTGGCCGATGCCGATGCGCTGCTGTCGCGCCTGGCGACGCTGGCGCATGCGGGCGACCACGTGGTCTTCATGTCCAACGGCGGCTTCGACGCCGCGCCGCGCCGCTTCCTCGACGCCCTGCGCGCGCGATAGTCGACGCGCGCGGCAATGCCAGCGCTGGTCGCGCTTAGCGCGGCCTGCACGCGGCGGCGGTTAAACTGCGCTGCATGGATGGCTTGCACGTGCTCCCCTTGTTCCCGCTGCAGGCGGTGCTGGTTCCCGGCGCCGCGCTCGGCCTGCGCATCTTCGAGCCGCGCTACCTCGACCTGGTCCGCGAGTGCGGACGCAGCGGCGAAGGCTTCGGCATCTGCCTGATCATGGAAGGCGGCGAAGCGGGTGCCCCGGCCACGCCCGCCACCTACGGAACCGAGGCGCTGATCGAGGATTTCGGCACCGGTGACGATGGCCTGTTGACCCTGTCAGTCCGTGGCGCGCGCCGTTTCCGCGTGGCGCGCAGCGATGTGCGCGACAACGGCCTCGTGGTTGCCGACGTCGAATGGCTCGCCGATGCCGCGGTGTCGCCGCGGCTGCGGCCCGAACACGCATTGCTGGCGACGTTGATCGAACGGATCGTGGACAAGGTGGGCAATCCGGCTCCCGGCAACGCCCGGTTCGACGACGCGGCGTGGGTGGGCTGGCGGCTGGCGGAGATGCTGCCGATGGACGAAGCGCAGCGGCTGGCACTGCTGCAGCTCGATGATCCGCACGCGCGGCTCGACGCGCTGCTGGCGGTGATCGGCTAGCGCGGCTGCTCTGGCGCGGCCGCCGCCGGGCGGCGCGTGAAGCTGCGCAACCGCAGCACCGGCTGCAGCGAGTCGGGGCGGTCGTTTTCGCGCGTGTCGAAACCGGCCAGGTCGGCGCGCACGCGCTGGTAGGCCACGCCGTCATACGCCTCGGGCAGCCACAGCCCGAACAGGTCGAACGGCCGCACGTAGGCCAGCGTCTGCGTGGTGCCGATCCATAGCGGCGTGCCGTCCACGAATTGCCGCGGTGCGCGCCACAGGCGCAACACCTGCAGCCGGTCGGGACCGACCCTGCGCCGCATGAGCAGCGACTCCGCCAGCGCGTCATAGGTCGCGGGCAACACTTTCTGCGCGTGTGGCGCGGTGTCGTCGTCGAGCAGGCGCAGGGTGTCCTTCCAGTCGGCCTGGTCCTGTATTTCCCATCCGCGCGCGCGCAGCCGCGCAGTCACCGGGGCCAGCGGACCGGCCACCTGCACGTCCAGCGGCCAGCGCTGGCTGGCATCGCGTTCCTTGCGCTGCGACGGCAGCGTGGCCCAGTCGGCCTGCCACCAGGCGGTGGCGTCGAGCGTGGCCGGCGCCTGCAAGGGCGCGAACTTGGCCAGCAGCGGATCGACCGCGCGCGGCGCGTGCCACAGGGCGGACACCATGAACGCGCCGTAGAACAGCGCCGCCAGCGGCCGCATCCAGAACGAGCGCGCCACGTGGCGGCGGTAGGCGATGCCGAGCACCAGCAGCCACACGATGCCCAGCAGCATGCCGCCGACCAGGTCGGTCAGCCAGTGCGCACCGAGGTACAGGCGTGCGAAACCGAGCACCGCGACCACCGCGCCGGACACAAGGTACGGCCACACCCGCTGCCGCCCGGGCAGCTCGCGCGCGATCAGCACCGCGAAGAAGCCGAAGGTGATGGTCGCCATGGTCAGGCCCACCGACGGAAAGCCGAAGCCGCTGAGCGCGGTCGGCGGCCGCGGCATGTCGATCGCCGCTTCCAGCGCTGCGGTCAGGGCGAGGCCGAAGGCCAGCGCCGCCATCCAGTGGGTGGCGGCCATCCAGCGCCGCCGCCACAGCAGCCACAGCGTCACCAGCCCCACCGGCCACACCAGCACCGACGGATCGCCGATCGACGCGAGCCCCGCCATCAGCCGGTCGGCCAGTGGATTGCGCAGCGCATACATCGCGTCATGCACGCGCAGGTCCAGCAGCAGCGGCCCGCCGCGCGCCAGCATCGTGGCCAGCAGCGCGAACCAGGCGACGCCGATCGCCAGCAGGCAGGCGGCGAGCAGCGCCAGCGATGCGGATTCGGGCCGCTGCGGCGAGATCAGTGCCACGGCATAGCGCCCCAGGCGCGGGTGCGCGCTGGTCCAGCGCAGCGCGCGCGCCAGCAGCGAATCGGCATGGCGGGCGAACCAGCGATAGGTGTAGAGCACGCCCGCCCAGGCGGCGGCGATGGCCACCAGCAGGGCGCCGATCACGATTGCCAGGCGGTCGGCCACCGCGGCCACCGCGTCATAGGCTTCGCCCAGCAGCCAGCCCGGGATCAGGAACAGAAGCGCCCAGCTGGCGGCGGCGACCGCGCTTGCCGGGATGTAGCGCCGCAGCGCCATGTGCGCCATGCCGGCGATCGCGGGCACGAACGGCCGCACCGGGCCGACGTAGCGCGCGATGAAGATCGATTTGATGGCGTTGCGCCGGAACAGCTGTTCGCCGCGGTCGAGCAGCTGCGGATACTTGCGGAACGGCCACACCGTGCGCAGCTGCGGGCCCCATCGGCGTCCGATCCAGAAGCTGGTGCCATCACCGATGAACGCGCCGAGGGCCGCGCAGGCCACCGCGTAGGGGCCGGAGATCTCGCCGAGGCCGATCAGCACGCCGATCGCGAACATCAGCGGCAGCGCCGGCACGATGGCGCCGAGCACGATCACCGCGTCGCAGAACGCGATGGCGAAGATCACCCAGCCCGCGGCGACGGGGTGGGTGCCGATCCAGGACACGATGCTGTCGAACCAGGCAGTCACCGGCGGCATTATGGCAGCCGGCGACGACGGTCGCGCCGCCTACAATGCGTTCATGGACCGCCGTGACGCCATCGAGATCCAGGCCCTCAAGGCCGACAGCTTCGGCCGCATCGCATTGATGCGGGGCGCGGCTGGCTGTTTCGTTCGCCGCGACCTGCGCCACGTGCCCGCGTGGCTGCGCCTGCCGGCGTGGTGGCTTGCGCGGCGCGAAGCTCGAGGCCTCCTGGCCGTGGCCGGAATGGATGCGGTGCCGCAGCTGCTGGGCTGGGACGGCCGCATGCTCGATCGCAGCTTCATGGATGGCGCGGCAATGTACCAGCGCCCGCCGCGCGGTGACCTCGCGTACTTCCGTCGCGCGCGCCGCCTGCTGCAGGCGCTGCACCGCCACGGCGTGGCCCACAACGACCTGGCCAAGGAAGCCAACTGGCTGGTGCGCGCCGACGGCACGCCCGCGGTGATCGATTTCCAGCTCGCCGTGCGCGGCGCGCCGCGCTCGCGCTGGATGCGCCTGCTGGCGCGCGAGGACCTGCGCCACCTCCTCAAGCACAAGCGCACCTATTGCCCCGACCGGATCACGCCCGTGGAGCGGCGCGTGCTGAAGCGCACCTCCTGGCTGCGCGACGCCTGGTTCGCCAGCGGCAAGCCGGTGTACCGCTTTGTCACCCGCAGGCTCCTCAAGTGGGAAGACAACGAAGGCCAGGGCCCCAAGCCTTGATCCACCCGCAGCAACGAGACCCCGCATGCACACCCTCGCCGGAAAAACCCTGTTCATCACTGGCGCCTCGCGCGGCATCGGCCTGGCGATCGCGCTGCGCGCCGCGCGCGACGGCGCCAACATCGCCATCGCCGCCAAGTCCGATGTCGCCAACCCGCGCCTTCCCGGCACCATCCATACCGCCGCGGCTGCGGTCACCGCCGCAGGCGGCCAGGCGCTGGCGCTCAAATGCGACATCCGCGAGGAGGACCAGGTGCGCGCCGCGGTCGCGGCCACGGTCGACACCTTCGGCGGCATCGACATCCTGGTGAACAACGCCAGCGCGATCTGGCTGCGCGGCGCGCTGGATACGCCGATGAAGCGCTTCGACCTGATGCAGCAGGTCAATGCCCGCGGCAGCTTCCTGTGCGCGCAGGCCTGCCTGCCGTACCTGCTCGAGGCGCCAAACCCGCACATCCTGACGCTGGCGCCGCCGCCGTCGCTGGACCCGAAATGGTGGGGTCCGCACACCGGCTACACCCTGGCCAAGATGGGCATGAGTTTCGTCACCCTCGGCCTTGCCGCCGAATTCGGCCCGCAGGGCGTGGCGGTGAATGCCTTGTGGCCGAAGACGATCATCGCCACCGATGCCTTGAACATGATTCCCGGCGTGGAGCTGGCGAATGGCCGCAGCCCGGAAATCGTGGCCGACGCCGCGCACGCGGTGCTGGTGCGCGAGGCGCGTGGCTTCCACGGCCGGTTCCTGATCGACGAGGAGGTGCTGCGCGAGGCGGGCACCACCGGCTTCGACAGCTACGCCTCCGACCCTTCGCAGCCGCTGCTGCCCGACCTGTTCCTGGACTGACCGCCATGGCGCACGACACCGCTACCACCGCGTCCCACGACCTGATCGCCCTAGGCGATCGCCACTACCTGCCGGTCTACCGCCAGCGTCAGGTGGTGCTGGAGCGTGGCCAGGGCGCGCGACTCTGGGACCGCGACGGCCGCGACTACGTGGATTTCGCCGCCGGCATCGCCGTGTGTGGCCTCGGCCACAACGATCCCGACCTGGTCGCCGCGCTGGTCGAGCAGGCCGGCAAGCTCTGGCACACCAGCAATGTCTTCCACAGCGAGCCGCCGCTGCGCCTGGCGCAGGAGCTGGTGGAGGCCTCGCGCTTCGCCGAGCGCGTGTTCCTGTGCAATTCCGGCGCCGAGGCCAACGAGGCGGCGATCAAGCTGGTGCGCAAGTGGGCCAGCGCCCGGGGGCGGGCGCCCGACCGGCGCGTGATCGTCAGCTTCCGCGGCAGTTTCCACGGACGCACGCTGGCCGCGGTCACCGCCACCGCGCAGCCGAAGTACCAGGCGGGCTACGAGCCGTTGCCGGGCGGGTTCCGCTACGTGGATTTCAACGACGTCGCGCAGCTGGAGTCGGCCATGGCCGGCGGTGACGTGGCGGCGGTGCTGCTGGAACCGATCCAGGGCGAGGGCGGGGTGATGCCGGCCGCCCCCGGCTTCCTGCAGGCGGTGCGCGCGCTGTGCGACCGCCACGACGCGCTGCTGGTGCTCGACGAGATCCAGTGCGGCATGGGCCGCACCGGCGCGCTGTTCGCGCATTGGCAGGACCATGTGGTCCCGGACATCGTCACCCTGGCCAAGGCGCTGGGCGGCGGGTTTCCGGTTGGCGCGATGCTGGCTGGCGGCAAGGTGGCCGCGGCGATGCAATTCGGCGACCACGGCACCACCTTTGGCGGCAATCCACTGGCCGCGGCCGTGGCGCGGGTGGCGCTGCGCAAGCTGGCGTCTGCCGAAATTGCCGCCAATGTCGAACGGCAGTCGCTGGCGCTGCGTGCAGGGCTGGCCGCGCTTGACGATGGACGTGGCCTGTTCGCGGCCATCCGCGGCCGCGGTCTGATGCTGGGCGCGGTGCTGGCACCGGCGTTTGCCGGGCGCGCCGGCGAGATCCTCGACCACGCCGCCGCGCATGGCCTGCTGCTGCTGCAGGCCGGCCCCGACGTGCTGCGCTTCGTGCCGGCATTGAACATCAGCGACGAAGAAGTGGCGGATGGGCTGCAGCGGCTCGGTGCGGCGCTGCGCGAGTTCCACGTGCCTTGAAGATCGGGCGCGCCGGGCGCCCGGAATATTGGGTGCCTGGCGATGGCATCCGTGCGGGCGCCGGCCTGTGCAGCCGGCGTTCCCCGCCTCGACTCAGCCCTTGGCGACGGCGAATGCCTCGCGCGCCGCGGCAATCGTCGCCGCGACCACCGTGTCGTCGTGCGCACCGGACATGAAGCCGGCCTCGAACGCCGACGGTGCCAGATAGACGCCACGTTCGAGCATGGCGTGGAAGAAACGGTTGAACGCCTCGCGGTCGCAGGCCATGGCCTGCGCGTAGGTGTCGACCTGTTCGCTGCTGAAGAACATCCCGAACATGCCGCCGACCCGCTGCGTGGTGAACGCCACGCCGGCATCGTGCGCCGCGGATTCGAGCCCGTCGCACAGCAGGTTGGTGCGACGCTCGAGTTCATCGTGGAAACCGGGCGCCTGCACGAGTCCGAGCATCGCAAGGCCCGCAGCCATCGCCACCGGGTTTCCGCTCAGCGTGCCGGCCTGGTAGACCGGCCCGGCCGGCGCGATCAGCTCCATCAGGTCGCGGCGTCCGCCGTAGGCACCGACCGGCATGCCGCCGCCGATCACCTTGCCGAAGGTGCTTAGATCCGGGACCACGCCGTAACGCGCCTGCGCGCCGCCGAGGGCGACGCGGAAGCCGGTCATCACCTCGTCGAAGATCAGCACAGTGCCGTGCCGCGTGCACAGCGTGCGCAGGTGCTGCAGGAACCCCGGGCGCGGCGGCAGGCAGTTGGCATTGCCGACCACCGGCTCCACGATCAGGCCCGCGATCTCGTCGCCACAGGCGTCGAACAGCGCGGTGGCGGCGTCGAAGTCGTTGTAGGGCAGGGTGAGCGTGAGATCGGCCAGCGCCTTGGGCACGCCCGGTGAGTCCGGTACGCCGAGGGTCAGCGCGCCGCTGCCGGCCTTCACCAGGAACGAGTCGCCATGGCCGTGGTAGCAGCCCTCGAACTTCACGATCCGCCCGCGCCCGGTGGCGCCGCGTGCCAGGCGGATGGCCGACAGCGTCGCCTCGGTGCCCGAGTTGACCATGCGCACCATGTCCATCGACGGCACCAGGCGGGTCAGCGTCTCGGCCATGGTGACTTCAAGGGCATTGGGCACGCCGAACGACAGGCCGTCGCGCGCGGTGCGCACCACGGCGTCCAGCACGGCGGGATGGTTGTGGCCGACCACCATCGGGCCCCACGAGCCGACATAGTCGATGTAGCGGTTGCCATCGACGTCCTCGATGTACGCGCCTTCGGCGCGCGCGGCGAAGAACGGCTCGCCGCCAACCGAGCGGAACGCGCGCACCGGCGAGTTCACGCCGCCGGGCATCAGTGCGCGGGCGCGGGTGAACAGGGCGTGGGAACGGTCGGTCTTCATCATGGGGTCCTTGTCTGGAAACGTGGCGATGTGGGTGCGTGGCCGCTGTCGGCGCTGCGCGCGGGTTGGAAGCAGGCGCGCAGGCGCTGGGCGGCGGAAACGGGATCGGCGGCATCGAACACCGCGCAGATCACCGCGAGCAGGTCCGCGCCGGCGTCGACCAGCAGCTGCGCATTGTCCGGCGTGATGCCACCGATAGCGGCGCGCGGCAGGCCCAGCGTGGCGGCGGCCGCCAGCACTGCGGGGTCGGCGCGGGGCGCCTCGGGCTTGGTCGCCGACGGGAAGAATGCGCCGAAGGCGACGTAGCTGGCACCTGCCGCCGCTGCGGCCTCGGCGCGCGCGAGCTGCCCGTAGCAGGAAGCGCCGAGGATGGCGCCTGCCCCAAGCGCGGCGCGCGCCTCGCAGATTGCACCGTCGCCACTGCCGAGGTGTGCGCCATCCGCGCCGATGTCGGCGGCGAGGCGCCAGTCGTCGTTGACCAGCAGCGGAACGCCGACGCGCCGGCACAGCTGCAGAAGCGCAGCGGCCTGTTCATGTCGCAACGGCGCATCGGCGCCCTTGTTGCGGTATTGCAGCAGGGCGGCACCGGGCAGGACGGCGGCGACGCGCGCAAGCAGTCGCGGCGTGTCGTTGTCGTCGGGTGTGATGAGGTAGAGGCCTCGCAATGCGCTACTCCGGTACACGGCTGGCGCCGTGGCGCGGCTTCCTGTCGCAGGTCGCCGGTGGGACAATGCCGGATTCCTCCAGCCAAGCGCATTATCCGATGAACGAAGTCGCCACGCAGACCGCCTACCGCACCTGGATGTGTGTGGTGTGCGGGTTCATCTATGACGAAGCGATCGGAATCCCCGAAGAAGGCATCGCCGCGGGCACGCGCTGGGACGACGTGCCGGACACCTGGACGTGCCCGGATTGCGGCGTCACCAAGGATGACTTCGAGATGATGGTCGTCTGATCGGCGCTCAGGGCGCCGTGCCGACGCCGGGGCCCAGGCGCAGCACCGCGCCATCCTCCAGGTTCATGCGCCGTGCCTCGCCGGCGTTGAGCTCGAGTACATAGCGCGCAGGCTTGCGGCTCGGGTAGGGCGGGCAGCGGTCGCCCGCGGAGCAGGGCGGGACATCGCGCTGCTGGGAGACCAGCCGCAGCGCTGCATCGAAGTACAGGATGTCGAGCGCGATCCGCGTGTTCTTCATCCAGTACGCCTGGCGCTCCTCGCGCTCGTGAATGAACAGCATTCCGTGGCCATCGGCCAATTCATCGCGGAACATCAGTCCGCGAGCGCGTTCTTCATCGTCATCGGCGATTTCCACCGTAAACCGCTCGCCGGCCAGCTCAACCCATGCGCTGGAGCTCGCGCATGCAGTGGTGAGCAGGGACATGGATGCAACAAGGAACGCAATAAACAGCTGACGCATGGCGCTTGCATCCGGAATCAGGGGTGGAAGCCAACATCTGCCAGCCCCGCACAGTGGTCAAGTGCGGGGCGCGCGAAAAACTTTCGATTGCCCCTTCACAAAGGCTCCGCCGCGCTGCACAATGCGCGCCCCGCCACGGAGCGGCCGGTACACACCGGCAACACCAGGCGGGGGAGGAAAAGAACGGCTTCACACGGTGTTGACGTTCTTCGAATCCGCGCTAATATGTGCGGCTCCCCTGACGGAACGGCCTCCGGGCCACGAAGACAAGGGAGGCTGAAATCAACTCCTCACAGGGTGTTGACGGAAGCAAAAACCGCGCTAATATGTGCGGCTCGCTTGACGGAAAGGCCTCCGGGTCACGACGGCAAACGAGGTTGAAATCAACGCCTCACAGGGTGTTGACGGAAACGAAAAACGCGGTAAGATGTGCGGCTCGGTTGACGGAAAGGCCTCCTGGCCACGAAGACAAACGAGGTTGAAATCAACGCCTCACACGGTGTTGACGGAAACGAAAAGCACGCTACAATGTGCGGCTCACCTCGGCGGAAACGACGAGGCGCGGGAAAAGGCGCTGAGGCCTCTCCCAGGATCTTTGAAAGTATGCGCAGGTGACTTGTGCGGGCGTCTGGCAAGTGGATGACTGTCCATTTGTAGATGTTCGTAACAAGAGCAAAGAATGATTCAAATGCAGAAATGCAAGCGAGTGATTTGAGCTCTGGTTCGACTTCTGCACTCAAAGCATTGGCGAGACCTTCGGGTCGGACCGAAAAACTTAAGTGAAGAGTTTGATCCTGGCTCAGAGTGAACGCTGGCGGCAGGCCTAACACATGCAAGTCGAACGGCAGCACAGTAAGAGCTTGCTCTTATGGGTGGCGAGTGGCGGACGGGTGAGGAATACATCGGAATCTGCCTATTTGTGGGGGATAACGTAGGGAAACTTACGCTAATACCGCATACGACCTACGGGTGAAAGCGGAGGACCTTCGGGCTTCGCGCAGATAGATGAGCCGATGTCGGATTAGCTAGTTGGTGGGGTAAAGGCCCACCAAGGCGACGATCCGTAGCTGGTCTGAGAGGATGATCAGCCACACTGGAACTGAGACACGGTCCAGACTCCTACGGGAGGCAGCAGTGGGGAATATTGGACAATGGGCGCAAGCCTGATCCAGCCATGCCGCGTGAGTGAAGAAGGCCCTCGGGTTGTAAAGCTCTTTTGTTGGGGAAGAAAAGCAGTCGGTTAATACCCGGTTGTTCTGACGGTACCCAAAGAATAAGCACCGGCTAACTTCGTGCCAGCAGCCGCGGTAATACGAAGGGTGCAAGCGTTACTCGGAATTACTGGGCGTAAAGCGTGCGTAGGTGGTTTGTTAAGTCTGATGTGAAAGCCCCGGGCTCAACCTGGGAATTGCATTGGATACTGGCAGGCTAGAGTGCGGTAGAGGATGGCGGAATTCCCGGTGTAGCAGTGAAATGCGTAGAGATCGGGAGGAACATCCGTGGCGAAGGCGGCCATCTGGACCAGCACTGACACTGAGGCACGAAAGCGTGGGGAGCAAACAGGATTAGATACCCTGGTAGTCCACGCCCTAAACGATGCGAACTGGATGTTGGGTTCAATTAGGAACTCAGTATCGAAGCTAACGCGTTAAGTTCGCCGCCTGGGGAGTACGGTCGCAAGACTGAAACTCAAAGGAATTGACGGGGGCCCGCACAAGCGGTGGAGTATGTGGTTTAATTCGATGCAACGCGAAGAACCTTACCTGGCCTTGACATCCACGGAACTTACCAGAGATGGTTTGGTGCCTTCGGGAACCGTGAGACAGGTGCTGCATGGCTGTCGTCAGCTCGTGTCGTGAGATGTTGGGTTAAGTCCCGCAACGAGCGCAACCCTTGTCCTTAGTTGCCAGCACGTAATGGTGGGAACTCTAAGGAGACCGCCGGTGACAAACCGGAGGAAGGTGGGGATGACGTCAAGTCATCATGGCCCTTACGGCCAGGGCTACACACGTACTACAATGGTTAGGACAGAGGGCTGCAAACCCGCGAGGGCAAGCCAATCCCAGAAACCTAATCTCAGTCCGGATCGGAGTCTGCAACTCGACTCCGTGAAGTCGGAATCGCTAGTAATCGCAGATCAGCATTGCTGCGGTGAATACGTTCCCGGGCCTTGTACACACCGCCCGTCACACCATGGGAGTTTGTTGCACCAGAAGCAGGTAGCTTAACCTTCGGGAGGGCGCTTGCCACGGTGTGGCAGATGACTGGGGTGAAGTCGTAACAAGGTAGCCGTATCGGAAGGTGCGGCTGGATCACCTCCTTTAGAGACATAAAGACAGGTAATTGCCTGTCAGGCGTCCGCACAAGTGACCTGCATCCAGGAGTTCCAAGGCCAACGGCCTGGAACCGACCCCGTTTCGGGGCCATAGCTCAGCTGGGAGAGCACCTGCTTTGCAAGCAGGGGGTCGTCGGTTCGATCCCGACTGGCTCCACCATCTGGCAGGAAACGAATCGGGTCTGTAGCTCAGGTGGTTAGAGCGCACCCCTGATAAGGGTGAGGCCGGTGGTTCGAGTCCTCCCAGACCCACCATTCCTGGATGTTTGATTGCGCATACTTATATAGATTTGAATCGGATCGGCATCGTGGCCGTTCCGTGTTCTTTTAAAATTAAGGACGTAGCGAGCGTTTGAGACGAATATCCAAACGTGTCGTAGAGGCTAAGGCGGGACCCTCGAGGTCCTAATAAATTGAGTGGTTATATTCATGTCCGTGCTTTGTAGGCATGGGCGGCATATGGCTCCGAGGCGACTTGGGGTTATATGGTCAAGTGAATAAGCGCACACGGTGGATGCCTTGGCGGTCAGAGGCGATGAAGGACGTGGTAGCCTGCGAAAAGTGTCGGGGAGCTGGCAACAAGCTTTGATCCGGCAATGTCCGAATGGGGAAACCCACTCCGCAAGGAGTATTGCATGGTGAATACATAGCCATGCAAGGCGAACCCGGGGAACTGAAATATCTAAGTACCCGGAGGAAAAGAAATCAACCGAGATTCCCCTAGTAGCGACGAGCGAACGGGGAGCAGCCCAAAAGTCGACTTGGTTCTAGGAAAACAGTCTGGAAAGACTGGCCATAGAAGGTGATAGCCCTGTATTCGAAAGGGCCTTGTCGATGAAAAATGAGTAGGGCGGGGCACGTGAAACCCTGTCTGAACATGGGGGGACCATCCTCCAAGGCTAAATACTCCTGACCGACCGATAGTGAACCAGTACCGTGAGGGAAAGGCGAAAAGAACCCTGGTGAAGGGAGTGAAATAGACCCTGAAACCGTGTGCGTACAAGCAGTAGGAGCCCTTCGGGGTGACTGCGTACCTTTTGTATAATGGGTCAGCGACTTACTGTTCGTGGCGAGCTTAACCGTATAGGGGAGGCGAAGGGAAACCGAGTCTGATAAGGGCGCATAGTCGCGGGCAGTAGACCCGAAACCGGGTGATCTAGTCATGGCCAGGGTGAAGGTTGAGTAACATCAACTGGAGGCCCGAACCCACGTCTGTTGCAAAAGACGGGGATGAGCTGTGATTAGGAGTGAAAAGCTAATCGAACCCGGAGATAGCTGGTTCTCCTCGAAAGCTATTTAGGTAGCGCCTCGCACGAATCTTCTTGGGGGTAGAGCACTGTTATGGCTAGGGGGTCATTGCGACTTACCAACCCATGGCAAACTCCGAATACCAAGACAGACTATGCGGGAGACACACGGCGGGTGCTAACGTTCGTCGTGAAAAGGGAAACAACCCAGACCCACAGCTAAGGTCCCAAATTCACTGCTAAGTGGAAAACCATGTGGAAAGGCACAGACAGCCAGGAGGTTGGCTTAGAAGCAGCCATCCTTTAAAGAAAGCGTAATAGCTCACTGGTCGAGTCGGTCTGCGGGGAAGATTTAACGGGGCTAAGCAGTGAACCGAAGCTTGGGGTGCATAACTTTGTTATGCGCGGTAGAGGAGCGTTCCGTAAGCCTGCGAAGGTGGATTGAAAAGTCTGCTGGAGGTATCGGAAGTGCGAATGCTGACATGAGTAACGATAATGGGGGTGAAAAGCCCCCACGCCGAAAGCCCAAGGTTTCCTTGCGCAACGTTAATCGACGCAGGGTGAGTCGGCCCCTAAGGCGAGGCAGAAATGCGTAGTCGATGGGAAGCAGGTTAATATTCCTGCACCTCGCACAAGTGCGATGGAGGGACGGAGAAGGCTAGGTCTACCGGGCGTTGGTTGTCCCGGGGAAAGCAGGTAGGTGGATCCCTTAGGCAAATCCGGGGGGTCATTAACACCGAGCAGCGAGACGAGTCCATTAGGACGAAGTGACTGATGCCACGCTTCCAGGAAAAGCTCCTAAGCTTCAGCTTGTGCAGACCGTACCGTAAACCGACACAGGTGGGTAGGATGAGAATTCTCAGGCGCTTGAGAGAACTCGGGTGAAGGAACTAGGCAAAATGGTACCGTAACTTCGGGAGAAGGTACGCCCTTGTTCGTGGCTGCATGCGCAGCTGAGCGAATGAGGGCCGCAGATACCAGGCCGCTGCGACTGTTTATCAAAAACACAGCACTCTGCAAACACGAAAGTGGACGTATAGGGTGTGACGCCTGCCCGGTGCTGGAAGGTTAATTGATGGGGTCAGCCGCAAGGCGAAGCTCTTGATCGAAGCCCCAGTAAACGGCGGCCGTAACTATAACGGTCCTAAGGTAGCGAAATTCCTTGTCGGGTAAGTTCCGACCTGCACGAATGGCGTAACGACAGCGGCGCTGTCTCCACCCGAGACTCAGTGAAATTGAAATCGCTGTGAAGATGCAGCGTTCCCGTGGCAAGACGGAAAGACCCCGTGAACCTTTACTATAGCTTTACACTGAACGTTGAGTTCGTCTGTGTAGGATAGGTGGGAGGCTGTGAAACCCTGGCGCTAGCTGGGGTGGAGCCAACCTTGAAATACCACCCTGTCGTGCTTGACGTTCTAACCTAGGTCCGTTATCCGGATCGGGGACCGTGTATGGTGGGTAGTTTGACTGGGGCGGTCTCCTCCCAAAGAGTAACGGAGGAGCTCGAAGGTACGCTCAGCGCGGTCGGACATCGCGCACTGTGTGCAAAGGCATAAGCGTGCTTGACTGCAAGATCGACGGATCAAGCAGGTACGAAAGTAGGACTTAGTGATCCGGTGGTTCTGTATGGAAGGGCCATCGCTCAACGGATAAAAGGTACTCCGGGGATAACAGGCTGATACCGCCCAAGAGTTCATATCGACGGCGGTGTTTGGCACCTCGATGTCGGCTCATCACATCCTGGGGCTGTAGTCGGTCCCAAGGGTATGGCTGTTCGCCATTTAAAGTGGTACGCGAGCTGGGTTCAGAACGTCGTGAGACAGTTCGGTCCCTATCTGCCATGGGCGTTGGAGATTTGAGAGGGGCTGCTCCTAGTACGAGAGGACCGGAGTGGACGAACCTCTGGTGTTCCGGTTGTCACGCCAGTGGCATTGCCGGGTAGCTATGTTCGGAAGCGATAACCGCTGAAAGCATCTAAGCGGGAAGCGCGCCTCAAGATGAGATCTCCCGGGGCACAAGCCCCCTAAAGGAACCATCAAGACTAGGTGGTTGATAGGCAGGGTGTGTAAGCACAGCAATGTGTTGAGCTAACCTGTACTAATGATCCGTGTGGCTTGACCATATAACCTCAAGTGGCCTTGGACTCGACGACGCGTCGATGTTCGGCACAAAAGTTCGCTACGTCCTTATCTATTCGCCGAAGGCGCACCTGCATGCAGGTACGCTCGGAGGCAACCAACGAGAGCGTGTGCGCGTAAAAAGCCAATCCACCGGCCCGCGACCCTCCACCCTCTCCCTGGTGACAATAGCTGTATGGAACCACCCGATCCCATTCCGAACTCGGAAGTGAAACGTACATGCGCCGATGGTAGTGTGCATCTAGCATGCGAGAGTAGGTCATCGCCAGGGTTTTTACCCCAAAACCCCGCAGCCCAAGGCTGCGGGGTTTTTCTTTGTGCGTCGTTGGCGCGCGGTGCGGGCTGATCGAGTGCCCGCATTCGCGAAGGCCGCTGCACGATCATCTTTGCTCCTTGCCTGGCGTGCGGCGCTCAGCTAACGTGTGCGGCTCCCTGGTAATTGGACGT
Source organism: Luteimonas sp. MC1572 (assembly GCF_016615815.1). Classification (NCBI taxonomy): domain Bacteria; kingdom Pseudomonadati; phylum Pseudomonadota; class Gammaproteobacteria; order Lysobacterales; family Lysobacteraceae; genus Luteimonas; species Luteimonas sp. MC1572. The sequence goes on along the minus strand of NZ_CP067112.1, from coordinate 2,516,244 downwards.
AATGCTCATGCTTCGTGCCCGCAGCTTGTTGTCCCCGGTGTTTCTCGCCCTTGTAGCCAGCGCGGCGGCGGCGGGTGCGGCCGAATTGCCGCGTGTGGACGTGCAGGGCGCGTCCGGCATGTGCCGGGCCGCGACCGCAGCGTTTGCGGCGGGCGCGCGTTACCGGCCGCTTGGCCTGGCAAACGAATCGGAAAGCCAGATTTTCGTGACATGCAACTGGCAGGGCGATGATCACCAGGATTCGGTCCGCGGCTCGAAGCGCCTGTACGTGGCGATCACCAACAACAGCTCGGACGCACAGAGCTATACGTGCACCCTTGTGAACGGGCATCAGACTGGCGCGTCAATCTTCGCGACCTACGTCCCCAAGACCGTCAGCATCGAAGCGGGGGCGGGCGCCGAAATCACCTGGGTTCCCTCGGAAGTGGCCAACGCCAAGCCGTCGGGCATCGATCGCCCGTCTTTGAGCTGCGTGCTGCCTCCGTCCTCCACCATCCAGTACACCGGTCGCGAGTACAACGAAGATGTCGGCGCCTGAGTTTCGCGGGCTTCGTCCCGCTGCCTTGGCTGCACTGCTCGGGTTGTTTGCGGCCGCGCCTTCTGGCGATGTGGCTGCAGCGGAGGTTTTCCGCTATGACTTCCAGGGAGCTTCCGGCATTTGCCAGCCCGCGCTGAGCTCGCATGCGGCGACGTTGCGTGCGCGGCCGCTCGCTTTCGTCAATGAGGGTGAAGCCACGGCGTTCGTGACGTGCACCTTCCGGGGCGACCCGCGTGCTGGCGCTCGAGGCGCGACGAAGGTGCTGGCGCACGTGGGCAATGTCGGCACGGCGGTCGCTGCCGTGAGCTGCACGTTTGTTGAAGGGCGGCAGCTCGGCGGGCAGTCGAATGCCGTCTACCGCACCAAGTCGACGAGCGTTTTCGGCGGCTCCCCAGGTACAGCGCTCACGTGGCAGCCCAGCGAGATTGCGGGTGGCCCCGAGCTGATCTACCAGGCCGCGGTGCAATGTGCGCTCGGACCGGGCGGTGCCCTGCATTACATCAGCGTCTTCTACGACGAGGACATCGGGTCCTGACCCGCCGCTGCCGCAGCCTCGTGCTGCGGCAGCTCGCGTCGCGTCGCTAGCGCACGACCACCGGGTCACCGCCGACGATCACCACGTCGGCCGCGCGCCGGGCGAACAGGCCCACACTGACAACGCCGGGAATCTGGTTGAGCTCGCGTTCCAGCGATACCGGGTCGGTGATCGCCAGGCCGTGGATGTCGAGCACCCAGTTGCCGTTGTCCGTCTGCACGCCCTGGCGCCAGGCCGGGTGGCCGCCCGTACGCGCGACGATCTCCCGTGCCACCAGGCTTCGTGCCATCGGAATCACTTCGATCGGGAGGGGGAAGCGCCCCAGCACTTCGACTTCTTTTGAAGGATCGATGATGCAGACGAAGGTTTTCGCGGCCTCGGCGATGATCTTCTCGCGCGTCAGCGCCGCGCCACCGCCCTTGATCAGGCGCTTGGCCCTGTCGCACTCGTCGGCGCCGTCGACATACAGCGGGATCGGCCCACAGGCGTTGAGGTCAAGCACTTCGATGCCGTGACCGCGCAGGCGCTCGCTGCTCTGCTCCGAGCTCGAGACCGCGCCGGCGATGCGATCCCTCATGCCGGCAAGCGCGTCGATGAAGAACGCCACCGTGGATCCGGTTCCGACTCCGACGATCATGCCGTCCTCGACGAATTCAATGGCCTTTTCGCCGGCCAGGCGCTTTCCTTCGGACATCACAGTTCCAGGGAGAGGATGATTTTCCATTGCGCCGCGGTCACCGGCAGTACCGACAGGCGCGTGCCCTTGCGGATGAGCGCGAAGTCCTCGCCCAGCGCTTCCGCCTGGCCTCTGATGGCGTCCAGCGGGACGGGCCCGGCAAGCTTGCGCACGAAGCCGACGTCGACCAGCATCCAGCGCGGCTCTTCACGGCTGGCCTTGGCGTCGAAGTACTTGGACTTGGGCTCGAACTGGGTCGGATCCGGATACGGCGCGCTGGCGACCTCGGCCACGCCGTAGACGCCCGGGACGTCGCAGTTCGAGTGGTAGAACAGAACGCCATCGCCGGGCTTCATGCCGTCACGCATGAAATTGCGCGCCTGGTAGTTGCGCACGCCGGTCCAGGGCTCGGTGCGGACGCGCTCGAGATCGTCGATCGAGAAGTCCTCGGGTTCCGACTTCATCAGCCAATAGCGTTTACGGTTGCTCACGTTTCGTTCGCGGGGCGTAGGTAGGTGGCGCGTTCGGTGCAGACGGCGTCGAGCTGCACGTCCCAGTCTTCGCGCGGCAGGTCGCCATCCGACTGCTGGAACGCGAACCCGGCCCCGACCAGCCACGGCGGGGCCGCAGTCTGGTGGCGAAACGCGAAGCTGCGATCGTACCAGCCGCCACCCATGCCCAGCCGGTGGCAACGCGCGTCAAACGCCACCAGCGGAACCACCACAAGGTCGAGCTGCTCCGGCGCCAGCAATGCCTCGGTGGCCACGTCGGGCTCGGGGATGCCGTGGCGATTGGCGACCACCGGATCTCCCGCGCGCCAGGGGGCAAACCGCAGGCGGCCATCCTCGTGCAGGACGGGCAGGCAATAGGTGCAATGGTCTGGCAGGCGCAGCTGCCAGGAATGCAGCGGGATTTCACCGTCGCTGGCCCAGTAGCCGGCCACCACGCGGACTGAATCCGGTGCCATGGCAAGCAGCTGGTCGGCAAGTCCGGATGCGGCGCCGATACGCGCCGCGGGCGGCACGTCGCGGCGCGCGCGGCGCGCTTCGCGACGCAGGATCGCGCGCGCCTCAGTCATGCCGACCGCAGCGCGCGTGCGCTGCGCGGGACCAGGCAAGAGATACGTCCTCCACCATGCCGATGCGAGCCAAACGACCTTGAACCCGGGGTTCAAGTGGGGACGCTTGGCGGCCTTCGGGCTTTCCGCTCGTGGGCGGACATGCGCGCCAGGCTTCCGTCGCGCCCCCGTGGTCGTCATTAAGGGACAAGGCGTATGTTTGAGCGCGCCGTCGAACACGGCAGAGGACGCGCCCGAAGTATACCGCGCTGCCTTCGCGCGACGGGTCCGCCCGTCGGTTTGCGTTCATGCGCGAACGCTGCTCGATACGGGCCACGCGGATTCAGGCATCGAGCAGTGCGTCGAGCTTGACCTGCAGCACCGACAGCACGCGCGCCAACTCACGCTCGCGACGTTCACTGTCGGCGCGTACCTGTTCGAGTTCATGCGCCAGGTTGAGCGCCGCGAGTACAGCGACGCGATCGACCGCGGCCATCCGGTTGGCGCCGCGCGCCTCGCGCATCCGTGTATCGAGCAGGCGCGCGGCCGACATCAGGCCCTCGACTTCGCCACTGCCCACGCCGACGGTGTACTCGCGGTCGAGCACCCGGACGGTGACCGCCTCGTTGCTGCTCACGTGTGCTGCTCCAGCGACTTCAGGCGCGCGATCATGGCCTCGACGCGGCTGCGCGCCTGCTCGTTCCTGGTCAACAACTGGGAACGTTCGCCGGCGAGCTGCTCATGCTGCTGGCGCAGGCTGCGGTTCTCTTCGGCAAGCTTGCGCGCGCGCGTGGCAAGTTCGTCGAAGCGTTCGCCAAGCCGCTGCAACTGAGCGATCACGTCGGGGGTGTCCATCAGCGCACGATAGGCAGGCGCGGGAGGGTGGTCAAGGCGCGGCGCTGGAGAGGCGCACCACGCTGCCACCCGGTGGCCGCCGGTTGCGGATGAATGCCATGCAGGCAGTGGCCTCGAGCGGTGGAGACAGCCAGAAGCCCTGGATCTCGTCACAGCTGTGGTGGGCGAGGAACTCCGCCTGTGCCCGCGTCTCCACGCCTTCGGCGACCACGTTCAGGCCCAGCGAGTGGGCCATCGCGATCACGGTGGTGGTGATCGCGGCATCTTCCGGGTCGGTGGTCAGGTCGGCGATGAACGTCTTGTCGATCTTGATGGTGGTGATCGGAAGCCGCTTGAGGTACGCCAGCGAAGAATAGCCGGTGCCGAAATCGTCGATCGCGAGGGATACGCCCAGCTCGCGGAACGCCTGCAGCTTGACCACGGTCTGCGCGGCATTGGCCATGAGCACGCTCTCGGTCAGTTCCAGCTCCAGTGCCGAAGCCGGGACCCCGGTGTCGTCGAGCACGCGACGCACCACCTCGGGGAAATCGCCACGCAGCAGCTGCAGCACCGAGACGTTGACGGCCACGGTCAGGTCGGTGAGGCCGTGCTTGTGCCAGCGGCGCAGGGCCAGACAGGCTTCGCGCAGCACCCACTCGCCGATCTCGAGGATCATCCCGCTCTCCTCGGCCAGCGGAATGAAGTCGGCGGGCTGCACTTCGCCGTGCTCGGGGCTGTGCCAGCGCAGCAGCGCCTCGGCACCGGTGATCTGCGAGGTGGCCAGCGCCTGGCGCGGCTGGAACACAACCCGCAGCTCGTTGCGGTCCAGCACCTTGCGCAGCGCGCCGGCCAACGTGGCGCGTTGCCGGATCGCCGCCTCCATGGTCTCGTCATAGCGCATGAAGGTGCGCCGCCCCGCGGCCTTGGCCTGGTACATCGCGGTGTCGGCGTGCTTGAGCAGCTCGGTCGGCACCTGGCCATGGTCCGGGTACAGGCTGATGCCGATCGACGGCGAGACCGCGACTTCCTGGCGGTCGTCGAGGATCAGTGGCGCTTCGAACGACATGATGATCTCGCGGGCGACGCGGTCCGCTTCGTCGGCGTCCTCGAGGTTCTCGAGCACCGCGGTGAACTCGTCGCCCGCCAGCCGCGCCACGGTGTGGTGCTGCCCCACCGTCTGCTGCAGGCGCGCGGCCGCGGCGCGCAGGATGCGGTCGCCGGCAGCGTGCCCAAGCGAGTCGTTGATGTCCTTGAACCGGTCGAGATCGAGGAACAGCACTGCGATCCGCGACGACTCGCGGCGCGCACGCACGATCGCCCGAGACAGGCGCTCCGACAGCAGCGACCGGTTGGGCAGGTTGGTCAAGGTGTCGAAATTCGCGAGGTAGCGCAGCTCCTGTTCAGCGCGCTTCTGCAGCGTGATGTCGTTGAGCACGAACACGTACAGCCGCTCGCCGTCCGCCTCGCTGCCGAGAACGGTGGCTGCCTCGATGGCGCACAGGAACTCCTCGCCATCGCGGCGCCGCTGCCACATCTCACCGGAGTAGCGCCCGTCACGGGCCACCAGGCTGCGGATGTGGCGGTAGAACGCCGGGTCGTGCTGCATGCTGTCGAGCAGGTCGGCACCGCGGCCGGCGACGTCGGCGGCCTGGTAGCCGGTGATGCGGGTGAAGGCGGGGTTGACCGAGATGAAGTTGAAGTCGCGGTCGAGCACCGTGACCGCTTCGTTCATGCTGCGCAGTACTTCGCTGGCGATCTGGCGTTCGCGCTCCACGTCGCGGCTCTTGCTGATGTTCAGCGCGGTGCCGGCGACGCGGACGATGTTGCCGTCGGCATCGTGCTCCACGGCGCGGCCGCGGGCACGGACCCAGACCCAGTCGTCGCCGGCAGCGTCGGAGCGCACGCGGTGTTCGGATACGAATTCGCCGCTGGCGCCGTCGACGTATGCGCGCATCAGTTCTTCTACCCGGGGCAGGTCGTCGTCATGGATGACTTCGACGACGTCACGCGTGGTGCTCGAGACTTCCCGGGACTGGCCGCCGGGTTCCTGCGCGAGCAGCAGCCGGACCATCTGTCTGGTCGGCAGGTGGATGTCCCAGTAGCGCTCGCCGGTCGCCCACAACGCCATCTTGAAGCGCTCCTCGCGGTCGCGAAGCTGCGCGACGTGGACGCGATCGCGGCGCTGGCGGAGCAGCAGCGCCGAGCACGCCACGGCAAGTGGCAACGCCACCAGCGCTGCAATCAAGAAGCCCATGTCGGTGAGCATGGTCAAGCCGTTGTTCCCCTTGCGGCCAATTGCAGCAGCAGCGCAGTGTAGGCACGCATGAGGGGCGGCAACAAGCTTGGTGGCGGCGGTATAGTGCCGTGTCCCCCTGAATGTCCTGGCCATGTCCGCAACGCTCCCCACCCTGTCTGAAATCGATCGGGCCTGCCGCGAGGCATCGCTGGGCACCAGCGCACCCGAACTGCATGGCAGCCTCTGCGGCTGGCTTGCCGGCGGAGGCGACAGCAGTGGCCATTGGCTGGCGAAAGTGATGGTGGACGACGCGCTTCCGGTGCCCGCACCCGGCGGCGTGCTGGACCGCATGCGCGAAGTCACCGCTGCGCAGTTCGAAGACCGCGATTTCGGCCTGGCGCTGGTGTCTCCCGGCGAGGAGGCCTCGCTGGCCGAGCGCAGCGGCGCGCTGTTCGACTGGTGCCGCGGTTTCGTCGGCGCGTTCGGGCTCGCGGCGGGTCACGATCCGAAGTTGTCGGAAGAAGGTGCCGAGGCGCTGTCCGACCTCGCCCGGCTGGCACGCGCAAGCGCACAGGACGATGGCGACGAGGAAGACGAGCAGGCGCTGGCGGAGATCGAGGAATTCGTGCGCGTGGCCGCGCTGCTGCTGCACGGTGACTGCGCGCTCGCCGCGCGCCACCGCGGTCGCCTCAACTGACCGGTTCCGACGAAACCCGCTCCGGCTTTCCCCGGTTGCCACAAGCACTGCCGAACATGCCCACACCTCCCAGGATTCCCGTTGCAAGCTATGCGCGACGTCGTCGCCAGTTGATGCGACTGGCAGGCGACGATGCGATCCTCGTGCTGCCTGCGGCGCCAGAGCGCGTCCGCAGCCGCGACACCCACTATCCGTACCGCCAGGACTCAGACGTCCTGTACCTGAGCGGATTCGCGGAACCCGATGCCGTGCTCGTGCTGGTGCCGGGGCGCAGCCACGGCGAGAGCCTGCTGTTCTGCCGCGAGCGTCACCCCGAACGCGAGGCGTGGGATGGCCCGCGCGTTGGCCCCGAGGGCGCGGCGGACGCGCTGGGCGTGGATGACGCCTATCCGATCGACGACATCGACGAGATCCTGCCCGGGCTCATCGAAGGGCGCCGCCGGGTCTATTACCACTTCGGCCGCGATACCGACTTCGACCTGAAGCTGATCGGCTGGGTCAACCAGGTCCGCGCCCAGGTGCGCCACGGAGCCCAGCCGCCGCACGAGTTCCTCGAGCTCGGCCACCTGCTCGACGAGATGCGCCTGTCGAAGACCGCCGAAGAGCTGAAGCTGATGCGGCATGCCGCCGAGGTCAGCGTGCGTGCGCACGAGGCGGCGATGCGCGCCGTGCGCCCAGGCATGCGCGAGTACGAGCTGCAGGCTGAGCTTGAGCGGGTGTTCCGTGCCGCTGGTGCCGAGCCGGCGTATGCCAGCATCGTCGGTGCCGGTGCCAACGCCTGCGTGCTGCACTACCGGGACAACAACGCGTCAGTGCGTCGCGGCGACCTGGTGCTGATCGACGCCGGCGCCGAGTATCGCGGCTATGCCGCCGATATCACCCGCACGTTCCCCGCCGATGGCCGCTTCACCCGCGAGCAGCGCGCGCTGCATGACCTGGTCGGGGCCGCCCATGCGGCCGCGCTGGCGCAGGCGCGCCCGGGCGTGCCGTACGAGGCCGGGCACAATGCCGCGGTCGACGTACTCGCTGACGGCATGCTGTCGCTCGGACTGCTGCAGGGAAAGCACGAGGACGTCGTCGCAAGCGGCGGTTACAAGCGCTTCTATCCGCACAAGACCGGCCACTGGCTCGGCCTCGACGTCCACGATGTTGGTGACTACCGCATCGAGGGGGCGTCGCGGCTGCTCGAGCCGGGGATGGTGTTCACCATCGAACCCGGCATCTACATTCCGCCGGGCGACACCAGCGTCGAGCCCAGGTGGCGCGGCATCGGCATCCGCACCGAAGACGACGTGGCCATCACCCGCGACGGCCACGAGGTGCTGACCGCCGGGCTCGCGCGCAGCGCCGACGAAATCGAAGCGTTCATGGCGCGCTGAGGCGCGCCCCGGCTCAGCCGGCGAACGCCTCGCGGGTCAGGTTCAGCGGATCGGCGTCCGTGCAGACCACGTTGTCCTCGATGCGGATGCCGCCATAGGGGCGGAACGCATCCACGCGGTCCCAGTCGACGCTGCCGGCATGCGCACCGGCGCGCAGGTCCTCGAGCAGCATGTCGACGAAGTACAGGCCGGGCTCGATGGTCACCACCATGCCGGGCTGCAGCACGCGGGTCAGGCGCAGGTAGGGGTGGCCTTCCGGCTTGTCGATGGTGCCGCCGGCATCCGAGGCCGCGAACCCCGCGACGTCGTGCACCTGCACGCCCAGCCCATGGCCGATGCCATGCGGGAAGAACGTGCTGCTGACCCCGGTGGCAACCGCCGCCTCCGGGCTCACCTTCAGGATGCCGAACTCAGCGAGCACGCCGGCCAGCGCCAGGTGGGCATCCAGGTGCAGCTGCCGGTAGTCGAAGCCCGCGCGCACCTGCGCGCACATCGCCCGCTGCGCCGTGTCCACGGCCATGACCATGGCGTGGAACTCGCTTTCGCCATCCGCCGCGTGCGTACGCGTGACGTCGGCGGCATAGCCGCCGTGGCCGGCGCCGGCATCGAGCAGGAAGCTGCGCACCGGGTTGGGCGGCAGGCGGTCGAGCTCGGTGTAGTGAAGCACCGCGCCGTGCCGGTTGAGCGCCACGATGTTGCTGTAGGGCAGTTCCGCCGCGTCCTGGCCCACCGCCTGGCAATAGGCGAGATGGATGCCGAACTCGCTGGCACCGGCGCGGAACGCGCGCTCGGCGGCGCGATGGCCGCGCACGGCAAGGCGCGAGGCCTCGCGCAGCATTTCCACCTCGTACGGCGTCTTGAAGGCGCGGTGGTAGTCCAGGTAATCCAGCACCGGCTGCGGGTTGTTGGGCGCGAACGCACCGTAGCGTCCGAGCGCACTCTGCGGCTCACCGAGGATCGCGCAGCGGCTGGCGTTCCTCGGCAGGTGGTCGAGCGCCTCGTCAGGGGTGCGGATGACCACGATGTCGAAGTGTTCGACCCAGTAGCCCGACGGCGCTTCGGGAACCACGTGCCAGTAGTCGCGGGGCTGCAGGTACACCAGCTTGGGCCGCGCGCCGGGGGTCACCACCAGCCAGCTGCCGGGATTGCGCAGCAGCGGCACCCAGGCCTTGAACTGGGGGTTCACCGCGTACGGGTAGTCGCGATCGTCGAACACCTGGTAGTGCAGGTTGCCGCTGGGTACGACCAGGTGGTCGAAGCCGCCGCGCACGAGCGCTTCGGCGGTGCGGGCAAAGAGGGTGTCGAGGTGGGCGGCGTACAGCGTGGCAGGGGCGGCGGACATGGCGGGTAATGGCTCCGGGAAGAACCCGCATTCTGCCGCATCGCCCGCCATGCTGCCCTGCGACCGCCGGGACAGTGGCTACTCGTAGTGGCTGCCAGGCGCTTCGATCCAGGCGCGCAGGCGGCCGACCTGCGGCTCCGACATGCCGATGAACCGGAAGCCGGTCCAGGCCTGGCCCGGCGCACTGGCCTGGTCACGCCACAGCAGGTGCGCGCCAACCTCCACGCTGGCATCGGCGCCCTCGGCCGATGGCAGCGCAAAGCGGAACTGGTAAAGCGCGTCATCGACGAGCGCCTCGTTGGCCAGCAGCAACATGCCGGTTTCAGACAGGTTGCCGATGCGGCCGACCACGCGCTCGGTCATCGCGTCCATGACCAGGATGGTGTCGGGCGCCTTGCGGCGCTTGGCGCGGCGGAACTCGTTGATCATGGCAGGCCGTCCCCGGTGATCGCCGGGGCGTCGCCACGGCCGGCAAAGCTGCGCAGGGTGCGCATCGCGGCCTGCCAGGCGCGGTCCACCAGGCGCCCACGCTCGGCGGTGACGATGTGTGCCTGGCCCGCCACGATCATGCGTGCCAGCGCATCCAGCGAGTGCTCCCCGACGCGCTGGCCGCGCTGGTTGACGAACAGCGCGTTGTCGGTGACCGGGCTGAACCACGAGAGGCGGCGACGGATCACGTCGCCCTGCTGGTTGGTCACGAACTCGATGAAGGTGCCGAACGGGATGACCCGCAGCTGCTCGTAGCGGGCCTGTTCTTCCGGCGTGCGCGGCGGCAGGTCGGGCCGGCGCTCGCGCGCGCTGTCCTCGCCAAGCCGGGTCCTGGCCTTCAGCTTCATCGCCAGTTCGGTGCGCGATGCCGGATCGTCCTCGTCGCTGCGGCTGCTGGTCAGGCGGTTGGCGATGATCCCCGCTTCTTCGGCGTGATAGCCGACCTGGGACAGGGCACCCTCGATATGCGCCGCGAGCGCGGGATCGCCCGCCTCGCTGCCGTGACCGCAGGCGTGGATGATCCTCCGGGTGGCGTCCAGCTGGCCCTGCCACTCCGGAGAATCCTCGCCCTGCCGCAGCAGGGTGAGGGTCAGCACGTCGGCCCAGGCCTGGTTGAGCAGCGCGCGGGAGAATTTCGGGATGCGCTGGTCGCCGAGCATGTCGGCAAGCGCCTTGCCGGCGCGCATCTTCGCGACTTCCAGCTTTTCCTTGCCGCGCGCCGCCTCGACATGGCGACGCTCCAGCATCTCGGCGCGGCGCACCTGCGCCTGCAGATGCGCCTGGAGCGCGCGGTTGGAATCCTCGAACACCGCGTCGTCGCCATCGTACTTGTCGATGACGTGGCTGACCGCCTGCTGCAGCGGCGGCAACAGTTGCGGGTCGAAATCGTCCTTGTCGAGCCATTTCGCCGCCGCCTCGGCAACCGTGTTCAGCAGCTGCCTGGCCGGATGCGCGGCACGGACGAAGAACGCCGGGTCCTGGAGGGCGACACGCAGCAGCGGGAGTTGCAGCCGGCGGAGCAGGGCGCCTGCGGGCGCGTCGCGGCTGATCTCGCCTTCCAGCTGCCCGTACAGCATGTGCAGCAGTTCGAACGTGTCGTTGTCGCGCTGCGAGAGGCTGGCACCCTTGCCACGCTTCTGCCGGGCCTGCGCAAGCAGGGACTGGCGGATGTCCATCAGGTTGCGTGGCGACGCTTCGGGCGCGGCCTGCAACGTGCCCAATGCACGGAACACGTCGTCGGTGCTGAGCGGCGGCGCACCGGCGCCGGGCTGGCCGGGCCGGAGCTTGCCGATCAGTGCGCGGCGCCCGGCCATCAACTGCTGCAGGGCCTGGTAGTCGGCCTGCTCGTCGGAGTCCTCGAAGGCGCTGCTGGTTTCGGCCATCCAGCCGGTATGGGGGCGCTGCAGATCGGGGCGGGGCTGTGCGGTTCCCTGGTGGCGTGGCGCGCCCGGCTCGGCAGGGCCGATGCCGTGGTCGTCCGCCGCCGCGCCGCCGCGCCTGACGTTGCCTCCCTGCCGGCCCTCCGCGGGACCTTCGCCAGGGCCACCCGAGCCGGCCTCGCCTGCGCCGCGCGCCCTGGGACGTGATGCCGCTTGCCCCGGCGCAGCGTTTTCCGCGGCCTCATGCGCCTGCTGGCGTGCGGTCGCGCGCACGCGCATTGGCACATAGGTCAGGCCGGGCAGCACGCCTTCGCGGTCCAGCACGGCGTCCAGCTTCTCCAGCACGGGCGCGTAGTGCCCCATCACCATGCGGTCGAACAGGCGGAACAGCAGCTCGCGCGACTCGACGCCGATATCAAGCGCATGGCTCGCGGTGCGCATGGCCCGGCACACGGACTGCGGACCCAGCGGCAGGCGCGCGGCGTCGATCGCCGGCGAGCCCGCCAGCACTCCGAAGCGCTGGCCGAGCAGGTGCATCGCCAAGGTGGCGCGGCCCTCCTGGCGGCTGGCGATCTCGCGCAGGATCCCGTCCTCGTCCATCGTCGCGTCTTCCACCAGGGTCAGCACCTGGGGGTTGCCGGTCGTCGCCGCGGACGCCTGTCCCTGCGCTGAGGGCGGAGCACGCAGCGCGGCAAGCGAGGCCTCCAGCTCAAGCATGAGCTGGGGGACCAGGTCGGAGCGGTTGAGGCGGAAGGTACGCAACGCTTGCACGAAGTTGGACTCGCTGCCCGGGTTGCGGGCGCGGTCGGCAAGGCGGAAGAGTTCCTGCTCGAACTCGTCGAGCATCGCGCCCAGATAGTTGTCGAGCTCCACGGAGACCAGCGCCAACGCGCCTTCCAGCGCCTTGCGCACGCGTCGCGGCAGACCGGCGGCCGCCAGAGTCCGCGGAGCGGTGGCGTCATTGAGTGGCGTCGTCACTGACATGTTTGCGTCTGGCTGGCTTCCCCTGTGGGGATACTTAGCATGCAGGGAGCCTCCGCGGCCAGCACGGGGTTTGCGCCGCCGTCCGGCCACGCCGGTTCGAGACGCCTCACGGCAGGAAAAGCGCGACGACGTCGTTTCCCAGGCGCCGGCCCAGGGCGGTCGGCCGGACATGCCCGGCGTCCTCGACCAGCCAGCCGCGCGCCACTGCCTCGGCGAGTTCCGCCGCGATCGCCGCGCGCGGCAGCCCGGTACGGGCTTCGAAGTCCGCGAGCGCGAAGCCTTCGTGCAGGCGCAGGGCATTGAGCATGTATTCGAACGGCCGCCGTGCGGGCTCGATGTCCTCGTCGCCGCCGAGCGCGGCGTCGCTGCCGGCCGTGGCCAGCCAGGCCGCCGGGTGCTTGAGCTTCCAGCGTCGGCGGATCGCCTCCCCGGCACCGAGGGTGATCTTGCCGTGCGCGCCTGCGCCGATGCCGAGGTAGTCGCCGAAGCGCCAGTAGTTGAGGTTGTGCGCGCACTGGCGCCCGGGGCGCGCGTAGGCGCTGACCTCGTAATGCCCGTAGCCCGCGACTTCCAGCAGCGCCTGCCCGTGCTCCTGCATGTCCCAGGCGGTGTCCTCGTCGGGCAGGCCTTCGGGCGGCTTTGCGGCGAACAGCGTGTTCGGCTCCAGGGTGAGCTGGTAGTGCGAGATGTGCGCCGGCTGCAGCGCGAACGCGCGTTCCAGGTCGCGTGCGGCGCCGGCGAGGTCCTGGCCGGGCAGCGCATACATCAGGTCGAGGTTGATGTTGTCGAAGCCGGCGTCCTGCGCGAGCTTCACCGCCGAATCCGCCTCGCGGCTGTCGTGGATCCGCCCCAGGCGCTGCAGGCAGCCATCGTCGAAACTCTGGATGCCGAAACTGAGGCGGTTCACGCCGGCCGCGAGGTAGCCCTCGAAGCGGCCATGTTCGGCGGTGCCGGGATTGGTCTCCAGGGTGATCTCGCAGCCCGGCGCGAAACGCAGGCGCGCGCTGGCCTGCTGCAGGAAGTCATCGATGGCCGCGGCCGGGAACAGCGACGGCGTGCCGCCGCCGAAGAACACCGAATGCACGGTGCGGCCCCAGGCCAGCGGCAGGTCGTGCTCCAGGTCGGCGACCAGCGCGGACACGTATTCGGCGAACGGCAGCGCGCCGCGCTGCTCATGCGAGTTGAAGTCGCAGTAGGGGCATTTGCGTACGCACCACGGCAGGTGCACGTACAGCGACAGCGGCGGCGGCATCAGCATGGTCAGTCCAGCGCGGCGAGGCGCTCGCGCAGCGCGGCCAGCGCGAGGCCGCGATGGCTGATGGTGTTCTTGACCGCGGCGGGAAGCTCGGCAGCGGTCAGCCCGCTGCGGGTGTCCAGGAACACGGGGTCGTAGCCGAAGCCGCCAACGCCGCGCGGCGCTTGCAGGATGCGGCCGCGCCACTGGCCCTCGGCGATAATCGGCTGGGGGTCATTCGCGCGCCGCAGGACCACGATCGCGCAGTGGAAGCTGGCGTCGCGCGCGTCGTCGGCAACGCCGTCGAGCTCGCGCAGCAGGCGCGTGATGTTGCGCCCGGCATCGCCGTGCACGCCGCCGTAGCGCGCGGAATACAGCCCGGGCGCGCCACCGAGTGCATCCACGCACAGGCCGGAGTCGTCGGCCAGCGCCGGCAGGCCGGTGGCGAGCGCCGCATGGCGCGCCTTGAGCAGCGCGTTCTCGATGAACGTCAGGCCGGTTTCGTCGACATCGGCGACGCCGAATTCCGACTGCGCGCGCAGCGTGAAGCGCGACCCGTCCAGCAGCGCGCGCAGCTCGGCCAGCTTGCCCGCATTGCCACTGGCCAGCACCAGGTCCATGGCTCAGCCCGCGGCCAGCGCCGCCTGCTGCGCCGCGAACAGCTCCTCGCAGCCCTGCGCGGCCAGCGCGAGCATGGCGTCGAGTTCGTCGCGGCGGAAGGCATGGCCTTCGGCCGTGCCCTGCAGCTCGATGAAACCGCCGCCGTCGTTCATGACCACGTTCATGTCGGTGTCGCAGGCGCTGTCCTCGGCATAGTCGAGATCGAGCACCGGGCGGCCGCCGTGGATGCCGACCGAGACCGCGGCGATCGCGCCGTGGATGGGGTCGCGCTTGCCGAGCTCGCGGCGGCCCTGCAGCCAGCGCACCGCGTCCACCAGCGCCACGTAGGCGCCGGTGATGGCCGCGCAGCGGGTGCCGCCGTCGGCCTGCAGCACGTCGCAATCGAGGGTGATGGTGCGCTCGCCGAGCGCGTCGCGATCCACGCAGGCGCGCAGCGAGCGGCCGATCAGGCGCTGGATCTCCAGCGTGCGCCCGCCCTGCTTGCCGCGCGCCGCCTCGCGGTCGGAACGGCTGTGGGTGGCGCGCGGCAGCATGCCGTACTCGGCGGTCACCCAGCCGGTGCCCTTGCCGCGCAGGAAGCCCGGCACGCGGTTCTCGACCGTCGCCGTGCACAGCACGCGCGTGTCGCCGAAGGTCACCAGGACCGATCCTTCGGCATGGCGGGTATAGCCGCGCTGGATGCGCACGTCGCGCATCTGGGCAGGCGCGCGCCCGCTTGGACGGGGGGAATCGGTCATGGAGGGAATTACCGCAGGAATGGCGCGCGAGTTTACCATCGGCACCCCGAACCCCCGGATGCACCGCATGATCCGCAGCATGACCGCCTTCGCTTCCGGCGAACGTGCCACCGCCTTCGGCACGCTTGGCTGCGAGCTCCGTGCGGTCAACCACCGCTACCTCGAGCTCGGGGTGCGCGCGCCGGACGAGCTGCGCGCGCTGGAGCCTGTGCTCCGCGAGCGCATCGGCGCCCGCGTCGCGCGCGGCAAGGTCGAGCTCACCCTGCGCCTGCGTGCGCCGGACGCCGCCGGCGCGCTCGTGGTCGACGAAGCGCTGGTGGAGCGGCTCGGCGAGCTGGCCCTGCGCCTGCAGCCGCGGTTTCCGGCGATGCAGGTCGGGTTCACGGAGCTCCTGCAGTACCCCGGTGTGCTGCGCACCCAGGCCACCGATGCCGAGGCCCTGCAGGGCGAGGCGCTGGCATTGCTGGACCAGGTGCTGGGCGAGTTCATCGCCGCGCGCGAACGCGAGGGCGGCAAGCTGGTCGCGGCCATGCTCGAGCGCGTCGACGGCATCGCCGCGCGCGCCGCCGAGGTGCGTGGCGTGGTGCCGGCGATCCGCATCGGGCAGCGCGCCAAGCTCGAGGCCCGACTCGCCGACCTGGCGCAACCCGCCGATCCCGGCCGGCTCGAGCAGGAGCTGGTGCTGTCGCTGCAGAAGCTCGATGTCGACGAAGAGCTCGACCGCCTCGACAGCCACGTGGCGGAGATCCGTCGCGTGCTGGGCCAGCGCGAGCCCGCCGGCCGCCGGCTCGATTTCCTCCTCCAGGAGTTCAACCGCGAGGCCAACACGCTGGGCTCGAAGTCGGTCGATCCGCGCACCAGCAACATCGCCGTCGAGCTCAAGGTGCTGATCGACCAGGTGCGCGAACAGGTGCAGAACATTGAGTAAGCCCGACGCTCCAACGCGGGGCAGGCTGTTCATCGTCGCCGCGCCGTCGGGTGCCGGGAAGTCGAGCATCGTCAACGCCTGCCTGGCGCGCGATCCCAACATCTGCCTGTCGGTCTCGTTCACCTCGCGCCCGCCGCGCCCCGGCGAGCGGCACGCGGAGCACTACCATTTCGTCGACGACGTGCGGTTCCAGGAGATGATCGCCGCCGGCGATTTCTTCGAGCACGCGCGCGTGCACGGCGACTGGAAGGGCACGGCGCGGCAGTCGGTGGAGCCGCAGCTGGCGGCCGGACGCGACGTGCTGCTGGAAATCGACTGGCAGGGCGCGCGCCAGGTGCGCAAGCTGGTGCCGGATGCCGTCGGCGTGTTCATCCTGCCGCCTTCGCGTGCGGCGCTCGACGAGCGCATGCGCAAGCGTGGCCAGGACAGCGAGGAGGTCATGGCCCGGCGCCTGGCCGCGGCGCGCGAGGAGATGTCGCACTACGCGGAGTTCGACTACGTGATCGTCAACGAGGATTTCGCCACCGCGGTGGACGAGATGTGCGCGATCTTCGTCGCCAGCCGGCTGCGCCTGGATGCCCAGGCATGGCGGCACCGCGCCCTGATCGGCGCGCTGCTGCAGGAAGACTGATCCGCCGGCGGCGGCATTACGCCCCAAGTGGCTGATTCGCAACAGGTCGGCTTGCGTGCCGGGCGGTGTTTCGCTATCCTTCCCGGTCCCTCGCACTGCATCGACGGCCGGTCGGCCGCCAGGAGATTTATGGCCCGCATCACCGTTGAAGATTGCCTGAAAGTCGTCGACAACCGTTTCGAGCTGGTCATGCTGGCCGCCAAGCGCGCCCGCCAGCTCGCCAATGGCGTCGAGCCGCAGATCGACAACAGCGAGAACGACGACAAGCCGACCGTGCTGGCACTGCGTGAGATCGCCGCCCGTCGCATCAATCCCGAATACATCGACGCCGTCGAGAAGTCCGAGCGTGAGCGCAAGGAGCGCGAGGCGCTGGAGTGGGCGGCGGCCGAGGTCGTCGCCGACGACGACCTGGGCAAGGGCGACGACGCCTGATCCGCGGGCGCCTGCATGGCGCTTGCACGCATGACCATGACGGCCCCGGACATCCGGGGCCGTCTGCGTTCACGACGTCCGGGTCCGCGCCGCCGCGCGTTGCCGGGTCGCGGGCGCACGCGTAGGCTCGGTCCATGACATCCGCAGAGCGCGCGCTGGTGCAGGTACCTGTCCCCGGGGACGATGACATTCCCGGGTACATGCGCGCGCTCGAACGCGCCACCGCGTACCTGTCCGCGGACCAGCGCCGCCAGGTGCGCCGCGCCTGGGCGGTGGGAGCGGCCGCCCACGAGGGGCAGGTGCGCAAGTCCGGCGAGCCCTACATCACCCACCCGGTCGCCGTGGCGCAGGTGCTGGCGGAGCAGAAGGTCGACCTCGAGACCCTGGTCGCGGCGATCCTGCACGACACGATCGAAGACACCCCGCTGGGGCGCGACGCGCTGGCCGGCGAGTTCGGCGAGGCGGTCGCGGAGCTGGTCGACGGCGTCACCAAGCTCGACAAGCTGCAGTTCGCCAACCGGCGCGAGGCCGACGCGGAGAGCTTCCGCAAGATGATGCTGGCGATGGCGCGCGACCTGCGCGTCATCCTGATCAAGCTCGCCGACCGCCTGCACAACATGCGCACGCTCGGCGCGCAGTCGCCCGAGGCGCGCCAGCGCATCGCCGGCGAGACGCTGGAGATCTACGCGCCAATCGCGCAGCGCCTGGGCATGAACCTGATCAAGGCTGAGCTGCAGGACCTCGGGTTCGCGGCGTTGCACCCGCTGCGCCACCGCATCCTCGAGAAGCGCATCCGCTCGCAGCCGCTGGTGCGGCGCGAGGCGCTGGCCAAGATCGAGGCGCAGCTTGCGCAGCGGCTGACCAACGAAGGCCTGGACTACCGCCTGGTGAGCCGGGTGAAGTCGCCGTGGAGCATCTACAACAAGATGCGCGCGGAGGGCAAAACCTTCAGCCAGGTGATCGACGTGTTCGGCTTCCGGGTGATCGTCGGCTCGGTGCGCGACTGCTACCACGCGCTGGGCGTCGCGCATTCGGTGTACAAGCCGGTCGACGGCCGCTTCCGCGACTTCATCGCCATCCCCAAGGCCAACGGCTACCAGTCGCTGCACACCGTGCTGTTCGGGCCGTACGGCTCGCCCATCGAGGTGCAGATCCGCACCGAGGAAATGGACCTGATCGCCGAGCGCGGCATCGCCGCGCACTGGGCCTACAAGCACGGCGGCGGCGCGCCGAACAGCGCGCAGGCGCGCGCGCATTCGTGGATCTCCGCGCTGCTGGAATCGCAGAGCGGCACCGGTTCGTCGCTGGAGTTCCTGGAGAACGTCAAGGTCGACCTGTTCCCCGACGAGGTGTACCTGTTCACGCCCAAGGGCGACATCATGTCGTTGCCGCGCAACGCCACGGCGCTCGATTTCGCGTTTTCGGTGCACACCGACGTCGGCAACCGCGCGGTCGCTGCGCGCGTCGACCGCAAGCTCGTGCCCTTGCGCACCAAACTGGCGACCGGCCAGTCGGTGGAGATCGTCACCGCCAAATCGTCGCAGCCGCGGCCGCAGTGGCTGGAGTTCGTGGTCACCGGCAAGGCGCGCACCGCGATCCGCCAGCAGCTGAAGCAGCTCGAGCACGAGGATGCCGTGCAGCTCGGCCACCGCATGCTCGACAGCGCGCTCGAGGATCTCGGAAGTTCGCTGGAACAGCTGCCGGCCCAGCACCTCGAAGCGTATCTGGCCGAGCATCGCTTCCCGCGGCTGGAGGCCCTGCTGGCCGAGGTCGCGCTGGGCAACCGCATGCCGTCGCAGGTCGCGCAGTCGCTGGCGCGCAAGACGCCCGCGGCCGACGGCGCACCGCGCGTGCACCGCGGCGACGACCGCATCCTGATCACCGGCAGCGAGCGCGGTGTGGTGACGTTCGCCAACTGCTGCATGCCGATCCCCGGCGACGACATCATGGGTTACCACACCGCCGGGCGCGGCATCGTGGTGCACAGGATGGAATGCCCGAATGTCGCCGAATACCGCAAGTCGCCGGATCGCTGGGTCGATATCGGCTGGGACCGCGAGGTCAGCGGCGATTACGCCGTGGCGCTGCGCATCGAGGTCGAGAACCGGCCGGGCGTGCTGGCGCAGGTGGCGGCGGCGATCGCGCAGGCGGATTCCAACATCGATGGCGTCGAGTACCTGGAGCGCGACACCAATGTCGCCGCGATCCGCTTCTCGATCGAAGTGCGCAACCGCACGCACCTGGCGCACGTGATCCGCCGCACGCGGCGGCTCGGCGTGGTCCACGGCGTGCAGCGGATCTGACGCGGCCTGGATAGAGAATCCGCGGGGGGGCGGTCATAATCGACCGCATCGCCTTCGAGGACTCGAAAATGCCCAGGACACCCATCACCACCGCCGATGCACCGGCGGCCATCGGTCCGTATTCGCAGGCCACCCGCGCCGGCAACACCGTGTTCCTGTCCGGGCAGATCCCGCTGGATCCGGCCACCGGCGAGCTGGTCGCCGGAGATCTCGCCGCGCAGGCGCGGCGCGCATTCGACAACCTCCGTGCGGTCTGCGAGGCGGCCGGCGGGTCGCTCGCTGACGTCGCGCGCGTCGGCCTGTACCTCACCGACCTCGGCCAGTTCGCAGCCGTGAACGCGGTGATGGCGGAGTATTTCGATGCCCCGTATCCCGCGCGCTCGACCATCGAGGTGTCCGCCCTGCCCAAGGGCGCGCAGTTCGAGGTCGATGCCGTGATGGTCACCGACTGAGGCAGTGGCGGCACCTCGGCGCAAGGCCGGCGCAGACGCGCCCTCGCTCGCGCCCGCCGGCGCCGATGCGCTGTCGGCGCTGGCCGGCGTGGGCCCGCGGGTCGCCGAGAAGCTTGCTGCGCGCGGCCTGCTGGGCGTGCAGGACCTGTGGCTGCAGCTGCCGCGCGGCTACGAGGACCGTACCGCCATCACCCCGATCCGCCTGCTGCAGCCGGGCGTTCCGGCCCAGGTCGAAGGGCGGGTGGAGGCGGTGGAGCGCGGCTTCCGCTACAAGCCGATGCTGCGTGTCGCGATCGTCGACGATTCGCACGGCACGCTGGTGCTGCGCTTCTTCCACTTCCGCGCCGCGCAGGCCGCGCAGTTCACTCCCGGCGTGCGCGTGCGCTGCTTCGGTACGCCCCGGCCGGGACAGCGCGGGTTGGAGATCGTCCATCCGAGCTACAGCCTCGTTGCTGATGATGGCCTCGCCGAACTTGGCGATCGCCTCGACCCGGTCTATCCCGCGATCGAGGGCGTCGGCCCTGCGGTGATGAAGCGTCTGATCGCGCAGGCGCTGGACCGCTTGCCCGATGGCGACGAGCTCGAGCTCCTGCCGGCCGCGCTGCTGCGCGCACACGCGCTGCCGGGACTGCGCGAGTCGCTGCTCGCGGTGCATCGTCCGCCGCGCGAAGCCGATGTCGCCGCCTTGCTGGCCGGCACGCATCCAGCGCAGCGCCGGCTGGCACTCGAGGAGCTGCTTGCGCACCATCTCAGCCTGCGCCGCCAGCGCATTGCCCAGCAGTCGCACGCGGCGCGGCCGCTTGCCAATGCGGGATTCGCAGAGCAGTTGCGCGCGAGCCTGCCGTTCGCGCTGACCAACGCCCAGGCGCGCGTGTTCGGCGAAATCCGCGGCGACATCGCGCGCCCGGTGCCGATGCTGCGCCTGGTGCAGGGTGATGTCGGCTCCGGCAAGACCGTGGTGGCCGCGATGGCGGCGCTGATGGCGGTCGCCGACGGCCGCCAGGCGGCGTTGATGGCGCCCACCGAACTGCTGGCCGAGCAGCATCTCGCCAACCTGCGTGCGTGGCTGGAGCCACTTGGCGTCCGCGTGGAGTGGCTGGCCGGCAAGGTCACCGGCCGTGCGCGCGCGCAGGCGATGGCGGCGGTTGCCAGTGGCGAAGCGCAGGTCGTGGTCGGCACGCACGCGCTCATGCAGCAGGGCGTGGTGTTCCATGACCTCGCGTTGGCGATCGTCGACGAACAGCACCGCTTCGGCGTGCACCAGCGCCTGGCGCTGCGTGACAAGGGCGGCGAGGGCGGCCGCGTGCCGCACCAGCTGGTCATGACGGCCACACCGATCCCGCGCACCCTCGCCATGGCGGCGTACGCCGACCTCGACGTGTCGGCCATCGACGAACTGCCGCCCGGGCGCACGCCGGTGCAGACCGTGGTCCTTGCCGCCGGGCGCCGCCCCGAACTCATCGAACGCATCCGCGCGGCCTGCGCTGAAGGCCGCCAGGCGTACTGGGTGTGCACGATCATCGACGACTCGGACGAGATCGTGGCGCAGGCGGCGCAGGCGACGTTCGAGGCGCTGTCGGAAGCCCTGCCCGGGCTCCGCGTCGAGCTGGTGCACGGCCGGATGAAAGCCAATGAGAAGCAGGCGGCGATGCGCGCGTTCAAGGACGGCGCGGCCGACCTGCTGGTCGCCACCACGGTGATCGAGGTCGGCGTGGACGTGCCCAACGCCTCGCTGATGGTGATCGAGAACGCCGAGCGCCTGGGCCTGGCGCAGCTGCACCAGCTGCGCGGCCGGGTGGGGCGGGGCAGTGCCGCTTCGAGCTGCGTGCTGCTCTACCAGCCGCCGCTGTCGCGGATGGCGCGCGAGCGCCTGGAGACAATGCGCGAGACCGGCGACGGGTTCGTCATCGCCGAAAAAGACCTCGAACTGCGCGGGCCGGGCGAGCTGTTGGGGACACGCCAGACCGGGCTTGCGGCATTCCGCGTCGCCGATCTGGCCCGCGACGCCGACCTGCTGCCGCTGGTGCACGCACTCGGCGAGCAACTGCTGCGCGACCAGCCTGGCGTCGCCGAACGCCTGGTGGCGCGCTGGGTGGGCGGGGCTGCCCGCTACGCGGCGGCCTGATCGCGGCGCCACGAACATGGATAATCGGGCGATGAACAATGACCGCATTCCGCTGCTGATCGATACCGACCCGGGCGTCGACGACGCACTCGCCCTGCTGATGGCGCTGCGCGACACGGGCCACGACGTGCTCGGGCTCGCCATCGTCGCGGGCAATGTCGGCCTGCGCCACACCGTGGCCAACGCGCTCAAGCTCTGCGAGATCGCAGGGCGCGAGGATGTGCCGGTGTTCGCCGGCTGCGACCGCCCCCTGCTGCACGCCGCTCCCGACGCGGCGTACGTGCACGGCGTGGACGGTTTTGGTGATGTCGGTTATGTCCCCGCCACGCGCGGTGTCGAGCCCGAGCACGCGGTGCAGGCCATCCTGCGCCTCTCCCATGAGCATGCCGGACGACTCCTGCTCGTGATGCTCGGCCCGCTGACGAACCTCGCGCTGGCGCTGCGCCTGGACCCCACCCTGCCGGAACGCATCGGGCGACTGGTGGTGATGGGCGGGGCGGTCACCGCACGCGGCAACATCACGCCGTCCGCCGAGTTCAACGTCTACTTCGATCCGGAGGCGGCGCGCATCGTGTTCGAGGCATTCCCGGCCTTCGATCTCGCCGATTGGGAAGCCACCGTCGCCCACGGCATGCACCACCGCAACGTCGACGGCTGGCTGGCGGCGCCGGGTCCGGTGGCGGCGTTCTACGAAGCCATCTCGCGGCACACGCGCCTGTGGTCGGAAGACGGCCGCGGCGAGCTCTGGCATGCCGCCGACGCACTGGCCATGGCCATGGCGCTGAGTCCACAAGGCGTGCTGCAGGCCGAATCCCGGCCGATCGACGTGGTGCTGGGCGACCCGGTGGCGCGTGGCACCACGGTGGTCGACTGGCAGCGCCAGCTCGGGCGCCCGGACCAGGCGCGCATCCTGCTGCGCTATGACCAGCTGATGTTCGAAGGACTGGTGCGCGGAGCGCTCGGCGCCTGAGGCGACTTGCGGGAGGGCGGGGCGCTGGCTATAATGCCGCTCTTTCCCCGCCCAGATACCGGTACCCCGTCATGAAGGCCGACATCCATCCTGTTTACCGCGACGTCGTTTTCCAGGACGTGACTTCGGATTTCAAGATCCTCACGCGTTCCACCCTCTCCAGCAAGGAGACGGTGAAGTGGGAAGACGGCAACGAGTATCCGCTGATCAAGATCGAAGTCTCGTCGGCTTCGCATCCGTTCTACACGGGCCAGAACAAGCTCATGGACACCAGCGGTCGCGTCGACAAGTTCCGCAAGCGCTACTCCAAGTAAGCTCCGGCGCCACGCGCCGAGCCGACGGCCGCCCACTGGGCGGCCGTTTTCGTTTGGCCTGCGGCGTTCCACTGGTGCCACTTTGCTGGAGCCGCCGCGGCCGGGGGCTATGCGATAATTCCCCGATCGCGCACGCGCGCGACCCCGCCTCATCCGACCCGCCCCCGATGCGCGGGTCCACGCGATACGAAAGGAGTGCGTCTGTGTCCGCCACCCCGTCCAACGTCGGCCCGAAGGCCGGCACCGTTGCAGTCCAGGCCGCCGGCAAGTCGGTCGAACTGCCGATCCTGAGCCCCACCCTCGGCAACGACTGCGTAGACATCGGCAAGCTGCCGAAGGAAACCGGCCTCTTCACCTACGATCCCGGTTTCACCGCCACCGCCAGCTGCAAGTCCGCGATCACCTACATCGACGGCGACGAGGGCGTGCTGCTGTATCGCGGTTACCCGATCGACCAGCTGGCCAAGGAGTCTTCGTTCCTCGAGGTCGCGTACCTGCTGATGAACGGCGAGCTGCCCGACGCCAGGCAGATGGGTGAATTCGACCACGACGTCGCCCACCACACGATGCTGCACGAGGCGTTCAAGAACTTCCTCGGCGGTTTCCGCCACGACGCCCATCCGATGGCGATGCTGGTCGGCATGATCGGTTCGATGGCGAGCTTCTACCACAACGATCTCGACTACGACGATCCGGAAGAGCGCCGCATGGCCGCGATCCGCATGATCGCCAAGGTGCCGACCATAGCTGCCGCCTGCTACCGGCACTCGATGGGCTGGCCGCTGCGCTTCCCGCGCAACAACCTGCCGTACGTCGACCGTTTCCTGCACATGATGTTCGAGGTGCCGAGCGAGCCGCTGGTGCTCAACCCGGTCGCCGCGAAGGCGCTGGACCTGCTGTTCATCCTGCATGCCGACCACGAGCAGAACGCATCCACGTCGACCGTGCGCCTGGTGGGTTCGACCGGTGCAAACCCCTATGCGTGCATCGCATCGGGTGTCGCCGCGCTGTGGGGTCCTGCGCACGGCGGCGCCAACGAGGCGGTGCTGAAGATGCTGGCCGAGATCGGCACGGCGAAGAACGTGCAGTCGGCGATCGACCGCGCCAAGGACAAGGAGTCCGGCTTCCGCCTGATGGGCTTCGGCCACCGCGTGTACAAGAACTTCGACCCGCGCGCGAAGATCATCCGCGAGATGTGCCACAAGGTGCTCGAGGAACTCGGCATCGACGACCCGCTGCTCGAGGTCGCGATGCGCCTGGAGGAAGCCGCGCTGAAGGACGACTACTTCGTGCAGCGCAAGCTGTACCCGAACGTCGATTTCTACAGCGGCATCATCTACAAGGCGCTGAAGATCCCGACCGAGATGTTCACGGTGATGTTCGCGATCGCGCGCACCGCTGGCTGGATGGCGCACTGGCTCGAGCAGCAGACCGATCCGGAATTCAAGATCGGCCGCCCGCGGCAGATCTATACGGGCTCGGGCATCCGCGACTACATGGCCGTCGACAAGCGCTGACGCCCCACACAGGCATCGCGATGAACAGCGCCCCGCACTGCGGGGCGTTTTTTTGCTTCTTCTCCACCTTCCTTCGAATGGGAGGAGAACCTCTTCTTGGGCGCGGGGTACTCCCACCCGGCCATGGGCACATCGCGGAGGGCGTGGTGTCACGTCTGCGGCAAACATGGTGGCGCATGCACTGGCCTCGACGGCTCGTGCCTGCGCCCGGGCGGATTGTCCGCCCGGCTGGCCCAACTCCACGGAAGGAGCATGCAATGGGGATGAACCCACATCTGGCCGCCGTCATGGTGGCAGTGTGTCTGGCATCCGCCGCGTCTGTCGCGGTGGCTGGCGAGCTTGAGGTACGCAAGGGCGTGGTCACTGCGATGCAGCCCATCGCCGCAAAGCAGGATGCGGTCAGCACGAGCACCAAACGACAGCTGGGCGGCATGCTGGGGCAAGCGCTCGGGCAGGCTGTGGGTGGCCGCAGCGGACGGTCCTATGAAGTCACGCGCCTCGCCACCAATCTTGGCGCCGATATCGCCTCCAGCAATACCGGTGGCGCTACGGCTGGCAGCTATGTGCTCATCGTCCGTTTCGACAATGCCGCGGAGTCCGCGTTTACGCGTCGTGGCGACCAGCTTGCGCGCATCCGTGTGGGCAGCCGCGTCAAGGTCGTGGGTTCGGGCGACGCCGCGATGCTCGACGCCGAGTAGGTGCCGGTCATCGCGTGTCGGTAGCGGGCGGCGCAGCTTCTTCGTCTTCGGCCAGCAGCCTGCGCAGCTGGCTGGCCGACGCGCGCTGCATGGGCCTCCCGTCCACCGCCGACAGCGGTGACTGGCGCAGTGCGCCGGCGGGCAGGACAGTGAGGTCGATGAGGGTGTCGCCGGCGCCGAACAGCCACACCGGGAAATCGCCATCTCGCGTGCGGTCCAGTCGCACCTGCCGGCTGCGCGATTCCGCAGGAATGCCTGCGTCGTCGAGGAAGCGTGCCACGGCGTCGGCGTCGTCGCAGTAGAGGTGAAGCGTCACGTGGTCATGCGCACCCGCGGTGCCTGCCAGCACCGGACCCACCAGGCGCGCGTGGAAGCTGGCGAAGAATTCGAGCGCCTGCAGCGCGGCCTCGCGTTTTTCGCGCAGGTGGTCGGCATGCGTGTCACCCAGGAACAGTCGCTGGTACTCGCGCAGCGCGTCCTCGATCTCGTCGTTGCGCGGCAGCGACGCGTCGTCGTGGATGCCCAGTCGCGCGGCGGCCTTGCGCTTGGCGTGGTGGAAGTCGCGGATCCCGCCTTCGGCGATCAGTCGGGCCGCCTCGTGGGCGAGGCGGTGGCGGAGCTCACGGGTGCGGCTTCCGGCGTGCTGTCGGCCTCGGTGCATGCGGGCGCTCCATACGGCGAGGGCGCCCCAAGCCTACCGGATGCCGCGTCAGAAGATGTCGAACGCTTCCTCGGTGGGGACCTCTTCGTCCACGTCCTCGAAGGTCGATTCCATGCGCTCGAGGTCCTCGGCCTTCACCCACTCGACCAGGCCGCCGTCGGAACTGGTGGGCAGCAGGCGCCCGCTGGCGCTGACCGCGACCTTGACCATGCCGTCGGGCGGTTCGTTGGCTGCGATCGGCATGCCGTCCAGCGCCACGCGCATGAAGTCGATCCAGATCGGCAGCGCCGACTTGCCACCGTATTCGCGGTAGCCGAGCGAGCGGTTGTCGTCGCGGCCGACCCAGACCACGGTGGCCAGGTTGCCGCCGAAGCCGGAGAACCACGCGTCGCGGTGGTCGTTGGTGGAGCCGGTCTTGCCGCCGACGTCCTCGCGGCCGAGGACCTTGGCCGCCGTGCCGGTGCCGCGCTGCACGACGTCGCGCATCATCGACACCAGCTGGTAGGCGACGCGCGCGTCGATGGCGCGCGGTGCGACCACCCTGTCGGGGCCTCCGGCCGACGGCGCAGGTTCGGCTTCGGGAGCGGCCGCGGCAGGCGCTGCGGTTGCCGCCGGCTGGCTCGGGCCCAGGTTGAAGCCGTCAACCACGTTGGATGTCGCCACCGTCGTCCCATCAGCCCCGCAAGTGCGGCAGGCCACCGCCGGATTTTCCTTGAAGATCACCTTGCCTTCGCGGTCCTTGACCTCGTCGATGAACCACGGCGTGACGCGGAAACCGCCGTTGACGAACACCGCATAGCCGCGGGTGATGTCGAGCGGGGTCAGCGACGGCGTGCCGAGCGCGATAGACAGGTTAGGCGGCAGCTCGGATTCGTCGAAGCCCATGTGGCTGATGTAGCGGCGCGCGTAATCGACGCCGATGGCGTCGAGCAGGCGCACCGAGACCAGGTTGCGCGAACGCACCAGTGCCTCGCGCAGCCGCATCGGGCCGGCGAACTTGCCGTCGTCGTTCTGCGGGCGCCAGTCCTGGCCACGACGCATGCGGAACACCACCGGAGCGTCGACCACCACCGAAGCCGGGTTGAAACCGCGCTCGAAGGCCGCCGCATATATGAAGGGTTTGAAGCTCGAGCCCGGCTGGCGACGCGCCTGCGTGGCGCGGTTGAACTTCTGGCCGGCAAAACTGAAGCCGCCGACCAGCGCGCGCAGCGCGCCGTTGTCCGGTTCAAGCGACACCAGGGTGGATTGCGCGCGTGGCACCTGGTCGAGCTGCCAGGTGGGCTTGGCGGCAGGATCGGCGGCGGCACCGTCCTTGCCCTTGGGCTCGATGCGGCGCACGCGCGTCACGTCGCCGCGTTTGAGCAGGGCCCCGGGGTTGCGGCCCGTCCAGCGGCTGCTGGCGGCGTCGAGCGCCACGGTGGTGCCATCGGCCAGCGCCACGTCGGCGGTGCCGTCGCCGGCCCGCAGCACGATCGCCGGCAGGAGGCCGGACTGCGCCGGGATGCCGCGAAGGCGAGCGCCCGCGGTTGCCGCGTCCTCGTCGGCCGCGAGCTCGAAGGTCTGTTCGATCTTCAACCAGCCGTGGCGGTGGTCGTAAACCGACAGGCCGCTGCGCACAGCGACATCGGCCGCAAGCTGCATCTTCGGATCGATCGTGGTGGTGACGTGGTAACCGCGGGTCAGCACGTCGCCACCATAGCGGGCGATCATCTCCTGGCGCACCATCTCGGCGACATACGGCGCGTAGACCTCGACCGGACGCTCATGCGGAGTGGCGTGCATGTCCACTGCCTGGGCGGCACGCGCCTCCGCCTCGCTGATGAAATCCAGCTCGTGCATGCGCTGCAGCACATAGTCGCGACGGATGCGCGCGCGCTCGGGGTTGGTGACCGGGTTGCCGCTGGACGGGAACTTGGGGATCGCCGCCAGCGTGGCCAGTTCGTCCAGGTCGAGCTGGTCGAGCTTCTTGCCGTAGTAGAACTCGGCGGCCGCGGCGATGCCGTAGGCCCGGTTGCCGAAGAAACTCTTGTTGAGGTAGAGCTCGAAAATCTCGTCCTTGGACAGCTCGCGCTCCATCTTCATCGCAAGCAGCATCTCCGACAGCTTGCGCGTGTAGCTGTACTCCGAGCTCAGGAAGAATTGCCGTGCGACCTGCTGGGTGATGGTGGACCCGCCCGGCACGCGCTTGTCGTCGGTCGTCGCCAGCAGCCAGATCGCGCGGCTGACACCGCGGTAATCCACACCGTGATGCTCGTAGAACCGGTTGTCCTCGATTGCGATGAAGGCCTGCTTCAGGCGCTCGGGTACCTCGGCGATGTCGACCGGATAGCGGCGGGTCTCGCCGAACAGTGCCATCAGGCGGCCGTCGCGCGCATAGACGTAGAGCGGCTCCTGCAGCTCCACGTTGCGCAGGCTCTGCACGTCGGGCAACCGCGAAGACACGACGTAGTACAGTGTGCCCGCTGCGAGCAGGCCGATGACAAGAAGGCCGGCGAACAAGATCAACAGCCAGCGCAGCAGGCGACGGAAGCGGGGCATCGAGGGGGTCCTGGGGTCCGCCACGCGGACCGTTGTGAGGCGCGCAGTATATAGAGAGGGGACTCCGGGCTGATCCTGCCCGGATCGAAGTGCCGCACAGGGTCAGTACGTGACACAGCGCGCAATGCGGGATGACGTTGCACGCTGCTTGTTGCCATTCGGTAAAAACTCCGTTATCTAATGCATCGGGGCACGAAGCGCACGTAAGCGCCCGTGACATGGGGAGAAAAGCGTGGGGCTGATCACAAAAAGCCAGGCACCGCTCGTCGGGGTCGACATCAGTTCGACTGCGGTCAAGCTGTTGCAGCTGTCGCGTTCGGGCGACCGGTACCGGGTCGAGCATTACGCGGTCGAGCCGCTGCCGCCCAATGCCGTCGTCGAGAAGAACATCGTCGAGGTGGAGGCGGTCGGCGAAGCCATCCGCCGCGCCATGACGCGATCCGGCAGCAAGGCCAAGCACGCCGCGGCCGCAGTCGCCGGTTCGGCGGTGATCACCAAGGTGATCCCGATGCCCGCCGATCTCGACGAGGACGACCTCGAGTCGCAGGTCGAACTCGAGGCGGTCAACTACATTCCGTACCCGATCGAGGAAGTGAACCTCGACTTCGAGGTGCTGGGTGCCATGCCGGGCAACGCCGAGATGGTGCAGGTGCTGCTGGCGGCGTCGCGCTCGGAGAACGTCGAGATGCGCGCGTCCGCGCTGGAACTCGGCGGGCTGACGGCCCGGGTCATGGACGTCGAGGCGTTCGCTATCGAGAACGCCTTCGCGCTGCTCGCCAATACGCTCAACGTGCCGCGTGACGGCATCGTGGCGCTGGTCGACATCGGTGCCACCATGACCACGCTCAACATCCTGCGCAACGGCCGCAGCCTCTACACCCGCGAGCAGGTGTTCGGTGGCAAGCAGCTGACCGACGAGGTCATGCGCCGTTACGGCCTGTCCTACGAAGAAGCCGGCCTGGCCAAGCGCCAGGGCGGGCTGCCGGAAAGCTACGAGATCGAAGTGCTGGAGCCGTTCAAGGAGGCGCTGGTCCAGCAGATCAGCCGCCTGCTGCAGTTCTTCTACGCCGGCAGCGAGTTCAATCGCGTCGACCAGGTGGTGCTGGCTGGTGGCTGCGCGTCGATCGGCGGCGTCGCCGAGATGGTCGAGGAGCAACTCGGCGTGCAGACCGTGGTCGCCAACCCGCTGGCCCAGATGACCCTGGGTTCCCGCGTGCAGGCCCATGCGCTCGCGCAGGATGCCCCGGCGCTGATGATCGCCTGCGGCCTGGCCATGAGGAGCTTCGACTGATGGCGCGCATCAACCTCCTCCCGTGGCGCGCCGAGCGCCGCAAGCAGCGCCAGAAGGAATTCGGCGTGATGCTGGCCTTCGCGGCGCTGGCCGGCGTGGTGCTGTGGTTCATGGTCAACAGCTACTACAACGCGCAGATCGACGGCCAGAACGCGCGCAACGCGTTCCTGCAGGAACAGATCAAGCAGGTCGAGACCAGCATCACCGAGATCGACGAACTCGACCGCCAGAAGGCGCGACTGCTGGCCCGCAAGGATGTCATCGAGCAGTTGCAGGCCAACCGGTCGCAGATGGTGCACCTGTTCGATTCGCTGGTCCGCACCATCCCCGATGGTGTTGTACTCACCGGCATCAAGCAGGAAGGCGAGAAGCTGACGCTCGAGGGGCGCTCGCAGTCCAACGCGCGCGTCAGCACCTACATGCGCAACCTCGAAGGCTCCGGCTGGATGACCAAGCCGGACCTGTCAATCATCGAGGCACGTGACGGCGTTGCCGGGCTGCCTTATGCGTTCAACCTCGCGGTGCAACTGGCCAATCCCAACGCGCCGAAGGACGAGGATGGCGACGGGATTCCCGATGCCGTGCCGCCGGTGGATGCCGCGCCCGCCGCGCCAATGCCGGTCGACACCGCCACGCCGCCGCCGGCCGATGCCGCCGTGCCGGCGCCCGCCGCAGCCCCGGCCGCAGAACAAGGAGCCGCGTCGTGAGCAAGCGCAAGATGTCGCTCAAGGAACTCGACTTCAACAACACCGGCTCCTGGCCGCGTGAGTACAAGATCGTCTTCTGCGTGCTCCTCGGCCTGTTGATCTTCGGCCTGCTGTGGTGGGTGCTGACCCGCGACAAGGGCGACCAGCTGAAGGCGCTCGAGGCGACCGAGTCCGGCCTCCGCGCGGACTTCGAAACCAAGCAGGGCCGCGCCGCCAATCTCGAGCCGCTCAAGCTGCAGCTGGCCGAGATGGAACAGCAGCTGCAGCAGATGCTGCGCCAGCTGCCCAGCCGCACCGAGATGCCTGACCTGATCGTCGACATCTCGCAGACGGCACTGGCCACCGGCATCACCAGCGAGCTGTTCCAGCCGGGTCCTGAGTCGCCGAAGGAGTTCTACGCGGAGAAGCCGATCGCGCTGCGCATGCTCGGCAGCTACCACCAGTTCGGCGCCTTCGTCAGCGGCGTGGCCTCGCTGCCGCGCGTGGTCATCATGACGATGCACGACATCCAGCTGCGGCCCAAGGGCGGCGGCGACGGCAAGGTCGTCGGCATCCGCCCGAACTCCGCGCTTGAGCTTGCCGGCACGGTGAAGACCTACCGCTATCTCGATGACGAGGAGGCGGCCGAGCAGGAAAAGGCCGCCGTCGATGCTGCAAAGGGGGCGCGCTGACATGGGCACGATTTCGAATGCCTGCCGCGGCTTCGCGTGCCTGGCCGTCCTCGCCGCGCTGGCCGGTTGCAGCCGCGGCGTCACCAGCGAGCCGGGCACGGCGCCGAACCTGGAGGAATGGGTGGCCAACGTCCGTGCCCGCCCAGCGCCGCCGCTCGATCCACTGCCGGTGATGCAGCAGTTCGAGAGCTTCGAGTACGCGGCGCAGGGTCTGCGCGATCCGTTCAGCGACGCGTTCGCGAACGAGGGCAATGGCAGTGGCCCGCGGCCGGACTCCAACCGCCGCAAGCAGACGCTCGAACAGTTTCCGCTCGACAGCCTCGACATGGTGGGATCACTGGGCGCAGGCAGCAGCCTGACCGCACTGGTGATGGCACCGGACAAGGTCACCTACCGGGTGGGTCCTGGCGTGTACCTGGGCCAGAACGATGGTCGCGTGACCAGCGTCCATGAAGATCGCATCGAACTCGTCGAACTCGTGCCTGACGGCGCGGGTGGCTGGCTTGAACGGCCGGCATCGATCGCGCTCGAAGACAATTGATTAGGGGAAGCCAGATGACCTTCAGCAACGCGCAACGCCGTTCGCCGATCACGCGTGCCACGCCTTTCAAGGCAGGCGCCTGCGGTCTCCTTGCTGGCCTGGTCGCGGCGTTCAGTGCCGTCCATGCCGCTCCGGCGCCCGGAGTTCCGGTTGCCAGCTTCGCGCAGGTGACCCCTGCGATCGCGATCGATCCCGCCAAGCAGGTCCCGGCGGCGGTGGCGATCACCGGCATCGACTTCAAGCGCGGCGACGGCGGCTCCGGCAAGCTGATCCTCAAGTTCAGTGGAGACGGCGCGGCACCCGACCTGCGCACCCAGGGCGGCACGGTGATCCTCGACGTCGGCAACGCCGACCTGCCGGCCGAACTGCAGCGGCCGCTCAACGTCGCCGACTTCGCCACCCCGGTGCAGCGCATCAACGCCAACCAGGGGCCCAAGGGCACGCAGATCGTGCTGAGCACGGAAGGCGCGTTCGAGCCGCTGGCCTACCAGACCGGACGCGACTACATCGTTGAAATCGTGCCGCGTGCGGCAGCCGCAAACCGCGCCGTTGGGGCCAGCACCGCCGCGGCGGTCGCCACCACAGCGCAGGCCTCGGCCCAGGCACAGGGCGAGACCCGCAGCTACGGCGGCCGCCCGGTCACGTTCAACTTCCAGGACGTTCCGGTGCGCACGGTGCTGCAGCTGATCGCCGAGCTGTCGGACCTCAACATCGTCGCCAGCGACAGCGTCACGGGCAACGTGACCCTGCGCCTGATCAACGTGCCGTGGGACCAGGCGCTGGACATCGTCTTGCAGGCCAAGTCGCTCGACAAGCGCCGCAGCGGCAACGTGGTGTGGGTCGCGCCGCAGTCCGAGATCGCCAAGTTCGAGCAGGACATCGCCAACGCCCGCCTCGCGCTTGAAGAGCGCGCCGAAATGAGCACCGAGTACATCCCGATCTCCTACGGCAGCGCCGAGGACATCGCCAAGCTGCTTACCGACGAAAGCAAGAGCAGCCAGGGCGGTGGGGGCGGGCAGGCCTCGTCGTCCAGCCGCGGCTTCCTGTCGTCGCGCGGCAGCCTGAGCTTTGATCGCCGTACCAACACGCTGCTGGTGATCGACATCCCGCAGCGCGTCGAAGAGATCAAGCGCCTCGTCGCCACGCTGGACAAGCCGGTCGACCAGGTGGTGATCGAGTCGCGCATCGTGATCGCCAACGAGTCGTTCGCACGTGACCTCGGTGCGCGCTTCGGCGTTCGCGCCGTGAAGGATCGGCTCATTTCGTCGGGATCGCTTGACAGCAACACGGAGCTCGTCAACAGCACCATTGCGGCCATCCGCGACCCGGATGGCGATCCGCCAACTTGGGGCGATCTTGGCCAGGCGCTCAACAGCGACTTCAACATCAACAGCCTCAACCCGGCGTCGATCGCATTCACCATCCTCGGCAACACCATCGACTGGGACTTCGAGCTCCAGGCCCTGCAGGAAGAGCAGCGTGGCGAAGTGGTGTCCAACCCGCGCGTGGTCACCAGCAACCAGCGCGAGGCGATCATCCGCCAGGGGCGTGAGGTCGGTTACCTGACCGTCACCGGCGGGCAGAGCAACAACGTGCCCACCGTCCAGTTCAAGGAAGCGCTGCTCGAGCTGAAGGTCACACCCACGATCACCGCCGACGGTCGGGTGTTCCTTACGCTTGCCGTGAAGAAGGACGAGATCCAGGACTTCACCACCATCGCGGGCTTCGGATCGGTGCCAAACCTCGCCAAGCGCGAAGTCACCACCGCGGTTTTGATCGAGGACGGCCAGACCGTCGTGATCGGCGGCGTGTACGAATTCAGCGACCGCAACTCGATCTCGAAGGTGCCGTTCCTGGGCGACCTGCCGATCCTCGGCAACCTGTTCAAGACCAAGAGCCGCAGCAAGTCCAAGGCCGAGCTGCTGATCTTCGTCACCCCGCGCGTCCTGCGCGTGGCGCCGCGCCCGTACTGAGCGGCGATTCCAGACGCGTCAACGACGGGGCCTTCGGGCCCCGTCGGCGTTTCCGGGCATGACGTGACCGACGGCGCTTGAACCAAGTCGGGCCGGAGGGGTCAAACTGCACCCTGGCGCAGCCCGCGCCGTCCCCCGGTCGCCCATGGACACCCCCAACGTCGACATTTCCCGCCTGCATGGCGTCTTCAGCGGTCTGCGCGATGCGCTCACCCACGAGATCATCGGCCAGGCGGCGCTGGTTGAACGCCTGCTGATCGCGCTCCTCGCCGACGGCCACCTGCTGGTGGAAGGCGCGCCCGGACTGGCCAAGACCACTGCCATCCGTGCGCTGGCTGCGCGCATCGAGGCCGACTTCGCGCGCGTGCAGTTCACGCCCGACCTGCTGCCGGCGGACCTCACCGGCACCGAGGTATGGCGCCCCCAGGACGGGCGCTTCGAGTTCCAGCCGGGGCCGATCTTCCATTCGCTGCTGCTTGCCGACGAGGTCAACCGCGCGCCGGCCAAGGTGCAGTCGGCGCTGCTCGAGGCGATGGGTGAGCGCCAGGTGACGGTGGGACGGCAGACCTATGCGCTGCCGCAGCTGTTCCTGGTGATGGCCACGCAGAATCCGATTGAGCAGGAAGGGACCTTCCCGTTGCCGGAGGCGCAGCTCGACCGCTTCCTGATGCACGTACGCGTTGGCTATCCAGAGGTCGAGGCCGAGGCGGGCATCCTGCTGCTGGCGCGAGAGCGCGCCCGGGCCACGCTGCAGCACGCCGCGCCGGCCACGGCCCGCATACCGGCCAGCGACATCTTCGCCGCCCGCAATGCGGTGCTTGACCTGCACATGGCGCCGGCGCTGGAGCGTTACCTGATCGAACTGGTGCTGGCATCGCGCAACGCGCAACGCTACGACGCAGCACTGGCGCGCCGCATCGCCTGGGGCGCGAGCCCGCGCGGGTCGATCGCGCTCGAGCGCTGCGCCCGCGCGCATGCCTGGCTGGCCGGCCGCGACTTCGTCACGCCAGACGACGTGCGCGCCGTCGCCCCGGACGTCCTGCGCCACCGCGTGTTGCCGAGCTACGAGGCCACGGCCGAGGGCTGGGATGGCGAGCGCCTCGTGCAGGAGCTGCTGCAGCACGTGCCGCTGCCGTGAGCACCATGGCTGCCGCCGTGGGCGGGGATGGCATCACGCCATCGCTGGCCGAACTGATCGCATTGCGCGGCATCGCGCAGGCGCGCGTCAGCGCGCGGCGCGGCGCGGCCGGCGTGGCCGGACCCGCGCCATCGACGCTGCGCGGGCGCGGCATGGAGTACGCCGAGTCGCGCGCCTACGCGGCAGGCGACGACGCGCGCCACATCGACTGGCGCCTGACCGCGCGCAGCGGCAAGCCGCATACCAAGCTGTTCCAGGCCGAGCGCGAACGACTGACGCTGCTGGTGGCCGACACCTCGCCGGCGCTGTACTTCGGCACGCGCGTGCGCTTCAAGTCGGTGCAGGCCGCACGCGCCGGCGCGCTGGCGGCCTGGCGCGCGGTGCGCGACGGCGATCGCGTCGCCGCGCTGCGTGGCAGCGTTTCCGAACCGCCGGTGCCGCCCGCGTCGGGGCCGCGCGGCGCGCTGCGCGTGCTCGACGCGCTGGCGCGCTGGTACGCGACGCCGCCGCCCGATGATGCCGGGCTCGAGGTCGCGCTGGACCATGCGCGGCGCCTGCTGCGCCCGGGCTCGCGCCTACTGGTGCTGGCCGATCCCGCCAGCGTGGCTGCCATCCCGCAACAGCGCTGGCCCGCACTCGCGGCGCACCACGAGGTGCTGGTACTGCTGCTGACCGATCCCCTCGAGGTGGAGCCGCCGCGCGGCATGCTGGCGTTCTCGGTCGCGTCGTCAGGCGCACCTTCGGTGGCGGCAGCGGCATCTGGCCGCGCGTCGCGCACCCGCATCGAACTCGACCTCGCCAACACGAGTGAGCGCGAACGCTGGCGCCGGGCCTTCGACGTCGAAGTCGAAGACACCATCGCCACCCTGGCCGCGCGCGGCGTACGCGCGTTGCGCCTGTCCACCGCCGACGCCAGCGACGCGTGGCTGGCGTTGCCCGCCACGACGGCAAGGAGCGCTTGATGCAGGACGCGCTGCCGCTGCGCGATATCCACGCCTCGGTTGCACCGGCCTGGTGGCCGCCTGCACCGGGTTGGTGGATGGTCATGGCGGTTGTCGCGCTTGCACTGGCCGCGCTGTTTGCGTGGCGGTGGCGGCGAGTCCGCCGGCGCCGGCGTCACGAACATGCGTTCGACGCGGCCGTGGCCGCCGCTGTCAGCCCGGCCCAACAGATCGCGGCGATTTCCGAGCTGTTGCGTCGCGCCGGACGCCTCCGTGATCCTTCGGCCGATCGCCTGCAGGGCGAGGCCTGGCTCGCGTTCCTCGATGCCGATGATGCCGCGCCGCGCTTCTCCGGCGACGCGGCCGCGCTGCTGATCGACGGTCCGTTCCGACGCGACGCGGATCCCGTTGCCGTGGACGCACTGCGACGCACCGCACGCGCGCGCTTTCTCGTATGGATGGAGGGGCGCGAGTGAACGCGCTGGCAAGCCTCTGGCCCGCGTTCGCCGGCTTCGACTGGCCGTGGCTGCTGGTCGCGCTCCCGCTGCCGTGGCTGATCCGTCGCCTGCTGCCACCGCTGCGCGACGACGGCCCGGCACTGCGTGTGCCGTGGTCCGCGCGCGTGCGCGAACTGGCGGGCGGTGTGACGCACGGCGGTGGAAGGGGAGCGCGCGTTCCCGCACTGGCGTGGATTGGCTGGGCGCTGCTGTGCGTCGCGGCCGCGCGTCCAATGGCTTGGGGCGAAGCGGTGCAGCCGCCGGACGTGGGCCGCGAGCTGATGCTGGCGGTCGACCTGTCGGCCAGCATGGGCGAACGCGACATGGTGCTGGGCGGCGACGTCGTCGATCGGCTCACCGCCGCCAAGGCGGTGATCGCCGACTTCCTTGAACGGCGCCAGGGCGACCGCGTCGGCCTGCTGGTGTTCGGGCGCAGCGCCTATGCGCTGGCGCCGCCGACCACCGACCTGGCCAGCGTCCGCGAGCAACTCGCCGATACCGTCGTCGCGCTCGCCGGGCGCGAGACCGCCATCGGCGACGCCATCGGCCTGGGCGTGAAGCGGCTGCAGTCACAGCGCGAAGGGCAGCGCGTGCTGGTGCTGTTGACCGACGGCGTCAACACCGCCGGCATGCTCGATCCGCTCAAGGCCGCCGGCATCGCCGCCGACGAGGATGTGCGCATCCACACCATCGCCTTTGGCGGTGAAGGCGAGTCGCTGTCGGTGTTCGGCTTCCGACTGCCGTCGGGTGGCAGCGAGATCGACGAGGCCACGCTGGCGCGAATTGCGGACATGACTGGCGGCCGCAGCTTCCGCGCCGCGGACACCGAGTCGCTGGCGCAGATCTATGCCGAGATCGATCGGCTGGAACCCATCGAGCACCCGGGCGAGGCGCTGCGTCCGCGGCTGGAACGCTACCCCTGGCCGCTGGCGGCGGCGTTGTGCTGCGGCCTGCTCGCCGTGCCGCTGGCGTGGCGGCGGAGGCGGCTGGCGTGAACCCGCTGCTGCAATCCCTGCCGGCCCTGCAGTTCCTGCGTCCGGCCTGGCTGCTGGCGCTGCTGCTCCTGCCCGTGCTGGCGTGGGCGTGGCGTGCGCGCCAGCGCAGGCGCAGCGCCTGGCGCACGGCCGTCGATCCCCACCTGCTGCCGCACCTGCTTGATGGCGGTGCGCGCGGTCGCGGCGGGTGGATCGATGGCTGGCTGGTGCTTGCCGGCTGCGCGCTGCTGGTGCTGGCGCTGGCCGGCCCGAGCTGGCGCAGCACCGCGCAGCCGCTGCAGGCCGGCGGCGCGCCGCTGGTGCTCGCGCTGGACCTGTCCAGCGCCACGCTGGCCAACGACCTGCCGCCGTCGCGCCTGCTGCAGGCGCGTGCGCGCATCGACGCACTGCTGCGCGCGCACGCCGGCGAGGTCGCGCTGGTGGCCTATGCCGACGATGCCTACACGATCGCGCCGATGACCCGCGATGCCGGCAACGTCGCGGTGTTCCTCGACGCACTGGCGCCGGACGTCATGCCGGTCGACGGCAGCAAGCCGGCGCGCGCCATCGCGCTGGCGCAGCGCCTGCTGGCGCAGTCCGGCCACGCGCGTGGCGACATCCTGCTGCTGGCCGGCAGCGGCAGCCGCTCGGCGACATCCGCGGCGGCAGCCGCGCACGCCGCCGGCTACCGCGTGTCCGTGCTCGGCATGGGCACCGAGGACGGCGCGGCTTACCGGCGGCGCGACGGCGGCATCCACTCGGCGCGGCTGGACGTGGCGTCACTGCGCGCGATCGCCGATGCAGGCGGTGGCCGCTACCACGCCTGGTCCGAGAGCGTGCCCGGCGTGCTGGCCGCGATCGGCGGCGGTGAACGCAGTGGTGATGCCGATGGCGCTGCCGCGCGGGCGGCTGGCGATACCGGCGAGGGCAGGGCCAACGGGCCGCGCGAAGCCGCACGTGCCTTCGTGCGCGAAGACGGCGGCTTCTGGCTGCTGCCGCCGGCCATGCTGTTGCTGCTGCTCGCGTTCCGGCGCGGCGGCGTGTTCATCGCCCTGCTGTTGTGCCTGGCGCTCCCGCCGCCGCCGCTGCTCGCGGCCGACGACAGCGCCGGCGTTGAAGGGACTGCCTGGCGGCGCGCCGACCAGGTCGCGCACGCGCGCAGCGCGGAAGCCGAGGCGGCATACCGCCGTGGCGACTACGAGGCCGCCGCGCGCGGATTCGAGCGCTTGCCGGGTGCGGACGCCGCCTACAACCGTGGCAACGCGCTGGCGCGCATGGGCCGCTACGAAGACGCGCTCGCTGCTTACGATGCCGCGCTCAAGGCAGCGCCGGGGATGGCGGATGCGGCCGCGAACCGGGCCGCGGTGAACGCCGCCATGCGCCGCAAGCCGCCACCCGGCGCCAAGGGCGACAGTCGCGGCGATGGCAAGGACACGCCCGAGCGCGGCAAGCCGCAGCCAGGGCAGGAGGGCGCCGGCCAAGGCGATGCCGACGACCCATCGGGCCAGGGTGCACCGTCGCAACAGCCAGCCGACAACGATCCGGCGCGTCGCGACGGCGAGGCACCGCCACCGTCGTCGACCGGCACCGGCGAGCAGCAGCGCAAGGCCGAGGCTGCCCAGCGCGAAGCGGATGCCGCGCAGCGCGAGGCCATGCAACGCGCGCTCGAGGACGACCGCCCCGCGACCTCGGGCGCCGACGCCCGCGGCGAACCAGAGCAGGCGCGCGATGCCGGCGACAGTGAGCAGGCGCAGGCCAACGCCGCGTGGCTGCAGCGCGTTCCCGACGATCCCGGCGGGCTGCTGCGTGCGCGCCTGCGCATCGAACACGAACGCCGCCGGGCGGAAGGAAAATGACGGCATGCACATGATGATCCGCGCGCGCTGGATGCTGGCGCTGCTGCTCGGCCTGCTGCCGGTGCTGGCGCATGCCGAAGTGCGTGCCTGGCTCGACCGCGACCGCGTCGCGCTCGGCGAAACCGTGACGCTCAACATCGAGACCGACGGCGGCGGTCAGCCGGACTACGCACCGCTCGCGGCCGATTTCGCGCTGAGCCAGCACGCGAGCCGGCAGCTCTTCGAGCGCCGCGGCGGCCGACAGGTGTCGCGCATGCTGTTCGCGGTGGCGCTGGAACCTCGGCGCGCTGGCAGCCTTACCGTGCCGGCACTGCGCGTCGGCGGCGAACGCACCGCGCCACTGGCGTTGTCGGTGGTGGCGGCAGCAGCCCCCGCGCGCGCACGCGGCAACGTGTTCATCGAAGCCGAGGTCGACGCGCCCGCGCCATACGTGCAGCAGGCGGTCGGCTACACGCTGCGCCTGTACTACGCCTCGCAGCTGATTTCCGGCCAGCTCGATCTTCCGCCTCCGCAGGGGGCGTCGCTGCAGCGCGTGGGCAGCGACGTGCAGTACAACCGCGACATCGGCGGCCGCCGCTACACCGTCGTCGAACGCCGCTACCTGCTGCTGCCCGAGCGCAGCGGCGCGTTGCTGCTGCCGGGCGCGCGCTTCGAAGGACGCGGTGTCGGCAACCTGTTCGACGACATCTTCAACGATGGCCAGCGCGCGCTGTCGGCGAGCGGCCCGGCGATTACGCTCGACGTGCGGCCGATGCCGGCGGCCGCGCCGCAGCCGTGGCTGCCGCTGCGCGGGCTGTCGATGCGCTGGGTGGACCCGCCGCGCGCCGCACGCGTGGGCGACGCCACCACGGTCGAGCTCGAGATCGTCGCCGACGGCGCGATGGCCGCACAGCTGGCCGCACCGACCGTCGACGTCGACCAGGGCGGGCAGGTGTTCGCCGAGCCGGTGCAGGTGGATGAAACCGTGCGCGACGGGCGCCCGCAGCTGCGCCTGCTGCGACGCTTCTCGGTGCTGCCGGCACGCGACGGCCGCCTGCGCGTGGTCGCGCCCACCATCGCGTGGTGGGACGTTGCCGCCGGCGCGGCGCGCGAAGCCGTCGTACCCGACCTCACGCTCGACGTCGCGCCCGCGCCCGGTGCGCGCGCAGATGCGACCGGCACGGCTGTCGCTGCCCGGACACCTGGCGACAGCGACAACTGGATCCGCGTGCCAGGCGTGCAGGGCGAAGTGCGCTCATGGGCGCTGGCCACGGTGGCGTTCGCGCTGCTGTGGCTGGTCACGCTGGGCTGGGCGCTGCAGCAGCGTCAGCGGGCCACGGCAGGTGCTGCCGCCGGGCCCTCGACGCCCGCTGGAGCAGGTGGCGACGACGCGCGCCCGGGCACGCCGCGTACGCTGCGCCGTGCGCTCGACACCGGCGACCTCGGCGACGTGGCGCACGCGCTGTGCGCGCTTGCTACGCCACCTGCACCCGATCTCGACGTGCTCTCGCGTCGCATCGAACCCGGCCCGCAGCGCGCCGCCATCGCGCTGCTGCAGCAGGCGCGCTGGGGTGGTGGCGATGCCGCCGGCGCGCGTGCGGCGGTGCGCGCCGCGTTCGCAGCCGGCCCGCGCTGGCTGGCCCCCGCGAGTCCGGAAGACGACGCGTTGCCGCCGCTGTATCCCCAGTGATCCCGGCGTGCCGGCCGCGCTTTGCTAAGCTCCGGCGGTCCAGCCACTCCGGAAACACCGCATGACCGAGTCGACCGCGCCTGCCAGGCAACGCATGCCGCTGCACTGGAAGATCGCCATCGGCTTCGTCGCCGGCCTGGCCATCGGCCTGGCTGCCCACTACGGCTCCGGCGCCGATGCCGGCTGGGTGCAGGCGTTCACGCGTTACGTCACGCAGCCGTTCTCCACGCTGTTCCTCAGCCTGATCTTCATGATGATCGTGCCGCTGCTGTTCTCGGCGCTGGTGGTGGGCGTGTCGGAGATGGGCGACATCCGTTCGCTGGGCCGCATCGGCTGGCGCACGCTCGGTTACACCGTGCTGCTGTCGGGGATCGCGGTGGCGCTCGGCCTGGTGCTGGTCAACCTGTTCCGCCCTGGCGATGGCGTGGATCCCGAATTGGCCCGCCAGCTGCTGGTCGAGGGCGCCGAGCGCACCGCGGCCATCGTGCGCGACAGCAGCGAACAGCCCACAGGCGTGCAGATGCTGCTCGACATCGTGCCGCAGAACGTGATCGGTGCGGCGTCGAGCAACGCCAGCATCCTTGCGCTGATGTTCTTCGCGCTGATGTTCGGCATCGGCATCGTGATGAGCCCGGACAGCGCGGCGATCCGTACCTTGCGGCGTGGCATCGAAGGCATCTTCGAGGTCTCGATGACCCTGATCGGGCTGGTGATCCGGCTCGCGCCCTATGCGGTGTTCTGCTTCATGTTCAACCTGGCCGCGCTGTTCGGCTGGGACCTGCTGCTGCGCCTCGGCGCCTACGTGCTGGTGGTGGTGGGTGCGCTGGCGATCCACATGCTGGTGGTCTATTCGCTGGCGCTGAAGTTCGTTGGCGGCTACTCGCCGCTGCGCTTCTTCAAGGGCGTGCAGGAAGCGATGCTGATGGCCTTCAGTACCGCGTCCAGCAACGCCACGCTGCCGACCGCGCTGCACGTGGCCGATACGCAGCTCAAGCTGCCGAGGTCCGTGTCGCGTTTCGTGCTGACCATCGGCGCCACCGCCAACCAGAACGGCACCGCGCTGTTCGAAGGCGTGACCGTGATCTTCCTGGCGCAGTTCTTCGGCGTCGAGCTCGGCATCGGCCAGCAGGTCGTGGTGATGCTGGTGTGCATCCTCGGCGGCATCGGCACCGCCGGCGTGCCGTCCGGCTCGCTGCCGGTGGTGGCACTGATCTGCGCCATGGTGGGCGTGCCGCCGGAGGGCATCGGCCTGGTGCTGGGCGTCAACCATTTCCTCGACATGTGCCGGACCACGGTGAATGTCACCGGCGACCTCGGCATCGCGGCAATGGTGGCGCGCGACATCGAGGACGTGCCCGGCACGCCCGTACCGGACGACAGCGCGGCCTGAACGGCGGGCCTGTGCCGCAGTCCGGGCAGCGCGTCCGGGACACCGGCCGGCGGGGGTGGGACAATGGCGGCTTCGCCCGCCGCCGCCCCGAGACATGACCAGCCCCAGCCGACGCGACCTCGCCAACGCCATCCGCTTCCTTGCCGCCGACGCCGTGCAGGCGGCCAACTCCGGCCATCCCGGCATGCCCATGGGCATGGCCGACATCGCCGAGGTGCTCTGGAACGACTACCTGAGCCACAACCCGGGCAACCCCAAGTGGTTCAACCGCGACCGCTTCGTGCTGTCCAACGGCCACGGTTCGATGCTGCTGTATTCGCTGCTGCACCTCTCGGGCTACGACCTGCCGATGGAGGAGCTGCGCAACTTCCGGCAGATGGGCCACCGCACCCCGGGCCATCCCGAGAATTTCGTCACCGACGGCGTGGAGACCACCACCGGTCCGCTCGGCCAGGGCTTTGCCAACGCGGTCGGTTTCGCGCTCGCCGAGAAGCTGCTCGCGCAGCGCTTCAACCGCCCCGAGTACGCCGTGGTCGACCACCGCACCTGGGTGTTCATGGGCGACGGCTGCCTGATGGAGGGCATCTCGCACGAGGCCGCCTCGTTGGCCGGCACCTGGGGCCTGGGCAAGCTGGTCGCGTTCTGGGACGACAACCACATCTCGATCGACGGCGACACCGCCGGCTGGTTCACCGACGACACCCCGGCGCGCTTCGAGGCCTACGGCTGGCGCGTGATCCGCGACGTCGACGGCCACGACGCCAAGGCCGTCAAGGACGCGATCGAACTCGCCATGCGCCACGACGACCGCCCGGTGCTGGTCTGCTGCCGCACCACGATCGGCTTCGGCTCGCCCGCCAAGGCCGGCAAGGAGTCGTCGCACGGGTCGCCGCTGGGGCGTGACGAACTCGAGGCCACGCGCAAGGCGCTGGGCTGGGAGCACGCGCCGTTCGAACTGCCGCAGGCGATCCAGGACGGCTGGCGTGCCACAGGCGCAGGCCTGGCGCGCGAAGCGCAGTGGAACCAGATGTTCGACGCCTACGCCGCGCGCCATCCCGAGCTGGCCGCCGAACTCGTGCGCCGCTCGCACGCGGAACTCCCGGAGGGCTTCGCGGCCGCCGCGGACGCGTACGTCGCCAAGCTGCAGGCCGACGGCCCCACGGTCGCCTCGCGCAAGGCCTCGCAGATGGCGATCGAAGCCTTCGCGCCGCTGCTGCCCGAGCTGGTCGGTGGCTCGGCCGACCTGGCCGGTTCCAACCTGACCCTGTGGAGCGGCAGCAAGTCGGTGGCCAGCGACGCCCCCGATGCCAACTACGTCTACTACGGCGTGCGCGAATTCGCGATGACCGCGATCAGCAACGGCCTTGCCGTGCATGGCGGCTTCATTCCGTATGACGCCACCTTCCTGGTGTTCAGCGACTACGCGCGCAACGCGGTGCGCATGAGCGCGCTGATGGGCGCGCACGCGATCCACGTCTACACCCATGATTCGATCGGGCTCGGCGAAGACGGCCCCACGCACCAGCCGATCGAGCACCTGGCCAGCCTGCGCCTCATCCCCGGCAACGACGTCTGGCGTCCGTGCGACGCGGTGGAGTCGGCGGTGTCGTGGCGTGCCGCCATCGAGCGCCAGGACGGCCCGAGCTGCCTGGTGTTCTCGCGCCAGAACCTCGCCCACCAGGCGCGCGACGCGGCGCAGGTCGCCGCCATCGCGCGCGGCGGCTACGTGCTGCGCGATTCGGTCGGCGCGCCGGAGCTGATCCTGATCGCCACCGGGTCCGAAGTGGGCCTGGCGATGGATGCCGCCGCGCGCCTCGGCGACGGCGTGCGCGTGGTGTCGATGCCGTCGACCGACGTGTTCGACCGCCAGGACGCCGCGTACCGCGAAGCGGTGCTGCCGCGCGCCTGCCGCAAGCGCGTCGCGGTCGAGGCCGGTGTCACCGACATCTGGCGCAAGTACGTGGGGCTGGACGGCGCGGTGGTCGGCATCGACCGCTTCGGCGCCAGCGCCCCGGCCGAGGTGCTGTTCCCGCACTTCGGCTTCACCGTCGACAAGGTGGTCGAGGCGGCGCGCGCGCTGTAGCGCCGCCGGCCAACACCGGGAGTTTCCATGCCGCAGCGTGACTGGGTGGCGCGTGCCATCCACACCATCGAGGCCGACTTCAACCGCTCGGCCGACACCCACCTGATCCCGCTGGACG
Organism: Luteimonas sp. MC1572; assembly: GCF_016615815.1. Taxonomy (NCBI): domain Bacteria; kingdom Pseudomonadati; phylum Pseudomonadota; class Gammaproteobacteria; order Lysobacterales; family Lysobacteraceae; genus Luteimonas; species Luteimonas sp. MC1572. The sequence goes on along the minus strand of NZ_CP067112.1, from coordinate 2,472,088 downwards.
TGCCCGGCTATCCGGGCATCGACGTGTACCTGAAGGACGAGTCGAGCCATCCGACCGGCAGCCTCAAGCACCGGCTGGCGCGCTCGCTGTTCCTGTACGCGCTGGCCAACGGTTGGCTGCGCGAAGGGCGGCCGGTGGTGGAGGCGTCGAGCGGATCGACCGCGGTGTCGGAAGCCTACTTCGCGCGGCTGCTGGGCCTGCCGTTCATCGCGGTGATCCCGGCATCGACCTCGCCGGAAAAAATCGCCGCGATCGAATTCCATGGCGGCCGCTGCCACCTGGTGCAGACCGCCTGCGCGCTGGATTCCGAATCGCAGCGCGTCGCGGCCGAGACCGGCGGCCACTTCATGGACCAGTTCACCTACGCCGAGCGCGCCACCGACTGGCGCGCCAACAACAACATCGCCGAATCGATCTTCCGGCAGATGGCGGAGGAGCGGCACCCGGTTCCGGAATGGATCGTGTGCAGCCCGGGCACCGGCGGCACCGCCGCCACGCTGGGTCGCTACGTGCGCTATCGCCGCCACGCCACGCGCGTGCTGTGCGCGGATCCGCAGGAATCGGTGTTCCATCAGGCCTACCGCGCGGCAGTGGCCGGGCAGCCGTGGCGCCACTTCACCCATCCCTGCGGCTCGCGCGTGGAAGGCATCGGCCGCCCACGCGTGGAGGCGAGCTTCATTCCCGGCTGCATCGACGCCATGGTCAAGGTGCCCGACGCCCTGGCGCTGGCGGCGATGCGCCACGTCAGCGCGCGCCTCGGTCGCCGCGTCGGCGGATCCACCGGCACCAATTTCATCGGCGTCCTGCACGCGGCGCAACGCATGGCGGTCGAAGGGCGCAGCGGTTCGATCGTGACCATCCTCTGCGACAGCGGTGACCGCTACGCGCACAGCTATTACGCACCTGCCTGGTACGCCGCCAACGGCATCGACACCGAGGACGCCGATGCGGTGGTGGAAGCGGGCGCCGCCGGCGGCGACATCCCGGGGCTGGAGCCCGTTCGCGCCACCTGACACGCGGCGCTTGACAGCACGATTGTTTACGCCTGTAATCAGTTCAAATTACGGGTGTAATCGTCATGTCGATCAGCGATGCCGAAGCGGTGGTGATGGACGTGCTCTGGCGGCGGCAGCCGCTGGCCGCCGAAGACGTGGTGGCGCAGCTGGCCGCCAGTTCGGAATGGGCGGAACCGACCATCAAGACCCTGCTCAACCGCCTGCTGCGCAAGGGCGCGGTGCGCGCCGAACGCGACGGTCGCCGCTATCTGTATTCCCCGGTGCTGACCCGCGAAGCGTGGGTCGCGCAGCAGAGCCAGGGCGTGGTGGACCGCCTGTTTGGCGGGCGCGTTGCGCCGCTGGTGGCGCACTTCAGCGAGCGCGGCAAGCTCAGCCCGGCCGACATCGCCGAACTCCGCCGCCTGATCGATGGGCTTGATGATGATCGCCGCTGACACGCTGCTGCGCTGGCTCGTCGACGGCAGCCTCGCGGCGAGCGCGGCACTGCTGCTGGTACTCGCGCTGCGGCATCCGTTGCGTCGCGCATTCGGCGCGCGCGTGGCGTACGGCGCGTGGGCGCTGGTGCCGCTGGCGATCGCCGCGGCCGCGTTGCCGCGCCCGGCCCCCGGCCAAGGGTTCGCCCCGGCGCTGCTGTCACTGCACCCGGGCGTGCTGGTGATGCCGTCGACAGGCTCTACGCTGACCGCGACCGGCATCGACTGGCCGCTGCTGCTGGCTTCGGCCTGGCTGATTGGCGGCGTGTTCGCCGCCCTGCGTTTCCGGGCGCAACAGCGGGGTTACGTGGCGGCGCTTGGCCACCTCGATCAGGCCGCGGACGGGAGCTGGCGCGGCGTTGGCGTGGAGGCACCGGCGGTGGTGGGCGCGATGCGGCCGCGCATCGTGCTGCCTGTCGATTTCGAAGCCCTGCACGCAGCGGACGAAGCGGCGCTGGTGGTCGCACACGAGCGCGCCCATCTCGCGCGCGGCGACACGCGCGCCAACCTGCTGGCGGTCGCGTTGCGCTGCCTGCACTGGTTCAACCCCTTCCTGCACCTGGCCGCGCGCGGATTCCGCCTCGACCAGGAGCTTGCCTGCGATGCCACGGTGCTCGCGCGCCACCCGCATGCCCGTCGCCGCTACGCGGACGCGATGTTGAACGTGCAACTGGCCGTCCCTGGACTGCCGGTCGGTTGACATTGGCAGTCCAGCCAATTCCTGAAGGAGCGCATCCTCATGTTGAAACAACCGCAACCCGGAGCCGTCCGCCGTCGAACCGGCGCCCTGGCCCTGGGCGTCGTGCTGGCGGGCTGCAGCTACGCCGCCTGGGCGGTCCGCCCGGCTGCCGCACCACCTCCACCGCCGGTTCCGCCGGTGCTCGCCGCGCCTGCGGTGCCCGACGCGCCGCCGGCGCCGCCTGCGCCACCGGATGCCACGGCGGTGGACGCAGCCGACGCACCGCCGGCTCCACCGGCGCCGCCCCGACCCGCCCGTGCGCCGTCACCACCGGCATTGCCTGTACCGCCGGCGCCCGCCGCTCCTGCCAAGGCACCCGCGCCGCCGGTTCCCGCCGCGGCTCCGTCGTCCGCCGCACCGCCCGCGCCGCCCGCGCCACCTGCAGCACCGGTCATGACGGCGCCGCGCTATCCGGCCGCTGCCGTTGCCGCAAAACAGAGCGGGCGGGTCGTGCTGAAGCTGCTGGTGGGCACTGACGGCAGCGTCAGGGACGCAGTGGTCGAACAGTCGACGCCGGTGGGCGTGTTCGACGCGGCGACGCTCGAGGCCGCCCGCAACTGGCGCTTCAATCCCGAGCAGTCGGACGGCAAGCCGGTAGAGGGCTGGATCCGCGTGCCCGTGGACTTCGCACTGGACTGACCCGCAGTGCCGGGTACGCCCGGCCAAGCGCCGCCGACACCCCGCGGTGTCGGCGCCGCGCGCTTCAGGCGGTACGTGTCTGCGCGAGCGCGTATGCGAGCAACCGCGTAGAGAGTCGCTCGCCGGACGAGGCGGGAGCCGACAGCGCCATCCGCTCCAGCGCTTCACGGTCGTCCGCGCCCCTGGTGACCAGGGCGGCCGCCACGGTGCGCAGCAGGCGCCAGCGGTTCGAGGTGTTCGCCTGCAGCCAGCCCAGCGCCTTGGCCAGGCGCTGTTCGACGTCGGTGAAGTCGCTGCCGAGCGGATAGTCGGGCAGGGTGCCGTCGCGGCGGAACGGCGCGAGCGCTTCGCGCAGCCGCGCGGGCGTGTTGCGCGCCCACGATGCCGGCGGCGCGAAGTCGCCGCGCAGCTTGCGATGCTGCTTCGCCTCGGCCAGCAATCCGCCGCTGAAGCGTGCATCGCAGATCGCCGTCATCGCCACCACGCAATCCTCGTCGGCCAGGCCGCGCACATCGGCGATGCCGTACTCGCTGATGTAGATGTCGCGCAGGTGCCGCGGGATGGTGGTGTGGCCGTAGTTCCAGCGCAGGTTGGATTGCGCCGCGCCGCCAGTCTCGCGCGTCGCCCGCAGCAGCAGCGTGGAGCGCGCGTCGGGCAGCGCGTGCGCCATCGACACGAAGTCGTACTGGCCGCCCACGCCCGACACCACCTCGCCGTCGGCAAGGCCGTCGGAAACCGCCGCGCCGAGCGCGGTGGCCATCATGCAGCTGTTGAAGAAGCGTGCATCGCGGCGCTGCACGCGCGCCAGCGCCTCGTCGCCGAGCGGCAGCATGTTCAACTCGCTGATGCGGCGCATGCCGATGCCGTGGCGCGTGTCGTCATCCAGCGTGCGCAACCAGTCGTAGAACTCCGCCGAGCCGAGATAGAAGCCGCCGTGCAGGAACTGCCCGTCGCGCGCCTGCAGCTCGCGGTCGAGTTCGCTGGCGCTGCCATCGTCGAGGCGCTGCTGCAGCGGCAGCTTGTCGACCACGCGCCGGCGCACCACGCCGCACTGCACCAGGCGGCGGAAGCCTTCGTTGACCATTTCGCTGCAGCCGTACAGGCCGATCGCGAAAGGTCCAAGGCCACCACTGGCCAGCACGGCCGGATGCGCTTCGATGCCCGGGTCGAGTGCCTGCAGCACGCGCCGATAGGCGGCGTTGTCGGTGTGGCGCAGCGCCAGCGCGTGGCAGATCGCGTCGGCCAGTGCACCGATGCCGAGTTGCAGGGTGCCGCCGTCGCGCACCAGCGCGCTGGCGTACAGGCCGATCGCATGGTCGGCATCGCCGACCGCCTGGCGCGGCAGCGCGAACAGCTTCGGATACGGCGCCGGCGGCGCCACGATGATGTCGAAGAATCCGGCGTCGACCGCCGCGGTGCCGCCGAGCCACGGCAGCTCCGGATCGATCTCGGCGACCAGCAGCGGCCGCGGGTGCCCGGCGACGGCGAGCGCGTCGATCGTATCCAGCGTGAGGTCGGTGTTGGATGACAGCGACAGCCGTGTACCGCCGGCGTCCACCGCGACCTTCTGCACGATGCAGCTCACGCCGCGCGCGGCCAGCGTGCGCGCCACGTGGGTGTAGTTGAGGCTGGCGTAATGCCGTTGCGCCTGTCTGGAGCGCAGCAGCGCGCCGCCCTGGAGATAGAACTCCTCGATGGCGATGTTGTCGGGCAACGCGTCGCGCCGCTGCGCGCGCACCCAGTCCAGGCGCGGGAAGTCGTCGCCGAACTGGCGGCTCAGGAACGGCGCCAGGAAGCGCCGCTGCAGGTCGCTGCGGCCGGCCACGGGCGGGTCCAGCGACAGCGCCGTGTAGATGTGCAGGCGGCGAGCGGGGTCGCGCTGGATGCGGCCATACAGGGCGTTGAGCAGGCGGTGCGGCTTGCCGAGGCCGAGCGGGGTGGCGACATGCAGCGTGCCCGGGATCCGCGCCACGATCCGGTCGACGGCAAGCTCAAGCGAGTCGAGCACTTCGGTCATCGGCGCAGGATACGTCCGTGGCCGTGAACAGGCGTGCTGCGCCGCCGGACTGTCCGCAGGCGTCAGTCCAGCACGTGGACCGCGCTGGTCATGCGCCGCACCTCGTCCTCGGCATGGCTGACATGGACCATCGGCAGCCGCACCTCGTCGCGCACCCGCTGCAGCCACGGGATCAGCTCTTCGCGGCGCGCCAGGTCGAGCGCGGACAGCGGCTCGTCGAGCAGCAGGATCGCCGGCTGCGCGAGCAGGGCGCGGCCGATGGCGACGCGCTGCGCCTCGCCGCCGGACAGGTTGGCGGTGGGGCGCGCCAGCAGCGCGCCGATGCCGAGCAGCGCGACGACGTCATCCAGCCCGAAGCGCTCGACCTCGCCGCGCCGCGCATGGCGGCCATACAGCAGGTTGCCGCGGACATCGAGGTGCGGGAACAGCCGCGCATCCTGGAACACGTAGCCGACACGGCGCCGGTGCGCCGGCAGGTCGATGCCGCGCGCGGCGTCGAACAGCACGCGGCCGTCGACGGCGATGTGCCCCGAGAGCGGGCGCACCAGCCCGGCGATCGCATTGAGCACCGTGGTCTTGCCGGCGCCGGAGGGCCCTGTCAGCGCGACCACGCGCGCCGCATCCTCGATGCGCACGTGGCGCTCGAAGCGGCCGCGCCGCAGGTGGATGTCCAGGCTCAGCATCGGCCCGGCTCGGGATGCGGCAGGTTCATGCGCCGTCCCCCGCATCGCGGTGGCCGTGCTGGCGGCGCACCAGCCACTCCGAGGCCAGCAGCGCCAGCAGCGAGATCGCCACCGCCACCGCCGCCAGCCGCCAGATGCCGGACTCGCCACCCGGCACCTGCATCAATCCGTAAATCGCCGTCGACAGCGTCTGCGTCTCGCCGGGAATGTTGGACACGAAGGTGATGGTGGCGCCGAACTCGCCCAGCGCCTTGGCGAAGCCGAGCACCGCGCCAGCCACGATCCCCGGCCACGCCAGTGGCAACGTGACCGTGGCGAACACGCGCCAGGGATTGGCGCCGAGCGTGGCCGCCGCCTGCTCCAGGCGGCGGTCGACGTTTTCGATGGACAGGCGGATCGCGCGCACCATCAGCGGGAAGCCCATGATCGCGCTGGCCAGCGCCGCGCCGGTCCAGCGGAACGCGACGCCGATGCCGAACTGCTCGGCCAGGAATCCGCCGATCGCACCCTGGGTTCCGAACAGCACCAACAGCGCATAGCCCACCACCACCGGCGGCAGCACCAACGGCAGGTGCACCAGTGCATCGAGCAGCGCCTTGCCCGGAAAGCGCCCGCGCGCCAGCAGCCAGGCCACGGCAATGCCGGCCGGGAGGCTGGCCAGCGCCGCCGTGCTGGCCACTTTCAGGCTCAGCGCGATGACGGTGAGCTCGGCCGCGGTGAAGAGGGACATGCGTGCAGTGTCGCCCGCTCAGCGCAGGCTGAAGCCATGGCGCACGAAGATCGCCCGCGCCGGCGGCGAGTGCAGCCAGCGCACGAACGCCGCGCCGTGCGGATGCCGGCTGGCCGCGACACGCGCCACCGGATACACGATCGGCGGATGCGAGGCGGCCGGGAACGTGGCGAGCACGCGCACGCGCGGCTCGGCGCGGGCATCGCTGGCGTACACGACGCCCAGCGGCACCTCGCCGCGTGCCACCAGCATCAGCGCCGCACGCACGTTCGCGGTGCCGGCCACGCGCGGTTTCAGCGCGTCCCACATGCCTAGCGACGCGAAGGCGGCACGCGCGTACTTCCCGGCAGGCACGCTGTCCACCATGCCCAGCGCGATGCGGCCGCGCGCGCCGAGCAGCGGCAGCAGGTCGCTGCCCGGGCCCAGCGCGAACGGCCGTGCAGCGCTGCGCGCCGGCGCGATGAGCACCAGCGTGTTGCCGAGCAGCTCACTGCGCGTCGCGGCGTCGATCAGGCCCTGTGCCTGCAGCACGTCCATCCAGTCGAGGTCGGCGGAAACGAACACATCCGCCGGCGCGCCCTGCTGGATCTGCCGCGCCAGCGCCGGGCTGGCGGCGTACGACACGCGCACCGCCTGGCCGGTGGCCTCCCGGTAGGCACTCGCGGCTTCGTCCATCGATTCCTGCAGGCTGGCTGCGGCGAACACGGTGAGCGGGCCGGCCGCCGGTCCGCTGGCGCGCGCGCTGGCCGATGGCCACCACGCGGCCAGCGCGAGCACGGCAAGCAGGCACGAGGCGACGCGCGCGGACATGCCGCTACAGCGCGTCCAACGGCAGGTTGATGTAGCGGATGCCGTTGTCGCGCGGCTCCGGCAGCGCGCCGGCGCGGATGTTGACCTGCACCGACGGGATGATCAGCGCCGGCATGGCCAGCGTCGCGTCGCGCGCCTCGCGCGTTGCGACGAAGGCGTCCTCGTCGATGCCGTCGCGCACGTGGATGTTGGCCTGCCTCTGCGCGGCGATGCTGGTCTCGCAGGCCACCGCTCGGCCGCCGGGTGCGTAGTCGTGGCACACGAACACGCGGGTCGCGTCCGGCAGGGTGTCGAACAGGCGGCGGATGGAGCGGTACAGCGTGGCGGCGCTGCCGCCGGGGAAATCGCAGCGCGCGGTTCCGCCGTCGGGCATGAACAGCGAGTCGCCGGTGAACAGCGCGTCGCCGACCAGGTAGGCATTGCTGTCGCTGGTGTGGCCGGGCACCGCGATCGCGCGGCAGGCGAGGCCGCCGATCGCGAACACCTCGTCGGCGGCGAACAGGTGGTCGAACTGCGAGCCGTCGACGGCAAAGCCCGCACCGAGGTCGAAGACATCGCGGAAGCGTGCCTGCACGCTGCGGATGCCCTCGCCAATGGCGATCGGCGCGGCGTTGAAGTGGGTGGCCTTGAGCCAGTGCGCGGCCGACAGGTGGTCGGCGTGGGCGTGGGTTTCCAGCAGCCAGTCGACGCGGTAGCCGCGCTGGCGCACGCAATCGACCAGCCCCGTCGCCGATGTCGTCGCGGTGCGCCCCGACGCCATCTCGAAATCGAGCACCGGGTCGATGATCGCGGCGGCGCCGCTGGCCGGGTCCGCCACCACGTAGCTCCAGGTGCCGGTGCCGGCATGGTGGAACGGGTGGACGCGCGGTGCGGCGACGGTGTTCACGGCGTGGGCGCGGAATCCGTTGCAGCGGCCGGCGCGGCGACGGTTGGCGCGAGCGCATGGTTGAGCATCGCCGCCAGCCGCGTGCCGGCCTTGCGCAGGCGGTCTTCGACGATCGGCAGGCGTGCGTCCAGGAACGCCTCGTCGAGGACGCGCCGGCCCTCGGGCGGATAGACGTCCCCGGTTTCGATGATGCGGCAGGATTCCAGCGCCCAGTCGAGCGCGGGCGTCTGCGAGTGCAGCGTCGGATCCGCGGGCAGCGGCGCGCGCGCCAGCAGCTCGGCGGCATAGGCCGGCGACTTCAGGCCGCGACGCTCGAGGATGGTCCCGTCCCAGATGCGATGCATGTTGCTGCCATCGCCCCTGTAGTTGACCTGGTGGCGGTTGCCGCCGGCATCGTCGCGCAGGCCCGCGTGCAGCGGCTGGTGCGCATCGCCGACGAAATGCACGAGGAACTTCAGCGCTTCGCGGCGCTGGGCGTCCGGACGGCCGTGCTGCGCAAGCGTGAGGTACTGGCGGTTGATGGCGCCCACCACGCAGTCGTTGCCCGGGCAGTCGCTCGCCGCATCGAACGCGCAGCGGCCCTGGAAATTGATGTAGTGCCAGCGCGCACTCGCCTTGGCGGCTTCGGGGTCGGTGTCGCGCAGTTCATCGGCCCATGCCGCGATGCCGGCGAGCGTGGGTGCGGGCTCCCCGGCCAGCAGACGGTCGACTTCGGCGCGCGCGGCGGGCGTGAGGCCGGCCTCGGCGATGCGGGCGACGATACGGTGGCCCTCGGCGCTCCACGCCAGCGCGTCGCCGGCGGCGAACGCGCCGGCGATGGCCAGCAGTGGGGCAAGGAAACGCAGGCGGTACAGGGGGTGTGGACGCATGCGGCGATTCTAGCGCGCGTGCGTTACCGCCCGCCTTTCGATCAGAAGCGCATGACGTAGGCGGCGCCGTATACCAGCGGGTCGATGTTGGCGGTGCCGAGGTGGGCGCCGTCCAGCTTCACGTCGCTGTCGATGTCCATCCAGCGCACGTCGACGCGGATCGAGCCCTTTTCGCCCACCTTGAAGTCGACGCCGGCGTGCAGCGCGAGGCCCCAGGAGTCGTCGAGTTCGAGCTTGCTGCCGGCGAGCGCGCCGCGGGTGTCCTCGCTGAAGAACGTGGTGTAGTTCACGCCCGCGCCAAGCAGCGGCGACACCTTCCCCTGGCCGTTGAAGTGGTACTGCAGGCTGACGGTGGGCGGAAGGTGCTTGGTGCTGCCCACGTGCCCCAGGCCGTCGACGTGGATGTCGTGCTGGAAGGGCAGTGCAGCGAGGACCTCGAGGCCGAGGTTGTCGCGCACGAAGTACTCCACCGCGATCGTCGGGCGCGTGCTGGAGCCGATGTCCAGCGGCAGCGTGCCGGCGGCCAGCGCGCCGTTGTCGGAATGCGCCCTGACCTGGTGCGCGCCGAGCGCGACGGTCCAGTCGCCGGCCGACTGGGCGAGCGCGGACGGGGCGGCGAGGGCGCCGGAAATGGCGAGGACGAGGAGGGGAAGGGTGTTGCGGGGCATTGACGCACCTGTCGTGGGTGGAGGGTGGCGTCATGATGCGTCGGCCCATACGGGCCCGCATTGATCGTGGTCAAGGCCGGCCGGGCGCGGGCGGGCCTGCTAAAATAGGCGTTCTGCGTGTTCCACCCACCCTTGCCGCGGCGCGCGGCGATACGGAGTCAGCATTCCCATGGCGATCAAGGTAGGCATCAACGGTTTCGGCCGCATCGGGCGCAACGTCCTGCGTTCGGCGGTGGAGAATTTCGGCAGCGACATCGAGATCGTCGCCATCAACGACCTGCTCGAGCCGGACTACCTGGCCTACATGCTGCAGTACGACTCGGTGCACGGCCGCTTCCAGGGCGAGGTCTCGGTGGACGGCGACACGCTGGTGGTCAACGGCAAGCGCATCCGCCTGACCCAGGAACGCGATCCGGCCAACCTGAAGTGGGGCGAGGTGGGTGCCGACGTGGTGATCGAATCCACCGGCCTGTTCCTGACCAAGGAAACCGCGCAGAAGCACATCGACGCGGGCGCGAAGAAGGTGATCCTGTCGGCGCCGTCCAAGGACGACACGCCGATGTTCGTGTACGGCGTGAACGACGCCAAGTACGCCGGCGAGGCGATCATCTCCAACGCCTCCTGCACCACCAACTGCCTGGCGCCGATCGCCAAGGTGATGCACGACAAGTGGGGCATCAAGCGCGGCCTGATGACCACGGTGCACGCCGCCACGGCCAGCCAGAAGGTGGTTGACGGCCCGAGCAACAAGGACTGGCGTGGTGGCCGCGGCATCCTCGAGAACATCATTCCGTCGTCCACCGGCGCGGCCAAGGCCGTCGGCGTGGTCATCCCCGAACTCAACAAGAAGCTCACCGGCATGAGCTTCCGCGTGCCGACTTCCGACGTGTCGGTGGTCGACCTGGTGGTCGAGCTGGACAACCCGGCGACCTACGCCGAGATCTGCGCGGAAATGAAGGCGCAGAGCGAAGGCGCGCTGAAGGGCGTGCTCGGCTACACCGAGGACAAGGTGGTCGCCACCGACTTCCGCGGCGATACCCGCACCTCGATCTTCGACGCCGAAGCCGGCATCGCGCTCGACTCCACCTTCGTCAAGCTGGTCAGCTGGTACGACAACGAGTGGGGCTATTCCAACAAGTGTTTGGAGATGGTGCGGGTGGTCGCGGCGAAGTAAGTCGCACCAGCCACATGTTCCACCCGAAGCCCCGCATGACGCGGGGCTTCTTGTTTCCGGCGCCGGCCGCTCAGGCGAGCTTGCGCAGCGCCTCGCCGAAGGCCTCCGGCGGCTGCGCGCCCTGCACGCCGTGGCGGCCATCGATGACGAAGGTCGGCACCGCGCGGATGCCCAGCGCCTGCGCCTGGCCGATGCCGGCGCGCACCTCGGCAAGACCCTCGTCGGACGCGAGCAGCGCGCGTACGCGCGCTGCGTCCAGGCTCCCGGTGGCGCCGGCGTCGACCAGCACCGCCGGGTCGGCCAGGTTGCGGCCCTCGGCGAAATGCGCGCGGAACAGCGCTTCGACGACCGCGTCCTGGTCGCCCTCGCGCCCGGCGAGCCAGATCAGGCGATGCGCCGGCAGGGTAGTCACGCGCACCTGGCCACGGCTGAAATCCATCGGCAGGCCCTCGGCGCGCGCCGTAGACTGCGTCTGCGCCAGCAGCTCCGCGGCGCGCTCGGCGCCGCCGAACTTGGCGGCATAGGCCTCGCGCAGTGGCACCGGCGTGGCATCGGCATCGGGATCCAGCAGGTAGGGATGCCAGCGCACCTGGAGGTCCGGGGCGTCATCGCCAAGCAGCGCCAGGGCGCGCTGGAAACGGTGCTTGCCGATCCAGCACCAAGGGCAGACCACGTCGGACCAGATATCGATGCGCATCGCGGTCACCTCGCCTTGGGTTCGCGCCGCAGGCGCGTATGGCTGGCACGGTCGTGCCAGGTGAGGCGGTCGCGGTCGAGCCACGCCCACCAGAAGCCTGCGCCCGCGGCCAACAGCGACAGCGTGCCCACCGCATAGCGCAGCCACAGCGTCCGCCAGGATGGCGCCAGGCCGTTTTCGGCGACCACGCGCAGCCGCCACGGACGCATGCCCAGCGTCTGCCCACCGCGCTTCCAGCTGACGGTGGCGTAGGCGCCGGCGGCCAGCCAGCAGGCCAGCCACAGCAGCCACTGCAGCAGGCTGAAGGGCGGGATGTTTTCGCGCGCGTCGTGCCCGGCCAGCATGTAGCCGAAGGCGAACAGCGCGGACAGCGCGAACCACAGCGCCAGCGCCGGCCACAGGTCGTAGGACAGCGCCAGAAGACGCCAGCCGACGAGCGCCCCGGGGCGCGTGGAAGCGTCTGAGGGGGCCGGAGCGGTGCGGGTGCTGGAAGCGTTGACGGGCATCGCCACAGGATAGCCGGCGCATCGCGGCGGCGGCTAAGCTGGCGGCGATGACCGCGTCGACACCCGCCGAACGCCGCATGCGCAGCATGCGCCTGCCGCCCCTGCACGACGCCGATGCGCGCGCTATCGCGGCCTTCCTCGACGCCTGGTGGGCCGAATCCGGCGCCGCGCGGCAGACGCTGGACGCCTACCGCCGCGACCTCGAAGGCTTCGCGCGCTGGCGCGACCGCGGCGACATCGCCGCCGCCGACCGCGCCGGCCTGTTCGACTACCTCGCCTGGCGCACCCGCGAGGGCTGGTCGCCACGCAGCAACGCCCGGCTGCTGTCGGCGCTGCGCGGGTTCTACGGCTGGCGGCTGCTGCAGGGCCTGCGTGGCGACGATCCCACGGCCCTGCTGGACCCGCCGCGGTTGCCACGCCTCTTGCCCAAGGCGCTCTCCGAGGCCGAGGTCGACCGCCTGCTGGAGGTGCCCGACATCGACGCCGCCACCGGCCTGCGCGACCGCGCGATGCTGGAGCTGATGTACGCCTGCGGCCTGCGGGTCAGCGAGCTGGTCAACCTGCCGGCCACCGCCGTCAACCTGCGCCAGGGCGTGCTGCGGGTGCTCGGAAAGGGCGGCAAGGAACGCCTGGTGCCGCTGGGCGAAGAGGCCCAGGACTGGCTGCAACGCTACCTGGCGACGGCCCGCCCGCAGCTCGCGGGACGCCACGCACCTGCGGCGCTGTTCATCACAGCGGGGGGCGAAGCGCCGACCCGGCAGGCGTTCTGGGCCCTGGTGAAGCGGCACGCCGCCGCGGCCGGCATCGATCCGGCGCGGGTCAGCCCCCACGGCCTGCGCCACAGCTTCGCCACCCACCTGCTCAACCGCGGCGCCGACCTGCGCGCCCTGCAGATGCTGCTCGGCCACAGCTCGCTGTCGACCACCCAGATCTACACCCTGGTGGCGCGCGAGCAGCTCAAGCGCCTGCACGCGCGCCACCACCCCCGCGCCTGAGTCGCGACTGAGCCACGGCGCCGGGCGCTGGCCTCGCGCTTGTGCGCGCATGCGAGAATGCCGGCTCACGCGCCCGCCCCGTGCCCCGATGGCGCCCTCCTGCCGAGACCGCGAATGAAGTTCCTGCTGCCCCTGATGCTCTGCGCCGTCAGCCTCACCGCCTGTGCCGAGTCGCCGGCGCCCGGCGCGGGCGCCACGCCCGGCTCCGGCGATGCAGGTGCGGCCGCCACGGTGGTCCCCGCTGCCGGCCAGGTCCCGAAGGTCGAAGCGGGCACGCCGGACGAGCGCGCGGTTGCCGCCATCCAGACCATCAACCCGCGGGTGCGCATCGACCACGTCGGCGCGGCGCCGCTGCCGGGCTTTCGCGAGCTGATCGTCGGCGGACAGGTGATCTACGTCAGCGATGACGGCCGCTACCTGCTGCAGGGCGCGCTGTTCGACGTCAAGGAGCAGAAGGACCTGAGCCAGGGCGGGCTGGCCACGCTGCGCCGCGACCTGCTGAAGACCATCCCGGCCAAGGACCGCATCATCTTTGCCGCGGACAAGCCGGTCTACACCGTCGCGGTGTTCACCGACGTCGAGTGCGGCTACTGCCGCAAGCTGCACCAGGACATCGCCGAGTACAACAAGCGCGGCATTTCCATCGAGTACCTGGCGTTCCCGCGCATGGGCCCGGCCAGCGAGGACTTCCGCAAGATGGTCTCGGTCTGGTGTGCCATGGACCGTCGCCAGGCGCTCACCGATGCCAAGCAGGACAAGCGCGTGCCGCAGCGCGACTGCACCAACCCGGTCGCCATGCAGTACGACATCGGCCAGCGCGTCGGCCTGACCGGCACGCCGATGATCGTCACCGCCGAGGGCATGCAGATGCCCGGCTACATGCCACCAGACGCGCTGCGCGCGGCGCTGGACAAGCTGGCCGCCGAGGCCGGCGACCTCTGAGCCGATCCGCCCGTTGCGGCCCGGCGCGCGCCGGGGCCCGGCTTCGCTACAATGACCGGCCCGTTCCACGGTCAATCCCGGACATGATCGTCCTCGAGGGCCTGCCAGCCCTGTCGCCGTTTCGGCGTGAACGCCTCCAGGCCCGCCTGCAGGCCATTGCCCCCGCCGTCCGCGTCACCGGCGCCTGGCACGTCTACTGGGTCGAGCCCGTAGCGGGCGCAACGCCCGACCGCGCCATCCTGCATCGCATCCTCGAAGCCGCCGAAGGCACGGCCGAAGCCGCCACGGATGCCGCCAGCCGCTACGTCGCGCCGCGCCTGGGCACCATTTCGCCCTGGGCCAGCAAGGCCGGCGAGCTGCTGCGCGACGTCGGCCAGCCTGTGCGCCGGGTGGAACGCGGCACGCGCATCGACATCGCCGGCTGGCCGTCCGATGCCGCCACCGCGGGTGCGCTGGCCCGTGCGCTGCACGACCCGATGACGCAGTCGCTGCTCGACAGCCACGACCAGGCCGCGGCGCTGTTCACCGCGCCGGCGCGCGGCAGCGTCGAAGTCATCCCGCTGGACATGCTCGAAGAGGCCAACCAGCGCCTCGGCCTGGCCCTGGCGGACGACGAGATCGCCTACCTGCGCGAGCGCTACGCCGCGCTCGGCCGCGACCCGCACGATGTCGAACTGATGATGTTCGCGCAGGCCAACTCCGAGCACTGCCGGCACAAGATCTTCAACGCCAGCTGGACCATCGACGGCCAGGACATGCGCATCGACGGTGGCGCGGCCAACGGCGGCGCGCAGACCCTGTTCAAGATGATCCGCCACACCCACGCGCAGACGCCGCAGCACACGCTGTCGGCCTACAGCGACAACGCGGCGGTGGTGGAAGGCTATCCGGCGCAGCGCTTCCGCCCGGATCCCGGGACCGGCCGCTACCGCGCCGAGCCGCTGCGCGACTCGGCGTTCTGCATCAAGGTCGAGACCCACAACCATCCCACCGCGATCTCGCCGTTCGCGGGCGCCTCGACCGGCGCCGGCGGCGAGATCCGCGACGAAGGCGCCACCGGCCGCGGCGGCAAGCCCAAGGCCGGGCTGGCCGGCTTCAGCGTGTCTCACCTGCGCATCCCGTCGCTGCCGCAGCCCTGGGAGCAGCCACGCGAGCTCAACCCGCGCATGGCCTCGGCGCTCGAGATCATGACCGAGGGGCCGTTGGGCGCCGCGGCGTTCAACAACGAATTCGGGCGTCCCAACCTCACCGGTTACTTCCGCAGTTTCGAACTGGTGGAAGGCGACGGCCTGGTACGCGCCTACGACAAGCCGATCATGCTCGCCGGCGGACTGGGCGCGATCGACCGCGAACAGGTCGCCAAGCGCCGGCTGTCACCCGGCGATGCCGTGGTGGTGCTGGGTGGCCCGTCGATGCTGATCGGTCTCGGTGGCGGTGCCGCCAGTTCGGTGGCCTCCGGCGAAAGCGCGGAAGACCTCGATTTCGCCAGCGTGCAGCGCGACAACCCGGAGATGGAGCGCCGCTGCCAGGACGTCATCGACCGCTGCGTCGCGCTGGGCGAGGACGGCAACCCCATCAAGTGGTGCCATGACGTCGGCGCCGGTGGCCTGTCCAACGCCATCCCCGAACTGCTGCACGATTCCGGCGTGGGCGGGGTGATCGACCTCGACCGCGTGCCCCGCGACGACCCCTCGCTGTCGCCGATGCAGCTGTGGTGCAACGAATCGCAGGAACGCTACGTGCTGGGCATCGCGCCGGACCGCGTCGCCGAGTTCGCCGCACTGTGCGAGCGCGAGCGCTGCCCGTTCGCCGTGGTCGGATACGCGACGGAAGAGGAGCGCCTGGTGGTGGGGTACGGGGTGTCGCCATCCCAGCCCATGGGACATGCCACGCCCGCCATCGATCTCCCCATGGACCTCATCTTCGGCAAGACGCCCAAGATGCACCGCGACAGCAGCCGTACCGCGGCCGCGCGCTGGCCGCAGCTCAACGCGCGCGCGCTGGCTGCCGGACAGACGCCGGGCGAGGCACTGCGCCAGGCCGGCCTGCGGGTGCTGGCGCATCCCACGGTCGCGGCCAAGCAGTTCCTGGTCACGATCGGCGACCGCAGCGTCGGCGGGCTGACCGCGCGCGACCAGATGATCGGCCCCTGGCAGCTGCCGCTGGCCGACTGCGCGATCACCCTGGCCGGATTCCACGGCCACGCGGGCGAGGCCATGGCGATCGGCGAGCGCACGCCGCTGGCGCTGATCGATGCCGCCGCGAGCGCGCGCATGGCGGTCGGCGAGGCCATCACCAACCTCTGCGCCGCGCCGGTCGAATCGCTGGCGCGCACCAAGCTCTCGGCCAACTGGATGGCCGCCGCCGGGCATCCCGGCGAGGACGCGCGCCTGTACGACGCCGTGCACGCCGTGGGCATGGAGCTGTGCCCGGACATCGAGCTGTCGATCCCCGTCGGCAAGGACTCGCTGTCGATGCAGGCGCAATGGCAGGCCGACGGCGAGACCCGCAAGTCGGTGTCGCCCGTTTCGCTGGTGGTCACCGCGTTCGCGCCGGTCGCCGACGTGCGCCAGCAGCTCACGCCGCTGCTTTCGCGCGAGCCGGGTACCGAGCTGTGGCTGATCGGGCTGGGCGCGGGCAAGCAGCGCATGGGCGGATCGATCCTGTCCCAGTGCCACGATGCATTCGGCGGCGCCTGCCCCGACCTCGACGACGCGCAGCGCCTGCGCGACTTCTTCGAGCTGATCCGCGCCGCGCGCGAAGCCGGGCTGCTGCACGCCTACCACGACCGGTCTGACGGCGGCGTTTTCGCCACCCTCTGCGAGATGGCGTTCTGCTCGCGCGTCGGCCTCGACATCGACCTCGATGCCTGGGGCGACGACCGCACCGAAGACGTGTTCCGCACGCTGTTCAACGAGGAGCTGGGCGCGGTGGTGCAGATCGCCGCGGACGACCGCGTCGAGTTCGCCGACCTGGTCGCGCGCCACGGCTTGGTCGAATGCGCGCAGCGCATCGCGCGGCCGACCACCGCGTCGGCGGTGCGCGTGCTGGCCGATGGCGAAGTGCTGGCCGAATGGAAGTGGGAAGAGCTGATCAAAGCCTGGTGGTCGGTAAGCCACGCCATGCAACGCCAGCGCGACAATCCCGAATCCGCCGACGCCGAGCGCGAGGCCACCCTGCGCTTCGACGCCCCGGGGCTGCAGCCGAAGCTCGGCTTCGATCCCGGCGACGACATCGCCGCGCCTTATGTCGGAACGGGTGCCGCGCCGCGCGTGGCGATCCTGCGCGAGCAGGGCGTCAACGGCCAGGTGGAGATGGCGGCCGCGTTCTCGCTGGCCGGCTTCGACGCGATCGACGTGCACATGAGCGACCTGGTCGAAGGCCGCGCGACGCTTGCCGGTTTCGCGGGCTTTGCCGCCTGCGGCGGCTTCAGCTACGGCGACGTGCTTGGCGCCGGCCGCGGCTGGGCCACCTCGATCCTGGAGCGCGACACGCTGCGTGACATGTTCGAGCGCTTCTTCGCGCGCGGCGACAGCTTCGCGCTGGGCGTGTGCAACGGCTGCCAGATGCTGTCGCAGCTCAAGGACATCGTGCCGGGCGCCACGCACTGGCCGCGCTTCCTGCGCAACCGCAGCGAGCAGTTCGAGGCGCGCCTGTCGATGCTGGAAGTGGTCGAGTCACCGTCGCTGTTCCTGCGCGGCATGGCCGGCTCGCGGATCCCGGTGGTGGTGTCGCACGGCGAAGGCCGCGCGGAATTCGCGGGCTCCGAAGCCCAGTCGGCCGCGCGCGTCGCGCTGCGCTACGTCGACGGCGATGGCCGTCCGGCCATCGCGTATCCCGCCAACCCGAACGGTTCGGATGCCGCTGTCGCCGGACTCACCAGCGACGACGGCCGGGTGACGCTGATGATGCCGCACCCCGAACGCACCCTGGCCACGGCCAACTTCAGCTGGGCGCCGGCCGCGTGGCCTGGCGCCTCGCCGTGGCTCAGGATGTTCCGCAACGCGCGGGCGGCGATCGGCTGACCGTCGCCCGCGGATCGCACGGCGTCAGGGCGCGGGCGCCAGGAACTCCTGGCCGACGGCCCTGATGCCGGTGCCGGGAGGCAGGGCGCAGCTGATCGCCGGGTACGTGAAGTTCTCGCCTTCGTTCTCGGCGCTCGACCAGACCAGTTCCGCGATCGGCTGGTTGGCGGCCAGCTCTACCGACCTGGGACGGTAGACCGGATCCGTCAAACCATTCCGGCCGTCGACGAGGGTGCAGTGCACCGTGGCCGGACTGCTGGAATTGTTGACCAGGGCGACGAACACGATCGCGCTTGACGCCTGGCCGTAGAACTTGCCCTCCATGCCACAGGTGACGAACGTGGTGGTGCCGCCTTCGTTCTGGACCGCGAGCGGGCGCTTGCGGACCACGCCGTCGAACACCGGCAGGGCGGTCTGGCAGGCGCCCGCGGCCATGGTGATGCGCGAATCCGGAGCCGGCAGGCTTCCGGCGTGGGCCGCGGTGGGCAGAGCGAGCATGGTCGCCAGGAGGAGCATCGTCTTCGTCATGTGTGGTATCCCGTTGCAGGAAAGGTGGGCGTGGCGAGAGCCATGCACTGCGTGCAAACGGGAGATCGGGCGTGGTCCGGCCACTGCGCACCGGCAACCGTAACCATGGGGAGCCGTCTGCTAAAGTCGGCCACCGCATGCAATCCCTCCGGAACACGTGAACAGCACCGTCACGATCCCCGCATCCGCCGACGAGCAGATCGTCACTGCCCTGCTCGAAAAAGGACGCCTGAAAGACGCCGATCTCGCGCGTGCCAGGCGCCTACAGGACGAAACCGGCGGCAGCCTGCTGTCGCTGCTCACCCGGCTCGGCCTGGTGTCGGAACGCGACCACGCCGAAGCCTGTTCGTCCGTCCTCGGCCTGCCGCTGGCCAGCGCCAAGGACATGCCGGAACTGCCGCCCGAGGGCGTGGCGCTCACCGCGCGCTTCATGAAGCAGTTCCACGTGGTGCCGGTGGCGGAGGGCGATGGCTACGTCGACGTGCTCGCGGCCGATCCGCAGGAGCCGTATGCGCTGGACGCCGTACGCCTGGCGACCGGCAAGGACGTGCACGCACGCGTCGCATTGCGCTCGGAGATCGCCGACCTGGTGGAGCGCTGGTACGGCCAGGGCCGCAGCGCGATGGGCGCGATCATCGAGACCGCGGAGGGTGATGGCGGCGACATGGACGACGTCGAGCACCTGCGCGACCTCGCCAGCGAGGCGCCGGTGATCCGCCTGGTGAACCTGGTGATCCAGCGCGCGGTCGAACTGCGTGCGTCCGACATCCACGTCGAGCCGTTCGAGAACAGGCTGAAGGTCCGCTACCGCGTGGACGGCGTGCTGGAGGAGGGTGAGAGCCCGCCTACCAACCTCACCGCGGCGGTGATCAGCCGCATCAAGATCATGGCCAAGCTCAACATCGCCGAGCGCCGCCTGCCCCAGGACGGCCGGATCATGCTGCGCGTGCAGGGCAAGGAGCTCGACCTGCGCGTCAGCACCGTGCCCACCGCGCACGGCGAGAGCGTGGTGATGCGCCTGCTCGACCGCGAGACGGTGGTGTTCGACTTCCACAAGCTCGGCTTCACCGACAACTTCCTGCCGCAGTTCGAGGCCGTGCTGCAGCAGCCGCACGGCATCCTGCTGGTCACCGGGCCCACCGGCTCCGGCAAGACCACCACGCTGTACACGGCGCTGTCCAAGCTCAACACCGCCGACGTCAAGATCATCACCGTCGAGGATCCGGTCGAGTACCAGATCGAGGGCATCAACCAGATCCAGGCCAAGCCGCAGATCGGGCTCGATTTCTCGCATGCGCTGCGTTCGATCGTGCGCCAGGACCCGGACATCATCATGATCGGCGAGATGCGCGACCTCGAGACCGCGCGCATCGCCATCCAGTCGGCGCTCACCGGGCATCTCGTGCTGTCCACGCTGCACACCAACAACGCCGCCGGCGGCATCACGCGCATGCTGGACATGGGTGTGGAGGACTACCTGCTCACCTCGACCATCAACGGCATCCTCGCGCAGCGCCTGGTGCGCCGCCTGGAGCCGACGCACGCGGAGCGCTACCCGGCGTCGCCGGAGGAAATCGACAAGTTCGCGCTGCGCAAGTACCAGCCGGACGGCGAGATCTTCCTGTACCGCCCGCGCGCCTCGGCCATCGCGCCCACCGGTTACCTCGGCCGCACCACGATCATGGAATTCCTGGTGATGAACGACGCGCTGCGGCGCGCCGTCATGCGCCATGCCGGCATGGGCGAGATCGAGCAGCTGGCCCGCGAGGGCGGCATGCGCACCATGTACGAGGACGGGATCATCAAGGCGATGGCCGGCATGACCACGATCGAGGAAGTGTTGCGGGTCACCGAGGACGCCTGAGCATGCCCCTGTACCGCTACAAGGCGCTCAACAGCCGCGGCGAGACCCTGGACGGCCAGATGGAGGCCGCCAGCGACGCCGAGGTGGCGCTGCGCCTGCAGGAGCAGGGCCACCTGCCGATCGAAGCGCGGCTGGCCGGCGATGGCGGTGGCGATGGCGCCTGGAAAGCCCTGTTCAAGCCCAAGCCGTTTTCCGGTGAGCGCCTGGTGCAGTTCACGCAGCAGCTGGCGACGCTGCTCGGCGCTGGCCAGCCGCTGGACCGCGCGCTGACGATCCTGCTGGAGCTGCCGGAAGACCCGGCGGCCAAACGCGTGGTCACCGATGTCCGCGACCAGGTGCGCGGGGGCACCGCGCTGTCGACCGCGCTCGAGCGCCAGCACGGCACGTTCTCCCGGCTCTACATCAACATGGTGCGCGCCGGCGAGGCGGGCGGCACCATGCAGGAAACGCTGCAGCGCCTGGCCGACTACATGGAGCGCAGCCGGGCGCTGCGCGGCAAGGTGATCAACGCGCTGATCTATCCGGCCATCCTGCTGGTGGTGGTGGGCTTCGCGCTGCTGTTCCTGCTTGGCTATGTGGTGCCGCAGTTCGCCGACATGTACGAAAGCCTTGATGCGGAGCTGTCGTGGTTCACCGTGCTGGTGCTCGGAATCAGCAATTTCGTGCGCCAGTGGTGGATCGTGCTGGTGGTGGCCCCGGCGCTGCTGGCCTGGTGGTTCGAGCGCAAGCTGCGCGCGCCCGCGTTCAGGGCGTGGTTCGACGACTGGCTGCTGCGCCAGAAGCTGGTCGGCTCGCTGGTGGCGCGCCTGGAGACCGCGCGCCTCGCGCGCACCCTCGGCACCCTGCTCAAGAATGGAGTGCCGCTGATCACGGCGCTCGGCATCGGCCGCGCGGTGCTGGGCAACCGCGCGCTGGCGACCGATGTCGAAGCGGCTGCGGAAGAGGTGAAGAACGGCGTGGCGCTGTCGACCGCGCTGGCACGCGGCAAGCGCTTCCCGCGCCTGGCGGTGCAGATGATCCAGGTGGGCGAGGAGTCAGGCGCGTTGGATACTATGCTGCTGAAGACCGCGGACACCTTCGAGCAGGAAACCAGCCAGGCGCTCGACAGGCTCATGGCCGCGCTGATCCCGGTCATCACCATGGTCCTGGCCACCGTCGTCGGCGTGGTCATCCTGGCCGTCCTGATCCCGATCTACGGGCTCACCAACACAATGGGTTGAAGATGACATTCCACCGTGCAAGCAAACGTCCCCCCCGTCGCTCGACGCAGGCCGGCTTCAGCCTCATCGAGATCATCATCGTCACGATCCTGATCGGCGGCATCGTCGCGTTCGCGGCCAGCCAGATCCTCGGCGGCGGCGACAACGCCCGCTTCCGCCTGGCGCAGTCGCAGGTGCAGACGGTCGCGCAGAAGATCCAGCAGTTCGAGATGGACACCGGCGTGCTGCCGGCCACGCTCGGCGAACTGGTGAGCGCGCCCGGCAACGCCAGCGGCTGGCTTGGTCCGTACGCCAAGGCGGCGGATCTCAACGACCCGTGGAAGACGCCGCTCGAGTACCGCGTTCCCGGCGAGACCGGCCGCTTCGACCTGGTGAGCTACGGCGCCGACCGCAAGCCCGGCGGCGAGAGCGTCGACGCCGACATCCGGTACGAGTAAAGGCCAGGTACATGGGCGCCGGACGCAGCGGAACGCGCCGGGCGGCGGGTTTCTCGCTGCTGGAGGTGATGCTGGTGGTGGCGTTGTTCGCCGCCATGGGCGTGCTCGCCGCCGGCGTGCTCACCGGGGGATTCGAACGCATGCAGCTGAAGTCGGCGGTGAGCGACATCGCCGCGCAGCTGCGCTTCACACGCGCCCGCGCGATCGCCACCGGCACGCCGCAGACCTTCAGCATCGATCCCGCCAGCCACGCCTGGCAGGGCGCCGACGGCCGCAGCGGCGAAGTGCCGGAGCGGCTCGGCATCCACTTCACCGGCGCCCGCGAGGTGCAACCGGCGGACGGCATCGGCGCGATCATGTTCTTCGGCGACGGCGCGTCCACCGGCGGCCGCGTGCAGCTGAGCTTCCGCACCGCGGCCTGGGATATCGACGTCGCCTGGCTGACCGGCGAAGTCAGCCTGCATCGCAGCGAGCCCGCGCCGTGAGCAGCATGCGCCGCCAGCAGGGCTACACCCTGATCGAGGTGCTGGTCGCCTTCGGCATCCTGGCCCTGGCGCTCACGCTGCTGCTGGGCACGCTGTCGGGCGCCACGCGCCAGGTGCGCTGGTCGGCCGATGCCGGGCGCGCGGCGCTCCATGCGCAGTCGCTGCTCGCCGACACCGGCGTCGGCGTGGCCCTGCAGCCGGGGCGCGAGGAGGGCGAGCTGGAGGGCGGCCGCTACCGCTGGCAGCTCGATGTCGCGCCCTATGTCGATCCGCTGCAGCCGGACCCGGTGCTCGAGGATCCGTTCGCGCCACGGCTGCTGCAGCTGCGGCTGGAGCTGGCCTGGGGCAGGGACCGGCGCGCCGAGCGCCTGGTGGTCGAATCGCTGCGCCTGGTGCAGCCGGACCCGGGGCAGGGCCAGTGAGGCGCGCGCGCGCCTCAGGCTTCACCCTGATCGAGGTCCTGCTGGCCACGGTGCTGCTGGCCATGGGGCTGGCGCTCGCGTTCACCACCCTGCGCGCGACGATGGAAACCAGCGAACGCGGCGAGGCGATGGCCACCCGCACCGACCGCATGCGCGCAGTCGAAGGCTTCCTGCGCCGGCGCCTGGCCTCGGCGCAGCCGATCGCGTTCGCCAGCGACGAGAGCACCGGCGGGTCGCTGCGCTTCATCGGCGAGCCCGACCGGATCCGCTTCGTCGCCGACCTGCCCGATTACCTTGGTCGCGGCGGGCCTCACCTGCACGACATCGGCGTCGATGCCGGGCGGCGCGAGCCCGAACTCGGCGTGTCGTTCGCCATGGTGCTGGCGGGCGAAACCATCGAAGAGGAGCAACCGCGCCCGCCCGAGCCGCTGGTCAAGGACCTGGTCGAATTGCGCTTCCGCTATCGCGGCCTCGACGACGAGGGCCTGACCGACTGGCTCGACACCTGGGAAAACTACGAAGAACTGCCGCTGCAGGTGTCGGTGGAAATCAGCAGCAAGGACGGCGGAGCGTGGCCGCCGCTGGTCGTCGCGCTGCCGCAGTCGGCCACCGGCGCGGCGCTTGGCCAGGGCCTGGGCAGCACGCGCCTGCGCAAGCCTTCCCCGGTGCAAAGTGGTGACGGGGTCGGCAACGGCGGCCGTGGACGCAACCGGCTGCGGGGGCGTCGCTGATGGGCAGGCAGCGCGGCGTGGCCCTGGTGCTGGTGATGTGGCTGGTGGCGCTGCTGGCCGCGCTGGTCGGCGCGTACGCCACCACCGCACGCATCGAGTACATGCAGGGCCGCGTGCTGCATGGCGCGGTGGTCGCGGAATCGGCGGCGCGCGCCGGGCTGGAATACGCCCTGGTGCGCCTGCAGGACCAGGAGCCGCGTCGCGCCTGGCAGGCCGACGGCCGCTCCTACCGCTGGCGCTACGGCGGCGCCGACGTGGAACTGCGCATCCTCGACGAGTCCGCCAAGATCGACCTCAACGCCGCCGACCTGATGTTGCTGGCTGGCCTGTTCCGCACGCTGGGCGTGGAACCGTCGCAGGCCGACGCGGTCGCCGCGGCGATTGTCGACTGGCGCGACAGCGACCCGCTGACCCAGGCCTCCGGCGGCGCCGAAGACGGCCAGTACGCCGCCGCGGGCCTGCCCTACGGCGCGAAGGATGCGCCGTTCGACACCATCGCCGAAGTCGAGCAGGTGCTGGGCATGACGCCGGCGCTGTACGCGCTCGCCGCGCCGCACCTGACGGTGTTCAGCGGGCTCGAGAAACCGGATGAGCGCTTCGCAAGCGCCGAGGTGCTCGGCGCGCTGGGCATCGACCCGGCGATGACGCTCGCCCTGCGCGAAGCCGGCGGTGAGGCGCTTGCCGAAAGCCTGCGTGGCGGCGGCAGCGGCACGTATAGTATCGACAGCCGCGCACGGCTCGCAGATGGCCGCCAGGCCGTCCTGCGAGCGGTCGTCCGCGCCGGCGGAAGCGGGGTGCCGGGCTCGGCCTACACCCCATTGCGATGGGAAGAAGGAGCCACTCCGCGCTGATGCCTGCCGTCGATCACACCGCTGACAGCACGCCGATCCGCCAGCGCCTCGGGCGCATGGGTGGGTCACTGCGCCCCGGCGTCGCCGGATTCTGGAGCTGGTGGACGCAGGCGCTCGCGACCTGGCTGCCGGCACGGCTGCGTGAGCTTTTCGGGCTGGCGCACGAACGCCTGCTGCTGGCAGCGGGTGCGGACGGCCTGCGCCTGTCGATGGACCGCGGCGACGCCGTGCGCGCGGTCGCCGAGCTGCCGCCGTTCCCCGAGACCGGCAGCGACGCCGATCCGCTCGCGCCGCTGCTCGCTCAGCGCGTGGCCGAACTCCCGCGCTGGCTGCTGCTGCCGGCGAGCGACGTACTGCGCCGCAGCCTGCCGCTGCCGGCCGCCGCCGCCGAGCGACTGCGCGAGGTGATGGCTTTCGAGGTGGAACGGCAGACACCGTTTCCGTTGGCCGAAGTCGAATACGACGCGCGCGTGGTCGCACGCCGCGGCGACGGCCAGCTCGAGGCCGAGTTGGTGGTGGTGCCACGGCCCCTGCTGGAGGCACGGCTGGCCGCGCTTGGCCCGCTGGCGGCCACCCTGGCGGGTGTCGACGTCGCCGACTCGGGCGGCGGCGGGCTCGGCGTCAACCTGCTGCCGGGCGCACGCCGCGTGCGTCGCGCCGACCCGTGGATGACCTGGAACCTGGCGCTGGGCGCGGTAGCGGTGATCGCGCTTGCCGCCGGCCTGTGGCAGGTGCTGGCCAACCGCACGCTGGCCGCCGACGTCTTCGAGGCCCAGGTCGAACAGGCGGCCACCCGCGCCCGCGGGGCTGCAGCGCAGAAGAAAGAGCTGGTCGACCTGATCGAAGGGATGGCCTTCCTGTCATCCACGCGCGCCGCCCGCCCGACCACGGTGGAAGTGCTGGATGAGCTGTCGCGGCGCCTGCCCGACAGCACCTACATCGAGAAACTGTCGATCGAGGACACCCGGATCCTGTTGATCGGATTGAGCACCGAGGCCTCGTCGCTGGTGCAGCGCCTGGAAGGGTCGCCGCTGTGGCGTTCGCCGGCCCTGGCCGGTGCGCTGCAGCCCGATCCGCGCAGCGGCCGAGACCGCTTCACGTTGACCGCGGAACTCGCGGTTGCCGACGTGCCGGCCGCCGCAGCCGCCGATGGCAGGGGGGCCGCCGATGCGCGAAGCAATCCCTGACCGCGACCGCTGGTTGGCGCTGGCGATCCTGGCGGCGGTGCTGGCGCTGGCCTACCTGGTGCTGGTGCATCCGTGGTGGACGGCACCGATGCAGGAAGTGGGCGCGCGCATCGCGTCCCTGCAGGAACGCGACGTGCGCGTGCGCATGGAACTCGAGCAGGCGCCGGAAGTGCAGGCCAGGCTTGCGGAGGCGCAGGCGCTGGCCGAGCGCGTGCCCGGTTTCATGGCCGAGCGCAGCACCGAGCTCGCCATCGCGGCGCTGGTGCAGCGCCTGGAAACCGCGGTGGCCGAGGCGAGCCCCGGCAACCGCAGCTGCGCGATCAGCAATCGCTCGCCGATGACCGACCCGCGCCAGGGGCGTTTTCCGCGCGCGGTGGTGCAGGTGCGCCTGCGCTGCGGCAATCCCGAACTCGCCGCGGTGCTGCACTCGCTGGAGAGCGGCTCGCCGCGGCTGTTCGTCGACAACCTCAACGTACTGGTGCAGCGCCAGTTCTTCGCCGCCGGCGGCACTGGAGGACAGGGGTCGGGGCTGGACGTGACCTTCGACCTCTACGGCTACCTGCGGGCGCAGCCCGCCGCACCGGCACGCGCGGAGGGCGGCAATGCGCGCTGAGACCGCCGGCGCGCGTACCTGGATGCTCGGCGGCGTAGCGCTGTGGGCGCTGGCGCTGTGGGTGCTCGGGCTGTTCGGCCTGGGCGGGCGCATCGAGCGCCTGCCGCCTGATCCCGCGCTGGTACAGGCGCTGCCCGCCGCGGTCGAGCCTGGCGAGGATCGCCTCGGCGAGTTGCCGCTGTATGCAGCGATCGGTGACCGACCGCTGTTCACCGCCGACCGCCGGCCGCAGCCGTTCTTCATCAACCCCGAAGGTGAAGAGCAACCGGCCGAATTCGAGTTCGTGTTGACCAGCGTGCTGCTGGCGCCAGGTTTGGAGATGGCGATCGTGCAGCCCGGAAGCGGCGGCGAGCCGGTGCGCCTGCGCGTCGGCGACGCGCCCGAATCCGCGCCCGGCTGGCGGCTGGCCTCGGTGGCCGCGCGCAGCGCCGTGTTCAGCGGGCCCGAAGGCGACCGCACCCTGGAGCTGCGGGTGTTCGACGGCACCGGCGGCCAGGCACCCACCGCGATGGCAGCGCCGCCGCCTGCCCCAATTGCATCCACGCCTGGTGCAGCGCCCGCCGCGCCCGCGGCCGCGCCCGGGTCCGCCAACGGCAACCGCCCGGTGGTGGTGACCACGTCCAGCTCGCCCGCGCCCACCCAGGTCAACGTGCCGCAGGCCGGGCAGGCCGGGCAGGCCGCGCAGGCGGAGCCCGCGCCCGAACCCAGCGTGCAGACGCCGGATGCCCAGGTGGAGGCGATCCGCCAGCGAATCGAAGCCCGCCGCGCGCGCCTGCGCGAGCAGGCCCAGAACGGCACGCCGCCGGCCCAGACTCCCTAGAATGCAGCCGATGACCCCGACCTCGATCCTCAAGTCCGCGCTCGTGGCGTTCCTCGCCACAGTCCTTGTCGCCTGCGCCTCGGTGCCGGCCCCGACCGTGCGCCGCGATGCACAGGTGCCCATGCCGGTCATGCAGGTCGGCGGAGTGCCGCGCGATGCGGCCGCAACTGCCGACGGCATCCAGGAAGAGGCGCTGCCCGACGGTCCGCGCGCCCAGCTCCACCGCGGCAGCGGCCACGTCATCAACCAGTCGGTAGCGCGGTCCGCGCCGCCCAACCTGTCCGGCAGCACCGGCGAGGCGACCTTCAACTTCGAAGGCGAATCGCTGCACGCGGTGATCAAGGTGATCCTCGGCGACATGCTCGGGCAGAACTACGTGATCGCACCGGGCGTGCAGGGCACGGTGACGCTGGCCACGCCCAAGACCGTCAGCCCGGCGCAGGCGCTGAGCCTGCTGGAGATGGTGCTGGGCTGGAACAACGCCCGCATGATCTATGCCGACGGCCGCTACAACATCGTCGGCGCCGACCAGGCCATGGCGAGCGGCGCGGTCGCGCCGCGCACCGGCTCGGCGGCGGGCGCGCGCGGCTTCGAGTCGCGCGTGGTGCCGCTGCGCTACATCTCCGCGGCCGAGATGGAGAAGGTGCTCAAGCCCTACGCGCGCGCCAACGCCATCGTCAGCGTGGATTCCGGCCGCAACGTCATCACCATCGCCGGCACGCGCCAGGAACTCGAGAACTACCTGCGCACCATCGAGATCTTCGATGTCGACTGGCTGTCGGGCATGTCGGTGGGCGTGTTCCCGCTGGTCGCCGGCAAGGCGGCGCAGGTCGTCAGCGATCTCGAAACGGTGTTCGGCGAGCAGAGCAAGTCGCCTGTGGCGGGCATGTTCCGCTTCATGCCGCTGGAAGGCGCCAACTCGGTGCTGGTGATCACTTCGCAGCCCGAGTACCTGGACCAGATCGAGCAGTGGATCGAGCGCATCGACGGCGCCGGCGGCGGCGTGCAGCTGTTCTCCTACGAGCTCAAGTACATCACCGCCAAGGACCTGGCCGAACGCCTGTCGGAAGTCTATGGCAGCCGCGGCGGCAGTTCGGGCGGCCGCGGTGGCGCCTCGCTGAT
This sequence comes from Luteimonas sp. MC1572, assembly GCF_016615815.1. Taxonomy (NCBI): domain Bacteria; kingdom Pseudomonadati; phylum Pseudomonadota; class Gammaproteobacteria; order Lysobacterales; family Lysobacteraceae; genus Luteimonas; species Luteimonas sp. MC1572. The sequence continues at coordinate 2,443,939 of NZ_CP067112.1, read as the reverse complement.
GCCGGGCCTGGAGTCCACCGAGATCAGCGACGGCGGCATGGATGGCGGCAGTTCCGCGCGGGTCGGTAGGGACCCGTACAGTGGCGGCGGCGGCGACAGCGGTGGCGGCGGCGGGCTGGGCAGCGGTTCGCTGTCGCTCGGCGAGCGCACCGGCGGCAATGCCGCGGTGACGCTTGAAGTCGACGGCGACAAGGTCGGCGTGTCGGCGGTCGACGAGACCAACACCCTGCTGGTGCGCTCCACCGGGCAAGCCTGGCGTTCCATCCGGCAGGTCATCGATCGCCTGGACATCATGCCGCTGCAGGTGCACATCGAGGCGCAGGTGGTCGAGGTCACGCTCAGCGGCGACCTGAGCTACGGCGTCAACTGGTTCTTCGAACGTGCGGTGACCGATGCCGGCCTGCCCAGCGCCGTGGGCCGCGAGACCTGGAGCGCGATCGCCGGCAACGTCACGGGCTCGCAGACCGGCGGCGTGGCCCCCGGCCTGGCTTGGACCTTCCTCGGCCGCAACGCCGCGGCCATCATCAGCGCGCTCGACGAAGTCAGCGACGTGCAGATGCTGCAGACGCCGTCGGTGATGGTGCGCAACAACTACGAAGCCACGCTCAACGTCGGCAGCCGCATCCCGATCTCGTCGGTGACCGTCAACCCCGGTTTCGGCGGCGACAGCTCCTACAGCCAGGTGCAGTACCTCGACACCGGCACCATCCTCAAGGTGCGCCCGCGCGTCACCAAGGACGGCACCGTGTTCCTGGACATCGTCCAGGAGGTCAGCAGCCCCGGCAGCCAGCCCGACCAGAACGGCAACGTGCGCATCGACACGCGCCGCCTGAAGACCAACGCCATCGTCCAGAGCGGCGACACGGTGATGCTGGCCGGACTGATCCAGGACAGCACCACGCGTGGTTCCCTTGGCTTCCCGGGCCTGAGCCGCATCCCGGTGCTCGGCGGATTGTTCGGGCGGCAGAGCTCCAATACCACGCGCAGCGAAGTCATCGTGCTGATGACGCCGACCCTGGTGCGCAACCAGCAGGACGCGCGCGACCTGACCGACGAATACGGCCGTCGCTTCCGCGCGCTGGAGCCGCTCAACCGGTCACGCGACTGAGCATGGCCCACGTCGGTGGCCGGCATGGCTGAACTCCCGGTCGTGCTGCTGCCGGTCGCGGTCGACGACGACGCGCTCGATGCCTGCCTCGCGGCGCTGGAGGCGGGCACGCCCGCCGGAACGCGGGTGTGGCTGGCCGACGACGCACAGGCCGGACCACGCGGCCTCGCCATCATCGAACGGTGGCTGGCGCGCACCCGCCTGCAGGCGGAATACACGCGCCGCCAGCGGCGCCTGGGCGAAGTGGCGCACATCGACCAGGCCCTGGCCGCGTGCGGCGACGACGACGTGATCGTGCTGGCCGCCGACGCCGTGCCTGCGCCGGGCTGGGCGCGGCAGCTTGCGGCCTGCGCCGCGCGCGATCCTTCCATCGCCACCGCGACGCCCTGGTGCAATGCCGGCGAGACCGCCGCCTGGCCGCGCAGCGGCGAGGTCTCCGCGCTGCCCGACGACCACGAACTCGGGCGTCTGTCGCGTGCCGCCGAGGGCATGGCGCCGGTGCACGCGGAGTTGCCCGCCGCGGTGGACCATGCCGTGTACCTGCGCGGTCGCGCACGCCGCCGTGCCGGCGGGCTGGATTCCGCGAGCTACGCGTCGTGGTACGCGGCGCTGATCGACCTGTCGCTGCGCATGTCCGGCCTCGGCTGGCGCAACGCGCTGTGTGAAACCGCGTTCGTCGCGCGCGGCGGCGAGGGTGGCCCGGCCGACGGCGATCTCGACGCGCTCGCCGCGCGCTGGCCGCGCTGGCATTCGCGGCTCGCCGAATTCCTGATGCACGACCCGCTGCACGCCGAGCGCGCGGCGCTGGGCCGCCGGCTTGAAGGCCTGGAGCCTCCGGCACAGCGCGAGCTGTTCGTGGCCGCGCAGGCCGTTGGCGCGGTGGGCGCGCCGCCCGCTTCGGACACCACGGGCCAGCGGGCGGAGGCGTGACCGTCGCCGCCGTCGCCGCCATCGTCGTCAGCCACCAGAGCGCCGGCACCATCGATGCCTGCCTGGCGCGCCTGCGCGCGGCGGCCGCGGTGGCCGAGATCCGCGTGGTCGACAACGCCTCCAGCGACGGCACCCTGGTCGTGGTGCAGCGCCACGCGCTCGCCGATCCGCGCGTGCGCTTCGTCGCCAACCCGGACAACCCCGGCTTCGCGGTGGCCTGCAACCAGGGCGCGGCGGACAGCACCGCGCCATGGCTGGCGTTCGTCAATCCCGACTGCATGCTGGAGCCGGACTCGCTGGCGCGGCTGCTGGCGCATGCGCAGGCGCTGGGCCGCGCTGAGGCATCCGCCGGCGCGTCCGCTGGCGCAGCGGCAGTCGACGTGCTGCTCGGCGCCGACCTGGTCGATGAGGACGGGGTGCGCGACGGCGCCGCGCGCCGCAACGATCCCGATTTCCTGGCGATGCTGCGCGGGCCGCTGCAGGCGCGCCATGGCCGGCCGCTGGATGTCGAGGTCGATCCTGCGCAGGTGCTGCAGCGGGTCGACGCGGTGTCGGGCGCGCTGATGCTGCTGTCGCGCGCGCTGTTCGTGCGTATCGACGGCTTCGACGCCGGCTATCGCCTGCATGTCGAGGACCTCGACTTCTGTCGCCGCGCGCGCGAGGCCGGTGCCACCGTGGCGGTCGCCAACGACGTGCGCGTGGTGCATGTGCGCGGGGTCTCCGCCCGCTCGCGCCCCGGGTTCGTGGAGTGGCACAAGCACCGCGGCCTGTGGCGCTATTTCCGTCGTTTCGAGGCACCGCGGCGCGGGTGGCTCGTGCGCACGGCGGTGTGGGGCGCGGTCTGGCTGCACTGGGCCTCGCGCCTGCCGGCCGTCTTCATGGCCAACGCGCGCGTGGCCGCGCCGTGATCATCGAGTCGCTGCTCGACACCGACCTCTACAAGTTCACCATGATGCAGGCGGTGCTGCACCAGCATCCGGCCGCGCATGCCGAGTATCGCTTCAAGTGCCGCACGCCGGGCATCGACCTGGCGCGGCACATCGATGCGATCTCGGCGCAGATCGATGCGCTGTGCGCGCTGCGCCTGGGCCCCGACGAGCTCGAGTACATGCGCGGCCTGCGTTTCATGAAGCCGGATTTCGTGGACTTCCTCGGGCTGTTCCAGCTGGATCGCAAGCACGTGCGGCTGCGGGCGTCGGACGCGGTGCCGGGCGAGATCGAACTCACCATCAGCGGGCCGTGGCTGCACACCATCCTGTTCGAGGTGCCGCTGCTGGCGATCGTCAACGAGGTCTGGTTCCACGCCGAATACGGGCCGGCGGAGACCGTCGAGGGCCTGCGCCGGCTGGACGCCAAGCTCGCGCGCATCAACGCCGCGATCGGCTTCGAGGACTGCCGCATCAGCGACTTCGGCACCCGGCGCCGCTATTCGCGCGACTGGCACGACACCCTGGTGCCGCACCTGGCGCGCGGCCTGGGCGTGAAGTTCGCCGGCACCAGCAACGTCGACATTGCCCGCCGCCATGCGCTGGTGCCGCAGGGCACGATGGCGCACGAATGGCTGCAGGCGCACCAGGCGCTGGGGCCGCGGCTTCGCGACTCGCAGGTCGCCGCGTTCGACGGCTGGGCGCGCGAATACGGCGGCGACCTCGGCATCGCGCTGACCGATGTGATCGGCCTGGACGCGTTCCTGCGCGATTTCGACCTGTACTTCTGCAAGCTGTTCGACGGCGTGCGCCACGATTCCGGCGACCCGGTGGAGTGGGGCGAGCGCGTCCTCGCCCACCTGGAAGACATGCGCATCGACCCGCGCACGCGCACGCTGGTGTTCAGCGATGGCCTCGACATCGACCTGGTGATGCAGCTGTACGCGCACTTCCGCGGCCGCTGCCGCATGTCGTTCGGCATCGGCACCAACCTCACCAACGACGTCGGGCCGGCGCCGCTGCAGATCGTGCTGAAGATGGTCCGCTGCAACGGCCAGCCGGTGGCCAAGCTCAGCGACTCGCCCGGCAAGACCATGTGCGATGACGCCGGCTACCTGCGCTACCTGCGCCAGGTGTTCGTGGTGCCCGAGGCGGCCAGCGACAGCTGACCGTGCCGCCGCGCTCAGCGGTGGCGGTTGATCGCGTCGCGCAGCGCGCGCGCGGCGTCCGCGGCTGCAGCCGCGTAGTCGTCGCCGGCCGAGGCGTAGAGGATCGCCCGCGACGAACTGACCAGCAGGCCCGTGCCATCGGCGCTGCGGCCGTTGCGCACCACCGCTTCCACGTCTCCGCCCTGCGCACCCACGCCGGGCACCAGCAGCGGCATGTCGCCGACGATGGCGCGCACCTCGCCCAGTTGCCCGGGCCAGGTGGCGCCGACCACCAGCGCGACGTTGCCATGGCCGTTCCACTCGCGCGCCGCCTTCATGGCGACGTGCTGGTACAGCGGCCGCCCGTCGACCGGCAGGTCCTGCAGGTCGGCGGCACCGGGGTTGGACGTGCGGCAGAGGATCACCACGCCGTGTTCGGCGTGGTCGAGGAAGGGCTGCAGGGAATCGCCGCCGAGGTACGGGTTCACGGTGACCGCATCGGCGGCGAAGCGACCGAAGGCTTCGACGGCGTAGCGCCCGGCGGTGGAACCGATGTCGCCGCGCTTGGCATCGAGGATCACCGGGATCCCCGGATGCGCCGCGTGCACGTGCGCAATCAATCGTTCAAGCGCGCCTTCGGACCCGAGCGCCGCGAAATGCGCGATCTGCGGCTTGAACGCACAGGCGAACTCCGCGGTGGCGTCGACGATGTCGCGGCAGAACGCGAATACCGCATCGTCGTCAGCCGCGAACCGCGCCGGAAACTTCGCCGGCTCCGGATCCAGCCCGACGCAGACCAGCGACCCGGACGTGGCCCAGCGCTGCCGCAGCTGTTGCATGAAACCCATCAAGTCACCCCGATCCTGCCACTGCCCGGCATCGTGCCAGCGGTTTCCCCCGCATGGCGGGGGAAGGAGAGCCGCTGGCGCTTACTTCAGCGCCTTGAAGCGCAGCCGCTTCGGGCCCGCGTCGTCGCCCATGCGGCGCTTCTTGTCTTCCTCGTATTCGCGGTAGTTGCCCTGGAAGAACTCCACGTGGCTGTCGCCTTCGAACGCCAGGATGTGCGTGGCGATGCGGTCCAGGAACCAGCGGTCATGGGAGATCACGAAGGTGTTGCCCGGGAATTCCAGCAGCGCGTCTTCAAGCGCGCGCAGGGTCTCGATGTCCAGGTCGTTGGACGGTTCGTCGAGCAGCAGCACGTTGCCGCCCTGCAGCAGGGTCTTGGCCATGTGCAGGCGGCCGCGTTCGCCACCCGACAGCGTGCCCACGAGCTTCTGCTGGTCCTGGCCCTTGAAGTTGAAGCGGCCCAGGTAGGCGCGCGACTGGATCTCGATGCCGTTGATGTTGAGGATGTCCAGGCCGCCCGACACCTCGTGGAACACGTTGTGGTCGCCCTCCAGCGCGTCGCGGCTCTGGTCGACGTAGGCGATGTTGACCGTCGAGCCGAGCTCGATCGTGCCCGAATCCGGCTTTTCCTGGCCGGTGATCATCTTGAACAGCGTCGACTTGCCCGCGCCGTTGGGGCCGATGATGCCGACGATCGCACCGGCCGGCACCATCAGGCTCAGGTCGTCGATCAGCAGCCGGTCACCGAACTTCTTGCTGACGTTCTTGAACTCGATCACCTTGGCGCCCAGGCGCTCGCCCGGCGGGATGAAGATCTCGTTGGTCTCGTTGCGGCGCTGGTAGTCGACCGCCTGCAGCTCCTCGATACGCGCGAGGCGGGCCTTGCCCTTGGAGCGGCCGCCCTTGGCATTGCTGCGGGCCCACTCGAGCTCCTTCTGGATCGCCTTCTGGCGCGCCTTCTCGGACGACTCTTCCTGCTTCAGGCGGTCGCCCTTCTGGGTCAGCCAGTCGGTGTAGTTGCCCTTCCACGGAATGCCCTTGCCGCGGTCGAGCTCGAGGATCCACTCGGCGGCGTTGTCGAGGAAGTAGCGGTCATGCGTCACCGCGACCACGGTGCCGGTGTAGCGCGCCAGGAACTGCTCCAGCCATTCCACCGACTCGGCGTCGAGGTGGTTGGTGGGCTCGTCGAGCAGCAACATGTCCGGCTTCTGCAGCAGCAGGCGGCACAGCGCCACGCGGCGCTTCTCGCCGCCTGACAGGTTCCCGATCACCGCCTCCCACGGCGGCAGGCGCAGCGCGTCGGCGGCCACCTCGAGCTGGTTTTCCAGGGTATGCGCATCGCCGGCGGCAAGGATCGCCTCGAGGCGCTCCTGTTCCTTGGCGAGGGCGTCGAAATCGGCGCCTTCCTCGGCATAGGCGGCATAGACCTCGTCGAGGCGCTTCTGCGCCTGCAGCACGTCGCCCACGCCTTCCTCGACCGCTTCGCGCACGGTCTGCGTCGGGTCGAGCTGCGGTTCCTGCGGCAGGTAGCCGACCTTGATGCCGGCCTGCGGGCGCGCCTCGCCCGAGAAGTCCGTGTCCACGCCGGCCATGATGCGGAGCACGGTGGACTTGCCCGAGCCGTTCAGGCCCAGCAGGCCGATCTTGGCCCCCGGGAAGAACGACAGCGAGATGTCCTTGATGATCTGGCGCTTCGGCGGCACCGTCTTGCTGACGCCGTTCATGGTGTAGATGTATTGCGACATGGAAGCTCCGGTGCGACGCCGCCGCCGCCCACGCGGGTGCGCGGGCAGGATCAGTGGCTGGGGATGGCGCGATTATACCGGCCCGTGCGGGGACCCGCCGAGGGCGGGCTTGCCTGAATCTGAATGGCCCCGAGGGACCAACGCGCAGGTAGGGCATCCGTTCAGGCCGCTTTGCCGATAGTCGATCCCACAACCACGGGAGACGGCGATGAAACACACCAGGAACCTTGCACTGGCCACCTTGCTGCTGGCGCTCGGCGCGGCGTTCGCCGCTCCGGCGATGGCGCGCGACCACGACCGCCGCGGCGATCACCGCGGTTACGACCGCGACTACGACCGCGGCTACGGCCACGACCGCTATGCCCGCGACGACTACCGCCGCGACCGCGATTCGCGCCGCGGCAAGGGGCATGGAAAGGGTCACGGCAAGGGCCATGGCAAGGGCCACGGCCACCGCGACCACGTGGTCTATGTGTCCCGTCCGCCGGTGGTGGTGCACCACAACCGCGGCCATCGCGGTCCGCCGCCGTGGGCCCGCGGCCGCCATTACCAGTACGCCGGCTACGCTCCCACCTACGTGGTCCAGGACTATCGCCACTACGGCCTGCGCAATCCGCCGCGCGGCCACCACTGGCGGCGCAGCGATGCCGGCGAATTCCTGCTGGTCGCGGTGGCCACCGGCATCATTGCCGACGTTTTCCTCGGCCGCTGAGTCCGGTCAGGGTTGAACCAAGGGCGCGCCTCAGGGCGCGCCCTTCTTTTTCTGGAGCAACCCGTGGTGGCCGCGAGGCCGTCGCGGCTCATGTCCCCCGGATCCGCCTGCGGCGGATGCCTCCTCCTTGACTTCCCCGCGACGGCCTCGCGGCCACTCCGGGCTCTTCGCCGGCTGCCGGTACCGCAGAGATTGCGGGCTGTGGCTCTGCTCCTCGAACCACCGCGTAGTGGGGCGGACCGGGTGCCAAGCCCCTTGAGGGCGAAGTCAAGGAGGAGGCGATGGCCGAAGGGCATCGCCGGGGGACATGAGTCCTCAAGGGGCTTGGTACCCGGCGCCCATACAAGCCCGGCGCCTCTACTCCATGGGGAGGGAGACGACACATCTCTTGCGCGGCTGGGTCGTTGGCGGCCGCGGGCTACAATTGCCCGGACCCCCATCTTCCGCCCGGAGTGACCATGTTCCCGCGAGACGCGCGCATCGAAGGCTACGACCCCGAACTGGCCCAGGCCATCGCCGACGAAGGCCGCCGCCAGGAAGACCATGTCGAGCTGATCGCCTCGGAGAACTACGCCAGCCCCCGGGTGATGGAAGCGCAGGGCTCCAAGCTCACCAACAAGTACGCCGAGGGCTATCCGGGCAAGCGCTATTACGGCGGCTGCGAATATGTCGACGTCGCCGAGCAGCTCGCGCTCGACCGCGTCAAGCAGCTGTTCGCCGCCGGCTCCGTGGCCGACATGTACGCCAACGTGCAGCCGCATTCGGGCTCGCAGGCCAACCAGGCCGTGTACCTGGCGCTGCTGCAGCCGGGCGACACCATCCTCGGCATGTCGCTGGCGCATGGTGGCCATCTCACCCACGGCGCCAAGGTCAACATCAGCGGCAAGCTGTTCAAGGCCGTGCAGTACGGCGTCGACGAGGCCGGCATGATCGACTACGACGAGGTCGAGCGCCTCGCCGTGGAGCACAAGCCGAAGATGGTCGTCGCCGGTTTCAGCGCCTATTCGCAGGTCGTCGACTGGGCGCGTTTCCGCGCCATCGCCGACAAGATCGGTGCGTACCTGTTCGTCGACATGGCGCACGTCGCCGGGCTGGTCGCCGCGGGCGTGTATCCCAACCCGGTGCCGCACGCGCACATCGTCACGTCGACCACGCACAAGACGCTCCGCGGCCCGCGCGGCGGCATCATCGTCGCCAGCCGCACCGCCATGGGTGAAGCCGCCGACGAAATCACCAAGAAGCTGCAGTCGATCGTGTTCCCGGGCATCCAGGGTGGCCCGCTGATGCACGTCATCGCTGCCAAGGCGGTGGCGTTCAAGGAAGCGCTGGAGCCGGAGTTCAAGGCCTACCAGCAGCAGGTGGTCAAGAACGCCCAGGCGATGGCCAAGGTGGTGATCGAGCGCGGTTACAAGATCGTCTCCGGCGGCACCGAGAACCACCTGATGCTGGTCGACATGATCGGCAAGGGCGTCACCGGCAAGGCCGCCGAGGAGGCGCTGGGCCGCGCGCACATCACGGTCAACAAGAATGCCGTGCCCAACGACCCGCAGAAGCCGTTCGTGACCTCGGGCCTGCGCCTGGGCACGCCGGCGGTCACCACGCGCGGCTATCTGGAAGTCGACTGCGTGGAGCTGGCCAACTGGATCTGCGACGTGCTGGACCAGCCCGCCGACGAGGCGGTGATCGCCCGGGTCCGTGAAAACGTGACCCGCCAGTGCGCACGCTTCCCCGTCTACGGATAAGGTGAGGCCGGACCGGCACCACACCCCGCCACAGGACCACAGCGCCCGCCGCCGATGCATTGCCTCTTCTGCCAGCACCACGACACCCGCGTGATCGATTCGCGGGTCAGCGACGACGGCGCGACCATCCGCCGTCGTCGCGAGTGCGAGGCCTGTGGCGAGCGCTTCTCCACGCTGGAAACCATCGAGCTGAAGCTGCCGGCGATCATCAAGTCCGATGGCCGGCGCGAGCATTTCGACGCGCGCAAGCTGCGCCTGGGCTTCGACCGCGCGCTGCACAAGCGCCCGGTCTCCGAGGAGCAGATCGAGGCGTCGGTGCGTGCGGTGGTGCACCAGCTGCGCATGACCACCGAGCGCGAGATCGCCTCGCGCCGGGTCGGCGAATTCGTCATGGCCGAGCTGCGCAAGATCGACCACATCGCCTTCGTGCGCTTCGCCTCGGTGTACCAGGCGTTCGAGGACGTCGCCGATTTCCGCGAGCAGCTCGACCGCCTCGAACGCGAAGGCCCGGGCGACGGCCAGCTGCCCCTGCTCGGAGGCGACGTGCTGCCGTTCGACGCGCGCTCCGGCAAGGGCCGCAAGCGCTGAGCCCGATGCAGCACCCCGGCCAGGCAGGCCTGCACCCACGCCCTGGCGCGCGTCGCGTGCACGAGCGCGCGCTGGCCCTGGCCAGCATCGCCTGCCGCGCCAGCCTGGAGCAGGATCCGGGCGACGCCGACGCCGAGGCGATGTGCAGGCGCCTGCGCGACTGGCTCGACGCCACCGGCCTGCAGGCGGCGCTGGAGCCGGGCGAAGCCGAAGTCATTGCCACGCCGCTGGGGCAGCTCGCGCGCAAGGCCGCCATCGACGCCAGCTGGCGCGCCGAAGGCCTGTACGTGCTGGCCTGGGCGCTGGACCTGCAGCCCGGCCTGGCGCACGACCGCCTCGTCGACCCGGTCGCGGCCGCGGAGGCGGTGGGGCTGCTCGACGACGCGCCGCTGGCCCGGGATCCTGCGCCCCAGCTGCGCGGCGAGCGTGCGCTCGACACCTTCGCCGCGCGCCAGCTGGCGCTGCACTGGCGCCTGCGTGACTGGCAGCTGCGCCCGGAGCCCATGGATTTCGCCGCTTTCGTGCGCGAGTGCACCTGGGCCAGCCTGGATGTCGATGACGGCGCGCTGCTCGACGGCGACCTGGCCGTCGAAGGCGCGCGCATCGACCAGGCCGACGACGAACAGCTGCAGCGCTGCCTGAGCATCGCCGGCGAGCGCCACCAGGCCGCCAACTGGCTGCTCGGCGGCGACCCCCTCTACTCCAACGTGGATACCAGCACCTGATGCAGGGATTTTCGGCTGTCGATCACGCCATGATGGCGCGCGCACTGCGCCTCGCCGAGCGCGGCGCATGGACCACCCGGCCCAATCCGATGGTCGGCTGCGTGCTCGCGCAAGGCGACGAGGTGGTCGGCGAAGGCTGGCACCAGCGCGCCGGCGGTCCGCATGCCGAAGTGCACGCGCTTGAAGCGGCCGGCGCGCGCGCGCGCGGCGCCACCGCCTACGTCACCCTCGAGCCCTGCGCGCACACCGGGCGGACCGGCCCCTGCGCGGATGCGCTCGTCGCGGCCGGCGTGGCGCGCGTGGTGGGGGCCATGCCGGACCCGTTCCCGGAGGTCGATGGCAGTGGCTTCGAGCGCCTGCGCGCCGCCGGCATCACGGTCGAGTCCGGTCTGATGGAACAGCAGGCGCGGGTGCTCAACCGCGGCTACCTGGCGCGGCTGGAGCGCGGACGGCCGTGGCTGCGCGTCAAGCTGGCGATGAGCCTGGACGGACGCACCGCGCTCGCCAACGGCGAGTCGAAGTGGATCAGCGGCGACGCGTCGCGCGAGGACGTGATGCGCTGGCGCGCGCGCAGCGGTGCGCTGCTGACCGGTTCCGGCACGGTGCTGGCGGACGACCCGCAGCTCACCGTGCGCCTACCCGGCGAGCCGGATTTTGTGCCGCCGCTGCGCGTGGTGCTCGACCCCGGCCTGGCCACAGTTGCCCGCGGCCGCGTGCGCGAGGGCGACGCGCCCACCCTGTACCTGCACGCCGGCAACGCCAAGCCGCCGCGCCTGCCCGGCATCGAGCGCGTCGCGGTGCCGTCGCAGGGCAACGCGCTCGACCTCGATGCCGTGCTGCGGCTGCTGGCCACGCGCGGCATCAACGAGGTGCAGCTCGAAGCGGGCGCCACGCTCGCCGGCGCGTTCCTGCATGCCGGCCTGGTCGACGAGATGCTGATCTACATGGCGCCGATCCTGCTGGGAGCGCACGCGCGCCCGCTGTTTTCCGGGCTCGGGATCGACGACATGGCCCACCGCATGCAGATGCGGGTCGAAGAGATGGTTGCGGTGGGCGAGGACATGCGCATGCGCCTGTATCCGGTGGCCACCGCGCAACCCGCCGCCTGAGCGCGCCGCGCGGCGGAGGCCGCCGCTGGGACGCACCGTCCGCGCGGCCGCCCGACACCCCGATGGTAGAATCCGCGCCGCCGGATGCCCCGGCACGCGGCAGCCCCACGTCTCCGCCTGCCCCGTTCCACGGGCGCGGGCCGGGTGGCGCGCGGCCCGCGCGGAGCCCCAACGGACGGCGGTAAGCCTGCATGTTCACCGGAATCATCGAAGCCGTCGGCACCCTCGAGCAGCGTGAGGCACGAGGTGGCGACGCCCGCCTGCGCATCGCCGTCGGCAACCTGCCGTTCGCCGATCCCGCCCTGGGCGAGAGCATCGCGGTCAACGGCACCTGCCTGACCGTGGTCGCGCATGGCGCCGGCCATTTCGAGGCCGACGCCTCCAACGAGACCCTCGCTCTCACCACGCTCGGCGGGCTGGCGGAAGGCGCGCCGGTGAACCTCGAGCGCGCCATGCGCGCCAGCGATCGCCTCGGCGGACACCTGGTCAGCGGCCATGTCGACGGCGTCGGCCGCGTGCTCGCGGTCAGCGACGACGGCCGCGCCCAGCGCTGGCGCTTCCAGGCCCCGGCCGCGCTGATGAAGTACATCGCGCAGAAGGGTTCGATCTGCGTCGACGGCGTGAGCCTCACGGTGAATGCCGTGGCAGGCGACACCTTCGACGTCGCGCTGGTGCCGCACACCGTCGCCAACACCGCGTTCGCCGCCACGACCGTCGGCGACTCCGTCAACCTCGAGATCGACCTCGTCGCCCGCTACGTCGAGCGCCTGCTGCAGGACCGCTGAACCATGCCTTTCGCCACCGTCCCCGAACTGCTCGAAGAACTCCGCGCCGGCCGCATGGTCGTCATCGTCGACGACGAGGACCGCGAGAACGAGGGTGACCTGATCATGGCCGCCGAACTGGTGCGGCCGTCCGACATCAATTTCATGGTCACCCACGCGCGCGGCCTGGTCTGCCTGTCGCTGACCCGCGAGCGCTGCGCGCAGCTCGGCCTGCCGCCGATGGTGCAGTCCAACACCTCGTCGCACCACACCAACTTCACGGTCAGCATCGAGGCGGCCGAGGGCGTCACCACCGGCATCTCCGCCTACGACCGCGCGCACACCGTGCGCACCGCGGTGCGCCCGAACGCGACGCCGGCGGATCTCGCCCAACCGGGCCACATCTTCCCGCTCGCCGCGCAGCCGGGTGGCGTGCTGGCGCGCGCCGGCCACACCGAAGCCGCCGCGGACCTGGCGATGCTCGCCGGCCTGGAGCCGGCCGGCGTGCTGGTCGAGATCCTCAACCCCGACGGCACCATGGCGCGGCGCCCGGAGCTGGAGGTGTTCGCGCGCGAGCACGGCCTGAAGATGGGCTCCATCGAAGCGCTCATCCGCCATCGCCTGGCCACCGAGCACACCGTGGAGCGCGTCGACGTGCGCGCGATCGACACCGAACACGGCCCGTTCCGCCTGCTCAGCTATCGCGACCGCCTGGGCCATGCGCTGCATTTCGCGCTGGTGCGCGGCGAGCCCGAGGCCGATCCCGACACGCCCACGCTGGTGCGCGTGCAGGTGCGCAACGCGCTCGCCGATGCCGTGCACTGGCGGCGCGCCGATTTCGGCCCGGCCGTTGGCGACGTGCTGGCCGCGATCGCCCGCGAGGGCCGCGGCGCGCTGGTGCTGCTGGATGGCGCCCAGACCCCCGACGCGCTGCTGGCGCGCATCCGTGCCGCCGACGATGCGGTCCCGGCACCTGCCGAAGCGCCGCGGGGCGGGGCGCTGCTGGAATGGCGGCGCAACGGCGCCGGCAGCCAGATCCTCGCCGACCTCGGCCTGCGCCGCCTGCGCGTGATGGGCACCGCGCGCAAGCAGGTCGGCCTGGCGGGCTTCGGCCTGGAAGTGGTCGAGTACGTCGACCCGCCCGCGTAATCGCGCTCGGCTAGAATGCCGGCCTACCCGAGGATTTCCCCCATGACCCACCACGAAGGCGACCTGCGCGCCCCCAACGGCGCGCGCTTCGCCATCATCGCCAGCCGCTGGAACCCGCGCATCGTCGATGCGCTGGTGGCGGGTGCGCGCGCGACCTTTGATGGCCACGGCGTGGCCGCGGACCACGTCGACGTGGTCCGCGTGCCCGGCGCCTGGGAGATCCCGCTGGCCGCCGCGCGCCTGGCGCAGGGCGGGCGGCACGCCGCCATCGTCGCCCTGGGTTGCGTGGTGCGTGGCGATACCCGCCACTTCGAACACGTCGCCGACCGCTGTGCCGACGGCCTGGCCCGCGTGCAGCTCGACCACGGCGTGCCGGTGGCCAACGGCGTGCTCGCGGTCGACGAGCAGGCCGATGCCGAGAACCGCGCCGGTGGCAGCCACGGCAACAAGGGCGAAGAGTGCGCGCTGGTCGCGCTCGAGATGGCCAGCCTGCTGGCGGTGCTGCCGTGAGGCCGCATCGCGGCGGCGGCGCGCGCAACGGCGGGATGGATCCGGTCGCGCGCTCGCGCTCGCGGCGCCGCGCACTGCAGGCGGTGTATGCCATGCAGCTGTCGGGCGCCAACGCGCGCGACGCGATCTCGCAGCTGGCCCACGAGCAGGCCAACGAAGTCGCCGACCTCGAATACTTCGAAGACCTGGTGCGCGGGGTGGAAAACCATCGCCGCGAACTCGACGAGGCGCTTGCCCCGTTCCTCGACCGCGGCATCGCCGAAGTCGACCCCATCGAGCGCGCCATGCTGCGCATCGCCGCCTACGAGCTGCGCCACCGCGTCGACGTGCCGTACCGCGTGGTGATCGACGAGGCGCTGAAGACCGTCAAGCGCTTCGGCTCCGAGCATGGCCACACCTACGTCAACGGCGTGCTCGACCGCGCCGCCGCCGAGTGGCGCGCGGCCGAAGTGCAGTCCCCGCGCTGCTGACCGCCGGCACGCGGCCGTGGCCGAGTTCGAACTGATCGATCTCATCCGCGCGCGTGCCACGCACGCCCGCGACGACGTGCTGCTCGGCATCGGCGACGATGCCGCGGTGCTGCGCGTGCCCGCCGACCGCGAGCTGGTGGTGGCGATGGACACGCTCAACGCCGGCGTGCATTTCCCCGCCGGCACCGCGCCCGCCGACATCGGCTGGAAGGCGCTCGCGGTGAACCTGTCCGACCTGGCGGCGATGGGTGCGGAGCCGGCGTGGTGCACGCTGTCGCTGTCCCTGCCCGAAGGCGACGCCGCGTGGGTCGCGGCCTTCCTCGACGGATTCATGGCGCTGGCCGCCGAGCACGGCGTGGCCCTGGTGGGTGGCGACACCACGCGCGGGCCGTTGTCGATTTCGGTCACGGTGCACGGCTTCGTAGCGCCGGGTGTCGCCTTGCGCCGAAACGGCGCACGCGTCGGCGACGGCGTCTGGGTCAGCGGCACGCTCGGTGATGCGGCCGCGGCGCTTGCGCAGTGGCGGGCACGCGGCGCCATCGACGCGATCGACGCGGCGCTGCGCGCGCGCCTGGAACGCCCGCTGCCGCGCATCGCGCTCGGCCGCGCGCTGTCCGGGATCGCGCATGCCTGCCTGGACGTCTCCGACGGCCTGCTCGCCGACCTGGGCCATGTCTGCGCCGCGAGCGGGGTTGGCGCGGAGATCGACGTCGACACGCTGCCGGCCAGTGCCGCGCTGCAGGCCGCGTTCGCAGGCGATGCGCTGCGCGCGCTGCAGGCCGGCGGCGGCGACGACTACGAACTGTGCTTCACCGCGCCCGCGTCAGTGGACAGCGCGATCCAGGCTGCAGGACGTGCGGCGGGCGTGGCGGTCACGCGCATCGGCGCGGTCGTGGAAACGCATGGCGTCCGCGCGCATGGCGCGGGCAAGCCGTGGGTCGCACCGCACAGCGGGCACGTGCACTTCGGCGCCTGAGCGCGGCGCCGTCAGGCGTCGTCGAGCCGGAAGGCGTCGCGATGCCAGGTGAAGTCCGGCGCGGCCGGATCGCCGCTGGCATCGACCACGTCGAAGCGGCAATACGACTCGGCGAGGGCAGGGTGCTGCAGCAGGAACAGCTGCGCGGCGCGCACGATGCGCTGGCGCTTGCCGCGGTCGACCGATTCCCCGCCGCCGCCGTAATCGGCACTGGCGCGGTAGCGCACCTCCACGAACACCAGCGTGTCGCCGTCGCGCATCACCAGGTCGAGCTCGCCGAGCCGGTAGTTGGCGTTGGCCGCCACGTCGACCAGCCCGGCGCGCAGCAGGTGCGTGCGCGCCGCGGCCTCGACTTCGGCGCCGCGGCGCCGGGTCTCGCTCAACCGCCGACGCCGGCCAGCGGCACCACGTGGCCGCCGCTGAAGGTCGACCAGGCGGGCGAACGCAGCACGTTGCCGTCGCCATCCATGCGCAGCGTGCCGCTGGCGCTGGGCACGCTGGCGTCGGGCGAGGTGGCCAGGTGTTCGAGGTAGGCGGTGAGCAGCCAGGCGTCGTAGCCGAAGGCGAACAGCCGGGCGGCAGGGCCACGCGCGGTGGGCAGCGACGCCGCCACGCTGGACGCGGCCGGCAGGCCCGGCACGCCGGTCACCGACCAGGCATCGGACGGGAAGGCGATGCCGTCGAGCGCGGCGTCGTCGCCGGCCCTGCCGGTGCCCGCCATGATCTGCGAGGTTGCCACCCGCGGACGCGTCGCCAGCCCCGCGGCGGCGACCTGCGGCGCCACCAGTCGCGCCTGCGGGCCGCGCAGCGCCATGAACACCGCATCCACGCCGCCCTCGCGCTGCAGCGCGCCCTGCATGAGCGCGGTCATGTCGCCCGGCGCGTCGCCGACCACCGCGAGCAGCTGCACCACGCTGCCGCCGTGCGACTGCAGGCGGGTGGTGAAGGCATCGATGCTGCGTCGCGCGCTGTCATCGCCGGAGCTCAGCACCAGCACGCGCAGCGCGTTGCGCGCCGCCAGGAAATCCGCCGCGCCGCTGCCTTCGTCCTCGGGTGCAAGCGCGTAGCTCGCGGCATTGGGCGGGGGCGTGCCGGCGCGGTTGAGCGCGAGCAGCGGCACCGACGGCACGGTCTGCACGAACACCGCGTCCACTTCGTCACGGCCGAGCGGTCCTACCACCTGGTCGGCGCCTTCGGCGACCGCGCGCTGGTAGGCGGCGACCGCGCCATGGGCGGTGCCGGCGGTGTCGTAGAACTCGAGGTCCGGGCGGCGGCGGCGTTCGCCGTAGTAGCCGGCGAGCAGTCCGTCGCGGACCGGCGCGGACGCGGTGGCCAGG
Source organism: Luteimonas sp. MC1572 (assembly GCF_016615815.1). Taxonomy (NCBI): domain Bacteria; kingdom Pseudomonadati; phylum Pseudomonadota; class Gammaproteobacteria; order Lysobacterales; family Lysobacteraceae; genus Luteimonas; species Luteimonas sp. MC1572. The sequence continues at coordinate 2,427,154 of NZ_CP067112.1, read as the reverse complement.
CTGCCGGTGAGCGGCAGCAACACCGCGAGCTTGAGTGGCGGCCGGTAGCCGTCGCGCTCGGCTGGCGGACGGCCGCCGTCGTCGAACCGCCAGTGGATGTTGCGCGTGGCTTCCGGGATGGCCTGCACCGGTGCGGCCGGCGTGCTGACCTGCACCGCGGCGCAGCCGGCAAGCGCCACGCTGGCGATGGTGGCGGCGAGTCCCTGCTTCCAAGAATGACGCATCGTTGCTGCCCGGCTGCGAGAATGGCCGGATTCTACCGTCCCGCCCGCATGGACACGATGCAGACCTCCGCCGGAACCCTCCACGTCGTCGCCACGCCGATCGGCAACCTCGCCGACATGTCGCCGCGCGCGCTGGACACGCTGCGCGCCGTCGACGCGATCTGCGCCGAGGACACGCGCCATACCCGTCACCTGCTGGCGCACTTCGGCATCGAGCGCCCGCTGCTCGCCGTGCACGAACACAACGAGGACGAACAGGCCACGCGGCTGGTGGCGAGGCTGCTGGCCGGCGATTCGCTGGCGCTGGTGTCCGATGCCGGCACGCCGCTGGTCAGCGACCCCGGCTACCGCCTGGTGCGCGCCGCGCGCGCCGCCGGCATCCGCGTCAGCCCGGTGCCCGGCCCGAGCGCGCTGGTGGCTGCGCTGAGCGCCGCCGGCCTGCCGAGCGACCGCTTCGTGTTCGAGGGCTTCCTGCCGGCCAAGACGGGTGCGCGCCGCGAGCATCTTGCGCAGCTGGCAGGCGAACCGCGCACGCTGATCTTCTACGAGTCGTCGCACCGCATCGTCGAATCGCTGGCCGACCTGCGCGCGGTGTTCGGCGACGCGCGTCGCGCGGTGCTGGCGCGCGAGCTGACCAAGCTGTTCGAAACCGTCCTCGACGGCTCGCTGGCCGACCTGCATGCCGCGGTCGAGGCCGACGCCAACCAGCGCAAGGGCGAGTTCGTGCTGGTGGTGGAGGGCGTCGGCGAAGACGCGGATGCCAGGGTCGCCCAAGGCAGGCTGTTGTACGCGAAGCTCGCTGCGCACCTGCCACCCTCGACCGCCGCGAAAGTTGCGGCGGATATCAGCGGGGCGCCGCGCAAGAGCCTGTACGGCGGCTAGCGCCGGAACCGGGCGTGCTGCGCCGTGCGGCGTGCGAGAATACGCGCGGCGGAGTCGGCCAGACAGTCGCGTCATCCGGGACCATTTCGGTGGAACCGGGTGCCGAGGAAAGTCCGGGCTCCACAGGGCACGGTGCCAGGTAACGCCTGGGCGGCGCGAGCCGACGGAAAGTGCAACAGAAAGATACCGCCGAACGGCTTCGCAAGAAGCGCGTGGCAAGGGTGAAATGGTGCGGTAAGAGCGCACCGCGAGCCTGGCAACAGGCCGGCACGGCAAACCCCACCGGGAGCAAGACCAAATAGGGACCTAATGGCGCGGCCCGCGTCGGGTCCGGGTAGGTTGCTTGAGCGTATCGGCGACGATGCGCCTAGAGGAATGACTGTCCACGACAGAACCCGGCTTATCGGCCGGCTCCGCCACCTTCCTCACAAAAAATCGCGCACGGCCCGGGAGAGAGGGAGGGCCGTGCGCAAGACTCACTTGGTTTGTCGGGCTTTCGCGCCCTTGGCGACAGTTTCGTGCGCGGCGTCGCGGCAGGGGTTGCCTTGGCTGCGCACTCGGTTTGCCGAAGTTGCGGTTTCGCCGGCGGCTCAGCCGCCGTTGCGGTGCAGGCGCGCCACGGCGATGTCGGCGCGGTTCTCCGTCACCACCGGCAGCACCACGTGGCGGCGGTCCGAACCGACCTGGAACCCGCCGCCAAGCAGCGGGCGAGCCCCGCGCAGCGTGGTCAGATGCGTGACCGCGCCATCGCGCAAGGAGTGCGCCTGGAGCGTCGCCACCCCGGAACCGTCACCCTGCGAGCGCAGGGACCACGCGGCATCTCCGACGACCTGCCACGGTTCCTCGATCACCAGCGGCACGTCGCGCAGCGGGTGGAGGTCGTCTTCGGCATACAGCAACACGCGACCCTGGCTGCCCACTTCGGCCAGCAGCAGTGCCGAACGCCCGTCCACCATTGCGCGCTCCACCCGGAACGCCGGCAGTTGCGTCGGTTGGCCGCTGCAGCCGGGCGAGCCGGCGGATCGACGGCAGGCATGCAGGCGCCAGTCGGTCTCGCTCCAGCCGGCGTACCAGATCGAGCGGTCATCGCTGGCGTAGATGGCATTGCGCAGCGACGCGCTTGCCTCCGCGACGCGCTGCGACACGCCCCGGTCGAAGTCGAATTCATGCAGTTCGTGCCGGCCTTGCACGCGGAGCACGTACAGCACGCGGCGGCCGTCGGCCGACAGCACCGGTGCCTCCACCCGGCCGGACTCGTGCCTGGTGAGCCGCGTGGCCTGGTCCGCGCCGCGGTCCAGGAGCCAGAGCTGCGAGCTGCCGTCGCGGTCGCTGGCGAACACCAGGCGGCTGTCGTCGGACGACATCGCGGAGGAGAAGTCGCGCCCGGACGACGGTGCCAGCAGCTTCCTCGGGCCGCCATCCAGCGGATACTCGGCCAGCGCCGAGCGCCAGTCCTCGATCTGGAAGGCGAGGTTCCAGGCCCGGCTTGCGATGTCGGGCGACGAGGCGTCGGTGATCCCGAGCGCGGTGATCCGGCCGTCGGCAAGCTCCAGCACGTACAGCGCGCGCTGGCCTTCGTGGTTGGACGAGAACACCAGCCCGGAACCGTCGGGCAGCCAGTCGAAGCCCTGGATCTCCGAGCGCAGCGTGGTCAGTCGCGTGACCTCACCGCCGGCAGTGGACATCGAATACAGGTCGGACGTGGGGTTGGAGATGCCGCGGAATGCGATCCGCGTGCCATCCGGAGAGAAGCGCGGATAGAGGTCGGTGGCCGTGTCCAGGTCTCCGTACTCGAACGGCTCCCGTGACCACCCCTGGCCCCGTCGCAGCAGGGTGACGCGCGTGTCGCCGGGGCTCCCGGTGGTGATCGCGGAGTAGGCGATCTGGTTGGCATCGGCGGGGTTCCAGTCGAGGTACACGATGCTGCGCGCCGGGCATTCGCTGATCGTCTGCTGGCCGCCACCGTCGACGCTGGTCATCCGGATTTCGCAGTCCGTGCCGTCGGCCGACCGCCAGACATAGGCGATTTCCCGCCCATCGGGCGACCAGGCAGGACGTTCGGCGTGATCGCCTCCGGCCAGCTTGCGTGCCTCCGTGCCGTGCGGCGACTGCAGGAACAGGCCGGGCGGGTCGCCAAGGCGGTCGCGGCGGCTGTAGACCAGCCAGTCGCCGCCCGGGTTGTAGCGCGGACTGTCTTCGCTGCCTGGGGCGAACGTGACGCGGCGTATAGGGCCCGCGGTGATTCCGCTGTCGGCCGCGGCTGGCGTCCTCAGCTGCCCATCACCGCGCCACGGGCCAGCCACGAACAGCGCGGCCGCCACCAGCGCCACTGCGGCAGCGGCCAGCTGCGGCCACCAGCGCTGCACTAGAGTCCGGGGGCGCGCGTCGTCCATCTGGGGAGGCAGATCGCCCGGGGGCGCGACTGGAGCGGTCGCGTCCGCCGCAGCGGAGGCCTCGCCCTCGTCCCCGGCGCCGGCCCTCGCCGGAGGCAGGTCCAGCAGGCGCGCACCCCCGCCCACAGCCTTCGGCACGGTGTCCGCGTCCTGGTCGGTTACGTCATGGTCGGTCGCTTCCTGGGCGGGCTCGACCGCATCAGCGCTGCCCGGCCACTCCACGTGCGCGATCAGCCGGTAGCCGATCCGCGGGATGGTCTCGATATAGGTGGGCCGCTCGAGGTCGTCGCCGAAGGCGCGGCGCAGCGCGGTGATGGCATGCCCGACCACGCCAGGGGTGACGTGCACGCTGCCCCAGACCTCGTCGAGCAGCTCGTCGCGCGACACAGTCATGCCCGCGTCGCGGGCCAGCGCCAGCAGCACCGCCATGGCCTTGGGCTTCAGGCGCGTGGTGTGTCCGCCGGACTCCACCTGCAGCGCTCCGGCGTCGACGTGGAATACGCCGACGCGCAGTTGCTGGCGGTGGAGACCGTCGCGGCTGCGATCATCTGCGGCTCGGGACAAGGATCACCTGTGGTCCGCGGCGGCGGGCCGCCGGCGCAAGCGCGGGCTGGCTGCGCGAAGCGCCGCGAAGCGTCATATGGCGGAACAGTGTAGCCGCCCGTAGCTGGCGGGCAGCTTTACGGGGCCGTCAGGCGGCGTCGGCGAGGTCCTGCCGGAACCGGGTCGCGGTGAGGCCGACGCACTTCTTGAACGAGCGCGCGAAGGCGAACCGGCTTTCGTAGCCGACGCTGGCCGCGACTTCCGAAATCGCCAGGTCGCTGTTGGCGATCAGGTCCTTGGCCAGTTCCATCCGCGTCTGGATCACCAGGTCGTGCGGGGTGATGCCGAACACGTCGCGGAAGCTGCGCAGGAAGTGCGACTTCGAGTAGCTCGCCGCGGCCGCAAGGCTGTCGAGGTCGCTGCCTTCGAACGGCGAGTTCAGGATCCGGTTGCGGGCGCTCAGCAGCCGCAGCACGGTCTGCCGCCGGTGGCCCTCGGTACGGCCGCTGGCGCGCGCCAGCCACTCGCGGGTCGGGGCCTGGGCGTCGCGCGCCGCCTGCAGAACGCCGCCCAGAAGGATGTCCGGGGCCGCCCGAGGGGCGTCCCCGGCCTGCCTTGCGATCGCGACCACTGTGCGCAGCAGGGCGCGGTCGATCGGCAGCACGGCAGGAAACAGAAGCGGGCCGGGACCCCGGCGCGTGCCCATGCCGCGCAGGATCCCGGCGACCGCGGCCGGCGGCACTGTCAACGCCACCCAGTCCGCGCCGTCACGGCCGACCGCGCGCACGGCGGCACCGGCCGGCAACGCCAGGAAATGGCGGCGCGATACCCGGAAGGGTCCATCCGGACTGCCCACTTCCACGCTGCCGCGCAGCACGCACCACAGCGACGCAGTGCCCGCCGCGACCAGGGCGTGGCTGCCGCGGCCGGAGCCCCGCACGCAATGCACCGCCTTGGCGCCGGCCAGGTCGATCCCGCTGCCCGGTCCCACGCGCCAGAACTTCACTTCCACGATGTCTTGCCCCCTGTCACTTGAATACGTGCCCAAGGGTGGTGTTCCGCGTGCCCGAAGTAGCGAAGCCACGCAGACGTTTCGACTTCCGGCAGGACGTATCGATGACGTTTCGACGAAACCCCGCATGAGCACTGGGCTGGAGCCCGGCAGGGCGCTGCGGGCGCGCGTGGCGCGGCGACCTCGCCAACCGCTGCGGCGCCCTCCCAAAAACTCATGAACACCCGGTGACAAATGCCGGGGATCGGGCGGGATGGCGATTTCGGGCACGCCGAAGCGACAGCGCGAGCACCCGGCGGAACCGGTCCGTCCCTAATGTCGGCGAGTCGGCTTCTTTTAACGACGCGTTAACTGTTTGCACTCATCAACCAAAGATCTTGGAGTACTCATGAAGACAAGTTTGCTGCGGGACGCCATCCGCACGTCGCTGCTCGCCGGCGCGACCCTGGCGGTCTCGCTGCCCGCGTTCGCGCAGGACGCCCCGGAAGCCGCCGCCGCCACGACGCTTGATCGCATCGAGGTCACCGGTTCGCGCATCCGCCAGGTCGACATGGAGACGGCGCAGCCGGTCCTGACGATCAGCCGCGCGGACATCGAGGGCCAGGGCTTCCGCACTGTGTCCGACATCCTCCAGAACATGACCGCCGCCGGCTCCCCGGCGATCAGCCGCTCCGAGTCGCTCGCCTCCGGTGAAGCGGTGGGTGGCCAGTACATCGATCTGCGCAACCTCGGTGCCAACCGCACGCTGGTGCTGGTGAACGGCAAGCGCCTGGGCATCACCACCGACGGCCTGCAGGACGTCGCCTCGATCCCGTCGGTCATGGTCGACCGCATCGAGATCCTGAAGGACGGCGCGTCGTCGATCTACGGTTCCGACGCGATGGCCGGCGTGGTGAACATCATCACCCGCAAGAACTTCGACGGTGCCGAGGCCAATGCCTACTACGGCCAGTTCGGCGAGGGCGACGGCGCCAAGGAAAGCTACGACTTCATCATGGGCATGTCCGGTGAGCGCGGTTCGCTCACGCTGGCCGCCGAGTACCACAAGGAAGACGGCGTCTGGGCCCGCGACCGCTGGTTCAGCCGCGACTCCTACCCGGGCTTCCCGCAGTACAGCCTCAGCCCGGTCGGCAAGTGGGGCAACTACAACGCCAACAGCGGCCTGATCGAGCGCAACCCCGATGGTTCGCCGGTGCTCAACGCCGATGGCAAGACCACGCCGCTGCCAGCTGACTGGCGTGCCCCCAACCGCGGCGGCAACGCCCTCGGTTCGGATGCGTTCCACCCGCAGACCGCCGACGACATGAGCAACGCCGCGCAGCAGATGCACGTGCTGACGCCGCTCGAGCGCCGCTCGCTGTACGTCAACGGCCAGTACGACCTGACCGACAACGTCCGCTTCTCGACCGACATCGGCTACAACAACCGCGTCGCCAATTCGCAGATCGCAGGCTATCCGGTCCAGTCGACGGCGATCAGGGCGCCGATGGCGGCCGACAGCTACTTCAACCCGCTCGATGACGGCCGCGCCGTCGACTGGCGTCGTCGCGGCTGGGAAAACCCGCGCACCACCGAGTCCGAACTCACCACGTGGCGCTTCACGGCGGGCCTCGACGGCGCGTTCGAGATCGGTGACCGCTACTTCGACTGGGATGCCGGCTACCTGTACAACAAGAACGAGCTGAGCAAGATCAGCAACGGCAACTTCTACATCCCGAACGTGCGCAATGCCGTGGGTTCGTCCTTCCTGGACGAGACCACCGGCAACGTGGTCTGCGGCACCCCGGGCAACGTGATCGCCGGCTGCACGCCGTGGAACCCCTTCGCGGGCTTCGGCACCGGCGGCGTCGCCAACTCGCTCGATGACCAGGCCGTGCGCGACTACCTGTTCAAGCAGGAGCACGCGCTGGGCGAAACCGAGACCACCAGCTACTTCGCCAACCTGGCGGGTTCCATCGTGACCCTGCCGGCGGGCGACCTTGGCTTCGCGGTGGGCTACGAGTACCGCAAGGAGCAGGGCGGCTATACCCCCGACGCGATCTCGCAGTCGGGCAACTCGACCAACCTGGCCGCCGGTCCGACCTACGGCGAGTACGACGTCGACGAGTTCTACGTCGAGCTGAACATCCCGGTGCTGGCCGACATGGCGTTCGCACAGGAGCTGAGCTTCAACCTCGCAAGCCGCTACTCGGACTTCAGCACCTTCGGTGACACCACCAACAACAAGTTCGGTGTGAAGTGGCGTCCGATCAACGACCTGCTGGTTCGCGGCACCTGGGCCGAGGGCTTCCGCGCGCCGACGATCTCCGACCTGTACGGCGGCGGCTCGCAGACCTTCACCACCGGCTTCCGCGATCCCTGCGACAGCGAATACGGCACTGCGGCCGGCTCGCAGCGCTGCCTGCAGGACGTGGCGGCGAACTACCGCCAGCTGCAGCAGGGCTTCATCCCGACCGAGGGTCCGGCAGCGCAGACGCCGGTGCCGTTCACCAGCGGCTCCAACCCGAACCTGTCGCCGGAAACGGCCGAGTCCAAGACGATCGGCCTGGTGTACAGCCCGTCGTGGGTCGAAGGTCTCAGCCTGACGCTCGACTGGTGGAACATCACCATCGAGAACACGCTGGTGTCCGACAGCCCGAACCAGATGCTCAGCGACTGCTACATCTCGCTGATCGAGTCGCGTTGCTCGGGCTTCAGCCGTGATCCGGTGACCGGCATCGTCAACGACCTCACCTACGGCCTGCGCAATGCCGGCTACCAGGAGACGGAAGGCTTCGATTTCGACGTGTCCTACCGCGTGCAGACGGGCTTCGGCAACATCGGCGCGACCTGGCAGAACACCTACGTCAGCAAGAACAACCTGAAGACCACCAACGAAGCGACCACCCCGGAATCGGTGTACGTCGGCTTCGGCGGCAACTTCCGCCTGCGTTCGAACCTGAACATGAACTGGGAAAATGGCCCGTTCTCGGCCAACTGGGGGATGCGCTACTACTCCTCCATGAAGGAAGAGTGCTACTTCGACTCGATCTGCAACATCCCGGACTACGCGGCGCCTGACACCCAGGGCCAGAACGTCCCGATGAACGAGACCGGCTCGAACACCTTCCACGACGTCCAGTTCGCGGTGAAGACCCCGTGGAACGCGACGGTGGCGGTCGGTGCCAACAACGTGTTCAACCACTACGCGGCTCCGGCGTTCGACCAGCCGAACTCGAACTTCGCCTACTACGGCGGTTTCGACCTCGGCCGCTTCGTGTTCATGAAGTACCAGCAGCGCTTCTGATCGGCGCTGTGTGACACCAGCCGGGGTCCCGCAAGGGGCCCCGGCTTTTTTGTGCGCGAAGACACGGTTAAGGTGAAGACGGCGTTGCGATTCTCAAAATTTGAGACTAAACAGTTGCTTGTGGATAAACCTTGAACAAGTCTCTGAAGTTCGCCGCAAGTCCTTGACCTGCTTAATGAAATTCGTCACTCCAGCCTGTTGACAAGGGTTGTGGCCGCTCCTAAGGTGGCTACACGTGGGAAGACATGGATATTCGTGGTTTTCCTGCGCATGAAGCCCGCCGCAGACGGGCATGGAGTGACAGGCAACGTGTTCCAGGGCGAGACCGCCATCACGATCGATGACAAGGGCCGGCTGGCGATCCCTACCAGCTACCGGGAGCTTGTCGCGTCCGCGTGCGCGAACCGTCTGGTGGTCACGTACAACCCCTTCGAGAAGGGCTCGCTGTACCTCTACCCGTTCGCCCAGTGGGAGCGCGTGCGCGACCAGGTCAACGGGCTGTCCAAGGTCCGCAGGACCAACCGCGAACTGCAGCTGAAGCTGGTCGGCGCCGCGGCGATCGTCGAACCCGACGGCAACGGCCGGATTTCCATCCCCGCCAGCCACCGCAAGGCGATCGGCATCGAAAAACACGCCGTGCTGCTTGGCATGGGCGACAAGTTCGAGCTCTGGAGTGAGCAGGCGCATCGCGAGCAGATCGAGCGGACCCTCGGGGACGACGACCTCGGCGACGACCTGGTCGGGCTGCTGTTGTGACCGCGGGTGCCGCGGATCGCCGCTCCGCGCACCTTCCGGTTCTGTATTCGCAGGTCATGGAAGGGCTGCACGTGCGTGGGGACGGGACGTACCTGGATGGCACGTTCGGCCGTGGCGGGCACGCCCGGGGCGTGCTCGAAGCACTCGGACCGCAGGGCAGGCTGCTGCTGATGGACAAGGATCCCGACGCGATCACCGTGGCCGAACGCGAGTTCGGCTCGGACCCGCGCGTGGCGATCCGCCGCGGCAGCTTTGCCGACCTGGGCCGCTGGGACGCCGTGGCCGCCGGCCTTGACGGCGTGCTGTTCGACCTCGGCGTGTCCTCCCCCCAGCTCGACGTCGCCGAGCGCGGCTTCAGCTTCGGCCGTGACGGCCCGCTCGACATGCGCATGGATCCCGACAACGGCGAGAGCGCGGCCCAGTGGCTGGCGCGTGCCACCGCCGACGAGATCGCCGACGTGCTCTGGACCTACGGCGACGAGCGCCTGAGCCGGCGCATCGCGCGCGCGATCGTCGAACGCCGCACCGATGCGCCGCTGCTGCGCACCGCGCAGCTGGCCGAACTGATCGCCTCGGTCATGCCGCGGCCCAAGCCCGGCCGCCACGAGATCCACCCGGCCACGCGCTCGTTCCAGGCGATCCGCATCCACATCAACCGCGAGCTGGGCGATCTGGAAGACGGGCTGGACGCCGCGTTCGCCGCGCTCAAGCCTGGCGGCCGCCTGGTCGTGATCAGCTTCCATTCGCTCGAAGACCGCATCGCCAAGCGCTTCATCGCGCGCCATGCCAAGGCGCCCGCGGGCAACCGCCGCCTGCCGGAGCCGGAGGCGTTCGTGCCCGGCCTGCGCGAGATCGGCGGCGCCACCAAGGCCGACTCGGCCGAGCTCGCCGCCAACCCGCGCGCGCGCAGCGCGGTGCTGCGCGTGGCCGAGAAGCTGGAGGTGCGGCCGTGACCCGCTTCCTGGTGATCGTGCTGCTGGCGGCCAACGTGGTGGCGGCGATCGGAGTGGTGCACGCGCGCCACCGCCACCGCCAGCTGTTCGTCGAGCTGACCCGGCTCGAGCACGCGCGCGACGAGCTCAACATCGATTTCGGCCGCCTGCAGCTGGAACAGGCCACGTGGGCTGAAAGCAACCGCGTCGACCAGGTCGCGCGCACCCGCCTGGGCATGAAATTCCCCGAGGCCGGCGAGATCGTGGTGGTGCGGCCATGAAGTTCGGCAAGGACCGCAACGGCGTCACCAAGCCCCGCGGCCGCGCACGCTTCGACCTGCGCGGGCGCCTGAAGATCGTCGCCGGCGGGCTGGGCCTGTGCGCGCTGGCGCTGGTGGCGCGCGCCGTCGACCTGCAGCTGGTCGACAACGCCTACTACCAGCAGAAGGCCGATTCGCGCTTCCTGCGCGAGATCCCGATCCCGACCTCGCGCGGCATGATCACCGACCGCAACGGCGAGCCGCTCGCCGTGTCGTCGCCGGTCGACACCGTGTGGGGCAACCCGCAGGAACTGCTGAAGTCGCCCGCGCGCCTGCCTGAATTGGCCGAAGCACTGGGCGTGCCGCTGGACGAACTCGAGCGCAAACTGGCGCAGCGCGCAGACAAGGAATTCGTCTACCTGCAGCGCCGCATCAATCCGGCCGCCGCCGAGAAGATCCTCGCGCGCAAGATTCCCGGCGTGTTCTCGCAGCGCGAGTTCCGCCGCTTCTACCCGCAGGGCGAGGCACTGGCGCACGTGCTCGGCTTCACCAACATCGACGACCTCGGCCAGGAAGGCGTGGAGCTGGCGTTCGACGACTGGCTGCGCGGCACGCCGGGCGCGCAGAAGGTGATCCGCGACCGCCGCGGCCGCATCGTCGAGAACGTCGACCTGGTGCGCGCCGCGCAGCCGGGCAAGGACCTGGTGCTCAGCATCGACCGCCGCATCCAGTACCTCGCGCATCGCGAACTGCGCCGCGCGCTGCTGGAAACCGGTGCCAGCGCCGGTTCGGCGGTGGTGCTGGATGTCGCCACCGGCGAGATCCTCGCCATGGCCAACCTGCCCACGTTCAACCCGAACGCGGTCACCGGCGAGCACCGCGATGCGCGCCGCAACCGCGCGGTGACCGACCTGATCGAGCCGGGCTCGACGATCAAGCCGCTGACCGTGGCCGCCGGCATCGAGGCGGGCGTGATCGCCCCCGACAGCCGCGTGGACACCAGCCCGGGCTGGATCGCCAACGGCCGCTACCGCACCAGCGATTTCCGCAATTACGGCGTGCTGGATATCACCGGCATCCTGACCAAGAGCTCCAACGTCGGCGTCTCGAAGATCGTGCACCGGTTGCCGGACAAGACCTTCTACGACTTCCTGCGCCGCTTCGGCTATGGCCAGTCCACCGGCAGCGGCTTCCCCGGCGAGGCCGCCGGCCTGCTGCCGCCGCCGGCAAGCTGGAGCGGTACCAGCAAGCAGACGATGTCCTACGGCTATGGCCTGTCGGCCACGCCCCTGCAGATCGCGCACGCATACGCGACGCTTGGCAATCACGGCCGCGCCATGACCCCGACCCTGGTCAAGGGCCAGGGCGGCGAACCCGCGCAGGTGCTGGCGCCGGAGATCGCCGACGAGGTGGTGCGGATGATGCAGACCGTCACCGAGCCCGGCGGCACGGGCACGCGCGCGGCGATCCTCGGATACCACGTCGCCGGCAAGTCCGGCACCGCGCGCAAGGCCTCCGGTGGCGGATACGCGCGTCGCTACGTGGCCTTCTTCGCCGGCCTGGTGCCGGTGGACAACCCGCGCTTCTCGATGGCGGTGGTGATCGACGATCCCGACACATCGGCCGGCGTGTACGGCGGCGGCGCGGTCTCCGCGCCGGTGTTCCAGCGGGTGATGGATGGCGCGCTGCGCCTGATGGACGTGCCGCCGGACGACATCGACACCTGGCTGGCCGCGCAGGCCAAGGACCAGGCCAAGGCGCAGGCGGCGAACGCCCGGCGCCCGGCAGCCGTGGCCACGCTGCCCGACGCCACGGCGCCGGCAGCGGCCACCGTCGAGGCGCGCCCATGAGCCGGCGCATGCCACTCGCGGCGCTGCTGCCCGACATCGCCGCGGTGCCGGCGACGCTCGAGGTGTCCGGCCTGGTGCAGGACAGCCGCGCGCTCCGCGCCGGCGACGCCTTCGTCGCGATCGGCGGCTTCGGCACGCACGGCCTGCATTTCGCGCAGCAGGCGCTGGCCGATGGCGCTGCGGCGGTGCTGTTCGAGCCGCCGGTGCCGGCCGATGTGCCGGCGCCACCGGCCGCCGCCATCGCGGTGCCCGGGCTGCGCGCGCGCATGGGCGCGATGGCGCATGAATTCCACGGCCAGCCCTCGGCGGCGATGACCACCGTCGGCGTCACCGGCACCAACGGCAAGACGTCCACCGTGCAGCTGCTGGCGCAGGCCTGGGAGCTGCTCGGTCGCCGTGCCGGCACCATCGGCACGCTCGGCGCCGGCCTGCACGGTGACGTGCGCGCCACCGGTTTCACCACGCCGCTGGTGCTGCAGACGCACGCGCTGCTCGCGGAGTTGCGCGATGCCGGCGCGGACGCGGTGGCGATGGAAGTCAGCTCGCACGCGCTCGACCAGGGCCGCGTGGACGCGGTGCGGTTCCAGCTCGGCGTGTTCACCAACCTCACCCGCGACCACCTCGACTACCACGGCGACATGGCCAGCTACGGCGCCGCCAAGGCGCGGCTGTTCGCGACGCCGGGCCTGGCCGCGGCGGTGGTCAACCTGGACGACGAGCATGGCCGCGCGCTGTTCGCGGCCTTGCCGGCGAGCCTGCAACGCGTCGGCACCAGCGCGCGTGGCGCGGATGGCGCCGGCGTGTCGGCCTCGGACATCGTGCTCGATGCCGCCGGCATCGGCTTCACGCTCGGTATCGCGGGCGACAGCGCAGCGGTGCGCTCGCCGCTGCTGGGCCGCTTCAATGTCGACAACCTGCTGGCGGTCGCCGGCGTGCTGCACGCGCAGCAGGTCGGCATCGGCGACATCGCGCGCGTGCTGGCGAAGCTGCAGCCGATCGCCGGGCGCATGAACCGCCTGGGTGGCAGTGCCGGCCAGCCGCTGGTGGTGGTGGATTACGCGCACACCCCCGACGCGCTGCAACAGGCGCTGGCCAGCCTGCGCGCGCACGCCAGCGGCCGCATCGCCTGCGTGTTCGGCTGTGGCGGCGAGCGCGACCGCGGCAAGCGCCCGCAGATGGCGGCGATCGCCGAAGCCGGCGCCGAAATCGTGTTCGTCACCGACGACAACCCGCGCAACGAGGATGGCGACGCGATCGTCGTCGAGATCCTTGCCGGCCTGCGCAACCCGGCCGCGGCGATCGTCCTGCGCGACCGCGCCGCGGCGATCACGCGCGCGGTCGGAACGGCGGGCGAGGGCGACATCGTGCTGGTCGCCGGCAAGGGCCATGAGCCCTGCCAGGAAATTGCCGGCGTGCGCCATCCCTTCGACGACAGCGACGTCGCGCGTCGCGCGCTGGAGGCCGGCGCATGAATCCGCTGGCACTGTCGCGCATCGCCCAGGCCTGCAACGGCCGTCTCGAAGGCGACGACATCGTGGTCGATGCCGTGGTCACCGACTCCCGCGGCCTGCACGCCGGCTCCGGCGCCCCGCTGTTCGTGGCGATCGCCGGCGACACCTTCGATGGCCATGACCACGTGGCCGCGGCGGCCGCCGCCGGCGCGCGCGCGGCGCTGGTTTCGCGCCTGGTGGATGCGCCGCTGCCGCAGGTGGTGGTGGCCGACACCGTCGCCGCACTCGGCTCGCTCGCCGCCGCGCTGCAGGCGCAGCGCAGCACGCTGGTGGTCGCGATCACCGGCAGCAACGGCAAGACCAGCGTCAAGCAGCTGCTGCTGCCGATCCTGTCGCGCTGCGGCCGCACCTACTGCAACCCGGGCAACCGCAACAACGAGATCGGCCTGCCGCTGGCGGTCATCGACGCACCGGATGATGCCGAGTTCGCCATCTACGAGATGGGCGCCGGCCAGCCCGGCGACATCGCCTACCTGACCGCCATCGCGCGGCCGCGGGTGGCGGTGGTCAACAACGTGGCGCCCGCGCACCTCGAGCGCATGGGCAGCCTGCTCGGCGTGGCCGACACCAAGGCCGCGATCTACGACGCGCTGCCCGACGACGGCACCGCGGTGCTCAACGCCGACGACGCGTTCGAACCCTATTTCGCCGAACGCGCGCACGGCCGCCGCCTGCTGCGCTTCGGCTTCGACGCGCGCGCCGACGTGCGCGCACGCGACGTGGTGCTGGGCGAGGACGGCACCACGTTCGTGCTGGTGGCGCGCGAAGGCGAGATCGCGGTGACGCTGCCGCTGCCGGGCCGCCACAACGTGGCCAATGCGCTGGCCGCCGCGGCGCTCGCGCTGGCGTGCGGCGCGGGGCTGGACGCGATCGCGGCGGGCCTGGCCAGCGTCGAGCCGGTCGCGGGTCGCCTGGTACGCCATCGCCTGGCCGCTGGCGCCTGGCTGGTCGACGACAGCTACAACGCCAACCCCGGCTCGCTGGCTGCGGCCATCGACATCCTGGCTGCGGCACCGGGGGAAGGCTGGCTGGTGCTGGGCGACATGCGCGAACTCGGTGCCGACGCCGTCGCGCTGCACGAGGCCGCCGGCCGCCGTGCGCGTGATGCCGGCGTGGCACGCCTGTATGCACTGGGCGCGCTGAGCGCGGTCGCCGCCGAGGCGTTCGGCCCGGGCGGCGAGGTGCACGCCTCGCATACCGAGCTCGCGGATGCGCTGGCCGCCGCGCTGGCAGCGGCCGCACCTGCTGCGGACGTTCCGACAATTCTGGTGAAAGGGTCGCGCGGCAGCGCGATGGATCGCGTGGTTGCCGCGCTGCTGACGAAGGACGACACCCATGCTGCTTGAACTCTCCCGCTGGCTGCAGCAGCTCGAAGGCCTGTTCGGCCTGTTCGGCTACCTGACCTTCCGCGGCATCCTGGCGGCGCTGACTTCGTTGTTCCTGTCGCTGTGGTGGGGCCCGGCGGTGATCCGCAAGCTCGCGCAGTACAAGGGCGGCCAGCCGATCCGCAGCGACGGCCCGCAGACGCATTTCTCCAAGGCCGGCACGCCGACCATGGGTGGCGCGCTGATCCTGGTCACGGTGCTGGCATCGGTGCTGCTGTGGGGCGACCTGCGCAACAAGTACGTGTGGGTGGTGCTGGGCGTGATGGTGGCCTTCGGCGCCATCGGCTGGTACGACGACTGGATCAAGATCGTCAGGCGCGACCCGAACGGCCTGAAGTCGCGCTGGAAGTACGCCGCGCAGTCGGTGTTCGGCCTGGCCGCGGCGCTGTACCTGTGGCTGTACGCGGACGTGCCCGCCGCCACCACGTTCTACGTGCCGTTCTTCAAGTCGATCGCGCTGCCGCTGGCCGGCGTCGGCTTCGTGGCGATCGCCTACTTCTGGATCGTCGGATTCTCCAACGCGGTCAACCTGACCGACGGCCTCGACGGCCTGGCGATCATGCCGACGGTGCTGGTGGCCTGCGCGCTGGGCGTGTTCGCCTACGCGTCGGGCCATGCGCAGTTCTCCGAGTACCTGCAGATCCCGCGCGTGCCGGGCGCCGGTGAGCTGGTGATCATCTGCGCCGCCATCGCCGGGGCCGGGCTCGGGTTCCTGTGGTTCAACACCTATCCGGCCATGGTGTTCATGGGCGACATCGGCGCGCTGGCGCTGGGCGCGGTGCTCGGCACGGTGGCGGTGATCGTGCGCCAGGAGCTGGTGCTGGTGATCATGGGCGGCATCTTCGTCATCGAGACGCTGTCGGTGATGATCCAGGTGGCGTCGTTCAAGCTCACCGGCAAGCGCGTGTTCCGCATGGCGCCCATCCACCACCACTTCGAACTCAAGGGCTGGCCCGAGCCGCGCGTGATCGTGCGCTTCTGGATCATCTCGGTGGTGCTGGTGCTGGTCGGCCTCGCCACGTTGAAGGTGCGCTGATGGACCGCAGCCACGACCATTCCGCGCAGGCCACCCGGCTCGATGCCATCGCCGGCCGCTTCGACCCGTGGCTGCTCGCCGCGGTGATCGGGCTGGCGGCGCTGGGCGTGGTGATGGTGGCGTCGAGTTCGATCGCCATCGGCGAGGACCTCGACGTCGGCCCGTTCTACTTCCTCACCCGGCACCTGGTGTTCCTGGCGCTGGGCGCGGGCCTCGCGTTCTGGGCGATGCGCACCGAGCTGAAGACCATCGAGCGCTTCGACCGCCTGCTGCTGGTCGGCTGCTTCCTGATGCTGGTGCTGGTGTTCGTGCCGGGGCTGGGGAGCAGCGTCAACGGCGCGCAGCGCTGGCTCAACCTCGGCGTGTCCAAGTTCCAGGCGGTGGAAGCGGTCAAGCTGATGTACATCGTGTGGCTGGCGAGCTACCTGGTGCGCTTCCGCGACGAGGTCAACGCCACCTGGGGCGCGATGCTGAAGCCGCTGGGCGTGGCGGTCGCGCTGATGGCGCTGCTGGCGCTGCAGCCGGACTTCGGCTCGCTGGCGCTGGTGCTGGCCATCACCGCCGGCATGCTGGTGCTGGGCGGCGTGCACCTGCCGCGCATGGCTGCACCCGTGCTGGCGCTGCTGCCGGTGCTGGCGCTCGTGGCGATCGCCGAGCCCTACCGCATGCGTCGCCTGACGTCGTTCATGGATCCCTTTGCCGATCCGTTCAACAGCGGCTACCAGCTGGCCAACGCGCTGATGGCGGTCGGCCGCGGCGAGCTGACGGGCGTGGGCCTGGGCGCGTCGATCCAGAAACTGTCGTACCTGCCGGAGGCGCACACCGACTTCATCCTCGCGGTGATCGCCGAGGAACTCGGCTTCATCGGCGTGTGCGCGGTGATCGGCCTGTACGCGCTGCTGGTCGGGCGCGCGTTCTGGATCGGCCTGAAGTGCGTGGAGATGCGTCGCCACTTCGCCGGCTACTGCGCATTCGGCATCGCGCTGTGGATCAGCCTGCAGAGCCTGGTCTCGATCGGCGTCAACCTCGGCTTGCTGCCCACCAAGGGGCTGACCCTGCCGCTGGTGTCGTCGGGCGGCTCCAGCGTGCTGATGACCTGCGCCGCGATGGGCGTGCTGCTGCGCGTCTCCTACGAACTCGACCGCGCCCAGCGCCAGGTCGCGCGCCTGCGCGGCGAGGGCGCCGCGGCTGCGCAGGCCCCGATGCCGCCGCCACCCGATACCACCCAGCCGACGCCTTCGCTGGCCGCGCGCGGCACCAGCCGCCTGCGCCAGCGCGTCGAACCCACCTTTGCACCGAGGGCCCGGGCATGATGCGCCGCCTTGATGAAAGC
This sequence comes from Luteimonas sp. MC1572, assembly GCF_016615815.1. Classification (NCBI taxonomy): domain Bacteria; kingdom Pseudomonadati; phylum Pseudomonadota; class Gammaproteobacteria; order Lysobacterales; family Lysobacteraceae; genus Luteimonas; species Luteimonas sp. MC1572. Next base: position 2,409,751 of record NZ_CP067112.1, on the reverse strand, counting down.
CACGGCATCGCGATGGCCGACTTCGCACGCCGCCATTCGCGCGTGCACTTCGTCGGCATCGGCGGCACCGGCATGAGCGGCATCGCCGAGGTGCTGCGCACGCTGGGCTACGACGTCTCCGGCTCGGACACTGCCGACAATGCCGTGACGCGCCGCCTCGCCGGCCTCGGCATTGCCATCCACCGCGGCCACACCGCGGCGAACGTGCTCGGCAAGGACGTCGTGGTGGCGTCGAGCGCGATCCGCGCCGACAACCCGGAGCTGCTCGAGGCGCGTGCGCAGCGCATCCCGGTGGTTCCGCGCGCGGAGATGCTGGCCGAGCTGATGCGCTTCCGCCGCGGCGTGGCCGTGGCCGGCACCCACGGCAAGACCACCACCACCTCGCTGCTGTCGAGCGTGCTGGCGGAAGGCGGCCTGGACCCGACGTTCGTGATCGGCGGCAAGCTGCTCGCGGCCGGCGCCAACGCGCGCCTCGGCGGCGGCGAATGGCTGGTGGCCGAAGCCGACGAAAGCGACGGCAGCTTCCTGCGCCTGAACCCGCTGGTCGCCATCGTCACCAACATCGACGTCGACCATCTCGAGAACTACGGCGGTGACTTCAGCCGCGTGCAGCAGGCGTTCTCCGAATTCCTGCACCGCCTGCCGTTCTACGGTCTCGCAGTGCTGTGCCTGGACGACCCCGAGGTCGCCGCGCTGGCCGGCAACGTGTCGCGCCATGTCATGACCTACGGCTTCCACGACGATGCCGACGTGCGCGCCGTCGATGTCAGCCAGTCGGGCCCGAGCATGCACTTCACGCTGTGCCTGCCCGACGGCTCGCGCACCGCCGTGCAGCTGGCGTTGCCCGGCCGCCACAACGTGCAGAACGCGCTGGCCGCGGCCACGGTGGGCTGGCAGCTGGGCGTGTCCACCGATGCCATCGCCGCCGCGCTGCGTGGCTTCGAGGGCATCGGTCGTCGCTTCAACATGCTGGCCGAACTCACCACCGCGCGCGGTGCCAGGGTGCAGCTGGTCGACGACTACGGCCATCATCCCAACGAGCTCGCCGCGGTGTTCGAAGCCGCGCGTGGCGGCTGGCCCGAGCGCCGCCTGGTGGTGGCGTTCCAGCCGCACCGCTACAGCCGCACCCGCGACCTGCTCGACGATTTCGCCGGCGTGCTGTCGGGCGTCGACGCGCTGGTGCTGACCGAGGTCTACCCGGCCGGTGAAGCGCCGATCGCCAACGCCGATTCGCGCGCGCTGGCGCGTGCCATCCGCGCGCGCGGCCGCATCGATCCGGTGGTCGTGGGCGGGCCGTCGGAGCTGCGCGACGTGCTGCCCGACATCCTCCAGGACAACGACCTGCTGCTGGTCATGGGCGCGGGCGACATCGGCCACGTTGCACAGCAGCTGGCCAGCGAAGGCTTCCCGGAGGAGGCCGCATGACCGCATCCGTCCTGCCTCCGCTGCGCACCACCCACGCCGCGGACTTCGGTCGCGTCGCCGTGCTGATGGGCGGTGCCAGTGCCGAGCGCGAGGTCTCGCTGGATTCCGGCCGCAACGTGCTGGCTGCGCTGCAGTCGCGCGGCGTGGACGTGGCCGCGGTGGACGGCGTGCCCAACCTGCTGCGTGAGCTGCAGGACCGCCAGTTCGACCGCGTGTTCAACATCCTGCACGGCGGCGACGGCGAGAACGGCGTGCTGCAGGGCGTGCTGCAGGCGCTGCGCGTGCCGTTCACCGGCTCCGGCGTGCTGGGCAGCGCGCTGACCATGGACAAGGTGCGCACCAAGCAGGTGTGGATCGCCGCCGGCCTGCCCACGCCGCGCTTCGAGCGCCTGCCGAAGGGCGCCGACCTGCGCGCCGCCGCCGAGGCGCTGGGCTACCCGGTATTCGTCAAGCCGTCGTGCGAAGGCTCCAGCGTCGGCGTGTTCCGCGTGCTGGCGCCGGCCGACCTGGCGCCGGCCATCGAGTTCGCCGCCGGTTACGACGGCGAGCTGCTGATGGAGCAGATGGTGCAGGGCGACGAGCTCACCGTCGGCATCCTCGGCGACGTGGCGCTGCCGTCGATCCGTATCGTGCCGGCCGGCGAGTGGTACGACTACCACGCCAAGTACATCGCCGACGACACGCAGTACCTGTGCCCCGGCATGTCCGGCAGCGACGAGGACGCGATCCGCGCGCTGTCGCTGCAGGCGTTCCTCGCCGCGGGGTGCAGCGGCTGGGGCCGCGTGGACGTGATGCGCGACAACACGCGCGGGCTGCAGCTGATCGAGGTGAATACCGCGCCGGGCATGACCAGTCATTCACTGGTGCCCAAGGCTGCCGCCGTACTCGGCTGCGACTACGCCGAGCTGTGCTGGCGCGTGCTGGAGCAGACGCTGTGAACGCGCTGGCGCGGATCCTGGCCTGGACCCTGGCGGTGGCGCTGATCGCGCTGCCGGTCGTCGCCGTGGTCAAGGGCTGGATCGGCGCCGAGCGCTGGCCGCTGCGCACGCTGCGCATCAACGACAACCTGCAGCAGGTCGACGCCGCGAAGGTGCGCGAAGCGGTGCTGCCGTACGCCACCCAGGGCTTCTTCGCGATCCGGCTGGACGAGGCCCGCTCCGCCGTCGCGGTGCTGCCGTGGGTCGACCATGCGGAAGTCAGCAAGACCTGGCCGGACGTGCTGGAAGTGCGGGTGCACGAGCACCGCCCGTTCGCACGCTGGGGCACCGACAGCCTGTTGTCGCAGCAGGGCAAGGTGTTCCCGGCCGCGGGCGTCAGCGCACCGGCCGGCCTGCCGATCCTGCACGGCCCGGCCGCGCGTACCGCCGACGTCGTGGCCCTCTACAACGAGTCGCGCACGCTGTTCGCGCCCACCGGCTATGGCGTGACCGCGCTGCTGCTCGACAGCCGGGGCAGCTGGACGCTGGTGCTTTCCAACAACACCGAAGTCGTGATCGGCAGCCACGAGGCGCGCCTGCGCCTTGCGCGCTTCGCGCGGCTGCTGCCGCAGCTCATGGCCCAGACGCCCAGGCCGCTGGCCCGCGCCGACCTTCGCTACACCAATGGCTTTGCCCTGACATGGGCCAAGGAACAAAACGCATGAACCGCAAAGGCGACAAGGCCCTCATCGTCGGCCTCGACATCGGCACCTCCAAGGTCGTGGCCCTGGTCGGCGAGTATTCGCCGGGCAACCCGATCGAGGTGATCGGTATCGGCAGCCACGAATCGCGGGGCCTGAAGCGCGGCGTGGTGGTCGACATCGAGTCGACCGTGCAATCCATCCAGCGCGCCGTGGAAGAGGCCGAGCTGATGGCCGGCTGCGAGATCCGCTCGGTCTACGCCTCGATCTCCGGCAACCACGTGCAGTGCAAGAACTCGCCGGGCATCGTGCCGATCCGCGACGGCGAGGTCACCTGGGGCGACCTGGACCGCGTGCTCGACGCCGCCAAGGCCGTCGCCATCCCCGCCGACCAGAAGATCCTGCACGCCATCCCGCGCGAGTACGTGCTGGACGATTCGCAGGAAGGCATCCGCAATCCCGTCGGCATGACCGGCGTGCGCCTCGAGGTGCACGCGCACCTGGTGGTGTGCGCGCAGTCGGCCGCCGCCAACATCTCCAAGTGCGTGCAGCGCTGCGGCCTGCAGATCGACGACCTGGTGCTGTCGTCGCTGGCGTCCAGCACCGCGGTGCTGACCAGCGACGAGCGCGAGCTGGGCGTGGTGATGGTCGACATCGGCGCCGGCACCACGGATCTTGCGGTGTTCGTGCAGGGCGCGATCTGCCACACCGCGAGCCTGCCGATCGCCGGCGACAAGGTCACCGAGGACATCGCGCACATGCTGCGCACGCCCACCCCGGAAGCCGAGCAGATCAAGGTGCGCTACGCCTGCGCGCTGGCGCAGCTGGCGACCAGCGAAGAATCGATCCAGGTGCCCAGCGTCGGCGACCGCCCGCCGCGTCGCCTGCCGCGGCAGTCGCTCGCGCAGGCGGTGCAGGCCCGCTACGAGGAGATCTTCGAGATGGTGCAGGCCGAACTGCGCCGCTCGGGTTTCGAGCAGCACGTGCGCGCCGGCATGGTGCTCACCGGCGGCTCGGCAAAGATGGAAGGCGTGGTGGAGCTGGCCGAGGAAATGCTGCAAATGCCGGTGCGCGTGGGCATCCCGCAGCACGTCACCGGCCTGGGCGAAGTGGTCAACAACCCGGTGCACGCCACCGGCGTGGGCCTGCTGCTGATGGGCAGCCAGATCGAGCATCCGCGGCGCCCGGTGATCCCGAGCGGCCGCGCCGGCAGCCTGCTGAAGAAGATCAAGACCTGGTTCAACGGCGAGTTCTGAGATGGACGCGAACACACCGCGCGCCGGACCCCCGCGGGCGAGGCGACGAAAACGAAAACGCAGTTTGCAACACCTGGCAATGCCGCGACACGACAACAGCAACACATAACTACATAAAGGACACGGACATGGCGCACTTCGAACTGGTTGAAAAAATGGCCCCCAACGCGGTCATCAAGGTCATCGGCGTGGGCGGCGGCGGCGGCAACGCGGTCGCGCACATGGTCAACGGCAGCGTGGACGGGGTGGAATTCATCACCGCCAATACCGACGCGCAGGCCATCCGCACCTGCGGCGCGCGGCTGCAGCTGCAGCTCGGCACCGGAGTCACCAAGGGCCTGGGCGCCGGCGCGAACCCCGAGGTCGGCCGCCAGGCCGCGCTCGAGGACCGCGACCAGATCATGGCGGCGCTGCAGGGCGCGGACATGGTGTTCATCACCGCCGGCATGGGCGGCGGCACCGGCACCGGTGCGGCACCCGTCGTGGCGCAGCTGGCCAAGGAGATGGGCATCCTGACCGTCGCCGTGGTCACCAAGCCGTTCCCGTTCGAAGGCCGCCGCCGCATGCAGGTCGCCCTCAAGGGCATCGAGGACCTGAGCCAGCATTGCGACTCGCTGATCACCATCCCCAACGAGAAGCTGATCACCGTGCTCGGCCGCAATGCCACCATGGTGCAGGCCTTCCGCGCCGCCAATGACGTGCTGCTCGGCGCCGTGCAGGGCATCGCCGACCTGATCGTCCGCCCGGGCCTGATCAACGTCGACTTCGCCGACGTGCGCACCGTGATGAGCGAGATGGGCCTGGCGATGATGGGTACCGGCACCGCCCGCGGCGACGACCGCGCGCAGGCCGCCGCCGAGTCCGCGATCCAGAACCCGCTGCTCGACGACGTCAACCTGGCCGGCGCCAACGGCATCCTGGTCAACATCACCGCCGGCCCGGACTTCACCATGAGCGAGTTCGACGAAGTCGGCCGCACCGTGGAGAACTTCGCCAGCGAGGACGCGACCATCGTCATCGGCACCGTGCTCGACCCGGACATGCAGGACGAGGTCCGCGTCACCGTGGTCGCCACCGGCCTGAACCGTGGCCACGTGCGCCAGACCGGCCGCGACACGGCCTTCGGCGAGGCCCCGCGCCAGCGCCCGCACGTGCAGCTGATCAACACCCAGGGCCGTCGCGACGGCACCACCGGCATGTTCATCGAAGAGGATGACGGCCAGGCGGTGGCACCGGCGTCGGCAGTGGGCGGGTTCGGCCTGCGCCGTGGTTCGGCGGAGCCGGCGGCGGCCACCCCGGCCGTGGCGGACTTCGGCAGCGACAGCTACCTGGACATCCCGGCGTTCCTGCGCCGCCAGGCGGACTGACCGCGTGCCGCCGTTCCTTCCCCCGTGCGCGGGGGAAGGGGCGGTGCGTTCAGGTTCAGCGGATGGCGTGGTAAATTGCGAACCGCTTTCATCTGCCGCGCTGCGACGCCGGCGTCCCCACAGAGCCCCCATGGTCCAGCAGCGCACCATCAAGAATGTCACCCGCGCCACCGGCGTCGGGCTGCACAGCGGTGAAAAGGTGTACCTGACCATGCGTCCGGCCGCGCCCGACGCCGGCATCGTGTTCCGCCGCGTCGACGTGGAGCCGCCGGTCGAGATCCCGGCCGACGCCATGCTCGTCAGCGAGACCACGCTGTGCACCGGCCTGTCGCAGGGCGGCGCCAAGGTGCAGACGGTCGAACACCTGATGTCGGCGCTCGCCGGCCTCGGCATCGACAACATCCTGATCGAGCTGTCGGCGCCGGAAGTGCCGATCATGGACGGCTCGTCGGGTCCGTTCGTGTTCCTGCTGCAGTCGGCGGGCATCGTCGAGCAGGACGCTCCCAAGCGTTTCATCCGCGTCAAGCGGACGGTGGAGGTGCGCGACGGCGACAAGATCGCCCGCTTCGAGCCCTACGACGGGTTCCGCCTGGGCTTCACCATCGAGTTCAACCACCCGGCCATCCCGACCAGCCAGTCGCGCGCCGAGGTGGAATTTTCAACCGAGAACTACATCCGCGAGGTCAGCCGTGCGCGGACCTTCGGCTTCATGCACGACCTTGAATACATGCGCGACCGCAACCTCGGCCTCGGCGGCTCGATGGACAACGCGATCGTGCTCGACGACTTCCGCGTGCTCAACGACGACGGCCTGCGCTACGCCGATGAATTCGTTCGCCACAAGATCCTCGACGCGGTGGGCGACCTGTATCTCGCCGGGCACCCGGTCATCGGCGCCTTCGAAGGCTTCAAGTCCGGGCACGCGCTGAACAACACGCTGGTGCGCGCGCTGCTGGCGGACCGCTCGGCCTGGGAAGAAGTCACCTTTGCCGAGGCCGGCACCGGCCCGGTGGTCTACGGCGCCCTGCAACCCGCCTGAACGCGCCGCGATCCGGGTAACCCGGGTCACAATTTTACGAAAAATTAACGAAAATGGCGCCGGCAGCACCGGTTCCGTTAACTTTTCACGTCGCCTCGACGTTTAGGATGTCCCGTCGCGCAAGGATGCCAAGGCGGCCCGCAACGATTCGGGAGCGGTCGCCGACAGGGGAAGTACGGTTGTTTCTGTCCGCGCAGGCGGGAGAAGCGGCTGGGTGGTGGTCCTGACCTTGAGCTCGTTGACGTCCAGTCCGTTCGATCGGGCGGCCTCGATGAGTCCCGGAGCGGCAAGCCTGAGTTTGGCGTTCCAGATTGGCGAATCCACCAGATAGACCAGCTTCGCGCCATCCACATTCGCAAGCCGCGCGTGCGCGGCCAGTGAAGGTGGCAAGTGGGGACGGAGCAGGCGGTCCAGAGCGTCGAGCCACATGGCGCGCTGGATCGGACGGCCGGCGGTATCGGCCAGAAGCGCGTCGAGGGCAGCGCGTGGACCTCGGGGGATTGCCTGCTTGGATCTGGAACTGGACATCTGATGACTCTACACCGCTCACTTCAACATTCGCAGGAGTGGCTCCTGCAATACGCCCGCCGCAGCGCCCTTCGGGTCGCGCGCGTCGCCGGCCGCAAACCGCTCGCCGCCGCTGCTGCCATGCTGGTGCTCGGCACCACGCTCGGTGCCAGCCTGCAGGCCGGGCACGTGAACAACCTCCAGGCGCAGCTGCAGACGCAGGACGCGCGCCTTGATGACACCCGCCGCGCCGCGCAGCGCGAGGTGAATGCACTGGCCGCCCGCCTCGGCGAGCTGCAGGCCCAGGCCAACCGCCTGAACGCGCTCGGCGACCGCCTGACCCGCGTTGCCCAGCTTGGCGACGGCGAATTCGACTTCAACCGCCCGGTGGGCGTGGGCGGCTACGGCCCGGTCGGCGACATGCCGGCCACCGAGCTGCGCGAGGGCATCGCTCAGGCGGGTTCCGAGCTCACCGGCGCCGGCAGCCAGCTCTCGGTGCTCGAGTCGCTGCTGTTCAACCGCGAGCTCGACCGCAACGCCGTGCCCTCGCGTTCGCCGGTGGCCGCCAGCTACATCACCTCCGGCTTCGGCCGCCGCGCCGATCCGTTCGGCGGCGGCGCCGCGTACCACAAGGGCATCGATTTCGACGCCAACACCGGCGACGCGGTGATGTCGGTCGCCGACGGCGTGGTCAGCTATTCCGGAGTGCGCTCGGGCTACGGCAACGTGGTCGAGGTGGACCACGGCAACGGCTACGTCACCCGCTACGCGCACAACTCGCGCAACGTGGTGAAGGTGGGCGACCTGGTGCGCGTGGGCCAGCAGATCGCGCGTGCCGGCTCCACCGGCCGCAGCACCGGCGCGCACGTGCACTTCGAGGTCTGGGAAAACGGCCGCGTCGCCAACCCGCGCCAGTTCCTCGGCGACCAGCAGGCGGTCGCCAAGCGCGGCTGATCCTGCGCCGGGGGGCTTGATAGGCGGCCTGCAGACCCCCACGGTACAATGTCGTCGCCAGCAGAGAAGGGCGCCCCGCGCCCTTTTCCTGTTTCCGGAACCATGACATCCCGGCGTAGTCCCCGGGCCACTCTTCACAGCAACGGTCAATCCATGCTCAATCGCCTGCTTACCAGCGTCTTCGGCAGCCGCAACGAACGCGTCGTCGGACAGTTCAACAAGGTTGTCGCCAAGGTCAATGCGTTCGAAACGCAGATGCAGGCGCTGTCAGACGCCGAGCTGCAGGCCAAGACCCCCGAATTCCGCGAGCGCATCGCCAACGGCGAGTCGCTCGACAAACTGCTGCCGGAAGCGTTCGCCGTCTGCCGCGAGGCCTCGGTCCGCGTGCTGGGCATGCGCCACTACGACGTGCAGCTGGTCGGCGGCATGGTGCTGCACACCGGCAAGATCGCCGAGATGCGCACCGGCGAAGGCAAGACCCTGGTCGGCACGTTGCCCACCTACCTCAACGCGCTCGAGGGCAAGGGCGTGCACGTGGTCACCGTCAACGACTACCTGGCGCGCCGCGACTCCGCGTGGATGGGCCGCCTGTACAACTGGCTCGGCCTGTCGGTCGGCGTGGTGTACCCGGGCATGCCGCACGGCGACAAGGCCGCCGCCTACGCCGCCGACATCACCTACGGCACCAACAACGAATTCGGGTTCGACTACCTGCGCGACAACATGGCGTTGTCGCGCGACCAGCGCCACCAGCGCGGCCTGCATTACGCCATCATCGACGAAGTCGACTCCATCCTGATCGACGAGGCGCGCACGCCGCTGATCATCTCCGGCCCGTCCGACGACTCGCCCGAGCTGTACATCAAGGTCAACCGCATCGTCCCCTCGCTCAGCCGCCAGGAAAAAGAGGACAGCGAGGGCGACTACTGGGTGGACGAGAAGGGCAAGCAGGTCCACCTGTCCGAGGCCGGCCAGGAACACGCCGAAAACCTGCTGCGCAGCGCCGGCATCCTCGGCGAGGACGACGGCCTGTACGCGCCGCAGAACATCCACGTGGTGCACCATCTCAACGCCGCGCTGCGCGCGCACGCCATCTACCAGCGCGACGTGGACTACATCGTGCGCGACGGCGAGGTGGTGATCGTGGACGAGTTCACCGGCCGCACCCTCACCGGGCGCCGCTGGTCCGACGGCCTGCACCAGGCGGTCGAGGCCAAGGAAGGCGTTCCGGTGCAGCGCGAGAACCAGACGCTCGCCAGCATCACCTTCCAGAACCTGTTCCGCATGTACGGCAAGCTCGCCGGCATGACCGGCACCGCCGATACCGAAGCGTTCGAGTTCCAGTCCATCTACAACCTGGAAGTGGTGGTCATCCCCACCAACCGCGAGATGGTTCGCAAGGACCATCCGGATGCGGTGTTCCTCAACCGCGCCGGCAAGTACCGCGCGGTGATCAACGAGCTGAAGGACGCACACGCGCGCCAGCAGCCGGTGCTGGTCGGCACCACCTCGATCGAAGTCTCCGAGATGCTCAGCCAGCAGCTCACCGAGGCCGGCATCCACCACGAAGTGCTCAACGCCAAGC